>JAACQG010000002.1:0-601 GCA_009995045.1 Alphaproteobacteria bacterium
TTGGATGATATCTAAGAAGAACAGATATTGGGGTCTTGCTCTTCCTATGTGGGAATGTTCTAAATGTAAAAACTTTGAAGTTATTGGATCATTTGATGAACTTAAAAAGAAAGCTTCTTCTGGATGGAATAAATTTGAGGGCCACACTCCGCACAAGCCTTGGATAGATGAAGTAAAAATCAAGTGTTCAAAATGCGGGGAAATTATCTCCCGTATTGACGATGTGGGAAATCCATGGCTTGATGCGGGAATTATTCCTTATTCAACTATAGATAAAAGTGAACAGAAAAGTTGGCTGCCGGCAGATTTTATTACCGAAAGTTTTCCCGGACAGTTTAAGAACTGGTTCTACTCACTTATTGCAATGAGTACGGTTCTTGAAAATAAAGAATCTTTTCGGAATGTGCTCGGGTTTGCCACACTGTATGACGAAAAAGGCAAGCCGATGCACAAAAGTTCCGGAAATATGATCGAATTTATGGAAGGCGCGGACAAAATCGGAGTTGATGTGATGCGCTGGATGTATGCCAGGCAAAATCCGGCAGAGAACATGCTTTTTGGCTATAAAATTGCAGATGAGGTTAGACGCAGGTTTCATTTA
>JAACQG010000002.1:635-909 GCA_009995045.1 Alphaproteobacteria bacterium
ATGCAAACGTCGATAACTGGTACCCCAGTCAATCGTCGACCGACCATCGACCATCGACAAATGCCTTAGATAAATGGGTGTTGTCGCGAATCACTGAGCTAACTCAATCCGTGACTGATTCACTGGAAAACTGCGACACTGTAGCCGCCATCGCTACCGCTGATAAGTTTATAAGCGATTTTTCCACTTGGTATATACGCCGCAGCCGCGATCGGGTAGGGCCTACGGTCGAAAACGCAAACGACAAAGATTCTTTTTACCAAACATGTTTTTA
>JAACQG010000002.1:953-29897 GCA_009995045.1 Alphaproteobacteria bacterium
TCTTATGATAAAATGAAGTTCAACTTACGAATTAGATGTCCTTAATCAATGGCTTATCAGTTTAATAAAATCAGCATACTTATCGTCGAGGATAATCTTCCGATGATGGAATTGACCAAATCTCTTTTGGAGACTTTTGGCATTCAATATGTTGATAGCGCGAAAGACGGCGCGGAAGGTTTTCAGAAGTTTTGCCAGAATAATTATGATCTTGTGATTGCCGATTGGATGATGAAACCGATGGACGGCATTTCGCTGACGCGGCGTATTCGTAATGATCCGCTTAGTCCGAATCAATTTGTGCCGGTTATTTTGGTGACGGGATTTAGCGAGAAGCGGCGTGTTATTCAGGCGCGTGATGCGGGGGTGACTGAATTTTTGGTCAAGCCGTTTAATGCGCGGGATTTATATCGCCGTATAGCGCAAATCGTTGAGAAGCCGCGTCAATTTGTGCGGTCGGAAGATTTCTTTGGCCCTGATCGTCGTCGCAAGCGCAAGAGTGCTTATCTGGGGCCGAAGCGCCGTGAGGATGATGATATTGACGAGGCACCGAATAAAAGAGCTGTGAAGACGTCAGATTTCACAAAGACATTACAAACTGCGGAGGAGTTTCGTGATCCTTCGGCGAAAGAGCGATCGTAATAGAATTTTATGAAACATTATAATCAAACACCAAAGCGCAAAGCGGAATTCATTAACCCTCCCAACCGGATCAAAGAGAAAGTTGGGTCGGGCGGCATTAGCGATGATATTTTGGAAAAGGCGCAAGCTTTGCTTGAAAATAACACCGTTGATTTTGAACCTTTGGCGGTGATGTATTTGAATGCGTTGATGGCGGGGATTGAAAAATCCAAGGATTCTGATCCTGCGGATGATAAAGAATATCTGATATCGACGATGCTTTACCCTGCCATGCAATTAAAGGCGAATGGCGGGATGTTTCATTTTCCTCTTATATCGGAGATTGCGGATCGGTTGATCCAGTTTTTAGAGGTGATTAACGAGCCGGATTTGGAGTCGATCGAGATTGTTCTGGCGTTCCATACAACGATGCGGGCGATTATCCATGGCAAGATCATGGGCAATGGTGGCGATCACGGGCGCGATTTGTTGAAGGCGCTGAATAAGGCGTGTGTTCGTTATTTTGAAAAGCCAGTTTCTTAGGCTTTGGTCTGGTCTACCTATTCATTTGCATTTGCATCGCTGCCATAGGGTGGTGGGGGGCTATTTGATTTGTAAAATCATTGCTCTGGCCCATATTTGGCCCCAGTTCAGGCTGCATATCATTGCCTAATTTAGCTTGCATACTCTGCCATGCGACATCCATTTGCGCTTTAATTTGTGGTGAGAGTGTACTGTTGTCAATTGGATTACCAATATTAAGGCCTGCGAGTTTTGCGGCATATGAATTCATTTGCTGTTGCTCTAAATCAGTGCTTCCATTGGCGAAAAGTGTTTGGTCGCCAAATGCTTCTTTTGCTATTGCTGCAAGCTCAAGGAGGCCATTTATATTCTCAGGACTATTATTTGGCTGCCCATCCTTAAATAGGTTAGCGCCCACGAATCCATCATTTATGACGTAGTTACCATGCTTACCGGTGAAAATATCATCATCGGGCGTTTCGTCATCTTTTAATAAAATAAGGAGCACATCAAGTGAATCCTTATCGTCCGGATCGTCGGAGTCTTTATGGAGAAGATTAATTAGACGGTTTTGCATTAAGTCTTTTGCAGATAAATTATTGCCTTCTTTTAATGGCAAAACCTGGCCACTTTGAGCGCGCTCAATTTCTAATTGATCTTGCTCAATGGTGTCTCTCATTAAATACATTTTTTGAAGCCCCTGCTATGACAATAACATTAGGCTAAAAATATTAACATTATGTTAAATTTTGTGTATTTTATGATTGTGGAAGGCATTCGGGGAGGATGCCGCCTACTCTGATTGTTTCTATTTTTTGGGCTAATCCTGTTCCATCATTTGTGGTGATTAATGCGCCGCAGAGTGTGGCTTCGCCGTTTGCGGGGATCAGGCGTTCGGGGTGGGGGGTTTTGTGGAGGAAGCGGTGGATTGCGATGTCTTTGCGCGCGCCGATGACGCTGTTGTAATCTCCGGTCATTCCGGCGTCGGTCATGTAGGCGGTTCCGTCGCGCATAATGTGTGCATCGGCGGTTTGGACATGAGTGTGGGAGCCGATTACCGCAGAGACTTTGCCGTCCAAGAATTGTCCCATTGCCATTTTTTCCGATGTTGCCTCGGCATGGAAATCGACGAAAATGGCGTCGGCGCGTTTGCCGAGCGGGTTTTTATCGACCATATCTTTAACGATGGTGAAGGCGTTATCGGATGGATCAATGAAGACGCGCCCTAATGCGTGGATGATCAAGCAGATTTGGCCGCTTTTTGTTTGGAATTTATAGGCACCCTTTCCCGGTGTGTTATCGGGAAAATTGATGGGGCGCAGGAGTTTGGGGTCTTTGTCGATATGTGAGATGATTTGGCGTTGATCCCAGATATGGTCGCCGCCCGTGATGCAATCGACACCCCATTCGTAGAATTCATTGGCTTGTTTGGGAGTGATGCCGCGCCCGTTTGCGGCGTTGTCGCCATTCACAATAACCACGTCAGGGGCGTATTTTGATTTTAACATCGGGAGATGTCTTTCGAGGGCTTCGCGACCGCTGCGACCAAATATGTCACCGATGAATAGAATTTTCATGTTTATAAACTTTCTTGTTTCGAAATGCTGCGCATTTCTAGTTTTCTCGGGCTTGCGCCCGTCGCCGCAGTCGCGCCGATACAATTTTTAAAATGTGATTTTAAAAATCACTGTTTATTTCAAGTTACAACTCATTCTTATTTAAATCTCTCCAAAATAATGTGCCTCAACGGGGGTGATGACCCAATCTAAGGGTTCGTCGTGGTCTTCACGTGGGAGGCTGAAGAGGACGGCTTGTTGGCTGTAGCCCATACCGACGGCGAGGATGTCATTTGATTTTCGAAGGGCGTTTAGGGTTGCATCATAATAGCCGCCGCCCTGCCCCAATCGTGTGCCGCGGCGGTCAAATGCGAGGAACGGGACGATGATAATGTCGGGGGTTACTTCTTCGCCGTATGCGGGTTCTTCAATGCCGTATTGGTTTTGCGCCATATCGGTTTCGGCGGTCCATGCGATGAATTTAAGGATGCGTGATCCTTTTTGCACCACGGGAAGGGCTGTTTTATGTCCTTTTGCGATTGCGGTTTCTGCGACGCATAATGCATCAAACTCTCTGCCCTTTGGACAGTAAGTGGCGATGATTTTGTCGGGGGTTGGTTTGATTGTTTCGAAGAACAAATCCGCGGCGTGTTGTGGGTCTTCGGCAAAGGGGTCCATGGCGGAGCGGTGTTTGCGGGCTTGGTCGCGGAGCTGTTGTTTGGGGTTTGTCATGAATTCTCTTTAGCATGAAAAATGTTCGGGCGCCACGATTGAGCCGTGTGCAGGTGAATATCCACGTGGGCCCTGAAAATCAGGGGGGTGCCGTATAAAAATCTCCCCAATGCAAATACGCTTAATGTCGAAACGTTGGGCGTATGTGCCCACAGGGCACGAGAGTGGAGATAATCAGGGACAGCTCCCATATGCATAAGCATCGGCCTCCGGAATAATAGTTTGCATCACGCACTCCGCAGCAGACCCGAACGAGACTTATATAACCTTTTTTCACGAAAAAGCTATGGTTTTTCTTGTTTTTTCAGATGATTTTGACGGCGCTTATTAAGCGGCCTGGATGCGTTTTGCGATTTGGTCGATGCGCTCGGCGAGTTGGTTGATTGCGCCGGCGACTTCTTCTTCGTGGTTTTGGTTGGCTTTGGCGGATTCCAGTTGCTGTGAGGTTGCGCCGATATTGTCTTTCAGGTCAAAGACTTCGTCGGAGAGCATGAGCGCGGTTAAAACAAGGAGGTGGTTTTCGTTTGTGGCGGCGCCAGCCTGTGCGATGGAATTGAGGCGTTGCTCGACATAGATACCAAGGTCGTGGACGCGTTGTTCCTGCCCATCTTGGCATGAGATGCCATAGTTTCTGCCGCCGACTTTTATGTTTACTTCACCCATGAAATGCCCCTTTTATTATACTCAATATATATTGTTTATGCCGTTGCCGATGCGGCTTCGGTTAAGACTTGTTCTACGCGCTCAATGGCGATGTCTAAGCGCTGCGCGACCATGGCGGCGTCGATTGCGGTGTCGTTTTCATTGGATGCGGGTGGGTGGCCGAACATGTCACGTTGTTCACCCGCAAGGTTATGTTCAAGCCCAGTAACGGAGCTTTCAAGATTGTTTAAAGACCCATTGAGGTTTTCCAATGCTTGTAGTAATGCCGACATGCGCATCCCCTTAAAAGTGTATTTTCGAATGACTTCAAGGTAGCAGGCGCTAATTTTATTGGTCAAGCAAGACGGCGCGTTTTTTCGCGAATAACCACAGCTTTCTTATTTACGCCCTCTTGACCCGATGCGCGTCAAATTGCATTGTAAGCCCATATTAATAAATATAGATGAAAGACACGATACATGAGCACTGCCGCCGCTGTTGCGAAAACCGAACAAGATTTGAAACCCTTGGCGAATGCGATACGCGCATTGGCGATGGATGCAGTGCAGGCCGCCAATTCCGGCCATCCGGGGATGCCAATGGGCATGGCGGATGTTGCGACGGTTTTGTATTCTAAATTCCTTAAATTTGATCCAAAGAACCCCGAATGGGCGGATCGTGATCGCTTTATTCTTTCGGGCGGTCATGGGTCGATGCTTTTATATGCGCTCAATTACCTCACGGGGTATGAGAAGATGACGTTGGAGCAGCTTAAAAACTTCCGTCAGATGGGCGCGATTACCGCGGGTCACCCAGAGGTCGAGCAAGATGCAGGGATTGAAACTACGACAGGGCCGCTTGGTCAGGGGATTGGGAATTCTGTTGGTTTTGCATTGGCGGAGCGGATTTTGAATGGTCGTTACGGCGATGAAATTACCAATCACTATACATATGTTATGTGCGGCGATGGTGATTTGATGGAGGGCATTAGCCATGAGGCTTGTTCTTTGGCGGGGCATCTTTGTTTGAATAAGTTGATTGTGCTTTATGATGATAACTCGATCTCGATTGATGGATCGACGGATTTGACGTTTATTGATGATACGACTGCGCGTTTTGATGCGTATGGCTGGAATACGGCGACTGTGGATGGGCATGATTTTTCAGAGATTGAATCCGCCATTGCGGAGGCGCAGCAATCTGACCGCCCTACCCTTATTTCATGCAAGACGAAAATTGGATATGGCGCGCCGACGAAGGAAGGTTCCGCGTCTGCGCATGGCGCGCCGCTCGGTGAAGATGAGATTAAGGGGGCGCGCGAGAATTTGAATTGGCCGCATGCGCCGTTTGAGATTCCAGATAACATCTTGTCGGCTTGGCGTGAGATTGGCGCAAAAGGAGCGCAGGAATTTATCAATTGGAATGATCGTCTTGATGCATCCGATTGGAAAGACTGTCATACCAAGGCGTTTGCGGGGGATTACTCCGGCGCGATTGCGCCCGTGATTGCCGAGCTTAAGGCCTCGTTTGCAGCGGATAAGCCGAAAAAAGCGACACGCCAGACATCTGGTATGTGTCTTGAGAAATTGGTGGATGCGTTGTGGTTGTTGATTGGTGGGTCTGCGGATTTGACGGGATCGAACAATACTAAAGTTGCGGCGTCGAAGGTTATCAATAAAGACGATTACGAAGGTAATTACGTGAATTATGGCGTGCGTGAGCATGGCATGGCGGCGGCGATGAACGGTTTGACGTTGCATGGTGGTTTGCTTCCCTATGCGGGGACGTTTATGCAGTTTGCGGATTATTCGCGCCCTGCGATCCGTTTGGCGGCGTTGATGAAACAGCGCGCTGTGCATGTAATGACGCATGATTCGATTGGCCTTGGTGAAGATGGGCCGACGCATCAACCGGTTGAGCATTTGGCGGCGCTTCGTGCGATCCCTAATTGCTATACGTATCGTCCGTGTGATGGTGTGGAAACGGCGGAATGTTGGGAATTGGCGATTAATTCAAAGGATGCGCCGTCGATCCTTGCGCTCACGCGTCAGGGCTTGCCGACGTTGAGAGACAATTCAGACGATAACAAAGTCGCGCGCGGCGCTTATATCCTTAAGGAAAGCGCGGGCGATCCTGATGTGACTTTATTCGCGTCGGGTTCCGAGGTTGAGATTGCGCATGATGCGTATGAGAGACTTACGGGTGAAGGCATTGCGGTGCGGCTTGTTTCTGTTCCGTGTATGGATTTGTTCTTTGAGCAAGATGGTGAGTATTTCCAAAAGCTGGTTTGCAATAAGAGCGTGAAGATCGCGGTTGAGGCGGGTATTCGTCAAGGATGGGATCGTATTATTGGCGGGCATTCAACATTCATTGGTATGGATAGCTTTGGCGCATCCGCGCCGGCGGATCAACTTTATAAGCATTTTGGCATTACGGCGGATGCGGTTGTTGAAGCGGCGAAGAAGCGGTTGGCATCACGCGGGTAAGAAACTATATAAATATCAGATCATTTTTTAGGAGTTTTTAAATGACAGTAAAAGTTGCGATTAACGGGTTTGGGCGTATTGGGCGTCTGGTGGCGAGAGCGATTTTGGAAAGCGGGCGTGATGATATCAAGCTTGTTGCAGTGAATGATCCGGGTGGGCAGTTCTTCCCGCTTTTGAAATATGACTCTATTCATGGGCGTGCGAAATTTGATGTTGAGCGTGATCCCAATAATGAAAATGTGATGATTTTGGCGGGTAAGCCTATTCGTCGTTTTCGTAATCGTGACCCCAAAAATATTGATTGGGCGGAGGAAGATGTTGATATCCTTATGGAATGTACGGGTCGTTTTACAGATCGTGAGGGGGCAACGCTTCATTTGAACTCTGGCGCGAAGAAGGTTTTGATTTCTGCGCCGGGTAAGGATGAGGATATTACAGTTGTTTATGGTGTGAACCATGATGACATCACCGCGGAGCACAAAATTGTGTCGAATGCGTCATGTACGACCAACTGTCTTGCGCCTGTTGCTTATGTGCTGGACAAGGCAATTGGCATTGAAAAAGGGTTCATGACGACGATCCATTCTTATACGGGTGACCAAAACACGGTTGATGCGTCGCATAAAGATCCGTATCGCGCGCGTGCGGCGGCGGTGAATTTGATCCCGACGTCAACGGGCGCGGCCAAAGCGGTTGGTAAGGTTTTGCCAACGCTTGAAGGGAAATTGGATGGGGTTTCCATTCGTGTTCCTACGCCGAATGTGTCGATTGTTGATTTGACGTTTGATGCAGGCAGAGACACGAGCGTGGAGGAAATCAACGAGATCATGACCAATGCGGCCAATGGCGAGCTTAAGGGCGTTTTGGCGGTTAACTCTGATCCTTGTGTGTCTTCGGATTTCAACCATGATCCGCATTCATCGATTTTCGATTTAAACGGAACGAAGGTTATTGACGGGCGATTCGTGCGCGTTATGGCGTGGTATGACAATGAGTGGGGCTTTTCGTGCCGCATGATTGATACGGCGCTTAAGATGCACGCCGAAGGGTATGAATAAGATTCGCGCCAATATTGACGCATTGCAATAATATACGCATACTAAATATCTAAACCGTTCTCCTTGAGGACATGCGGCTCGATTTTCATTTCACGATGATTTCGAGCCGTTTTTTATGGTGAGCGCCGATTACACGTATTTTTCTTGCAAAATCCTTGGGTTTTTCGTATATATACCTCATGGTTACACAACTTGCACGACAGGCTATGACGACGAACGGTCAAAAAGCATGTCTTGTGATTGACCGTTTGGTTGAAGCTTTGGCGAATGATGCCTCTTCTTCTTTGCGTCGGGCGATGATTTTGGTTGATATCGATCAATATCCCGGCACAACGCAAACCGGCATTATGGAGCGGCTTGGCCTGCATAAATCTGCGGTGAACCGCGAGGTTGATTGGTTGTTTAATTATGGATGTGTCATGGTCAAAGATTGTGACAATGACGGGCGGTCGAAGACCATTCAGATTTGCGGATATTCGAAAACCGCAATGAACGAAGCGTTGATGTATTTCGGCGGCCGACATAAGAATTTACAGGGCTTTTTGATGGGGCTGGCACGGTTTTTAAAACAGGATAAGCCAACATTGAGAGAAGCCAAGATTGTTTCGGCAATCTATGAAAAGAAAGACGCGGAGAAATCTGATGTGATTAAGGACCTGTATGAAGGGTCGGCATCAACAAAGAACCGCGTAGTGAATAAATTGATTGAGGATGGTATTTTAACCGATGCTTAATGTAACTGATTTTAGTGCATTTGAAAGAATGCTTAATAACATGATGGACGGAAACGCGAATGTTTTCGATCTTCGTGGTGAGTTTTCTGCGAACGCATCCGCGCCATCCGTGGCACAGGTCGCAAATTTCGACTTTGCGCCCAGTCGTGACGTTGCATAATTCCCCACTTGCTCAGCAATCTTTGATTGGCTATACCATTAGGGTATAGCCTTTTTTTATGATTTCAATTGGAGAAAACCACATGTCGAACACCGAACAACTTAACAAAATTTCAGCAGGCAACGGATTTATTGCGGCGTTGGATCAAAGTGGCGGATCGACACCGAAGGCATTGGCCAATTATGGAGTGGAGCCGGATACTTATAATGGTGATGAAGAGATGTTTGCCGCGGTGCATGCCATGCGCAGCCGCATCATTACCGCCCCAGTTTTTAACGGTAAGAAAGTTTTGGGCGCGATTTTGTTTGAAAAGACAATGGATGGCGAGATTGATGGCACACCGACAGCCGAATATCTTTGGAAAGAATTGAATGTTGTTCCGTTTTTGAAAATTGATAAGGGCCTTGCGGATGAAGAAAACGGCGTGCAATTGATGAAGCCTATGCCTGAGCTAAGCGCGCTTTTGGATCGTGCGACGATTAAAGGGATTTTTGGGACAAAGATGCGCTCGACGATTAACAGCGCGAATGCGGCGGGGATTGCGGCGGTTGTCGATCAGCAATTTGCGGTTGGTGCGGAAATCATGACCAAAGGTCTTGTACCGATTATCGAACCGGAAGTGAATATTCATGCGGCGGATAAGGCGGACTGCGAAGTGATTTTGAAAGAAGAAATCTTGAAGCATCTTGGTCAGATTATGGATGGCAATGGTGTTGTGATGCTTAAGCTCACCCTGCCCGAGCAAGCCAATTTTTACAAAGAATTGATTGATCACCCTCGTGTTTTGAGCGTTGTTGCGCTTTCGGGTGGGTATGATTTGGATGAATCGTGTTCGCGCCTTTCACAAAATGACGGTATGATTGCTAGCTTCTCGCGTGCGTTGACCAATGACCTTCGTTTCCAACAGAGCGATGAAGAGTTTAATCTTGCGCTTGGCACGGCGATTGACCGCATTTATGTGGCTTCCGTTGGTAAAAAAGCAGCGTCTGAGGCAGCATAAACGGACATGACCATCAAAAAGAAGACGATAGCATTTATAACCGCTGGCATTGTTTTGCTGGCGGTTTTTGCGTTTGATTACTCTCTTGCGCCGCAACATGAGATTTTGGTGGATAATGAAGCCGTATCGGATGCGGAGGCTTATGGCGATGCGGTGATGACGCCGACGATGCCAGTGATTATCTCGAAGGACCGAGCGGCACATATCCTTCATGGCGATGGCGTCGCAGGCGGACATTTATATGGAACAGGCACGCCATGTAAATCCGAATTCCCAGAAGAATGGGATGATAAGCGCATATTGGATGTAACGCGTAAAATTGCGGCAAATGATAATTTGCAATGGAAGCGCGAAAGCAACGGATATTATGTGACAGAAGCGTTAGAGGGGGATGTGCGCGTGCGGGTTGTAATCGGGCCGCAGAAACAGCGTGTGATTACGGCGTATCCGGTGAATGTGGCGCGCAATCCCTGCCCTTTACGGGCTTCGCCCTAGTATAAAAGCGCCGAACAGTCGGCGAGCCGCAGTCGCGGCTGTACAATTTTGAAATCGCGGTTTTAAAAATCACTATTCTTTCTCATTATTTATGACTGTCATTGGGAGGATATCTCTGCGACACTGCAATCCAGCCCTTTATCCATCGGAAAGAATTGCTAATGGATTGCCTCGTTTCGTTCGCAATGACAAATAGAATTATGGTTTAGCAGTCCAGAGCACGTTTTCAATATTATCAGTATCGCAGGCCAGCATGACGAGGCGGTCTAACCCGAGGGCGCAGCCGGAAGATGTGGGCATGCCGTATTCTAACGCGCGCAGGAATTGCTCATCAATTTGCGCATCAATGCCGTAGAGCGCCTTTTTATGCGCCATATCTGCCTCTAGACGGGTGCGTTGTTCGGATGCGTCGGTGAGTTCGGAAAATGCATTGGCTAGCTCTACGCCACTTATATACAGCTCAAAGCGTTCGGCAAAGCGTGGGTCATTCGCTTTTTGTGCGAGGGCGGCCATGCAGATGGGATAATCATAGAGAATGGTTGGTGCGCCCTGCCCTAGATATGGCTCGATCTTTTCGGCCATGACCGCGTGGAAGATGTCTTCCCATGTGTCGGTTTCGCTGGTGCGGACATCTGTGGCGGCTTTGAACGCGTCGGTGTCGTTTAAGAGCGGCTCTAAATCGATATCGGCGTATTGCGTGAAGGCATCGGCAACGGATAGGCGCTGCCAATCGCTTTGCAGCGCGCACGCGCCGAAATGGGTAAAGCCCAAGGATTTGATGAGTGATTCGCAATCATCCATCATGGCGGTGTAATCGGCGTCCGTGCGATACCATTCACACATGGTAAATTCACAAGAATGGCGCGTGCCTCCTTCGGCGTTACGAAAGACGGGGCAGATTTGGTAGATGCGGTTCATAAAGCCGTTCATGCCCTCGCCCTGCCCTGCGACCAATAGTTTTTTCATGGCGATTTCGGGGGATGTGTGGAGGCCGAGTGTTTGCATGGGCTTAAGGCTATGGCTGAGTTTGGTGGTTTCGAAGGCGTGGATATGCGTGTCTGGTGTCGGCATGATTTGCAGGATCGGCGTTTGTACTTCCGTGAAATCTTGTTCCTCGAAATAGCGGCGAACGCCCTTTATGATCTGCGCGCGGATGCGCAGATAGGCGCTTTTTTGTTCAAAGTTATGGGGTTGCCACCAATTCATGTCAAAAATCTCTTGTAATTCATCTCTAGGATGGTTATAAAGCCACAGAATTTAGGAGATTTAAAGCTATGAAAGCTGATGTACACCCAGATTACCACGAGATTACTGTTCAACAGACAGATGGTACAACATATAAAACACGCAGCACATGGGGCAAAGAGGGCGACGTTCTCAAGCTTGATGTGGATCCGTTGACGCACCCTGCTTGGCAAGGTGGTACTGGTAAGGTTGTTGAAAAAGGACAGCTTTCCAAGTTCGAGAAGCGTTTCGGGAATTTTGGCCTTGTTGAAGCCGAAGAGAAAAAAGCCGAAGATAAGAAATAAGGTTAAGCAAACTTTCTATCTATTTGAAAACCCGCCGTTCATGCGGGTTTTTTATTGGTAGTCGCGGTGGATCATGACGTTCATGGCGGCCCCATCGTTGGGCATATGTGCACCTAATGGTATTGCTTCGGTATGAAGCAATGTATAAGGCGATTTTCCACGGGCAAAGTGATCGCCGACAAAATCAGAGGGAGAGACTTCTATGGCTTCTCGCCCAAATGTAACAAGTAATTTCGATTTTCGCCTTAGCGCAGCTTCCAGCCAAGGATCAGCGCTTTTAAGCTCATGGGGGCTGGGCATGGTTTCTTCAATTTGGCTTCTTACTAAAAACTGCGTGTCAGTTCGTGTTCTTAGAATGTAATTGAATATTGAAACATCGAATTTATCAAAGAGCTTTGGAGACAGGTAATCTCCACCGCCATAATCCGCGTTTATATTTATTATTTTTGCGTTGAAATCAGCTGGCGGCGCATACCCTAACTTTTTTAACGCGCTGAATACTTTATCCGCAAAAAAGTCGTCATTTTCCGACAGCCCTGAAGCTCTTGAAGGATCAGGCATAGCTCCGACCATTGCAATGTCTTTGAATGGAGAGCTTGCTTGTGTTGCACAGCACAGAGAGAAGCGCTCTCGTAATATTCTATTATTAACACCTGTTATCATAAGTGTATTTTTATAGTTAGATTTTCAAATTATGTCAAAAACTAAGCCGCTTCAAGCTGTTGCAATGCCGCGCTGATTTTTTCGTGGGTGGCTTTGGCGGCTTCGCGTTGTTCTTCTTTTTCGGCAATGACTTCGGCGGGCGCGCGTTCAACAAAGTTTTTGTTATCAAGCTGCTGTGAGACTTTGTTAATGTCATCTTCTAGCTTTGATAATTGCTTTTTGAGGCGATCTTTTTCCGCATCCAAATCAATGATATCGGCGATTGGCAGGATGAGGGTGATTTTGTCTACGACGGCCTGAATTGCGCCCTTTGGTGGTTCGTCAACAAATGTAATGCTTTCGAGGCGTGCCATACGCTTTAAGATTTCATCGAAGGTATTGAATCCGTCTTTAGTTTCATCGCACGCATCTTTGACCATCAACGGGATTTTTGCGCCGCCGGGCACATTCATATCGGCGCGGACGGAACGAATTTCGCTGATGATGCGAATCAACCAATCCATTTTTTCGGCAGATACTGCGTTGGTGAGGGATTGGTCGTATTCAGGCCAGCTCATGCCGATCACAAGGTTTTCATTGCTTACACGTTGCGCGTATAGGTTTTCGGTGACGAATGGCATGATGGGGTTTAGCAGGATGTAGATTTGCTGGAGCACCCATGCGGTGGTTTGGCGAATTTCGCCTGCGTTTTCATCTTCGTTGGTGAGGGATGACTTTGTGAATTCGAGATACCAATCGCAGAATGTGCCCCATACGAAGTGGTAGAGGCCATTTGCGGCGTCATTAAAGCGATATTGCCCAAGGGCTTCTTCGAAGCTGTCTGCGGCTTTGCTGACCTCGCCAATAATCCATTTGTTGGGGGTATAGGTTGCGGATGTTGGATCGAACGATGGATCAAATTCGCAGGCGTTCATTTCCGCATATTTGGATGCGTTCCAGAGTTTGGTTACGAAATTGCGGTAGCCTTCAAGGCGATCTTCGGCGAGGCGAATGTCGCGCCCTTGTGAGCACAGCGCGCAGAGTGTGAAGCGAAGGGCATCTGCGCCGTATTTTTCGATCAAGTCCAATGGATCCAAGACGTTGCCTTTGGACTTGGACATTTTTTGTCCTTTGGAATCTCGCACGAGGGCGTGGATATAGACGTCTTTGAAGGGGACCTCGTCCATGAGGAAGAGTGAGAACATCATCATGCGCGAGACCCAGAATGTGATGATGTCGAATCCTGTCACCAATGCATCACCAGGGAAATGCGCGGCGAGTTCTGGTGTTTTATCCGGCCAGCCGAGCGTGGAGAACGGCCATAGGGCAGATGAGAACCATGTATCGAGGACATCGGCATCGCGCGTGAGGGTTGCGCCCTCGCCCGCCTGCTTACGCGCGTCTTCTTCGTTTTCAGCGACGTAGATATTGCCCTCTTCGTCATACCATGCGGGGATTTGATGGCCCCACCAGAGTTGGCGGGAAATACACCAAGGGAGTTGGTTATCGACCCATGCGAAATACATGTTCTCGTATTGTTGCGGCACGAATTTTGTACGGCCATCGCGCACGGCTTGTGCGGCGGGTTTGGCGAGTGTTGGTGTGTCGACGAACCATTGCTTGGTCATGAAGGGTTCGATCACAACGCCGGAGCGTTCGCCCACGGGTATTGTGTTTTTGATGCTTTCAACTTCCACGAGGAGGTCTAATTCTTCAAGTTCTTTGAGAATGGCTTTGCGGGCGTCGTAGCGGTCGAGGCCGTGATACTCGCTTGGGATGTCTTCACGGGCGACGATTTGGGCGCGCTCGTTGAGGACGCTGATCATCTCCAGATTGTTGCGTTGGCCGACTTCGAAATCGTTGAAATCGTGGGCGGGTGTGATTTTAACCGCGCCGGAGCCTTTTTCGGGGTCGGAATATTCATCGGCGATGATCGGGATCATGCGGCCCGTAATTGGCAGGATTACGCTTTTGCCGACGATGTCCTTATAGCGCTCGTCATCAGGGTGGACAGCGACAGCAGTGTCACCGAGCATGGTTTCGGGGCGGGTTGTGGCGACGGTGATGAAGGTTTCCGTTTCCCCTTCGATGGGATAGCGGATGTGCCACATGTTGCCTTTTTGCTCTTTTTGAATCACTTCAAGGTCGGAGATCACGGTTTGGCGTTCGGGGTCCCAGTTGACGAGGCGTTCAGCGCGGTAGACCAGCCCTTTTTTGTGTAGCTCAACGAAGGCTTTTAGGACGGCTTTGGAGAGGCCGTCATCCATGGTGAAGCGCTCACGCGACCAATCGGGTGTTGTGCCGAGGCGGCGCAGTTGTGAGGTGATGGTGTTGCCGGAAAATTCTTTCCATTTCCATGCGCGTTCCATGAAGGCTTCGCGCCCTAATTCTTCGCGGCTTGTGCCTTCTTTGTTGAGTTGGTTTTCGAGCACCATGTGGACGGCTATGGAGGCGTGGTCGGTTCCAGGTTGCCATAGGGTTTGGCGGCCTTTCATACGATTGTAACGGATCAAGATGTCTTGAAGTGTGTGATTAAGGGCGTGACCGATATGCAATGAACCGGTGACGTTGGGTGGTGGCATCATGATTGTATAGGGTTTTGCGCCGGATTCGAGATCGGGTTGGAAAACGCCGCTATCTTCCCATTTTTTATAGAGAGGTTCTTCGATTTCTTTGAAATTAAAATTCTTATCCAGTGCCATGAAAACTAACCCTTATTCAATGTTCAAGAGTGTTTTACCCCATGCAGGGAAACTGTCAATGTTTTGGTGGGAAATTGGTGGTTCTATGGTTATTTCGGCGGCGGTTTAGTTGTCGCCGAGGACACGCTTTGACACACGCTCGAGCTCTTCTTTGACGAGGCGTTCGATCATGGATGGAAGATTATCATCGAGCCATTCGCGCAGGAGTGGTTTTAGTTCAGAGCGGACAATTTCTTCGATCGTGATGCCGTTATATTCCACAGCGGTTTTTTTGACCAATTTTTCGAATCCATCCATTGCCGCGCTTTCGGCGATGCCGGTGAGGATGTTGTCATTGTCATCATCTGAATTGTCGCTGTCATCTTCGGCGAAAATGTCGATTTCTGGTTCTGGCTCTGGTTCTGGCTCAGCTTCCGCTTCGGCGAGCATATCAAAATCATCATCGGCATCTGTATCACCGAATATGTCCTCAACGCTCTCTGGCTCTGGCGGTAATTCTGGTTCGGGTTCTGGCTCTTCCTCGACAGGGGCTGGCTCTTCGATTGGCTCGTCTACGGGATCATTGAGGTCGATGATATCATCTTCGTCATCTTCATCATTTGGCGCGTCTTCGGCTACATCGGCAGGCGAGTCATCGCCGTCATCATCATCGTCATCGGAGATAATTTGACGAATCGAATCCAAGATTTCTTCGATTGATGGTTCTTCTTCTTTGGTCTCTTCGTCAGCCATACTAACTGTTTAAATCCTTCAAGCGTTTGACGTTTTTAGTGTCACGCATCAAATTAGTCTTGTCAAAGGGGCATAGGGGCTATGCGCCATCCTATCCACATTAACGTCAATATATTTTACCGTGATGGCTTGCTAGGGATGCGAATCCTTAGAAGCTAAAGGTGGGTTTGGGTGCGAAACCGTCGATATAGCCAGATGCACACTCAAATAGAGTATATGATGAAAATTGATTCTCGCCAAGGCTTTGCACCAAAGTTGCGTGGCCGATCTTTTCACCGGGGTGTTTTACGATACATAATAGACGACCATGCGGCGCGAGTTGCGCGGTGATGTTGGTCGGAATTTCAGGGACAGCGCCGTGCATGATGATGACATCGAATGGCCCCTTATCGGGCGCGCCTGTCGTTAATCTTGCCTTGATGGGCACAATATTATTCGCACCAAGGTCGTTCCAGTTTTTTTCCGCGCCCGCGATTAAATCATCATTGTTTTCAATTGCGATGATGGTTGTCACATTTGGCGACAGGATGGCCGCGCCATATCCCGTAGCGCCGCCGATATCGAGGGCAACATCGCTTTCCTTTAGGTCGGCGGCTTGTAGCATTTTTGAGAGGGTTAGCGGCTCAAGCAGGAAGCGCCCTTTGCCGAGTGCGATTTCCTCATCGTAATATGCGATTCCCTTTAGGGTTTCGGGGACGAAGAGTTCGCGCGGCACGTTTTCAAACGCATTGAGCAACCCAATATGCACCACGCCGGATGTGTGGATTTGGCAATCGACCATGTTTTTGCGGGCTTGGTTGTAATCGGGTGCAGAATTTGGCATGGCATAACCTTAGCAATTTTTGAGGCGTTAGGCGATATAATTTCGTTTGTTATGCAATCGGTGGAGGCACGAACCAGAATCGAACTGGTCTACACGGAGTTGCAATCCGCTGCATAGCCACTCTGCCATCGCGCCTCATTTATGATTGCCTTCAAGGTTTAGATTATTTTCACGTGTGAAGTCAATAAGGTATCACGCAAATAAAAAGCCCCTCATGGTTTTGAGGGGCTTTTGAATGGTTTTGATTGGGATTTAAGCGGCTAGTTCCATGAATGCGGGTTTATAAGGAGCCGTTGGAAGTTCTGCTTTATTATCTCTCACATTTTCAGGCAACCAAGTGTCACCGGATTTGTAATCATTTGCAGCCGTAAATGCAGCTGATATCGCTTTTTCGCTTGTTGAGTCTCTAAGTGCGCCGCCGAAATTATTTGATGTCATCTTTGGCTGTTTATTTCTATTCGCTGCGCTCCAAGCCGCGAGTGCACCGACACCAGTTACAATTCCAATTAGAGAAGCCGGACCATCTACTGGAGATGGTGTTTTTGTTGTCGTTGTGGTGGTGGTAGTTGTTGTTGTGTCCCACCATGATCCACCGCCGGAGCGACCGCCGCCAGTATCAGTTAGACCTGCTACGGCTAATGACGTTGTCGTGAAGCCGCCAGGTGTGCCGTTGCCGTATGTTACTGAAGGGGGCGGAGATGTTCCATTATTGTCTTTTGTGCATCCATGCGTAATTTGACGCAAATCTTCGGGCGTCAACGTTAAGGCAACATTTTCAAATGAGCCTGTCATTGACCATTTAATTCCCTCGTTAGCTGCATTTTCAGTGTTAACGCCCCACATATACGGTGCGCCCACTGCGATAACATGATCTGTGCCTTTTTCCGTTGCGAAAATGACATTATGGTCTCTTGGGTATGGGCCGCTAAACCCTTCAAGATTTCCAATGAAATAATCGTGACCTGCTATCTTATCGGCTGATATGCCTAAATATTCACAAGATGTAATCTCATGATTAACAGTTTCATCCAAGGTGAAATTTACAGACGCTAAGACCGAAAAATCTTTTGACATAGGCAACTTATGATTTACGCCGTCAGTAATCAATTGATTGCCCAAAACGACATCTTTCGTCCATTCAGTTCCGAATGGTGTTGCCTCAGTTGTAACGCGACCACCTTGCGTTGATTCAGCCACGAAATGTATGTTGGCGCCTGGTTGCGCAAGGGCCTCGTGTATCTGTTTTAAAACACCGTCAGATCCCTCAGTGATAGCAACAACGATGTAATCCTCAGGCATTTTTCCATCGCCGCCTGGCTTTACATTCAATGCCGCCATACGCTCTGCATCCATGATGAAGTTGGTAACATCTATTTTTGTCTCTTGGCCGTTCGCATCTTTAATAACAACAAATGTTCCTTGAACATTATCGCCCTCTTGAAGCTGAGGAAAGCCGATGCCTATGTTTAATTCATCGTTAGTAAGAAAGAAGCGTGCATTTTCGCTTCCTTTTCTTTTTCCTTTATCAATTTCTGCGCCCAAATTAACAACATCACCCACCTCATAAAGACCAGCTGGATGAGGTCTAACTTGCTCAATTGTATATGCAGAGATATCAAGCGGCTTGAATGTTATAACTTCTTCGCCAAGTTCACCTTTCACAATATATGTGTCACTCCCATCTCGGACTTGGGTGCCTGTGAATGGCGTGTGGATAGACATATTAGCGCCTTCTGGAGCGGAGACACGGTAAGTTGTATCACCGTCTTTGTCGGTGCCTAAATTTGTAATTACTGAATCTGCTAAGGCTTTTCCTGCCGCAGCGCGGGCTTGTTGTGCTTCTTTGATCCCATCCCAAAACTTCGGTGTGAATGTTGTTGAGGTATAGGCAAGAGCAAATGCAGTTTTAGTGGAGGGTCTAATTTCTTCCCAATAATTATAGCCACCCAAAGATAAGGCGGTTTCAGTGATTGTGGTGGTCATAGTGATGTCGCTATCAGCTAATGGGAAAGTGTCTAGCTCTGGCCCTTGCGTTACCGCACTTGCTGCACTTGCTGTTAAAGCGGTTGCGAGAAGTACTGCTGCTGCTGGAAGTCTGGATGTGATTACATTACTCATTGGTATGCCTCATTGCGCGTAAGCTGTTATTAAAAGATGCAGTTTTATACACTTTTTAATAACTATATGTCAAATTTATTGTCTATGATTTGGCCAGTTAAAACTTAAAGGTCAATTCTTCTAATTTGGGTGCTTGACAATTATTATCGAGTTAAGCATAACAATGCCCACATACCACGTTAGTGTTCCTCGGTAGCTCAGTGGTAGAGCAGGTGACTGTTAATCACTTGGTCGCTGGTTCGAATCCGGCCCGAGGAGCCATCGTCTTCCAAGACATTGATATTAAGTCAAATATTAATGTACAAGCTCAAAACCCTCATTTTCGTGCCGCGAATGTAAGCGCTCATTTCAACGAGCTGTTTTTTCTTGTTTTTATGAGCTTAAACATCAGCCCTCCCCCTCTCCTCTGAAGAATTCATTAAAACACAAAAAATATTAGTTTTTTGTATGACTGCGCTGCGGATATTATCTCCCGCGGAGATGCTTAGTTTTGATGTCTGATTTCAAGATGGTTTTCTACATGAGTTAGAAAAAATCTCAAAAAATTGCAATTGATAGGCTAGAGGAACACAATGATAATAGCTTAATAATAGAGGATTAAGATGCGCCAACCAAAAATAATCACAACCATTAAAACATATAACAAATCACAATTTATAGCCGACTTAATAGCGGGCATAACTGTCGCGATGGTGGCTTTGCCATTAAGCTTGGCGATTGCCATTGCTTCTGGTGCAGAGCCAGAAGCAGGATTGGTGACGGCGATTGTTGCTGGGTCTCTTGTGTCTCTTTTTGGGGGAAGCCGAGTCCAAATTGGAGGCCCCACAGGAGCGTTCATAGTTGTCGTTTTTAGTGTTATTGCCGATCATGGATATGACGGACTTGTCCTTGCCACCTTTATGGCGGGGATTATTTTGCTCGTCGCGGGGTATTTTCGAGCGGGACGTTTAATATCATATGTGCCCGAGGCGGTGGTAAGCGGCTTTACCATTGGGATTGCCATTGTTATTGCAACGAGCCAACTACCGGACTTCCTAGGACTTTCTTTAGTGCATGTCCCCGCCGAATTTCTTGAAAAAATTCCGGTGCTGTGGGAAGGCCGAGACAGCTTTCAAGTTTCTGCTTTTGCCGTCTCTGCTTTAACACTTGGATTGATTGTCAGTTTAAAGCATTTTTTCCCGCGCTTTCCCGGTCTTATAGTTGCCGTGGGAGCTGGCTCAGCTCTTGTTTATTTCTCAGGCTTATCTGTAGACACTTTAGGCTCGCGTTTTGGTGAACTACCAAGCCAGCTGCCGTGGCCTAAGCTTCCATCCATGTCTGTTGACCGAATTATCGAACTCTTGCCGTCTGCTTTTGTAATTGCCTTTCTGGCGGGCGTTGAGTCTCTTTTGTCGGCAATGGTGGCAGATAGGATGTCGGATGGTAAACATCGCCCAAATGCGGAAATACTAGCGCAGGGGATCGCCAATATCGGCTCCGCTCTTTTTGCAGGACTGCCCGCTACAGGTGCCATTGCACGCACAGCAACGAATGTAAGAGCAGGTGGAAAAACCCCCGTGGCAGGTATTGTGCACGCTGCTGTGATTTTGCTGGTTATGCTGATTGCAGCACCTTTGGCAGGGTATTTAGCCATGCCCGCCCTTGCTGCTCTCTTAATGATTACAGCGTGGAATATGAGTGAGCCTAAGAAATGGGGAGAATATGCGACGGGGTCAAGCCGTGATAAGTTTCTTTTACTGCTAACAATGGCCCTAACCGTTGTTGTTGACTTAACCGTTGCCATTGGCGTCGGCGTTGCTTTAGGGCTAGCTTTTGAGCTAAGCAACCGCAATTCCTCTAAAAGTGATTGGTCGCCTCCGCAAAGATAAGCCCTTAATTTTATTTTTTAAGCCCAAACTTGATGCACATAATCGGCACGCATTATTTTGAGAGGCGGAGTGATTTTCATTACCTTACAGTGAGTTAAGAGCTACCCGAAGACAACCCTACTCCCACAATTAGGTCGCCCCACGACATAACGCGAAAGGATTGTTTTCATACAACGCTATAATTTCATGATAATGCTGTGTTCGAACTGTATCAAGAACGCTGCGCCATCATTTTTATCCCATTGAAAAATAAAAATTTATTTTCCTCATCATAATTACCTCATTGTAGCTTAATATTATTAAGCTGCGGTTTAAGCTGCTCGCACAATGGGTAAACGCAATGGATGAAAAAGCATTCCTTTAAAGATGGGGTGATTTGTATGATTTAACTTCCCGCTATTCATCAAAAATACTTTCCTTCCGCCCCCTCTCAAATTTAGCCATATCTTTGAGCGTTTTTTGATCCAGCACATTTGACAATGCAATGCGCGCATCCATCATCACATTTCGAATTGCACAGATCTCTTCGCCTTCGCAATCATCACAAGGCTGGTAGCCACTAACACTAGCACATCGTAGCGGAGCAATAGGACCGTCTATCACGCGCAGAATATCGCCTGCGGTTATTTCTTCGGGCTCCTCACCCAAAACATAACCGCCAAAAGCGCCGCGCTTGCTAATCACCAGCCCGCGGTTCTTTAGCTCCGCAAGAATGGCCTCCAAAAATTTATAGGGAATCTGGCCTTCCTCGGCAATTGCATTTGCCTGCATTTTTTTGCTGTGATGACGCGCTAAAATCGTCATCGCTTTCAAGGCATATTTAGCCTTATTGGATATCATTCTTTAAATCCTAGTAATTCAATAGGAAATTGAGTATATTTTCAAAGTACTCTATTTATGTCGACGTGTTAAGTGCTTAATAAAAAAGAAATAACCTGTGAAAATCGTGAGGAATAAATGCTGGAAGATTTTAATATTACTTTTACATTTCTCGTTTTAGCAGCTGTATTCGCAGCTTTTATTCGTGAACGTGTCGGGCCACATATTGTAGCCTTAACAGGAATGGGCGCGCTTTTATTAACTGGTGCTATTAGCACAGGTGATATGTTGAATGTCTTTTCCAATAGCGCGCCAATTACGATTGCTTGTATGTTTGTCATCAGTGCGGCGCTTGACCGTACGGGCGTAGTCGATGCCATGGGTCGTTTTTTGCTTCGCATGTCGGGGAAAAGTGACATCCAAGGCATTGCGGCTTTGATTGCGATTGTCGTGATTGTGTCCGCTTTCATGAACAATACGCCCGTTGTTATCATTTTAACGCCCGTTGTCATCACGCTAGCGCAAAAGCTTAAACACTACCCGTCAAAATATCTCATCCCGTTATCATACGCCGCGATTATGGGCGGTACGTGTACGTTGATTGGGACATCGACAAATATTCTGGTAGATGGCATTGCGCGTGAATATGGCCAACCTGCTTTTGGCATGTTTGAAATCACCCTGCCCGGCTTATGTTTTGTGGTGGCAGGAATGCTTTACATGGGATTGGTGGGGCGTTTCCTCTTGCCTGACCGGATGCCGCCGAAAGATGAAATTGAAGATCCGGCGCAACGTAAACGTTTTGTCGCAGAGGCGGTTATTACCGCAGACTCCCCACTGATTGGAAAAACGCTTAATGAGGTACAGTTTACCGATAGCGAAAGTTACGAGATTATTGATCTGGTCAGACGAGAGCGCGGCAATCGCTTAGGTATGAGTGACAGCATAACAGCTCTTTTATCCAATATCCGTAAGACAGCAGATGAAGAATTGGTAAAGCCGAAACGGGTTTCGCCGTTGCGCGATATTCCACTAGAGGCCGGTGACCGTTTAGTGTTCAAGGCAGACCGAGACCAACTGATTGAGCTTAAAAAACACATCGGCGTGGAATTTGATCCTGAGCGCACACATTTATCTGAATCGCTACCAGCACGCTCGGTGATTGTTGTTGAAGGCTTGATTTCACAAGGCTCCGACATGATTAGCAAAAAAGTGCGCGATTTACGCCTGCGCCGCCGTTACGGTTGTTTTATAATTGGCTTGCACCGGATGGATAAGAACATCACGGGCGATATCGGCAATACGGTTTTACGTGAAAACGATACGCTATTCCTTGAAGGGCCAGAGGATGAGCTCACAAAACTATTCGAGATTGAGCAAATATTAAGCGCTTCACAAATTCGTCAGCGTGATCTAGATACACGCCGCGCTCCGATTGCCATTATTACCATTCTGGCGGTCGTGGCGCTAAGTGCTCTAAACATCATGCCTATTGCAGGACTTTCTTTCTTAGGTGCTCTCGTGGTCATTTTGAGCGGCTGTGTTACGGCAGAGCGCGCCTATAAAACTATTGATTGGCGTATATTGCTGTTGATCTTCGGGATGCTGGGGGTCGGCGCAGCGATGGAAAACACTGGCGCTATGGAGCTTGTAGTCAAGCATACAGTTGAGCTTGTGGAGCCGCTTGGCCCGATTGTTATTCTGGCAATCGTTTATCTTTTAACATCGATTTTAACAGAAATAGTCACCAACAATGCCGTGGCGATTGTCATGACGCCGATTGTTATCGGGCTAGCCACCACGCTAGGACTTGATCCGCGCCCCTTTATTGTCGCCGTGATGTTCGCAGCCTCGGCCAGCTTCGCTACACCGATAGGCTATCAGACTAACACCTTCGTTTACGCCGCAGGCGGTTATAAATTCAAGGACTTCCTAAAAATAGGCGTACCGTTGAATATCATTATGCTGATTGTTGCGATGATCGTTATTCCGTTGTTTTGGAGTTTTTAAGAGGCTATGCATTGCTATTTATCTAAATACTTCGGAAAATTATTAAGCAGGATCAACACTTCTTGATAATACTGCGTTCGAACTGTATCAACCACGCTGAGCCAATTTGCTTCACATTATTGATATTCTTTGTAATATTTTTGCTTTTGGCTTCGGCACAGAAAACGTTACCATTATATTGTAGCCTTCTCACTCCCTTTCATTGTGAATATTTTGTTCTAACGATTTTGTAATGTGCGTTGCTAAAACTTTTCCAGCTTCGGAAAGACGCTCTCTTTTAAAAAGAGCGACTTCAGAATCTGCCAAACGCGGGAGATTTAAATTCCTTCTTAGTGGTACAAGCCCGTGCGGGACCATATTGGCTGGCAAAACTGTCACGCCAAGCCCCGCTTTTACGGCGGCAATCGTGCCGGCTAGGCTTGGACTGGTGTAAGAAATTTGCCATGGCGTGTTCATACGATCCAATGCGCTTATTGCTCTGGCACGATAGATACATGGCTGTGGTGATAAAATGAGTGGGATGATATCTTTTATTTGATAATGCTCAGAAGCCGCCCATATCAAGGGCTCGCGCCACACTTTTGTGCCGCCTTTAACCGTCTCTGGGTCGCGTTTCACCAATACGATATCAAGGTCACCTTTTTGGAAACCCTGCATGAGATTTAACGTTAAATCACAGGTTACATGAAGCTGCACATGCGGGTGATGTTTGGCGAAATCAGACAAGATGCCGGGCAAGTAATGTGTGGCAAAATCTTCTGGTACACCGAAGGTAATCTCCCCCCGCACTTCTGGTTCGTTGAGGCGGCTAAAGGCTTCCCATTGAAGTTCTATCATCCGGCGGGCATAGCCTAGAAATATCTCCCCCTCGTCGGTCAGGGTAATATTGCGCGTGCTGCGTTCAAATAACGGACATTTCAGCCCCTCTTCTAATTTTTTGATTTGCAAGCTCACCGCTGACTGGCTTCTGCCAACGATATCGGCGGCACGGCTGAAACTTCCTGTTTCCGCGATCGCTACGAAGCTTTTCAAAAGGAGGGAATCGATATTAAACGGCATTTTTGACCTCAGACTAACTATGAGTTTTTTAAATATATTATATTAAAACTACTCGTTTTACTAATATTTAATAATTTTATATTTTGGCAAGAGATCATAAAAAGTCATTCTTAAAAGGTAAGAACATGAGCGCAGAATTTATAACATCCTTATTTCACATAGACGCCCTATCGCTGATCATGATGGGGCTGGTTGGTTTTGTCGCGATCGCGGTTGGCGCTTTCGCGAGCCGCTATTTAGTAGGCGACAGCCAATATCGTAACTTCTTTGTTCTTTTGACCTGTATGGCAGCGTCGGTCTTTGTCATGGTTAGCGCCAATAATATCGCGCTATTTTTGGGCGCATGGCTGGCAAGCAACGCACTGCTTGTTAGGCTGATTATCTATAAATCAAACTGGCAGGCGGCAAAGCAGTCGGGCATATTGGCAGCCAAAACCTTTGGGTTTGGCTTTGTGTGCTTGGGCGCGGCTTTAGGGCTTCTCGCGTTTTCTTCTGGTCAAACGACGGTGCAGGGTTTGTTAAGTGCAAATTATGCCCCCACCACTCTGGGTATTGCCTTATCCTTGATATTGATTGCCGCGATGACGCAATCTGCGCTCTGGCCGTTTCACAAATGGCTTACCAGCTCTCTTAACTCTCCAACGCCTGTATCGGCGATCATGCATGCTGGCCTTGTCAATGGTGGCGGATTTTTACTCACCAAGTTCGCACTGCTTTATTTTGCCATGCCAGAGATGCTGACACTGATTTTCATCCTTGGTCTTATCACCGCTTTCCTCGGTACGCTGTGGAAGCTGATGCAAAGCGACATCAAGCGCATGTTGGCCTGTTCCACTATGGGGCAGATGGGCTTTATGATTGCGCAATGCGGCATGGGGTTATTCCCTGCGGCTGTTGCGCATTTATGTTGGCATGGTTTGTTTAAGGCTTATCTCTTCCTTGCATCAGGCGGCGCGGCGCAGGAAAAGCGGCTTGATTTGCAATACCCACCCTCAATAAAAGCCTTCGCGCTTTCCCTATTGTGTGGATTGGCTGGAGCGGCTGGCTTTATGCTGATCAGCGGCAAGGCTTTATTCGCCGGAGATACAACACTTATTCTTATCGCTATCGCTTTTATCGCAGGCGCGCAATTTGCGATGCCGCTGCTAAAAGATGCGGCCTTGAAAATGTTCCCTTTCGCTTTTATTGCAACCGCGCTTATGGGCACGTTATACGGGTTTAGCGTTCATATGCTAGAAGCAGCGCTCGCGCCGCTTAATGTGATGCAGCCGCACGCAAAAACAATCACGGCTCATAAAAACCAGTATCAATATTAAGGAGAACATCATGTTAAATGTACAAAAATTGAATGACCCTGATTTGGATATTATAGATACGCCAGTTATCGAGGAAAACACGCTTGATACTGCCATCACGCAGAGCTGGTCAAAAATCGCGCCTTTCTGGCCGCTGAAAAATCTGATTGCCGTCAACCCGCTTTCGGGGTTTGAAGACCTGCCCTTCGAAGATGCGCTGAAACAAGGCCAAGCCTTTTTTCAACAAGACGCTTTGCCCAAGCCAATGCAGGATGTGAACCGCGAGAGTATCAAGTGGTTGCAAGCCTATTTTGATAATGGGCAATCCACAATTTCAATGCCCGGGCGCAGCAAGGGACTTTTTAGCTCAATCTTGATGCTCCTGCCTTTTGATAAAAGCGTCAATAAAAACAATGTGCAGTGGCTGAAGAATCTACCTGACGCGCCGCAAGCGATTATCGCTGAATGTCTTTTACATTTGGGCATATCTAAAGACCATCACACGGATTTTTTAACCCTTATGCTCACAACACTCCCTGGCTGGGCTGGGCATGTGCAATACCGCGTGAACTGGGCGGATACGCAGGATCAAAACAATGAGCACCCCGTTACACATGACGATTTTCTCGCGCTGCGCTTGATCCTGACCTGCCTTGTCTGGCCTGAGGCAAAAGAGCTTTTGCAATGGCATCAAGACGCTCTTGAAAACGCGGATATAACGGACGTGGTGTCCGATATAGAACAGCATGAACACAAATACCGCGCGGTCTTGTTGGACAGATTATCACACCCTAAAAAGGTGGTAATTGAGCAGGCCGACGCCCAGCTTGTCTTTTGCATCGATGTCCGCTCCGAACCTTTCCGCCGCGCAATAGAAGCGCAAGGTGCATACGAAACTCTTGGCTTTGCTGGGTTCTTCGGCGTACCTGTCAGCATTGAAAACGAGATTAGCGGTGAGAGCTATCATTCATGCCCCGTTTTGCTCAAACCCGCGCATCATATAAAGGAAAGCCCGGTTTGCGGACATGATGCATGCCAAAGCGGACATGACAGGCAGCAAGGGCTCAAGCGGCTTTATCAATCACTAAAATATAATTTCACCACCACTTTTGCCTTGGTTGAAACCTTAGGCCCATTGAGCGGTTTATGGATGGGTATGCGTAGCATCGCGCCCGATTTTGCGAATAAGATCAAAGACAAAGCGACTGCGCTGATCAATCCATCCTTTGATGTGCAAACATCGATAGAATCCATTCCATTTGAGGACCAGTGCAGCTTTGCTGGTGGTGCTCTAAAAATGATGGGTCTGACTGATAACTTTGCGCCGCTGGTTATATTTTGTGGCCATGGCAGCACGACACAAAATAACGCCTATGCATCATCGCTTGATTGCGGCGCATGTGGCGGGCGGCATGGTGCACCAAATGCACGTATCTTAGCGGGAATTTTAAATGAGCCACAGGTTAGAGAGGCTCTTAAAAAAGACGGCATCGACATTCCTGCCTCAACCTATTTCATGGCCGCCGAACACAACACGACCACAGATGCGGTGGAGATATTTGATAACGATATGCCGCGCATACATGACAAAGCCCTAGAAAACCTTAAAGCCGATCTACATGACGCCTGCGCCCAAAACACGCTTTGGCGGTGCGGCGAGCTTGGGACAAAGCCTTCTAACGCGTCGCAACACGCTGCCTTGCGCTCTAAAGACTGGGCGCAGGTACGCGCTGAATGGGGGCTAGCGCGCAATGCTGCCTTTATTATTGGCCCCAGACGCATGACGAAAGATATTGATCTGGAGGGGCGCGCCTTTTTGCACTCTTACGAATGGGAAAAAGATGCGGATGGTAGTGCCTTAACGACTATTCTGACTGCGCCGATGGTTGTTGCGCAGTGGATTAACAGCCAATATCTATTTTCAACACTTGATAATGTGGCCTATGGCGGCGGCAGTAAAATCACCAAAAATATTACCGGTAAGCTCGGCATAATGCAGGGCAATGCCAGCGATTTGATGAATGGCCTGCCGCTGCAATCTGTCTATTCATCTGATGAGCAAGCCTATCACCAACCCACGCGCCTTATGACCATTGTTCACGCGCCCAGAGATGTTATCGAGCGCATCGTGCGTGAGCAAGATATCCTGCAAAAACTCTTCGGTAATGGTTGGGTGACACTGGTTTGTTTTGATCCTGAATTAAAGCAGCGTTTTGTTTTAGAAAGGGATTTATCTTGGGCCAAAGTGCAATTAAACAAGCTATAGAAAACTCGCCTTAATTCGGATGTTGTGCTGTATTGAAAACAAGGCATAAAAAATCCATAGCTGCTTAGTAGCGCCAAATTAGTAAGCTGTATTTTTTTGGCGATGCTACTCCCGCAACAAACTCACCTCACGACCTGACATATATGAATTGTTTTGATGAAGTACTATGATTTCATGATAATGCTGTGTTCGTAACGTATCAATTACGCTGAGCCATTAAATCAATATTTTAGCCATCTCATACAGGATGGCTTTTTTTGTGGGGTATTCATGGGACCGTTAAGCGTTACACGGCTTCATGGGTGCGTTCTTGAGACATGTCTAATATTGCATCAGGAGAGGCGTTAAACCTTGCAATTGCATCAACCATAAAATCGTATAACCCCTTGCCCTTTTGCTCGACCGCGTCTTTTATTGCGGTGTGGATGTTATTTTGGTTCCACGCGCTTTGCATCGTAAGCTTTTGACCGGGAGTGAAATTGTGCGCCTCAAGGATTTGGGGGATGCTGTCGAGGAGCTTTTTCAGCTTTGTGATATTTGAATCATACCATTCCTGCGCTAGTTCTCCTTCACCTTCGGGGAAAATATAGCGATTATCTACTAATTGCTTTAAATGCAATGTGCGCTCGGCGATTTCCTGAAGCTTTGAATATCCGCCGATGGCCGTAACAGCGTCACGAATATCGCGGTTGTAACCCATTCCGTCTTCCCTCAGCATTGGTTGAGGTGTTTGTGCGTAATGCGCAAGCTTTGGCTTTTCTTGGGGTGTGTTATTTCCATTGTGGCACGCGACTATGTGGTCGATTGCTTTAAATTTACCCGAGTCTTTTAGCAAAACTGCGGATAGAGTTTGGCGTGTTGTTGGATTCTCAATGCCCGCTTGTATCAATTTTTCTCTTGCCGCTGGCAATGCATCGGGACGATCCGTTGAGAGGACATACTCTTCTGGGGCATCTAACTTGTTTAATTCCAAAGCCTTTTGTATGAGCTCAGGATTGGCTGTGTCAGGCACATGCCCATGGCGACCAACAAGGTAATTTACTATTCCAGGATAGAGGCTATGGTATTTATCCCT
>JAACQG010000012.1:0-274 GCA_009995045.1 Alphaproteobacteria bacterium
CGCTGCGCATAATATATTCAGTAAATTTTTATATTAATATCAAACATATAGGGTAAATTTATACATAATTATACATAAAATTCACCCGTAAAATATTATTACAAGAAGTATGCTTTTATCGTTATGATGCAACCAACCAAACCTAAGAAAGGTAACTTTTGACCTTAATTTTCATTCTTATAATCTTCATCGCCTTTTTCACACAAAGCATGATCGGTTTCGCGAGCGGGCTTATTTCCGTTCCCTTGTTGAGCCTTTTTATGCCCGTACAAGA
>JAACQG010000012.1:322-73093 GCA_009995045.1 Alphaproteobacteria bacterium
CGTAAAGACCCGCAAACAGATCATGTGGGATCATATCCGCGCCCTTTTGCCCGGCATGGTCATTGGCGTAATACTGGGTGTATTCGCGCTAAAATATATACAGGCTGATACGATGCGCCTGATCTTGGCGGGATATTTGATCCTACATTTGTTGCGCACCCATACGCGATTTGACCCGCTGAAAAAACCTATGCAATGGGGCGGTGCAGCGATATCTGGGTTTGCGGGTGGAGCGATCAACGCAATGATCGGCGGCGGCGGCCCTGCGTTTATCCCTTACCTCAAAGATAAATGCCACAATCACGGCGTTTTTCGCGCCAATCTCAATGCAATCCTTGTGATCTCAAACATCCCGCGCCTCGCCGGGGCAATCGGCACAGGCATGCTCCACGCTGACCTGTTGATCCTGTCGCTATACGCTGTGCCTGCATTCATTCTTGCCATGGTGATCGGCCAATATCTTCACGATAAAGTGCCACAAAGATTCTTCTTTATCGCGGTGGATGTCGTTTTAATTTGCACAATCGTCTCTTTACTATTAAAAGTCGCCCTCTAATGCTATGTCTAATCATATCTGCTCGCGAGTGCTTGCAATGTAAATGACGACACATAAAAATATGCTCTGGCCGCGCAAGGGCGCAGGGGCCAAAGCTAAAGAAAGTTTTTAAACATGAAACCAGCAGCAAGAATTCAGGCAACGATTGATGTTCTCACCCGCATCGCCGAAAATGACCGCGTCCCAATGGACAGCGCCATCGGCGATTATATGCGCCAGCGCCGCTATATCGGCTCCAAAGATCGCGCAAACATCGCGGAGCGTTGCTATAACATGGCGCGTGCCCATGCACGTTTAGGATGGTGGCTGGATAAATTCGACGCCGAAGATACGCCGCGCAACCGCATCCTCTTCTGGCTTCTACTCGCAGAGGTAACAGGCGAGCCAGGTCGCATAGAAAAATACATCACCGATCTCTATGACGGTACAAAATACTCCCCAACCGCGCTAGAACCTCAAGAGCTTCACTACATCAAATTGGTACGTGAAGGCAAAATGATCGGCGGCGGTATCGACCATGCGGACATGCCCGACGCCGTGCGCGCCGAGGTCCCTGAAAAATACGAAGACAAACTCCGCAATTATTTCGGTAAGGATTTTGAGGTGGAAATGGCCGCCATGCTCAAAACCGCAACCCTTGATCTGCGCGTCAATACATTCCTCATCGACGCCGATAAAGCACAAGCCTCCCTCAAAAAAGATGGCGTGGAAACAAAGGATGGCGCATATGCAAGCACGGCTCTACGCTGCGTTGAAAAATCATACATCTCACGCACAAAAGCCTTCACCAAGGGCTGGATTGAAATCCAAGACGAAGGATCACAGCTCATCGCCCTGATGTGTGGCGCAGAGCCAGGCATGCAAGTCCTTGATTATTGCGCAGGGGCAGGCGGCAAAACCCTCGCTCTCGGCGCTGCTATGCAATGCAAAGGCCGCATCGTCGCCATGGATAACGATTCCAAACGCCTCGCAAAAGGCCGCGATCGCTACAAAAAAGCCCGCATCGCCGACATCATCGAAGTACGTAGCCTAGAAGACGAGAAAAACCGCAAATGGGTGAAACGTCAAAAGGGCAAATTCGACATCGTCCTTACCGATGTACCATGCACCGGAACAGGGACATGGCGTCGCAATCCCGATATGCGCTGGCGTCAATTCGGCCCCACATTAGAGGAGCTTCTCCCCATTCAGGCCGACATCATCGAACGTGCCTCTGCCCTCGTCAAACCAGGCGGTAAATTCGTCTATGCGACATGCTCGCTTCTGGCTGAGGAAAATGAACACCAAATCGAAACATTCCTCAAAAACCGTGGCGATGAATTCGAAGTCATCCCAGTCCCCGAAGCATACGGCAATCCATACTTACGTATGACACCGCACCGCCATCAAACAGACGGCTTCTTCGCGGCTGTGTTAAAGCGAAAAGACGCAGCCGAGGGCTAAGCCATTTTGCTGTCAAAAGTTCTAGCTTCAGCGCCTTGATCGTCCTTAGCAGGCTTATTAGCAACTGCCGTGAGAATATCTGCACGCGGAGCGCCCGTTTCCGCGGCCAAAGCTTCAAATAATGGACAGATACCAGCTTTCAGCTTATCACATCCTGCGCATCCCGCTTTCAAATCGCTTTGATTAACCGCTTCTGAAACACTCCCATTCCAGCCACTTTCAAGTGATTTTCTTGCGCCTTCAATTCCGTCTTTATTACCTGCCATGATTACCGTCTTAATTTAAAGTTGCTATACGCAATTGATAATCATTCTCAATTAAAATGGCAACAGTAAAAACAAAAGAAAAGCACTTTTCCCAAGATAAAATAAATTTGCCAAAACGCGAATACTCCCTACATCATTATTCAACAAGGAGAACATCATGAACACATTAGCAATATTATTCATCGTCACATCCAGCGCGACAATGGGAAGCTCGGCCGAGCCAACAGGCGTATGGTTAGAGGAATTAACAACACCCTATTACGAATTTGTTGACGCGGGATATGATGTGACCGTGGCATCCGTCTCCGGCGGTGAAATTCCCATCGACGAGAGATCCCTCGGCGAAGACGCAAAGAAAGAACCGAGCGTTGCCCGTTATTTCGATGATAAAGATTTCCAACAATTGATCAAAACCACGCCTGCCGCCAATGATGTCGATGCATCAAAATACGCCGCAGTGTTCTTCCCCGGCGGCCACGGCACAATGTGGGATTATCCCGATAATGAAACTCTGGCTGATATCGTCACGCAAACGCTTGATGATGATCGCATCGTCGCATCCGTGTGTCACGGCCCCGCTGTCTTGGTTGGTCTGAAAGATAAAAACGGTGATCCATTGGTTAAAGGCAAAAACATCGCTGCCTTCACCGACAGCGAAGAAGAAGCCGTCGGCCTCACCGATAAAGTGCCTTTCCTGCTTGAAACCCGCCTCCGTGAACTCGGTGCAAATGTGATCACCGTCGATGATTTTGAGCCTCATTCCGTGGTTGATGGAAACCTTGTCACAGGACAAAACCCATCCTCCGCCAAGGCCGTCGCAGCAGATGTCATAAAACTGCTCAAAGAAAAATAAAACTTTTATTGACATAATTTTTTTTCAACTATTTTGCATACATTATTAATGTAAATAAAGGAAATCAATATGTCCTTAGAAACGAAACGCAAGGCAGTACTTGGATATCGTCTTATGCAAACGTGGAGAGCAGGCGCAAATCCAGAAGGCTTCACAGGGGATCAGATTGCAAAACTGAATGAAGAAGCCAAACCCGAAGAAATCAGACTCATAACAGATGAAATTTCGGTTACAGGATTGATAGAATTTATGAATGACATTGAAGATATAGAAGAGATGGCAAATGCACTTGCTGATGAGGCAGAAGAAGACAGCATATATGTTATAAGTGAATGTGCAGGCCTCTTGAATGCAATAGCACGCTCCGCACCTGAATTGCTTACAAGTTTTAATGAAGGTCTTAATGAGGAGGACAGAAATGCTGTTATTGTTAATTTTGCGGATGTTGCGCCTGAACTTGTAGACGTTCTTGGTGGTGGACAACCCGCGTAATTATCTCCTCGCCCTATGCGTCTCTGCGGTTCAAAAACAAAAAAGCCCGCATCATTCGACGCGGGCTTTCTTAATTCTTACAAGTGGCTAACCTTAAGCCGCTTTCGCTTCTGAGCTTTTCGCGCGCATTTGTTTTGCTGCTTCAACCATGTGCTTAAGCGCTTCTTTGGTTTCTGGCCATGCACGTGTCTTAAGACCACAATCAGGGTTCACCCAGATTTGACGCTCCGCCAAGTTCTTCTTCGCTTTTTCAAGCAAATCAGTCATTTCCTGTGTTGTTGGAACACGCGGTGAGTGAATATCATAAACGCCCGGACCAATTTCGTTCGGATAGTTATAATCGATAAACGCCTCAAGCAATTCCATTTGCGAACGTGAACACTCGATAGAGATCACATCTGCATCCATCGCGCCAATGCTGTCGATAACATCATTGAATTCTGAATAACACATATGTGTGTGGATCTGTGTTTCGTCCTCAACACAACATGAAGAGATACGGAAGTTCTCAACCGCGTTATCGAGATACTCTTTCCAATCTGAACGACGAAGTGGCAAACCTTCACGGAACGCTGCTTCATCGATTTGGATCATCTTGATGCCTGCATCTTCCAAATCTTTCACTTCATCACGGATCGCAAGAGCGATCTGACGCGCTGTGTCATTACGTGGCTGGTCATCACGAACGAAAGACCACTGCAAGATTGTGATCGGGCCGGTTAACATGCCCTTCATGATCTTGTCTGTTTGCTCTTGCGCAAATTTTGACCAAGAAACAGTCATCGCTTTTGGACGGGAAACATCACCGAAAATGATCGGTGGCTTCACGCAACGCGTACCATATGATTGAACCCAACCATATTGAGAGAACGCGAAACCATCAAGCTGCTCACCGAAATATTCAACCATGTCATTACGCTCTGGCTCACCATGCACAAGAACATCAAGATCAACGTCATGTTGGAATGCAACAACGTCTTTGATTTCCTGTTCCATCGCGGCTTTGTATGTCGCCTCGTCAATATTGCCCTTCTTAAAGTCTGAACGCGCTTTACGGATTTCCGCAGTCTGCGGGAATGAGCCGATAGTCGTCGTCGGATAAAGAGGAATATCAAGCGCAGCATGTTGCTTTTCTTGACGCACATCAAACGGAGATTTGCGCTCTTTCATGTCTTCGGTGATGTGAGACACACGATCCTCAACCACTTTGTTATGAATGCGTGGAGAGTTTTTACGGCTCTCTTGTGCATTATTGCTCGCAGTCAGCGCGGCAGCGATATTCTCGCGGCCTTCATTCGCACCTTTTGCAATCAACGCAAGTTCGTCCAATTTCTGTGTCGCATATGCCATCCAGCCCTTAAGCTCGTCATCAAGCTTAACTTCAGATTTAAGATCAACAGGAGAGTGAAGCAATGAACAGCTAGGCGCAACGAACACGCGCTCTGAACCAAGTTGCGCAACCGCCTTTTCGATATAGCCAAGAGACTGGCCAATGTTGTTTTTCCAAATGTTACGACCATCAACAACGCCCAATGAAAGGATCTTTTCATCACCAATCAATGAAAGCGCCTGATCAACATCTGCTTTCGCGCTGTTTGATGTTGTGTTCGCACGGCCTGAACCTCGGCAAAGATCAATATGGATCGCCTGTGTTGGAAGTGAGAATGCAAGTTCTGCATTTTCCTTAAGGGATTCAAAGTAAGTCGCAGTGATAACCTTAAGACCTTCAGGAATAACAAGTGCATCATACGCTGCCTTGATCGTACCCTGACCGATTTCGCAAAGATCAAGCGAGAATACAGGCTCATCAATTTGAACCCATTTCGCGCCACGCTCAGCAAGACCAGCAAGAATTTCGTTATAAACAGGGATCAAACCTTTAACGAATTCAACATGGTCGAAATCTTCATATTGTGGCTTACCAAGGAAAGTATAAGTCGCAGGACCCGCAATGACTGGGCGTGTTTCAATGCCCAACGCTTTTGCTTCTTCATACTCATCAAAAATCTTCGTTGATGAAAGCTTCGGTGTCATGCCTTTTTCAAATTCAGGAACAAGATAGTGATAGTTTGTGTCATACCACTTTGTCATTTCCATCGCAGTCACATCAAGACCGTCACGCTGCGCACCACGTGCCATCGCGAAATATGTGTCAAGGTCAACATTGCCGCCTGTATGCTTATAACGTGAAGGGACAAGACCCAATGTCGTTGTCAAATCAAGGATAAGGTCATAATAAGCAAAATCATTCGATGGAATGCTATCAAGGCCAGCATCTTTTTGACGCTTCCAATTTGCAGCACGAAGTTCTTTACCAAGTGCAAGCAATTCGTCTTTCGAAGATTTGCCTTTCCAATAGGCTTCAACGCCCTTCTTAAGTTCCCGCATTGGACCAATGCGGGGGAATCCGAGGTTAGTCGCTAAAACCATTATTTTATCTCCAAATTTAATTCGAATTTTTAATTAATCTGCCCTTGAATATAGAGCTTTTCCGCGGTGGTCAAGGGGGAAATGCGCAATAGCACACTGGCATACGCACGGTTTCAGGAATTTGTAAGAATATTAGAAAATAAAAGGCCAATTACTGAAGCGGCAACAAACCTCGATCTTTACCAAGCTTGCCGCAATATTGCACCCATTCCCAGTTTTCTTTCATGTGAGAGAGCACTTTAACATCATCGCCGGATAACCATCTTTCGTCCCATTTTTCAATCAACGCAGGAAGCTGCTTATCAATATAGGCTTTGCCATCACTCTGCCCTTCGGCCTTTGCTTGTGTGGCAGCGGCATCTTTATAGGCATCGGATGTCTTTCTAAGGGCCTTAATTTGCGTTTCGGGCTTGCCCTTAGCTTGGGCAGTCATGCTAACGACATTATAAATTACCGAACATTCCGCAAGGCTAATCGAAATCGGCTGCGCCGCTCGCGCGGATTGAAATGGAAAGATCAGCAAGAGCACGAGCAAATACCTCATGACCCAGTATACCCCAACGCCTCACATGCCTCTTTCGTAATCCCTGATTTATTGAGCGTATAATAATGAATATGCTCAACGCCGTTTGCCGCCAAATCAAGGGATTGCTCAACCAGCAATTCCGTCGCGATCTTGCGCGCCTCTTCAGGCTTATCATCAAGCCCCTCAAATTTCTCACACACCCAATCGGGCACATTCGCCTGACAATTCTTCGCAAAGCGAACAATCCCCGCAAAATTATGAATCGGCGTTAAACCCGGCACAACGGGTTTATCAATCCCCGCCGCCGCGCATTTATCCATGAATGTGTAATAAACATCATTATCAAAGAAAAACTGTGTAATCCCGCGATGCCCGCCCGCATCCAATTTCGCTTTTAATGTGGCGATATCCTCATCCAAGCTCTTCGCATCAGGATGCTTTTCAGGATACGCGCCAACCGAAATCTCAAACGGATGCATCGAAACAATATCTTCGATAAATTCCGGCGTGCTCTTATAAAATTCATCACCAAGGAAATCATCAAATGTCTTGCCCTTTGGCACATCCCCGCGTAGCGCAACAATATGGCGCACATTCTTGCCCCACAACTCCTCAAGATACCCCCGCAATTCATCGCGCGTCGTCGTCAAAAACGTCAGATGCGACGCAATCGGCATAGGCTGCTCCGCGGCCATTGTTTCCGCGATCTTTAATGTCGTATCTTTCGTCGTCCCGCCCGCGCCATATGTCACAGTCATGAATGTCGGATCAAGCGCCGCCAAACTCGGCACACTCTCCCACATAGCCGCCTCTGCATCCGCAGATTTAGGGGGAAAAAATTCAAATGAAATATCAGGTTTCTTGTTCATAAAATTTTGTAACAGGAAGAAAGAAAATCGCAAAGTGCAAAATGACGATCCCTGCATTTTGTTTCCGCGCCCCCACTGATCCTCATAGTTGATCATCACATAAAACGCACATCAATTGAAATTTGACTGCGAATAACCTTTGCATCTGCGCGCGCACCCGTTTAAATAATGCATATGACACAAGCAGAAAAAATTATCACACCCGAAGTTGCCACCGACCATGAGCATATCCTCATCCTCGATTTTGGCTCCCAAGTCACCCAATTGATCGCACGCCGCGTCCGTGAAAGCGGCGTCTATTGCGAGATTTGGCCATTCAACGCAACTGATGTTGAGCGTATAAAGCAATACAACCCCAAAGGGATCATCCTCGGCGGCGGCCCGTGTTCGGTCACCGATGAAGATTCCCCGCGTGCACCCGACGGCATATTTGACCTCGGCCTGCCGATCTTTGGCATCTGCTATGGTCAGCAAACAATGGTTGAACAGCTCGGCGGTAAAGTCGTCGGCGGACAAGGCGAGGGCGAATTTGGCCGCGCCAAGGTCGAAGTGTTAGAACATTCCGACATCACCACCGATGTCTGGGACGCAGGCGCAGTTGAGCAAGTCTGGATGAGCCATGGCGACCATGTCGAATCCCTGCCCGATGGATTCCAAGTCATCGCCAAATCAAGCGGCGCACCCTTTGCCTTCATCGCCGACCCAAAACGCAAATTCTACGGCGTGCAATTCCACCCCGAAGTCGTGCATACCCCCCATGGGAAAGACCTTCTCAAAAACTTCACCCATAATGTCTGTGGCTGTTCGGGTGATTGGACGATGCAAAATTTCCGCGACGAAGCGATTAAGAAAATCCGCGAACAAGTGGGCGACGGCAAAGTCATCTGCGGCCTCTCGGGCGGCGTTGATTCCTCCGTGACCGCTGTCCTCCTGCACGAAGCCATCGGCGATCAGCTCACCTGTATCTATGTTGATACCGGCATGATGCGCGCAGGCGAAAGCGAACAAGTCGTGACCCTCTTCCGCGACAATTACAACATCCCCCTTATCCACGAAGACGCGAGTGAGAAATTCCTCGGCGGCCTCGAAGGGGTCAGCGATCCTGAAATGAAACGCAAAATCATCGGCGGCATGTTCATTGATGTCTTCGATAATTGTAAAAAACGCGTCGGCGGCGCAGATTTCCTTGCCCAAGGAACGCTCTATCCTGATGTGATCGAATCGGTATCCTTTACAGGCGGCCCATCGGTCACTATCAAATCCCACCATAATGTCGGCGGTCTGCCCGAGCATATGGAGCTAAAACTGGTTGAACCTCTGCGTGAGCTGTTCAAGGACGAAGTCCGCGATCTTGGCCGCGCCCTCGGCATGCCCGAAGATTTCATCGGCCGCCATCCATTCCCCGGCCCCGGCCTTGCCATCCGCATCCCCGGTGAGATCACGGGCGAAAAGCTCGAAATCCTAAGAAAGGCCGACACGGTCTATCTTGATGAAATTCGAAAAAGCGGTCTTTATGATGATATCTGGCAAGCCTTCGCTGTCCTGCTTCCCGTGCGCACCGTGGGTGTAATGGGCGATGCCCGCACCTATGATTTCGTCTGCGCCCTACGCGCCGTCACATCCACCGACGGCATGACCGCTGACTACTACCCCTTCGAACATGAATTTTTGGGCCGCGTCAGCACCCGCATCATCAACGAAGTCAAAGGCATCAACCGCGTCGTCTACGACATCACCAGCAAACCACCAGGCACGATTGAGTGGGAGTAGAAGACTGATGAACGTGAAAAAAGCACTCAAAGTATTGGTAGGTTTTGTTTTGGGTGCATTCGCTGTTCTCTTCGTGATGGCGTATATTCTTCTGTTTGCTGTAACTGGAACAGAACCGATCTCACAGATGGCGCGGGGATTTCAAAACAGATGTGAATCTGATTTGTCGAAAGAAACGACCCTTGTTAATTTTGTAGAGCGCGATTTGTATTTGCCGAGTAAGCATCTTCACGCTTGTTACCCGCTAGATATGAGCACTTCATTTGATTATGACCCAGCATCAGTATCGCTTGTAGGTTTGTTACCAGATTTCAGCATTCCTAATTTTGAACCTGAAATTTACTTAGAAAAAGAAGATGAAATCAGAATTCATTTCACAGGTTCGCGACCAGACATTAATGAAGTTGATCCGATGATTAAACTCGGTTTCTCTGATCTTGAGAAGAGCTTTAACTATATGACAAATGTTAAGCTGAATCGTGATGGACAAAAAATTGCAAAATATGACGAAGGACAAAAGACAGATTATGGTCTAACTTTTTACAAGACGAATGCAACAGGAACATTTGCAAAAGACTTGTATGTTCATAGAAATGATGCTGGGAAAATAGACTTTATGATCGAGTGTTATAACAAAGATAAAAAACCAGCGCCGCGTGTTTTCTACTGCTCATCTGTATCGGAAAGTCTATATGACAACGTATCGTTCAAATATGGTTTCACGCTTAAGCACATTGCTGATGCTGAAAGGATTGATCGGATGGTAAAAGACATTGTTCAGGATACGGTCGAGGCGAAATAATTCAACATCGGACTGTGAATATACTACAAACGGATTTTTTATGATTAAAAATCAAATGCTTAATATAATACTCACGATTGAGTGGGAGTGATATGCCTGAATTAGACATTGAAAAATTACTATATTTTTCTGCTTTTATTTTACCGGGGGCGATATCACTGTTGGTACACAAACTCATTGAAAGTTCTAAAGAGGATAACTTAAAAGAAAAAATTATTGAGGCGATAGTATACAGCATGGCAAATATAACTATTGTTATCTTGCCATTAAAATATGCTTTCGAATCTTTTCAAAGTAACGAATTTTTACTTGCTTATGGGGTGATAGTTTTTTGCTTTTTTATTACTCCTGCAATTTGGCCATTTGTTTTAATCAAAACACTCAAAGAAATGGAAAAAAATAAGCTGATAAAACCTAGAATGAAAACTGCGTGGGATCACTATTTTACTAATTTGAGAGAAGGTTCTTATGTTATTGTTCATATGAACGATGGAACTCATATAGGAGGAATGTTTGGAGAAAAATCTTACGCTAGTGGTTTCCCTAATACAGGCGAAATATATATTGAAGAGTTATGGGACGTAAATAAAGATGGAAAATTTACTGGCACGTCCTTAAAAGGGCAGGGTATTATAATAAAAGCAGATCAATATAAGTATATTAGAGTTTCTTCATAGATAAAGGAAAGTTAAAGATGTCTGAAAAAGATAATAATAAAAAAACTGAAATCAAAAATGACAACGCTGGCAGAACAGTACAATTGAGGGAACAGCGGGGGTATACGGCCCCAGCGCCCGCACCTTCTAAGCCGCCTTCAAGCATGATGTCGAACCAGTCAGACGGGAAAAAGAAATAGAAAATCTGGTTTTTTAATCTTCTTGCCCGCCGGGCGCTTCTTGTCTAAATCAAACCTCAACCCACTCCCCGTCATCATTCTTCTCGTACTTATTCTTCACCGCCGCCCATGCCACGCGGTGGGAGATTTCTTCGCGGCTGATATCGCCGTCTCGATCATCGGGGTCTTTATATTCGTCCCACGCGCTGTTATACGCTTCTTTATAAATATCCTGCGCATGTTCGGGCAAATGGTCACGCACAGAATTGGGTAAATTTTTACGGGCGGAATAGGGCATAATGATCTCCTTTTTTATGCAACACAGCAAACGCGTAAATAACAAAGAGCGTTCCCAAAAAAACGACCTGCAAAATTCAATGGACTTATTCTGCCAAACGCATTAACAAAATCGCATCACACTAAAATAAATTTGACATAATAATTAAGCGCACCTATAACACTGCCCATGACAATAAAATCATCCATCCGTAATATTGCCTTAGCCACAATCTTCGCTGCCACCGCATCTGTCGCCGCGGCGCAGGATACGCATAGCGATATCGGCCTTGACACGAGCGCGCCCGACCGATTTCCGGAATTTGTATGCTGGCGACAGGATCTGCAATTCGGCCCACTCGCGCTGTTCACTGCCAGCATTCACCCAAAAGGCTTGGATTTAAATGGACACGTAACACCCGATGGTTTCATCGCTTATGAGCAATCCCACATTATATCTCAAGTTGAATTTGGCGTTCCCGCTCTCAGCAAAAGCTCGCTAGCATATGCGCTGGGTGAAGCGGATGAAGTAACCTTTGATCAAGCCCTAGCAGCTTTATCCGAATTCGACCAAAAAGCAATTCGTGAAATTATAAAAGCGGATCAAAACCGCGATAAAACCTGTGCCGCAACTGCTCCAAGCAGAATGCTTATCAGCTAAACCCTATGCCTCAAACACAACCTTCACACCGCGCTTTTTGAAATAGCTTTGCATCATCTTGCGTCCCGCACGATTATTCTGGCTCAGGCGTTCAGGGACGAAAACCGCTTCCTTTTCTCCCGCCTCGTTCATTGCTGTTTTCAAATCCGCAATCGCCGCGTCAATATCTTCGTTATCCGCATTTAATGATGCGTAAACCGCTTCCTTCGCGTCTTCAAGAGTTTTAGCCATGTAAAATAATCCTTTATTTTTAAATCAATTCGATGCTACAAACCCAATCATGAACACGCAAGATGAAAAACAACAAACGCCCAAAACCACACCCGTGACGGCTGCGAATATCGCACCGAAAGGTCACGGCGGCGGATGCCCGTGTTGCACCCCCGAAGATGATGATCTCGACGACGAAGAGTAGTTTTGCCTTATCGCGGGCGTGACACGCGAATAAAAAAATCGCTAAAGGCTATAGACTCTTTGCTTTTCAGAGACATATATGTATAAATACCGCACCTGATAAGACATATGTAAGAATAAGGAACGAAAGAAATGGGCGAAAATGTAATCAACATTAAAACGGGTTTGGCTGAAATGTTAAAAGGCGGCGTCATCATGGACGTTGTAACAGCCGAACAAGCAAAAGTCGCAGAAGACGCAGGCGCAGTGGCTGTTATGGCATTGGAACGCGTTCCATCCGATATCCGTAAAGCTGGCGGTGTTGCCCGCATGTCGCCCCCTGAATTGATCGAAGAGATCATGGCCGCATCATCCATCCCCGTGATGGCAAAATGCCGCATCGGTCACTTCGCCGAAGCACAAATCCTGCAGCATATCGGCGTTGATTACATCGACGAGAGCGAAGTGCTCACCCCTGCAGATGAAGAATATCACATCAACAAACACGACTTTAAAGTCCCATTCGTTTGTGGCGCTAAAAACCTTGGTGAGGCTCTACGCCGCATCGGTGAAGGCGCAGCGCTTATCCGCTCCAAAGGCGAGCCGGGCACAGGCAATATCGTCGAAGCCGTTCGCCACATGCGTGACATCAACAACGACATCAAACGCGTCATCAGCGCAGATGATGCAGAACTCATGACAATGGCGCGCGACATGGGCGCACCATTCGAGCTATTGAGAATTGTAAAAAGAGAAGGCCGCCTTCCTGTGCCGCTCTTTTCTGCTGGCGGTATTGCAACCCCTGCGGACGCAGCCCTTTGCATGCAGCTCGGCGCGGATACAGTATTCGTGGGCTCTGGTATCTTCAAATCCGATAACCCCGAGAAATTCGCAAAAGCCATCGTTAAAGCAACGGCGCATTTCGATGACCCAGCAATTGTCCTCGAAGCATCAAAAGAGCTTGGCGGCGTAGCGATGCGCGGTACAGAAATCAGCGAATTAGACGAGCCAATGAAAATGGCCAATCGCGGCTGGTAAGAGGTTTTTTTAGAAAATGCCTGAACCCGTAATAGGATGCCTAGCCCTCCAAGGCTGCGTAGATAGACATCGCCCGCACATCGAAGCTGCGGGCGCTTCTTTTAAAGCCGTAAAAACCGCAAAACAATTCGATGAAATCGACGCCTTCATCCTGCCCGGCGGCGAAAGCACGACGATGCTGAAATTGATCGAGAATTTCGATCTGTGGGATATCCTCAGCCAGCAATTCGCCGCCAAGCCTGTCTGGGGCATCTGCGCCGGATCCATCCTCCTCGCCGAGATCGTCGAAAATCCTGCACAAAAATCATTCGGCGTTCTCCCCGTGACCGCCATCCGTAACGGTTATGGCCGTCAGCTAGAGAGCGAGATCATCGCCGTTGATGGCTATGACGTCTCCTTCATCCGCGCGCCCATCCTCACCAAACCCGCAAGCCGCGTGGAAATCCTCCACACCCGCAACGGTGAGCCAACATGGATTAGAGACGGCAAAAACATGGCCTCTACCTTCCATCCCGAACTCACATTTGATTTCCCATCCCCTATGCATTCTATGTTTGTCGAGATCGTGAAGAAAACCGCAACAGCATGAAGGTTTTTTCGCAAACTATAAGAGTAAAAAATCACGCAAAACAAAAAGCTGCGTAGGAGTTTTTGAAAATTGCGGGTATATTAAACGCTATGTCACTGTTCACCGATATCATCCAACGCATCAATACCGAGCCGAAAAAAGCGCCTCAGCCGTTGCCCGAAACAAAATCGGGTTTCGATGAGCCGATCTATAAGCAAGATCAGCAGCACCCATCAATCGCGTATATGTACTTGAAACGCAAATTCCGCGACCTCGGGCGTATGAACGCCATCATCGAGACATTGGGTCGTGATTTCCTAACCGCCATGCCAAACGGTGCATATCAAAGCCGCCTCGGACAAATCTCATTCATGCATCGGCTCATGCACGAAGACCTCACTGAGGAAGAAACCCAGCGCTGGTTGGATCGCGCCCGTGACCATCAATATAAAAGCCCGGATGATTGGGATGAATGGGACACCGCGAATTTGAACGAGATGACAAACATGTATCTCATGTTCACCAATGTTGATCCCGATCTGATCGAAGACAAAGCGCGCCTGTCATATGAAGGACGAAACCATCACCGCGCCCTTAAAGAAACCGGTGATTGGGAACAGGCAAAGGGATTCTTATCCGCGCAAATCGACCTAAACCGAAAAATCGCCGATGCACGCTGTAAAACGTTGGGCGTCGATTCCCATTACCAAATGCTCATGCAGGAATTTATGCCTGGCATGACGATCTATGACACCGAGCTATTGTTCAATTCCCACGAAGATGCGCTCAATAAAATCTATCCGCTCATTCAGGCAAAACAGGCAAGCGAGTCACCGCCGATCGAAATTGACGCCAAATACGATTCCGAAAGCCAGATGTGGCTCAACCGCTCGCTACTAGAGGTGATCGGCTTTGATTTTGAGCGCGGCGGTCTTTATGAGACAGGCCATAACCCCGTTGAGGGCGGAACTGTTGATGACACACGTCTCGTTATCAGCAACGTGGACGAAACCAACTTCCTCAATTCCATGAAAAGCGCCCTTCACGAGGGCGGCCATGGCATTTATATCCAAGGGCTTCCGCGCCAAAGCTGGCGCTATCAACCCGTCGCCATGGATCTCGGCGCGGCAGTGCATGAATCCCAAGCGCTCCTCATTGAGATGATTTTAGGGCGCACCCCTGAGTTTTTCGAATTCCTCTCCCCCCGCCTCGAAGGGCTCTTCCACGGTATGAACAATCAGGCTTTAAGCCCGGAAAATCTCTATAAACGCAAAACCCGCATCAAGCCGGGCGTTGACCGTAAAAAAGCTGATGAAGTCACCTATTTCTTCCATGTGAACTTACGCTTCAAACTCGAACGCGACCTGATTGACGGCAGCCTCAGCATCAATGACCTTCCAGAGGCATGGGTTGAAGGAATGCATGCCTCTCTCGGCGTCCTCCCCGAAAACCACCTCGATGGCTGCCTTCAGGACGTCCATTGGTTTGTCGGTAAATTCGGCTATTTCCCTGCTTATGCACTGGGGCATATGATGGCCGCGCAATTCCACAACACCATGAAAAAAGAAATTCCCGATATGAGCGAACAAATCAGCGAAGGCGATTTCTCACAAATACAAGGCTGGCTCAATGAAAATATTTATCGCCATGGCCGCCTGATGAGCACAAAAGAGATGCTGAAAAAAGCGACAGGCAAAGAATTACGCGCCGAATATCTGGAAAAGCACCTGCGCAAGCGCTATCTGGATTAGCCTAAGATTGACTTAAAACCCCAAACCCCCTAAATACTAAGCTTATGATGAAATACATTTCGACCCGCGGTCACACAAATACAGACGGAGCCAGAAGCTTCGAAGATGTTCTCCTAACCGGCCTCGCGCCTGATGGTGGATTATACGTCCCCGAAAAATTCCCATTCTTCGATAAGGACGAATTGGAAGATTTGCGCGGAAAATCTTATATCGAAGTCGCAAGCGCCGTCATGTGGCCATTCGTCGAAGGCTCAATTGAGCGCGAAGATTTCGATAAAATCGTCAGCGAAACTTACGCCCGCGAAGTGTTTGACCATGAAAGCGTGACACCGCTCGTCCAACTTGATTCAAAACTTTGGCTCATGGAATTGCACCGCGGCCCGACAATCGCGTTCAAAGATGTCGCCCTGCAAATGCTTGGTCGTCTTTTTGATCACGTCCTGAAAAAACGCGGTGAGCGTGTGACAATTGTTGGCGCAACATCGGGTGATACGGGATCTGCCGCCATCGAAGGATGCAAATCATGCGACAATGTCGATGTCTTCATCCTCCACCCAAAAGGCCGCGTCAGCGACGTCCAGCGCAAGCAAATGACAACCATCAACGCTGCCAATGTCTATAACCTCGCAGTTGAAGGCACATTCGATGATTGTCAAAACGCGGTTAAAGATATGTTCAATGACCCGACATTCCGCGCCGATATGTCGCTCTCTGCGATTAACTCAATCAACTGGGCGCGCATCATGGCGCAAATCGTATATTATTTTACCACCGCCCTCGCGCTCGGCGCACCAGAACGTAAAGTATCATTCAGCGTGCCAACGGGAAATTTCGGCAATGTTTTCGCCGCCCATTGCGCCCGCAAAATGGGATTGCCAATTGATCGCCTTTTGATCTCAACCAATAAAAACGACATCCTCACACGATTTTTCGAAACCGGTGACATGAAAATGGATGGCGTGGATGCAACATTATCCCCCTCCATGGATATCCAAATCTCCAGCAATTTCGAACGCTATCTGTTCGAGCTTTTTGACCGTGACGCGGCAACCTTAACCGCAGCAATGGAAGAATTTAAAACCACGGGCAGCATGTCTGTCGGTGATAACCTTCTCGAAATTGCAAAAGGCGACTTTTCCGCACATCGCTGCGACGATGAAGGCACGTTGAACATCATCCGTGAAGTGTATCATGACACGGGTGAAATCCTCGACCCACACACCGCCGTTGGCGTATCCGCCGCAAAAGATTATCAAGACGAAATCGAAGGCCCTATCGTCGCATTGGCCTGCGCCCATGCTGCAAAATTCCCCGACGCGGTAGAAAAAGCCATCGGCATCCGTCCACCACTTCCCGCGAAAATGAGTGATCTGTTTGATCGCGAAGAGTTTGTGACCGAGCTTCCGAATGATCTTGCCACAATCCAATCCTTCGTTAGAAAAAACGCACGCTCCACAAAGAAAGACGCGGCATAAAATGACCAAACCACGCCTCACCACATTGCCGAGCGGCCTGCGGGTTGTATCCGATCATGTTCCTTCCATGCACTCTGTCGCATTGGGCATATGGAGCGGCGTCGGCACACGTTACGAAGACATGGCCAATAACGGCGCGGCGCATATGGTTGAACATATGATGTTCAAGGGCACAAAAACCCGCGACGCGCTTGATATTGCACAAAGCATTGAAAATGTCGGCGGCCACATGAACGCCTATACCAGCCGCGAAGTCACAAGCTATCACGCACATATGCTTGAAAATGACATGGGGCTAGGCCTCGAAGTTCTCGGAGATATGTATAAAAACTCCACACTCCCCGATGATGAAATCGAACGCGAACGCCAAGTCATCCTTCAGGAAATCGGCATGTGCCATGATACCCCCGATGATCTTGTCTTCGATAATTATTACGAAACTGCCTATCCGGGGCAAACCCTCGGCGCGCCAATCCTCGGCAGCAGCAATCACGTGACCAACATGTCCCGCCAGGCGCTCACCGACTTCATCAAAAACTTCTACACCCCTTCACGCACCGTTATTTCTGCCGCAGGCAATGTCGACCATGACGCATTGGTAGAAAAAGCCTCCACCGTTTTTGCCGATCTACCGAAAGATATAGATTTTGAGCCAAAACCCGCAGCCTATAACGGCAATGAAAACCGCGTGCAAAAAGACCTTGAACAGGCACATTTCATTCTCGGCTTCCAAAGCTTTAGCCGCCTCGACGATGACCATTATACCGCTCAGGCACTCTCAACATTGCTCGGCGGCGGCATGTCTTCGCGCCTCTTCCAGGAGGTGCGTGAAAAACGCGGCCTCGTCTATTCCATCTTCTCTTTCAATTCCGCCTACCAAGATGATGGCCAATTCGGCATTTATGCGGGAACAGGGCCAGACAGCCTAGCCGAGATTATTCCCGTTATCTCCGATGAAATCTTGAAAGTGACCCAAGATGTGACCGAAGAAGAAGTCATCCGCGCCAAAGCACAGCTAAAATCCAGCCTCCTCATTGGACGCGAATCCATGATGACCCGCGCCGATCAGTACGCAAAATACGCATTATTTAGAAACGCTGAGTTTGATATCGAAAAAACATTGGCGCAGATCGAAGCCATTGATGAAAACGCAATCCATAATGTGGCCAAACGTATCTTTAGCACAAAGCCAAACCTAGCCGCGCTCGGCCCTCTTGACAAATTACCGTCATTCAACGCAATTCAAGAGCGCTTAGCCGCTTAAACCTTAAGCATTGCCGCCATCCGCAACCAACAACGCCGGATCAAAACCAAGCGTCTCAACCGCTGCCTGCCATTTCATATCATCCGCTGTTTTGAAAATGAGCGACGCTGCAGGCTCAGCCACCAACCATGAATTGGCCTGAATTTCCTCATCCAATTGTCCCGCGCTCCACCCCGCATAGCCAAAAATAATCAGCTTATCGGCTGGCCCCTTGCCTTCTGCCACCTCACGCAAGACATCCAATGTCCCGCTAATCGAGATATCGCCATCAATCGAAATCGTCTCTTTATGCTGAAAATCGGGGCTATGCAGTAAAAAACCGCGCCCTGTATCAACCGGCCCGCCATTCATCAACGGCGTTTTCAAAACTACGGGATCTACAACAATATCCGACGCCATATCCAATTCATTGAGCAAATGTTTAAACGCCATCCCCGGCAATTGATTATTAATCACCAGTCCCATCGCGCCGTTTTGATCATGGCTACACAGGTAAATAACTGCATTTTCAAAACGCGGATCAAGCATGCCAGGCATCGCTAGCAATAGCTTTCCCGCAAAATAACCCTCTGAACTACCCATATGATACATCCATTTTATTGTGATTATTGCTCATGAGAGATATAATAGTCCTTATGAAGAAATTATCAATTTATACGATCATCCTATCCCTCATTGCGCCTATATCCGCGCATGCTCAAACAAGTGATTGGTTTAAATCGAAAAACGTCAACGCTAGGCTTGTCGCGGGATCAGATAACCAAGCCGCGCTTGAAATCGACCTCGCCGCTGGATGGCACACATATTGGCGCATTCCCGGCGATAGCGGCCTTCCACCGATGCTATCATGGGCAGATAGCACGAATTTGGAAGCAATCGAAATCGATTGGCCCGCCCCCAAACGTAAAAAAGAATATGAGTTCAACACATTTGGCTATGATGGTAATGTTACTTTCCCGCTGACCGTTCTTCCCATCGACCCATCCAAAGACACAAAGCTCGCCCTTAACGCGCAGATCATGATCTGTAACGATATTTGCATCCCGCAAGCTTTCAAGCTTACGCTCGACACCAATAAAGACGCTGATCACACAAAAGAAGACGCGAAGATCGCCGCAGCAAAAACAAAACTGCCGAGTGAAGACCCTAACCAAGACCTGACAATCGACAGCATTATCGCAGCAAAAGACGCGCTCGTCGTGGCCATCACAAGCAAAACAGGCTTCGAAGGAATCGACGTCTTCCCCGTGATTGAAGAAGACAAAATCGCGCTTACCCTGCCTGCCGTGATTGAGATATCCGAATATGATCCTGAAAAAGCAATGATTCGCGTTGATAATGGCTCTGATTTTGAAAATATAGCGGGAGCGCTACAGGGTAAAACCCTCACAGTGACATTAACACAAGGCGACACAACAATCGTAAAATCTGTGCAATATTAAACCCTGACACTAGGTTTTATTGCGCTTTCATCGCAACATCATAAACACGCAGCGTGCGTTCAACAACGCTATTCACATCATATTCCGCCGCTGCAAATTCACGTGCAGCATGCCCCATTGTATTGCGCAATGTTGCGTTTTGAATCAATGTCGCCATTGCATCTGCTGTTGCCTCGCTATCTTTGATCGGCACCAATATACCGCTCTCTGCGTCAATGATTGCTTCCCGACACCCCGCATGGTCAGTCGTGATAATCGCGCGTCCCGTTGCTGCCGCCTCCAATAAAACCTTCGGCACACCCTCGCCATAATAAGAGGGGTACACAACAAGATTACATTTGCGATATAGCCCCACAATATCAGAGACATGCCCCAACCATGTCACATTGCTACCCTCAAGCATCGCATGCATCGCATCCGTTGAAATCTCACGCGGGTTATAAGGCGCGCCGCCGCCTGCGATCTGAAAGTCTGCATCAATGCCGCGCTGGGTTAATATGTTGCACGCATCAATAAAAACTTTAATCCCTTTTTCGTGAATAAGGCGCGTGGGCATAACAACCAATGGCTTATCGCTTTGTGGCTCTGGTGTGAACGCATATTCATCCAAATCAATTCCTGATCCTTTAATCAAGGTCGATTGATCGGCGTGAACATAACCACCCTCAATCATCACCCGCATATCATCGGGGTTTTGAAACGTTAAAAAACTACGCTTATTGCGCAATGCCAAAGTCAAAAATGGTCCAATCAAAAACCGCAGCAATTTTGGCTTAAACCCCTCGCCAGAAAACAAATACCCCAATCCCGCAATCGTATGAACGACCTTAACGCGGGGCACAAAAAGACAAACAAGCCCCGTCATAAACGCATATTTCAACGTCATCGCATGAATCAAATCAGGCTTTTGCGCCCGAATAACCCGCAGCATAACCAACATAATTTTCACATTTGAAACAATCACATGCGCGCGGCTTGGCTCGGGCAAACCAAGCCCCTTAAATCCATAGTCGGATAATCGATCATCGCTATCCGCGCCACTCGCACAGACGCTCACATCCCACCCCTCTTCGGGTGTGATGGCTTGTTTCGCGATTGGAAAACGTCGTGTCCAAAAACAATCCATATGATTGACGATAAAGAGTAGTGATTTGCTCATATCTTCAATCTACCCCATCCATCGTCGATGCCAAGCCTGAAACATCAAAACATTCCACAACGCATCACAATGGCGTGGCTTATCACGCAAATGCGCATCCCACAGATCACGAATAGCCGCGCTATCAAACAAGCCTTGTTCTTTAAGCGCACGGGGATCAAGTAAATCCTCCGCCCAATCGCGTAAATCCCCACATAACCAATCAGCAAGCGGAATACCAAAACCCTGCTTCGGGCGCTCGAACATCTCACGCGGGACATGCCGCGCCAACAGCTCGCGCAACAACCACTTGCCCTTGCCCTCACGAATTTTCACATCCATCGGCAAATTCCACACAAATTCAAAAATCCGTCGATCCAATAAAGGCGCGCGCGCCTCTAAGCTCACCGCCATCGTACTGCGATCAACCTTGGTCAAGATATCATTGGGCAAATAAAACTGTGTATCCCAAAGCATCAATTGTTCAGACAAACCAAGCGCAGCATTTTCGTCTACATCAAGCCGCGCATTTTGATGTAGTAAAGCCGGATTATCATCCCAATTGCGCAGCAAAATATCATATATGTCATTGCGCGTATCCGCTGATAACAAACGCGCTGTTTTATCCAAATGTTTCGCCATAAGCGGCTTTGTCGGTATAAGAGTCTTTAACGCTCCCTTAGGAATTGCGTTAATAAGATGTCGCGTAAAAGCAGGCAGCGCAGCAATCTTAGGCGTAGAAATATGCCGCGAATAACCACCCAACATTTCATCGCCGCCATCCCCCGAAAGCGCAACCGTAACATCGCGGCGCGCAAATTGTGCCACCAAATAGGTTGGAATTGCGGATTGATCGGCAAATGGCTCGTCAAACATATCCGGCAATTTTTCAATCACATTGCGCGCATCCGCCGCGCTGCACATGTGCTCGTGATGATCCGTCCCCAGATGCTTGGCGACGTCACGTGCATAAAGCGCTTCATTAAATCCCGCCTCTTCAAAACCGATCGTATAGGTATGAACAGGGCGCGCCGATTGCGACTGCATCAAGGCAACAATCGCCGAGCTATCAATCCCTCCAGATAAAAACGCACCAATCGGCACATCGGATAGCATCCGCTCTCTCACGCATTGCTTGAGCAGAAATTGAAATTCATCAACAATGTCGCTATGTGAGTCGGTGTGGGGCAAATCTCTTATGTTGCGCTCTTGCACAATTTTTGCTGCAGACCAATACTGCGTCATCTTATCTAAAAGATCACACCCTGTATCCAGCCCCTCTATAGCAATCGAAAGCAAACACCCGGGTTTGATCTGCCAAACGCTCTTATAAATCGAATGCGGCGCAGGAACGCAATTATACTGTGTGTATAGCGAAAGCGCGTGCGGATCGATCTCCGCCTTAAAATCCGGATGCGCCTTTAACGCTTTTAACTCCGACCCGAAAACAAGCGCTTTGCCCGCCCATCCGATATATAGTGGCTTTTTGCCAAAGCGATCACGCGCAACATGCAAAACCCGCGCCTCACGATCCCACAGCGCAAATGCAAACATCCCGTTAATCGCCTCTAATGTCTGGTCAAGGCCAATACGCTCAATCAAGGCCAATAAAGTTTCGGTATCGCTATGCCCTCTGAATTGATGCTCTGACAAATACATGGCGCGTAATTCAAGATGATTATAGATCTCGCCGTTAAAGACGATCATATATCGCTGGCTTTGTGATGCCATCGGTTGATGCCCATGTTCGGATAGATCAAGAATAGAGAGCCTGCGATGCCCGAAATTTAGGGCAACATCAGGGTCCTGCCAAACATCACCATAATCAGGGCCGCGATGCGCAATCGCATCACACATGGCACGCACAATGCCGTGATCGTCGCTACGCGATCGTTCTGTATTGAATGCAAAAAAACCTGTAAAACCGCACATGGAAAAACTATATCTTTACTAAGCTAACTTCTGATAAAATAAATCAGCACCAACCGCAAGGGTATCTGACTACGATATGAATATCGATCTCTTATTTACACAAAACGGCGAAGCAGGGCTCATCTGCAATGAAAACCCAGTTAAAAAAGCCATCGGCATGACCTTCGATGCGCAAACCGGCACTCTGACCACTGAATATGCCGATATGGATTTCCTTGAGCTTAACATCCCCGTCGAGATGGATTTCTTCGACGCCCTAGATCGTAATCAACAGATCCATATCGGCGCAATCAAAGAGGGTAATATCTCCCAAGCCTATCAGGTGCCATTCATGTTCCTTGATGATCCATATCGCACGCAAAACATGCAAAATGTTCAACAACTCCCTAACCCGCTACAGGCCTTCCAATTCTTTGTAAAATCCTGCGTCGCCGGACAGCCCGTTCATCGTGACGATCTTGGCGATGAAGACGCGATGGGCTGTGTGCTCGGCGATGCTGTCCCATCAAGTCTGCAATTTGCACCCCATCTCGCCCGCCGCGTTCAAATGGAAGCAGGACCAAAAGCGATGCCATCGCTCAATCTTGGCCCATCCGCGCCAGGCCTCGGCGGTGGAGGAGGGGGCGGCCAAATCCCGCGCGGCACAGGCAACACAACCCCACCCAAAAAACGCGACGATACTTAAAAAATATTCGGAACTTTTTCCTCGCCCATGCGTAGGCACGGGCACAAACACAGGAGGAAACTTAAAATGAGCAAGCAAGATGTTGCTAAAGAATTAAACAAAGTATTGGCCGACACATTCGTCTTATACTTTAAAACCCATTCATTCCATTGGAACGTAACGGGCGCAAGATTCCACTCGCTTCACGTGTTGTTCGAAGAGCAATACACAAATATGTGGGAATCAATGGATGTCTTGGCCGAACGTATTCGCGCACTAGGCGAATTTGCCGCCGATAATCCAAATGACCTCATGAAAAACGCGAGCCTCAGCCATGTCGGCCAAACACCCGACAGCGAGGAGATGATCGAAATGCTCGCCAATGACAATCGCGAGATCGTAAAGACATTGAAAAACGGTATTGATGTTGCCAGCAAAAATGATGATGACGCGACCGAGGATATGTTGATTGAGCGCATTCAAATCCATGAACAATTTGCATGGATGCTAGAAAGCTCAAAAGCAGCCTAAACAGGCATTAAGCATTTTTAAAAACCAGACAATGTGTGAGGGCGTATCCATCGGGTGCGTCCTCCCATTTTATAATGACATCTGCCTGCGGTTTAAAACTGCGTGACACCGCAAGGCTCATATCCCGCACAAGCGGCGTAAAGCTCTTTTTGTGCGCGATATTATCGACATGTACCACAATCAAAGCATTGTGCTTCATCACGCCCTTCACCGCCGCAAAAATCTCCGCCATCCGCGCCAGATACGCATCATACCCTGCATATTCAGGGTCACCGCCATATAAGGGGTTCCAATTCTCATGCATCGGAATAAAGGGCGGCGAGGTGATACAAAAATCCATCATCGGAAAATCATACGTGCCAATCTCCGCCGCATCGCCGCAAATAATATTCTGCCAGCCCTCAAGCTGACCCGCGCTCCACTCAAACCGTTCGCCATCCGCTTCAACGCCATAGGGCACGCGCCCTAAATCCTCGGCGACAAAGGCGCTTGTACCAAATCCCATAAAGGGATCAAACACGCGCTGTTTTGGCTTGGTATAGGCTTCAATAAAGTGGCGCGGCAAAGCGCTCGGATATTGATCCGATGCATCTTCGCCATGCTGCGCGGCGTATTCTTGGATATAGGGCAGGGTGATAAAATCAGGATACTGCATAAAGAACTATTGTGCTTGTTCGCGACGTATTTTGCGCCATTTTGCCACATTATTATTATGCTCACGCAGCGTCTTTGCAAAACTATGTCCGCCGCTGCCATCGGCAACAAAGTAAATATAATCATGCGCTTCTGGATTAAGCGCCGCCTCAATCGATGCCTTACCGGGATTGGCAATCGGCCCGGGCGGCAAGCCCGCATATTTATACGTATTATAAGGCGAATCGTAATCCAGATCCTTGCGCAACAACCGTCGACCCAATGGCCCTTTGCCGTCATTTTTATGCACGCCCTTGGTAATCGCGTAAATAACGGTAGGATCAGTCTGCAGCGGAATACCGCGATTTAAACGATTAATAAAAACGCCTGCTACTTGGGCACGCTCACCCGCGACGCCAGTTTCTTTTTCGATGATTGAGGCCAGCGTCAAAACATCGCCAACATTTTTGAGCGGTTCACTGCCGCAGGGTTTGCTAATAAAGCTCTGCCAATCAAGCTCACGCGGGTTTTCTATTGCACATAATGCACCGACTTCATCGCGCATCATATTCTGCATTCTATCCAGTACGGAAAAAACCTCTTCACCCAATTGATAGCTATATGTTTGCGGCAATAAAGACCCTTCTTCTGGAAGTGATTTTGCGCGCCGGGGTATTAACTCTTCATAACCATTAAGAAGGACCACAACCTCATAACTGGTAAGCCCCTCGCGCACAGTTACAAACCGCCCGAAAACGTCATGATTGCGCATCTTCGCAACAATGTCTTTCGCGCTAATGCCCGGCTCTAGCTGATATTCACCAGCCTTCAAATCCGCCGCCGCCCCGAGGAAACGCGCGCCCAAAATAAAAATATATTTGCTGTCGATCGCATTTTCGGCTTCTAAATGCGTGGCAATCTGGTTAAGCCCCATGCCGCGTTCAACAGCAATAAGCGTGTCTTCTTTTAAAGGGCCAGCACCAGTAAAATGCTGCGCCGCCCAGAAAAACCCAACCGCCGCTACAACAATTGCTGTTGTAATGAGATAGACCAAAAACCCTAAAACAAATCGCCCGCCGCGTTTTTGGGGCGTGTTCTCTGCTGGGGCGGGCTGCTCTGTCATGTTAAACCGCTTTCATCACCAATGAAGCATTCGTCCCGCCAAACCCGAATGAGTTCGACAAAACAGTCGTCACCTTTTTCTCTTTGGCAACTTTCGGCACTAAATCCATGCCCTGACAGGTTTCGGAAGGGTTATCCAAATTAAGCGTGGGCGGCAAAACGCCCGTTTGTATCGCCTTAATCGAATAAATCGCCTCAACCGCGCCCGCCGCACCAAGCAAATGTCCGATCGCCGATTTGGTCGATGACATGGAAACCGTATCAAGCGCGTTACTAAACATCCGCTTAACTGCGCCAAACTCAATACCATCGCCCATCGGAGTCGATGTGCCATGCGCGTTGATATAATCAATATCTTCGGGGTTAATTTTCGCGCGTTTAATCGCCGCTTCCATCGCGCGATACCCGCCATTTCCATCTTCCGCTGGAGATGTGATGTGATGCGCGTCACCTGAGAGGCCATAGCCGATAATCTCGCCGTAAATCTTTGCGCCGCGTGCTTTCGCATGCTCATATTCTTCCAATACAACAATGCCTGCACCTTCGCCGATCACAAATCCATCACGATCTTGATCCCATGGGCGCGATGCTTCGGTTGGGCGATCATTGTAACCCGTCGAGAGCGCACGCGCCGCCGCAAACCCTGCAACACCAATGCGACATACTGCGGCTTCACCGCCGCCCGCAATCATCACATCCGCATCATCAAACGCAATCAAACGTGCCGCATCACCAATCGCATGCGTACCCGTTGCACACGCGGTTACAACCGCATGATTTGGCCCGCGATAGCCATATTTAATCGAAACTTGTCCTGAAATAAGGTTAATCAAAGCCGCAGGCACGAAGAACGGAGACACACGGCGCGGCCCTTTTTCCGCCATCAATTGTGATGTGCGGTCAATCTCGTCAAGCCCGCCAATGCCCGAACCAATCAAAACACCCGTACGGTTCAATGATTCCTCATCTTCTGGTGTCCAGCCTGAATCTTCAATCGCTTCTTGCGCAGCCGCCATGCCAAAGACGATAAATGTATCAACCTTGCGCTGTTCTTTTGGGTGCATAAACAAATCGGCATTGAATTCGCCATTCGTCGGATTTTCATCCGTTGTACGAGGAACAATTCCTGCGATCTTTGATGGAATATCAGACACATCAAACTCGGTAATTGGCTTAATCCCTGATTTGCCATTGGTAATCGCATCCCAGTTGTGGTCCACACCAAAACCGAGCGGTGAAACCATCCCTAAACCTGTTACAACAACGCGTCTCATATGCCTTACTCACTTATTCTATTAATAAAAATAAAAAACCAATACCCACATACTAGAATCCCCGCGGGGGGCGGGGAAAGTAGTAAATTTAAAAGCTAACAACTAAAAAGTTATTATGCATTTTCTTTGATGAATGAAACAGCATCGCCGAAAGTTTGAATTTTTTCTGCGGCATCATCAGGGATCTCAACGCTGAATTCTTCTTCAAACGCCATAACAAGCTCAACTGTATCAAGCGAGTCTGCACCCAAATCATCGATAAAGCTTGCGCTTTCAACGACTTTGTCTTCTTCAACACCAAGGTGCTCAACAACTATTTTTTTCACGCGATCAGCAATGTCACTCATCGTAAATTCCTATTCTTTGTTTATTAATTGAACTCAAACTTGCGGGGGACTCTAACAGTGTCCAAAACAATTGCAAGTGCTTTATTGTGGTAACACGGGCTGCGCTGTGAATGAAGGCTTTGCACAATTAAACATGCTGCAGAATGTGGATAAGATTATCCGTGATGATATTGGCGCCGGCATTATCCAGCATATCGGCCTGTACGGCGCGGTCATGCGCGCATCCCGTATACCCAATCACCGTGATCCCCGCCGCAACCGCCGCGCGCACGCCCGTAGGGCTATCTTCGATAATCAAACATTGCTCGGGTTCAAACCCCATTTGCTCGGCGGTGAATAAAAATAAATCCGGTGCGGGCTTTGGCCGTGGTACCTGTATTTTGGTAAAAACATGGTCTTCATGAAAATACGGCATTAACCCCGTCATGTTCAGCGATTTAAGAACATTCCCGCGCTCACCATTGGACGCCACACAGATGCTATGGCTGTCCTTAAGGGTGCAAATAACATCCTCCGCACCGTCTGCGGCGATCAAATCTTTGTCCATGCGCACGCTAGCAATTTGAATATACCGATCCACCAAATCACGCGGAATTGCCGCGCCATGCTTGTCTTCCAATATCGTCTTAATCGTACTCCAACTTTGCCCGCCAAACAATTCAACACAGCGCAAAGGCGTATATTCGCTAAACCCCATCTCGGTCAGCAATTCGGAGGTAATCGTGTTATAAAGCATCTCGCTATTCACAAGAGTCCCGTCACAATCAAAAATAATCAGATCTTTTTTCATAAAGTATAGCTGGCCGATGTTTATGCAAAATAACATTGTAATTTATAGATGAGCAGTGTAAATTATAAGAAAAAATAATAATAGAGCTAATCATTAGAAGAGTGTGCACGTGCCAGATAAGATAGACGCAATCATTGCACTGCTTAGCGATGATAAACCGTTAAGCAGCGATCAGATCAAAGACTTACAAGCAGATTTGTCGGATCAGGGGCATGTCAATAATGCTGATCGCTATCCAAACCCCGACGGCGTTATGGGCTCACTAACGCAATCCGATATCATTGATTTCATCGCGCAAAACCCAGAAGCACTTTTGACAATAAGCCCCACAATGGTTCAAACCCTGCGTGATAAGGGTTTAGGTGATGAATTACAAAACATCGTCGATGAAAACCCTTCAATTCAAAACGCATTAGCCCAGCAAGCAAAAACGATTTTAGACGGCCAGAATGTCGACAGGCTGCATGGCACGCCTGAATTAAAAGAGTTTCAAACAAAAGCAGCCTTGCTTGGCAGCTATAGCGCCCGTATTGACGGTTTTACTGGATCCAAATCCCGCGAAGCAGCAGATGGATTGAACGAACAATTTGCACCACAACAAACAACGCGCCCTGTGAAGCGCCCTGATTTAGAGGCAGCAACACAAGACGCTGACGCTTTAGAGCCTACGCGAGATGAACCAACATCAGCGCAAACACGTGCCGCCGAGCCTGAACCTGAAGAGGCAGTGGTTGAAGCAGACGCGGAGCAAGAAACCTCTGTATCAAACACCCAAGACATCCAAGAATCCATAACGGCGCTCTATATGAAAGCATTGGATTTCGATGAGCGCGGCCTGAAAATCGGCGATGGCGGTGAGAAGAATTGGAGCCAAAAACGCGACCCACAAGTATGGAACCTACAAGTTTTACTCAATCGCGCTGGCGCGGATATTGCCGTAGATGGCGATTACGGCGGCGGCACAGCTGGCGCAGTAAGGCAATTTCAAAAAGATAATGACCTACCTATAACAGGCCAAGCAGATTTTGAAACGCTGAAAACTCTGGCATCCTTGCCAGAGACGCAATTCACGGTCGCGGCGCAGGACAACCCGAAAATGTACACCATCGTCGAGCAGCACAGAATCATGGAAGATATCGCTGGCCAGATGCAGTCTGATACCCGTGTCTCATCTGGATTTTTAAAATCCCTACGTGGAATGGAAACACATTTCGGCACTGACATGTCAAGCGGCACTGGCTCAAAAGGGCCATATCAATTTACCGGCGGAACATTCACCGAAATCATAAATCGATACGGCGAGCAAATTGCTGATAATTTAAGAGGGCTAGGCCAAGATGACCTGGCCGATGAGGTTCTTCAATCACAAGCGGGAAATGTTGACCGAACCCTCAGATACGATCCGTATATTTCAACATACGCCGCTGCCTATCTAACCCGCCAAAATGGGGTTAACACATTAGACCAAGACAATTGGGGCGAGGCATATGCCGCGCATAATATCGGCGGCGGCGGTTTAAGAACGTTAAAGGCTAATTTAAATACCTCTAATGTTGGTGCAGTGCTGGATCGAAAATATGATCCTGACCCAGCGAGGAACAACCCGTATTTTTTCCGAGGCGGCGTGACTGGACAAGGCGCGCTCAATCGATATCAAGATGAAATGGAAACATGGCACGGCGAATATGACAAGCGTGTTGAGCCGCAGCTACAATCAATCAGGGATATGGAGGCCTTGCAGCTAAGCCAGCAAATCGCGTCCATAGCGCCAACAAGCCCTGCCGTAACGATGGGCAGATCTGCTTAAATTATTGTGTTGAAATTACAAAGACACCAAACCAGATACAATAAGCGTGCCGCTCACTATCATCGTAAGGTTGCGACGAAATGTGAAATACCCCTCGGGGATGAAACCGAGTGGCATCAGGCGTTTATCGGCTAAAAATACAATCCAAAATAACCCCGCCATCGCAAATAATGGCATAGCGGGATCAGCGACCAATGTCCAAACCATCAACGCCAAGCACGCAATTGTCGGAACCATGGCAAACCCCATTTGCTTTGCATTATTGGAAGGGATCGCTTGTCCCCAATGCACGCCGCCCAAAAACGACAATATCATCGCACCATAAGAAAGCTGTATAAAGCTAAGCGCCTGAAAATGCCGTGCCTCATCCATGCCAAAACTCAAAAGCATGAAAAGCACAAACGGCAACGCCCCAGCATAGCCAAAATAAAGCGGAAGTTTATTCATGGTTTATAGTCTTTCGATTAAATCTTTTGAGCAAGAGCATTTTAGCATGGCTAGGAAAACAAACCGCCGCATAGCAACGCTATGCAAGGTGCGGTTTGACGCAGTCCATGATGAAATAATCGTCGCTCAAATCATGGCCATGCCGCCATTGACGTGAACAGTCTGACCCGTCACATATCCTGCTTCGTCTGATGCCAAATAAATACAAGCGCTAGAGATATCTTCGCTCGCGCCCATCTTACCCGCGGGGATCGTGCTGTTAATCTTCGCTTTTTGATCATCATTGAGCGCATCTGTCATCGCCGTTGCAATAAAGCCGGGTGCAACGCAATTGATGGTAATGCCCCGCGATGCAACCTCCGCCGCCATGGCCTTGCTCCATCCAATCATGCCTGCTTTGGAGGCAACATAGTTACACTGCCCGGGATTACCTGTCACACCCACAACAGACGCAATGTTAATAATGCGCCCATGACGACGCTTCATCATACCGCGCTGCACGGCTTTGGCGAGTTTGAAAGTCGCTGTCATATTGACATCAATCACGCTCTGCCAATCTTCATCGCTCATGCGCATGGAAAGACCATCGCGTGTTAGGCCGGCATTGTTAATTAAGATATCAACCTGCCCAAGCTGTTCTTCCGCACGTTTCGCCAATTCCTGCGCCGCTTCTGCTGTCGATAAATCCGCTGTTAAAACACTCACGCGATCACCAAGCTCCGCGGCAAGGGCTTCAAGCTTTTCAGTGTTGCGCCCTGAAATACCGACATGTGCGCCCTGTGCGTGCAATGCCTTCGCAATCGCTCCGCCAATACCGCCTGTCGCGCCAGTAACCAATGCGCATTTTCCTGTGAGATCAAACATAGTTTTACCTTTTCTAATATTCTTTACTTTAAATCCATTCATAAAAGGCTTATATCGCTGTTAATCGGGTGTCAATGAAGTGAATAATAATGAGTAAAAGCAAATCACAACAAATCATGCTGCCACGCGGCATGTTCAAGGAATTTCACAAGGGGTTTTCTTTTGTGAAGCATCATGAGCTATCGCCTGCGGAAGGCTTTCGAGAGCTACATGACGCTGTCTGTGAGGCTTTCACGCGTATTGATCTGACCGATGACGCGCGCAAAGATGCAAATAATCTCATCAATTCTCTGCAAAACCTGCATGAAACATTGCTCGATCAAGAAAAAATTATGCCCGATGCGGACGGATATTTCGTGGAAAGTCAGGATTTGGAGCATGTTGTGACAAACCTAAAAAGCCTCGGTGACGCCATCAGAATGCACCAAACAGAATTGGCGCATCACGATGTCGCCAAAGCTTTGCTCTGGTCAAAAACCGCCCTCAGAAAAATCATCGCTCAGGCTTAAATGCTGGCACACAAAGTGCTAGCGCAAAGCTTCAATCAACGCTTCAATCTCCGCAGGTAGGCCTGCATTGCTTGTCTTGATCTCTTTATCAATACGGCGAATAAGCCCGCATAGCACTTTACCCGTGCCAAGCTCGACCATCTCTTGGACGCCGTTTTCACCCATCCATAAAACAGATTCGCGCCACCTCACCATGCCCGTGACCTGATCGACCAATAATTTACGGATCGTATCTGGCTCGCTGACCGCGTTGGCGGTCACATTGGTAACAACGGGAACAATCGGCGCATTAATGGTCGCCGCGCCAAGCGCTTCAGCCATTTCCGCCGCCGCTGGCGCCATCAATTTCGAATGAAACGGCGCAGATACAGGAAGCATCACTGCGCGTTTCGCGCCTTTCTCGCTCGCCAAATCAATCGCCCGCAACACCGCGCCTTTATGGCCGCTAATCACAACTTGTCCGACGGAATTATCATTGGCCGCCTCAACATCTTCGCCATTTTGCGTGGCGTCTTGTGCTATTTGCTCAACCTCTTCAAAGGATAGCCCCAAAATTGCCGCCATCGCGCCAATGCCAACGGGAACCGCGCGCTGCATCGCTTCCCCGCGCAGCTTAAGCAATTTTGCCGCATCCGAAAGGCTAAACGCACCCGCCGCCGTCAACGCCGAATACTCTCCTAAAGAATGCCCCGCAACATATGAACAGTTTGAAGCGATATCAATCCCGCCCTGTTTTTCCAAAATACGCGCCACCGCAACCGATACCGCCATCAATGCGGGCTGTGTATTGGCGGTTAAATTCAATTCTTCAACTGGCCCCTCAAACATCAATTGAGACAATTTTTGCCCCAGTGATTCGTCCACTTCTTCAAAAACTTCACGCGCTTCTACGAAACTCGCCGCTAATTCTTGGCCCATACCCACAACTTGGGATCCTTGTCCCGGAAATACAAAAGCACGCGTCATTTTTTACTCCAATCTATTGTTTCACCAAAAAAATAAGTGAAATATTATTTTAAAAACAATGTGTATACATGCGTATTTATTTCGCTTTGCAGCACAATTTCTTTCTCAAAATTTTGCATTTTAATAAAATCTTGTGTAAGATCTGTATCTACATACAAAAGCGCATTGCACGATACCGCTCCTTTTTTAACGAGATTTATAAAAAGAGGAAAGCATCATTTCAATGAAGCTAAAATAATTAAGGGATAAAAGACACATGGCACATCAAACACAAAACCGAATTAAAATGCTCATTCAACAAACAAACGATGTTTTTGAAAATTGTGGCGGTGTGAACACCGATTATGCAGATTTCGCCGCGACCATCGCTTTGTCTGATTTTAAAGCATTGTTGGGCAACACTGAAATCACGGATCGCCAATTAAAACGCCTCATCCGTATCGCAAGCCAGCGTTACTGCAAAGACAAAACACCAATTAGCTGGTCTGCCTTTACCGCGGCTTATATCAATAAAAAAGCCAACGGCAACCTACAAACAGTTTAAATTTTACGTCCCACATAACCTTCCCTGCCCAAGAAACGTAAGCCTCGTCTTACGTTTCTTTTTTCAAAATAAGCAGCGCATGTCTGGCAAGCGCTTATCGCGCTCCGCCAACGACGTAAATAGAGTGAATAAAACCCTTGCATTTCCTTGCCGCATACGCCATAAAACCCCCACATTACTAACAATGTACCTCGCTGGCGCATGGTGTGTCAGCTAACCGCCGAAGAGATTTTTGGTTTTACAAGGCGCGAGGAGCGTAGCGTACAACAAGTACGGTAGCGACCGAGCAACGCAGTAAAAGCGGAAATATCGAAGGCACAAACCAAGAGGAAAGGACAGCTATGCCTGTTTACGAAACCGTGTTTATTGCACGCCAAGACTTGACTGAAAACCAAGTAAAAGACCTGACCGACCGCTTCTGCAAAGTGATTACAGATGCAAAAGGCAAAATCAACAAAACCGAGCAATGGGGCCTTCGCACCCTTGCATACAAAATCAACAAAAGCCGCAAAGGCCACTACACACTCATCGAGTGCGAAGTAGCCGGCCCTGCAATCATCGAGCTTGAGCGTGTTATGCGCCTAGACGAAGATGTAATGCGCGCGCTTACCATTCGCCTTGACGAAGCCACTGACGGCCCATCCATCATGATGGACTCTGGCAAATACGACAAAAAAGACGATAAAAGATCAGAGAAGGAAGCAGCATAATGTCAGCAGCAGACGCACCAACAGTAAAACGTCCATTTTTCCGCCGCAAAAAAACATGTCCCTTCACTGGGCCAAAAGCACCGGCGATTGACTGGAAAGATACAAAAACATTGAGCCGTTACGTGTCCGAACGCGGTAAAATGATTCCTAGCCGTATCACAGCAGTGTCACAAAAGAAGCAACGCGAGCTCTCAAAAAATATCAAGCGCGCGCGTTTCATGGCTCTTATGCCATATGTGAACGTTGATACAGAAGCCTCACGCCCACCACGCAAGCCTTATGATGGTAACAAATCATACGGCGACAAGCGTTCATAAGCGCTAACCAAGGAGATATAAAATGGCTACACAATTAATCCTACTAGAGCGTGTTGAAAAGCTTGGTAACATGGGCGATGTCGTCTCTGTTAAACCTGGTTATGCACGTAACTACTTGCTTCCTCAAAAGAAAGCCCTTCGTGCAAGCAAAGACAATGTTGCTTATTTCGAAGCGCAAAAGAAAGCAATTGAATCACAAAGCAATGAGCAGAAAAAAGACGCAGAGAAATTGGCGAAAAAAGTCGCTGGTATCAAAGTACCTCTTATCCGCGCAGCCAGCGAAAGCGGCCAGCTCTACGGTTCAGTAAACACACGCGACATCGCACAAGCAGCCGCGGAAACATCAGGCGAGGCACTTACACGCCCAATGGTGAAGATCAACACAAACTTCAAAACAGTTGGCTTGTTCCCCGTGAACATTCAATTGCACCCTGAAGTGATCGTTGAAATCACTGTGAACATCGCTCGCTCTAAAGAAGAAGCCCAAATTCAGGCAGAAACTGGCAGAGCATTGATGGCTGATGATTCACGCGACGATGAACCACAAGAAGAAGCAGTCGATGAAGATGCATTGGCTGGCGCTCTTGAAGATGACGCGCTTGAAGCAAACAAAGAACGCACAGCAGAAGAAGCAGCCAAAGCCGCAGAAGAAGCCGCTAAGACTGAAGTGAAATCTGCAAAACGTGCTGAGAAAAAAGCGGCAAAAGCTGAAGAAGAAGGCGAAGACGAAATCGCCGAACTCACAGCCGACGCACCAGCCGAAGAGTCAAAAGAAGACTAAAAAGAGATTGCCATCCTGCGACTTGATCGCAGGATCTCATTCAAAAAAGCCTGTATCACACGATACAGGCTTTTTTATTGCTTCGTCATTGCACCGAACAAGGGCGAGGCGCACAAAGTGCGTAAAACCAACAAACGTAGAACGTTTCGCCAAAAAGGTATCCCCGCTATTCACAGGGCTGCTCGCGCATTATCTGGAACTTTCCCTCTTCTCATTATATAGTCACTTTCATGAGTACAGACCTAGCATTCCAAAATATGAGCCGCGACGAAAGCGATACGCCAAGCTACCGCATCCTCCCCCATAACATGGAGGCGGAGCAGGGCTTGCTTGGCGTGCTCTTGGTCGATAACCGCGCCGTTGAAAAGCTGGGCGACCACCTCCACGCGGATCATTTCTTCATGCCCGCGCATCAACGCATTTTCGCCGCCATCCGCACCATGATCGACCGCGGCCAAAACGCCAGCCCCGTCACATTAAAAAATTACTTCGAACAAGATGATGATCTCAAAGATGTGGGCGGCGCGGAATATCTTGCTGATCTTGCTGGCTCCGTCGTAAATGTTATCAATATCGACGATTACGCCCGCGCAATCTATGACCTGCATTTGCGCCGCGAATTGATCACCCTCGGTGAGGATGTTGTTAATGAGGCCTATGACCACAACCTTGAATCCGACGCTGTCGGCGCGATTGAACGCGCAGAGAGCAAGCTCTTCTCCCTCGCGGAAAGTGGCGAGGTCAAAGGCGGCTTTGTAACTTTGCGTGATTCTGTCCTCGTCGCCATCGAACACGCAGAAAAAGCATATAAAACAAAAGGCTCCGTCACGGGCATTACCTCTGGGATCCGCGATGTCGATAAAAAGCTCGGCGGCTTCCAACCCTCTGACTTGCTCATCCTTGCGGGACGACCATCCATGGGTAAAACCGCGCTCGCTGTGAACTGGGCATTCAACGCCGCCAAAGCATACGCGGATTCGGGCGGCGAAGAGGGCGGGCGCGTGGCGTTCTTCTCCCTCGAGATGTCCGCAGACCAGCTCGCTGGACGTATCCTGTCCGAACAATCAGGCATCTCTGGCGATGCCATTCGTAAAGGAAATATCAAACAAGAAGACTTCAAAGCCTTCGTCGAAGCCTCGCAGCGCATGAGCCAAGTGCCGCTTTATATCGACGACACGCCCGCGCTGTCTATCGCCGCTGTGCGCACCCGCGCCCGCCGTCTTAAACGCCAACATGGCCTCGATATGCTCGTGGTCGACTATCTTCAGCTTCTGCGCGGAAACGGTTCCAAACGCGGCCAAGAAAACCGCGTGCAGGAAGTCTCCGAAATCACAATGGGCCTCAAGGCCATCGCCAAAGAACTTCAAATCCCCGTGATCGCCCTGTCACAGCTATCGCGTCAAGTCGAACAACGCGAAGACAAGCGCCCGCAACTCTCTGATCTACGCGAATCCGGATCAATCGAACAAGACGCGGACGCCGTTATGTTTGTGTATCGTGAGGAATATTACCTATCAAGAACCGAACCCGAGCCAGGCACAGAAAACCACATGAAGTGGCAAGAAAGCATGGAACGCGCCCATAATATCGGTGAATGTATCGTCGCAAAACAAAGACACGGCCCCATCGGGAACGTGAAAATGTATTTCGATCCCAATATCACAAGATTCTCAGATCTAGACCCCAGCTATTTCGGCGATCAAAATCAAGACGATGAATATTAAGATGTGAGCCCTGTGCTTAATCTAACTGCTGGCTGCGCCACAACATCTGGCGCGACATCATCAGAAACACCGACGTTTTCTAAAACGTCTTTGACGATTTCGTACAGCCCATTAACAACTTGGCCATAGTCTGTATTGCTTCCAAAAACAGGCTGCTCTTCATAATATGCCATAGCAGATTCTAAAAACGCCTTCTGCTCATCTTCGGGCAATGAGGCTGTCAGCTCTGTAATCGCTGAGAAAACACCTTCTGAGTTATCAAGAACATCACGGTCAAATGCAGAAATTGCATCACCAATACTAAGGCCAGACGCCTCAATATCAATGGGCGATAACCCTGCTTCAATGATAGTTTGGCTGCTCATTACAATCTTATAACCTGCCCCAACTGAGCTTTGCGGATCGCCCGCACTTGCTATAAACGCTGAACCGATTTCTGTCGGTGAAACACTAGGAGCCTCATCAGCAGGCTCTGGCTCAACCAGATTTTGCATGTACTCGCGAATAGCGTCCAACTCACCTGTCTCTGCCAAGGCGGCCACTTGTGTCTCATATAATTCTTTGGCAGCCACTGCAGTCTCACGCGCTGCTGTAATTTCCATTTGACCAATAATACGGTCATTCGCATACCATGCTGGCAAATTATCTTTTTCTGTTTGCAAAGCATTTTCGGCCAAAACCCATTGTGCATGAAGATTCATAACATCTGAAACGGCCTGCGGTACGCCTTCTGCATTAAGGTCAGCACCATTGAGAAATTCATGCGCCTCATTGGCAAAAGCTTCGAATACAACTTCTGCATCAGATGTTGTAAGATAATCCCAAACACCTTCGCGATACGCATCTTCCATGGTGGGAAGCTCAATTCCTTTTGCATCTGCAAGCGTGATTAAACCTGCACGCGCTGCGCCAATTCCTTCAATGCCCCATCCCAATGGTGTAAGGTAGCTGACATAAGCACCTGCAGTTTCTCCGATAACAACACCTGCACGCTCGCCATTTGTTTCTGCGGCTTCAAAATTTCTGGCTGCTTCGGCCACACCGCTAATCTCTGCGGCAACACTACCGTAATTTCCATCAACGAAGTCCTGAACAACCGCCTCGCCAAGGCCCATATTACCTAAGAATACAGCCATTTGTGCGTTATCACCCACAGCACGCGCAACAACTGCGCTCATAAGGTTTTCTACCATTTCAGGATGGTCTGTCATAAGGTTTTGAAGCTCTTCAGCATGCTGACCGCCACCTTGTTCTACATAAAGCGCCGCTGCCTCTCCAATTTGTCCGTTTTCAGCAAGTTCAAGAACATCCGCAGGAAGTTCATCAGCTCTAACCGCAAGAGTACTCAAACCAATAGCTGCTAAAGCGGCCGCACCAATTTTTCCAAATTTCCCCAAACGTCCAAATCTAGAGTGACCCGCTCCATCTGCACCTGCCCTAGGCGTGTTGACATCAGGTGTCCCTGCATCGGGCGCAGCGTCAGCACGCGGTGCATCCGCATTTGGTGCATCCGGCTCAGGCGCATCCGCGGCGGGGGTGTCTACATCCGGCGCATCAGCAGCATTATTTTGATGCGTGTAATAATCGACGCCATCATCATCAAAAGCACCCGTAGCAGTGTCTCTAGGTTTATCACCTTCCCAATATTCTACATCTTCGTCTGCAAAACGAGGCGCATCATCTGGTTTTGCATCTTGCATATCAGGGCGCTCATCCCTCAAATCGGGAGCATCTCTATCTTGAGCAGGGTTTTGACCGTTATTATGCTCGTTATATTCGGCGTAATCACCCTCTCTGCCATCAAAAACATTCTCATCATTATCAAAATTAAAGACAGGATCACCTGATCCAGGCGCATTGTTGCGGCTGCTCCATCTATAAAAACCATAACCTGCAGCACCTCCAGCAGCAGCTACGCCAAGATCATCCAAACCTATACCATCATCATTATCACTGGCCGTCGCGGCAGGATCCGCCGTCGCATCCGTCGCCGCAGGATCTGGAATTGTAATCGTATCTGGGTCAATGCCGGTCGCCTCAAAAATTTGAGCTCGTTCGTCTGGTGATAATGTGGCCAGCGCCTCGGGTGAGTTTGTAATAAGGTTGCTAAGCGTCCCATCACTGGCAAGAACCGCGTCACGATCAAAGATCGCCACATGCTCACCAACACCGATCATCACGCCAGCTTCATGGGGGCGCACAGCAATGGTGGGATCGTTCAACTCTAAAACGTCCTCAATAATCGCATCACGATTGCTAAGCAATTTCGTCGCATCGGGGATCGCATCCAACGTCTGTTGATCACGCTCACCTGTCACCTCTACATCAAAGCCCAAAGCTTTCAAAAGTGTTTGAAGCATAGCGGTAAATCCGCCACCTTGCTCTTGTGAAAGCGCATCAAGAGACGTTATTAAATCACGATTAGCAAGCTCTTGAGCCACTGTTCCCAATTGAGCAAAATCTTCATCCGCATAAGGCGCAGTGTCGTCATTAACAAGGCCAGTAACATCGTTCTGCGATACACCTGGTGCGCCAGTGATCGCAAGCAAACCTTGCTGATAACGAAGATCATTATTGGGGGTAGGGGTTGTTGTATCATCCGGTGTCGAATCGGCTGGCGTGGCCTGTGGTGTCTGCTCTGGCGCGACCTGTGTCGGCGCTGGCGTCACGGTCATGCCAAGCTGCGCTTTATATGCATCAAGCGACGCAACGCCTTGTTCTCTTAAAAAATCTTGTGCCAATGCAGGATTATTTTCCATACCCGCAATTATCGCGTTGCGAAATGTTGGATCATTTTGCATTTTAACATCAAGAGCATCCGCATATTGACGCTCGGTCATCGCGTTCAGCTGTGAAATAGAGTGGCCTGTCATGGCAACCATGGAATTACCGGTGCGTCTGCCGCCTTGCCCATCGATGGCACTCATTGTCATGCCTTGCAACGGCGCGTATCCGCCATCTTGTGCAAGTTGCGCGAAACGCTGAATCTCTTTAACCGCTACTGTATCCCAGCTATGTGCCATAATATTACACCCTTCTTTTCTCGTCACGGCGTTTTATTATTGCTTATATGCCGCTTATTACAAATACCACTTCATCATATGCCAATCTTCTTACTTTGGATTGGTCACCTGCAAATTATGAAGACAAAAGTTTAAGAATTGGTTAATACTCTTACCCTATGGCGCAACTATCCATACATTTATCGGCAATCAAGGCCAATTACGACCTCTTGAAAGCAAGAGTAGGAAACGCCTGCGACGTGGCGGGCGTGGTCAAGGCAAATGCCTACGGGCTCGGCGTATCGCGCGTGGCGGGCGCATTGAGGGACGCGGGATGCACGACATTTTTCGCCGCGACGCTGCCGGAATCCATTGAATTGCGCATGCTATTAGGTGCTTCACCCACAATCGCCATGCTCAATGGCTTCGCCCCACAAGACGCCGAGCTCTACCATGAAAACACAATCACCCCTGTTTTAAACGATATCGAGCAAGTAAACGCCTATCAGCGCTTTTCGAGCGCGCAAAACACCCATATGCCCGCAATTGCACATATCGATACGGGCATGAACCGCCTCGGCATCCATCCCGGTGACATGAGCGCGGACATGTTCGACGGCCTAAACATCCGCGCTCTCATGTCACATTTCATCTCAAGCGAAGAAAAAGAATCCCCACTCAATCCCAAGCAAAATAAAGCTTTCCAAACTATCGTTTCTGCTTTTCCCGCCATGCCAAAATCCCTGTGTAATTCCGCAGGGATATTCCTGTCTGACGATTATCATTACGATATGGTGCGTCCCGGAATGGCACTCTATGGATTAAACCCAACGCCTTATGCCGCCAACCCGATGCATGATGTTGTCACTCTCGATGCCAAAATTTTGCAAATCCATTCGGTGCGTAAAAACGAAACAGCAGGATATAACGCAACATATCGTTTTGAAAAAGACAGCGCAGTTGCAATTGTTGATATTGGATATGCAGACGGCCTGTTTCGAAAGACATCAAATACGGCAAATTTATCCTATAATGGCATCGCATGCCCGATCCGCGGCAATGTATCAATGGATTTAACCATCATCGATCTGGCCAATATCCCCGAAAGCCAAATGCCTAAAACGGGTGATATGGTCGAAGTGATCGGCCCCAACCAAAGCGCTGATGATCTTGCCCGTGACGCGCAAACAATCGGCTATGAAATCCTGACATCCTTAAGCCGTCGCTTCGAACGCAATTATACCTAATCCATCAACCGCATATGCGCCGGCAAATCGGAATCGGATAACGGCGCATATTGTTCATAAACATCTTTCGGAAGACGATAATCCCACCATTCTTGTGGCAACGGATGCAGCGTGCTGCCTTTTTCCCTCGCGGCGCTCATCATCGCATCGTCCAAAATCTTGCGATTATCCTGTACCTGCTGCGAATGCGCATAATCACGATGCGCTGGATTGGTCTGAGGTGAGGGATCATTGCTCAAAAAATCAAACGGCGTGCCCATATCCAGTAATTCACCCGCGCTATTCCGAATGCTAACATCCACCGCCATACCACGCGGATGGCCACCCGCGCCGGGCGGCGATAAAAGCCGAGGCTCCTCAAGCCATTGCGGATTACTACGAACCCGCCGCGTCTCTAGCATCGCTTTTTGCGCATCACGAACGCGCAATCCATCATACAAAACCAAAACCCCACCGGTCGCCTTGAACACATGCCGCGACGCCGCAATCACAATCTTCGCCAAATCCTTATGCAGCCAAAGCTTCGCCCCTGTGCGATATATTTGCTCACCAAATAAGAGATTACTATCACGCATATACGCCAATTCAACCGCCATCGGATGTTCCCACGCATAATCATTCATGCATAACAGATCGTCTGGTTGGATTGTCTTTAATGGCTGCGATAGATGATTCATTGCTGGACTGAATGTTGTTGATGCACTATGTTTTCATACCTATTGTACATTAATTAAAGCGCGATAAAAATAAAGAATATGTCCAGCACATCAATTTCAAAACCAAAGAGTGATAAACCGCAAAACGCGATTGTAGAAACAGCTTTGGAAACCTGCGAAGCAACAGGGCGCACAATACTATCATTTTTCGCGCTGGTCGGGCGTATTGCAAACTTCATCGGCAAGAGCATTTATCACTGCTTCACCCCGCCATTCTTCCCGTCTCAATTGGGCCGTCAAATCCTTAACATCGGCTATTACTCTCTGCCGGTCGTGGGAATGACGGCTCTGTTTACGGGGATGGTGCTTGCACTGCAAAGCTATACAGGGTTCACACGTTTTAATGCGGAGGGCGCAATCGCCGGCGTTGTTGCCCTTTCCGTGACCCGCGAATTAGCGCCTGTCCTTGCCGGCCTGATGGTTGCCGGACGCGTTGGCGCGTCAATCGCCGCCGAAATCGGAACAATGCGCGTGACCGAACAAATCGACGCGCTTACAACATTATCCGTCAATCCGTTCAAATACCTCGTCGCCCCACGTATCCTTGCGGGCACATTAATGCTGCCTATCCTTGTACTCATCGCCGACATCATCGGCATTTACGGCGGCTATGTGGTCGCAATTTACAGCCTCGATTTCTCCGTCGGCTCTTACATCACGCAGACATGGGATACAATCCAGCCTATCGACGTAATTTCCGGCCTGATTAAGGCTGGCGTATTCGGCTTTATCGTGACGATCATGGGATGTTACCACGGATATAACTCCGCCCGCGGCGCACAAGGCGTTGGCGCGGCCACAACCAACGCGGTTGTGTCATCCTCAATTTTGATCCTGATCTTCAATTACCTCCTGACGCAGGTCTTTTTCTCATGACGCCAAAAAACACAGATACTGATATCCCGAAATTAGAATTAAAAGGCCTCAAAAAGTCTTTCGGCAATAAGCACATCCTTCGTGGCCTTGATCTTTCAATCCCAAAGGGAAAATCCCTCGTCATCATTGGCGGCTCTGGAACGGGAAAATCTGTGATGTTGAAATGCATTCTCGGCCTCATCCATCCCGATGAGGGCTCTATCCTGATCGACGGCAAGGAAACAATTGGCACAAGCGCGAAAGAACGCGACATCTTCATGCACAAATTCGGCATGCTCTTCCAAGGCGCGGCCCTGTTTGACTCGCTCAAAGTGTGGGAAAATGTGGCATTCGGCCTGATCCATGGTCGCAATATCGACCGTAAAAAAGCTCGCGAAATCGCACAAGAAAAAATCAAAGCTGTCGGCCTACGCGCCGAAGTCGCTGATCTCTACCCCGCTGAGCTATCTGGCGGCATGCAAAAACGCGTCGGCCTTGCCCGCGCCGTTGCCGCATCCCCCGAAATCATCTTTTTCGATGAACCAACAACCGGCCTCGACCCGATCATGGCCGATGTCATCAATGACCTGATCGTTGATTCGGTAAAAGGCCTTGGCGCAACTGCGCTTTCCATCACCCATGATATGGCCTCTGCCCGCAAAATCGCCGACCACATCGCCATGCTCCATGAGGGCAAAATCGTCTGGCACGGCCCGATCGACAAGCTTGATAACAGCGGCAATGAATATGTCGAACAATTCATCCATGGCCGCGCCGATGGCCCAATCACACGCAGAGTGGCGTAACCGGAGACATTAAATGAAATATCTTTGGTACGGCTTTCTTGGATTATTCTCTCTCGGCTTTCTCGGCGCAATTGCATCGGTTATCGGCGTGTTTGGTGTTATCAATTATTACGGCTCCGACCTCCCCGATTATGAACAGCTAAAAACCTACGAACCGCCAATCGTCTCGCGCCTCTACGCGGGGGATGGCCGCCTCATGGCCGAATTTGCGCAGGAAAAACGCGTATTCATGCCCATCGAATCGATCCCCGATTTGGTCAAACAGGGCTTCATCGCCGCAGAAGATAAAAATTTCTACACTCATCCTGGCCTTGATTATACAGCGCTCATGCGCGCGGTATTCGTATATGCACAACATTTAATCGGCAAGGATGTCCCCGTTATCGGTGGCTCGACCATCACACAGCAAGTTGTAAAAAACATGCTGCTGACCAATGAAAGAAAATTCAAACGTAAAATCAAAGAAGCGATTTTGTCATACCGCCTCGAAAAAGCGATGAGCAAAGATCGCATCCTCGAGCTATACCTCAACGAAATTTTCCTCGGCAGCCGCGCATACGGCATCGCCGCCGCCGCCCTGCAATATTTCAACAAACCCCTCGACGAGCTAACCGTCGCGGAGGTCGCATATCTCGCCGCCCTGCCAAAAGCGCCGAATAACTACCACCCCGTTCGCAATCATGATCGTGCAATTGAACGCCGTAACTGGGTCATTGGCCGCATGCTGGAAGACGGCTATATCACCCAAGCCCAAGCCGATCTCGCCGAAATCTCCCCGCTGGAGATTTACAGCCGCGATGAAAATAAAACAGTCAACGCTCCATTCTTCGCTGAAGAAGTCCGCCGCGAGTTGGTCGAAAAATACGGCAAAGAAAGCCTGTATGGCGGCGGCCTTGCCGTACGCTCAACCATTGATCCAAAACTACAGAAAATCGCGCAACAAACCCTGCGCGATGGCCTCCAAGCCTATGATCAACGTCACGGCTATCGCGGCCCATTGACCACCATCAAAAACATGGATGAATGGCGCGAAAAGCTTGGAGCATACGACGCACCACAAGCAATGCCCGACAATTGGTCACTCGCCGTCGTACAATCGGTCAATAACGAAGCCGCCCGTATCGGCCTCACAAATGGCGAAGAAGGCCTGATCCATCTTGAGGATCTCAAATGGGCGCGCAAATATCTCAACGAAGGATACGCCCAAGGCCCCGAAATCACGGGCGCATCACAAGTGCTCTCACGCGGTGACATCGTGATGGTTGAAAAGCTAAAAGGCAACAAACACGCCCTGCGCCAAATTCCCGATATCGAAGGCGCGCTGATCGCTCTTGATCCACACACTGGACGTATCCTCGCCATGCAAGGCGGCTGGAAATACGGCCCCTCATCCGAATTTAACCGCGCCACCCAAGCCAAGCGCCAGCCCGGCTCCGCCTTCAAACCATTTGTCTATCTTGCAGGGCTTGATAACGGTTTTACACCTGCGACCCTGATCCTCGATGCACCCTTCGTGATCGAAGACCGCCCCGGCCATTTCTGGAGCCCGACAAACTATTCAAACGTCTATTACGGCCCGACCACCATGCGTGTGGGGGTCGAAAAATCTAAAAACCTGATGACGGTGCGTCTCGCTGATTATCTTGGTATGGATATCATTTCGCAATACGCCGAGAAATTCGGCATCACCGAAAACATGCCAACCCATCTTGCCAACGCGCTCGGCGCGGGGGAAACAACCCCTCTCAAACTCACCGCAGCCTATGGCATGTTGGTCAATGGCGGAAAAAAGGTCACACCCACATTCATCGACCGCATTCAGGATCGCCGCGGAAAAACCATCTTCCGCCACGATGATCGCAATTGCCAAAATTGCGGCAGCCTCATTCGATGGAAAGGCCAAGAAACACCAGCCTTGCCCGATGATCGCGAACAAATTGCCGATCCACGCACCGCATATCAAATGGTTTCAATCCTCGAAGGGGTCGTTCAACGCGGAACAGGTGTACGCATCAAATCACTAAACCGCCCATTGGCCGGGAAAACGGGAACCACAAACGCATCAAAAGACGCATGGTTTGTTGGCTTCTCACCTGATTTGGTGGTGGGTGTTTTCGTTGGCTTTGATGATCCCCGCTCAATGGGACGCAGAGAAACCGGCTCTTCCGCCGCCGTGCCAATCTTCAAAGATTTCATGCAACAAGCCTTGGAAGACAAACCTCTCACACCATTTCGCGTGCCGCCCGGCATTCGCAATGTTCAAATCAACGCCGAAACAGGCGCAAGCGCGTCATTCGACACCAAAAACACAATCTGGGAATCATTTGTTACGGGAACCGAACCCACCGAAGATGTCTACATCCTCGACAGCAACGGCATTTCAATCATGAACAATTACACCCCCGAAGACGAGTTCGACATTGATGCATACAACGCAAACCAAAACGATGGTTTCGATTACAATAATATGGGCATCACAGACGAACCCACACCACCAGACGCAACAAGCGGCACAGGCGGAATATACTAATTACAAATGTTGGAAAAAAGGTTAAATGGAGCGAGTGAAGAGATTCGAACTCTCGACCTAAACGTTGGCAACGTTTCGCTCTACCCCTGAGCTACACTCGCACGCCATTTAATGAAGATGATTTATAGAGAATTTAAAAAAGAATTCAAGGAAAAAATGGATGAAAAATTAATAAAGCTCGCCAACCTTAACAAGCGGCGCTTTATAGCCGATAGGCGGATGATCGGGGAACATTGAATAAATAATAATATTTGGACTTTTTACAACCCCATCAACCATTTCCATCGGCACTTCATATTGCATCATATCGTCATCAACATCTTGCGGCTTATAAACGACCATGATCATGCGTTGCTCGCTATAATATTCAACACGTTTAACGATATGTGGAAACGGCTCACTCCCCGCTAAAATAACACCACCGTCATTAAGAACCATCAACTCGATATTCATCATGTAAACTCCGGTGTGTCATATTGCACGTCATATTTGGGCGTATCAGGCGCAGGCTCTGGAGCAATACCGCCACCAAATGATGAAGCAAACGCGGCCTTGAAATCGGGAAGATGCGCCGCAGGGCCAAGCCCTTCAATCAAATCAGCCCCTAAAACAGAACCCGCAGGGCCACATACTTGATCCGCTGTAGAAATACCGACAGGAGAAACACCCGCAACCATACCATCAGGTGGATCACCGAAGCGCGCCGCAATAACAGCATTATCAACGGGAATAACCGCCGCCATAAGCGCCGCAGGGTTTGTTGCGTCTGTTATATCAATGTTAGGATCATTTGACATGATTCTTACTTTTTCTCCCACTGTTCACACGCTAATGATAATCTTAAATGATTAACAAAGTTTAAAATTCACATAAAAAGTTAAGAAATACGCACAAAATGTCTGAAACGCCTGAAATCCCCACATCTTCACAAAAACTGCTCACCACATTGGAAGCCCACACAATCCCCTACACCCTCCACCACCACACACCTATTTTCACGGTAGAGGAGGGGCTGCACCTTAAATCTGAAATTCCCGGCACCCATTGCCGCAATTTGTTCCTGAAAGATAAAAAAGGCGCAATGTTCCTCATCACCGCCGCCAATGAAACACAAATCGATCTAAAATCCCTGCCGGAGCGCTTAAACTGCGGGCGCTTGTCTTTCGCCTCTAAAGAACGCCTGATGGATTATCTTGGAATATATCCGGGTGCGGTCACGCCCTTCGCCGCCATCAATGACACATCCAACGCCATCACCATCATCCTCGATCAAAGCATGATGGAGGCCGAAATCATAAATGTGCATCCACTTGATAACGCCATGACAATCGGCCTCACCCCCGCCGATTTGCTCAAATTCTTTAACTATACGGGACATGAACCGCTAACCCTTGCTTTTTAGGCATCGAAGAGTGTAGAAATTGTGTCATATAACAAACATCAAGCGTGCGACGACACGCTCGCGGAACGCCCCGCGCAGAACACGAACGCAGCGAGTAAAACATGCTTTTAGAAGAAACAGCCCAACCATCCGCAAATTTCATATTCGACGCGACCACCGATGATTTCGAAACCACAGTGATGCGCGCCTCCATGCAAACCCCCGTCATCGTTGATTTCTGGGCGCCATGGTGCGCACCGTGTAAACAGCTCATGCCGATGCTCGAAAAAGCAGTGAACGCGGCAGGCGGTGAAGTCTTACTGGCCAAAGTCAATCTCGACGAAAACCCCGAACTTGCACAAGCGCTACGCGTGCAATCGGTTCCAACCGTCTTCGCTTTCATGAACGGTCAACCCGTTGATGCCTTCCAAGGCGTTGTCCCCGAAAGCCAGATCAAAGCGTTCATCGATAAACTCGTCCAAGCAGCCCGCGCAGGCAAACCCGGCGCGATTGATATCCCTCAGGCGCTCAAAGACGCCGCCGATGCCATCATCGAGAACGACCTCTCTAAGGCCAACGCGCTCTACATGCAAATCCTCGAACAAGATGAGAAAAATGCCAAAGCCTTCGCAGGGCTAGTCCGTGTATTCCTCGCCGCCTATGAAACCGAACAAGCTGAAGAGTTGCTCAACAACGCCCCCGATGACATCGCAAAAGACCCCGCATTGGATGAGGTCAGAACCGCTTTAGCCCTCGCGAAAAACGCGCCCAAACCAGACGAGCTAGAAGCCCTGAAAAAAGCGGCAGCCGATAAACCAGAAGATCATCAGGCACAAATCGACTACGCTCAGGCGCAATTCGCCGCGGGATATAAGGAAGATGCGATTGATACGCTCATCGCTTCCATCACAATCGATCAAGATTGGAACGAGGCCGCCGCGCGCACCGCTTTGCTCAAATTCTTCGAAGCACTCGGCCACAGCGATCCGTTAAGCGTGCAGGGGCGTAAAAAATTACGCACGATACTGTTTTCCTAAATAAAGCGCACTATATGGTATCCTATGGATAACAACCCGTACGCACCAAAATTCGATACTTTGCCGGACACCCTCGCGGTTTTCCCGCTCACGGGCGTTTTGCTTTTGCCCCACGGCAATTTGCCGCTGAATATATTCGAACCGCGATACACCGCGATGATTGATGACGCGCTGTCCTCGTCGAAAATGATCGGCATGCTACAGCCACAAAAACCCAATGGCGATGGAACAAACGCAACCTATAAAATCGGTTGTGCAGGGAAAATCACCGAATATGCCGAAACACCCGATGGCCGCTATATCGTCAATCTCACGGGCATCTGCCGCTTTCATATCAAAGAAGAATTAGACACCCCCCGCCCATATCGCATCGTTCAACCCGATTGGAAAGAATTTGAACATGATGTAAAAATACCGAAGGCGCTGGGCGTGGATCGTGAAAAACTGATGAGCTTGCTCTGCGGATATTTCAAACAAAACGGCATGTCATGCAACTACGACAAATTCGAAGACATCCCCGATAACAAACTCATCACAACCCTCGCCATGATTTGCCCGTTCGAACCTTCGGAAAAACAAGCCTTGCTCGAAAAAATGTGCCATGTCCAACGCGTGGAGACCTTCATGACCATGCTGGAAATGGCCACAAAAACTGGCGGCAGCAACGATGACGACACCCCCAAACACCATTGATTTTCGCCCAAACTCTCTTTATTCTTAAATTCCTACCGAGCAAGTGCAAGGCGTCCGAAGGACGGAAATAACTAGAAAAATGCTTTAGCATTTTTTCAATAAAGGAATTCTTATGACACAAATCGATCCAAAACTATTAGAAATCCTCGTCTGCCCCCTCACCAAAACAACACTCCGCTACGACAAGGACGCAGGCGAGCTAATCTCCGACCAAGCCAAACTCGCCTACCCCATCCGCGACGGCATCCCCGTCATGCTCGTCGACGAAGCGCGCGAATTGAAGGCGTAGCTTGACAAAGAGCCGAAAAATAAGTTTATATACTCTTATGACTAAGAAGCCGACACAGATTCTCAACCTGCTTCTCCTCCTTACCCGCCTTTAAGCGAGTATGGGATGCCCCTTTTTGACTAAAAGACGCATCTACGCTTAAAGGACGATCCCCCCAGATATTGACCAGCAACCAAAGCTTTGCTTTAACAGCACATCAGTAATTTTTAAATCATGAGGATTTAAATTGTACCGAGCGACTGCGAGGCGCATACAGTGCGAAAAACTAGAAATGCGCGAGCATTTCGTATAAAAGCAAGGCAGAGAAGAAAGATAACATTATGAGCCGAGCATACGACAAAGTAAAAAACGACCCGAACCGTATCATTATATTCGATACAACCTTACGCGATGGTGAGCAATCACCGGGCTGTTCCATGAACCTCGAAGAAAAATTGAAAATGGCCGCCATTTTGGATGAGCTTGGCGTCGACGTGATCGAAGCTGGCTTTCCTATCGCCTCCGCAGGGGACTGGGAAGCGGTTAACCAAATCGCAAAAACGGTTAAAAACGCAACGGTCTGCGGCCTTTCCCGCGCCAAAAAATCAGACATAGAAGCCTCAGGCGAAGCAATCAAACCCGCCGAAAGCCGCCGCATCCATACCTTCATCTCAACCTCGCCCTTGCATATGAAATACAAACTTCAAATGCCGCCCGAGGATGTCTTGAACGCCGTCACCGAAAGCGTGACAGCCGCGCGCAACTACACCGATGATGTCGAGTGGAGCGCCGAAGATGCATCGCGCACCGAAGCCGACTTTTTATGCCAATGCGTTGAAGCCGCCATCCGCGCGGGCGCAACCACCATCAACATCCCCGATACTGTGGGATATGCGGTTCCCGATGAATATGGCGCGCAAATCGCCATGCTTTTCGCTCGTGTGCCCAATATCGACAAAGCCATCATCTCTACCCATTGTCACAACGACCTTGGCTTGGCAGTCGCCAATTCTTTGGCGGGCATCCAAAACGGCGCGCGTCAGATCGAATGTACCATCAATGGGATCGGTGAGCGCGCAGGCAACGCCGCCCTTGAGGAAATCGTCATGGCGATCAAAACCCGCAACGATGCGCTTAAATTCCACACGGGCGTTGATACCACCAAAATCACCAAAGCCTCGAAAACGCTCTCAACGGTGACGGGCTTTTCTGTGCAACCCAACAAGGCGATCGTCGGCGCAAATGCTTTCGCCCACGCCAGCGGTATCCATCAGGACGGCATGTTGAAACACGCGGAAACATACGAAATCATGACCCCCGCCAGCGTCGGCCTTACCGAATCCAAATTGGTCATGGCCAAACATTCGGGCCGCGCCGCGTTCAAATCCAAACTCGCCGAAATGGGCTACGAGCTTGGCGATAACGCCTTCCAAGATGCCTTCACCCGCTTCAAGGATTTGGCCGACCGCAAAAAAGAAATCTTCGAAGATGATTTGAAAGCCTTGATCGAGGACGAAGTCGTCCGTGAAAATGAAACAATGAAATTCATCTCGCTTCAGGTAAACGCCGGATCAAAAGGCCCGCAAACCGCAGACCTCACCGTGACAATTGACGGCGAACGCCACAGCGCAAAAGTCGAAGGCAACGGCCCCGTCGATGCAATCTTCAAGGCCATCCGCGACATTTACCCGCACCCGGATGCGCATCTTCAACTCTATCAGGTACACGCAGTGACTGGCGGAACAGACGCGCAAGCCACCGTCAGCGTACGTCTTGAGGAAAATGGCAAAACCGTAAACGGCCAAAGCGCCGATGCCGACACCCTCGTCGCCAGCGCCCGCGCCTACATGCACGCTCTCAACAAGCTTTTGAATAAACGCCAAAGCATGAACCCGCAAACGGCGGCCCAAAACTAGAGAAGGTCTTCAATCTTTTCAAAAATATCTTCAAACATGGGCGTCGTCAGTCGCCCTGTTTGTGTATTATAGCGCGAGCAATGATAGGAATCTTGCAAGAGATACCCATTGCCCAAATCATGCTGCGCCCCATGCGCAAATTTAAACCGCGACAGGGTCAATCCGAAACACTTCAAAACCGCATTATGCGAGATCAAACCAAGGCTTAAAATCACCTTCAGGTTTTTCATCGCCGCAAGCTCAACTTTCAAATATGTTTCCATACATGTGCGCGTTTCTTGCGTCGTCGGTTTGTTCTCCGGTGGCACGCATTTAACGGCGTTGGTGATCCGGCAATTGACCATCTCCAACCCGTCATTCTTATGCTTGGCATAGCTTCCCCGCGCAAACCCGTATTTGCCCAGCTTTTGATATAGCAAATCACCCGCATAATCACCGGTAAACGGACGCGAAGAAAAATTCGCCCCTTTGAGGCCTGGCGCAAGGCCAACAATCACCATCTGCGCATCCATCGGGCCAAACCCTTCAACGGGCGCATTATGCTTATCGGGAAATTTCTCACGGTTCATATCGCGAAATTCCTTAAGCCGCGGGCAGAGATCACAATCTCGCGGTGGAATAGGATATTGGGCTTGCAAATCGTTCATCTAGCCGTTATAAACCAACACTCAAGATTAAAAAAGGATTAGATTTATGGCTCGCGTAACCGTCGAAGATTGTGTCGAAAAGATTCCAAACCGTTTCCAACTCGTAATGGCGGCTGCACAACGTGCGCGCAAAATCGGCTCTGGTGCGGCTTTAACCGTTGATCGTGACGATGACAAAAACCCCGTTGTTGCCTTGCGTGAAATCGCGGAAGAGACAGTGGACAAAGACGAGCTTAAAGAAGAATTGATCAAATCCCACCAACGCATGGTCGCCTACGAAGAAGAAGACGATTCAATCGACCTCATGGACGGCGAAGAAGAGTGGGGCTCAATCGCGGGTCAACAGCAAGCTGCCGAAGGCATGTATAGCGATGACGTTGTTGACGATGAAAAAGGCGAGCCATCTCTTGAAGATCTCGCTGGCGGCGCACCAAAAGAATAAACCTCTACACAATATTGTGAAAAAACAACCAAAGCCGCTGAAATGCGGCTTTTTTTTATGTATTTATACATTTTCGTGCTAGCTTAATCACCCGTAAAATAACCAAAGTAAACAATGCCAAACACGCAAACCCTGATCGACCAAGTCAAATCCTACAACCCTGATGCGGATATCAGCGTGGTTGAAGACGCGATTGAGTTCGCCAAAAAGATGCATGAGGGTCAAACCCGCTCAAGCGGAGAGCCATATTACACCCACCCCGTAGAGGTCGCAGGAATCCTCGCCGACATGAAAATGGATATCGGCACCATCTTGACCGCCATCCTCCACGACACCCTCGAAGATACCGACGCCACCTTCCAAGAACTGGAAAAGAAATTCGGCCATGTCGTTGCCGAACTGGTCGATGGCGTCAGCAAACTCAACCGCATCGAAAGCAAAACCGTCGAAGGCAAACAGGCCGAAAACTTCCGCAAACTCCTCCTCGCAATGTCCGAAGATATCCGCGTGTTATTGGTAAAGCTCGCCGATCGCCTGCATAATATGCGCACCATCGACGGCATCAAAAAACCGGAAAAACAGCGCCGCATCGCGCTGGAAACATTGGAAATTTATGCCCCCTTAGCGGAGCGCGTAGGCGTAAACGCCATCAAATCAGAGCTAGAAGACCTCGCTTTCGGCGTCCTCAACCCCGAAGCCCGCGACAGCATCACAAACCGCCTTTCTTTCCTACGCAAAGAAGGCACAATCGTCGTCGATAAAATCATCACCGAACTTGATAAACTCCTCAGCGATTCTGACATCCACGCCGAAATCACAGGGCGCGAAAAAACTCGCTATTCCATCTGGAAAAAGATGCAGCGCAAAAACGTGGCCTTCGAACAGCTTTCCGACATCATGGCGTTTCGCATCGTGGTCAAAGACATCGAACAATGCTACGGCGTGCTCGGCCTCATCCATAGCCGCTATCACTCTGTGCCTGGGCGCTTCAAAGATTATATCTCGACCCCGAAGCCAAACGGCTATCAATCGATTCACACCACCGTGATGGGCCCCGCCCGCCAACGCATTGAAGTGCAAATCCGCACCTATGACATGCATCATCAGGCCGATATGGGGGTCGCCGCGCATTGGGCGTATAAGGGCGGCAATATGCCCTCGCTCAAAGACGTTAAAAAATACCGCTGGCTGCGCGAATTGCTCGAAATTCTCGAACAAGAACAGCGCCCCGAAGATTTCTGGGAAAACACCAAGCTTGAACTCTTCCAAGACCAAGTCTTCGCCTTCACGCCCAAAGGCGACCTCATCGAGCTACCTTCGGGCGCAACACCAATTGATTTTGCCTATGCCATTCACTCCGATATCGGTGACAAATGTGTGGGCGCAAAAATCAATGGCCGCATCGCGCCGCTCAACACCAAATTACAAAACGGGGATCAGGTCGACATCGTCACCGCCAAAACCCAACAACCTTCCCCCACATGGGAGCGTTTCGTGGTCACCGGTAAGGCACGCAGCCACATCCGCAAATTCATCCGCAATCAACAGCGCGGCGAATATGTGACCTTGGGCAAAGCAATGCTCCAAAAAATCTTCCGCCAGGAAGGATATGACTTCACTGAAAAAGCAGTCACGGGCATTACCAAAGAATACAGCGCCGACGAAAATGATGATATCTACGCGAAAATCGGCTCCGGCCTTTTGGTGGCGCGTGAAGTGTTCAAATCCATCTTCCCCGCCCATAAAACCGCAATCGCCAAACGCCCCTCCGCCGATATGGACGCCGCCACCATGGTGCGCCGCCCCGTTGATGGCGACACCCCAATGCCCATTAAGGGACTCATCCCCGGCATGGCCGTGCACATGGCGCGTTGCTGTCACCCATTGCCGGGTGATCGCATTGTCGGCATTGTAACAACAGGAAAAGGCGTCACCATTCACACCATTGATTGTGACACTCTAGAGACCTTCGCCGACACGCCGGAACGCTGGATTGATGTGTCATGGGGCAATGGCGACGATTCCCCCGAAAGCCATGTCGGACGTATTAACATGATCATCCAAAACGAAGCCGGCGCGCTCGGCACGCTCTCCACCGTGATCGGCATCAATGGCGGCAACATCACCAACCTAAAAATCACAAGCCGATCCGAAGATTTCTGGGAACTCCTCATCGATATCTACGTCAACGATACCAAACACCTCAACAACATCGTCGCCGCCCTCCGCGCCACCCCCGCCGTCGCCAACGTGGAAAGGGCAAAGGGGCGTTAGAATTTAAGGCTAAGCAGGCAATTCCAACAACGCTTCAAACGGCGCGACCAATTTATCGCGCCCACCAAGCCCTTCCAGCTCGATCAAAACCGCATTCGCCACGACAATCGCCTGCGCTTCGGTTAATAACGCCTCTGCCGCGGCCATCGTCCCGCCCGTGGCCAATAAATCATCAACCAGCAAAACCTTCGTGCCCGCTGCGATCAAATCGGGCTGAATCTCGATCGTGTCGCTCCCGTATTCTAAATCATACGTATAGGACAAAACCTCACCCGGCAATTTTCCCGCTTTGCGCACCATGCCAAACCCGCACCCCAATGCCATGGCGAGCGGCCCGGCAATCAAAAATCCACGGCTTTCAATGCCCATCACCATATCCGGTTGATAACTCTCAACCTGATCATAAAGCTGCGCAATCGCCTCACGCCATGCCGCGGGATGCCCAAGCAAGGTCGCAATATCATAAAAATTGATCCCCGCTTTGGGGAAATCAGGAACAACACGGACATAATCTTCTAAATTCATAACCCATCATACCATTTTTCTCTCATCTTGAAGCCCTTAATCTATATCTTTATGAGAATTTATTGGTATATAAGACTCTATGTTTAAACGCCGCGAGCCACGATCAATTGCTGAAAAAACCCGCGAAACCGTATGGCCATCAATGGGATGGGTGCGCCTTGCGACCTATCTTAAGCATCGCGTATTGCGCCTCTCCGATACCCCGCGAAACATCGCACTCGGCCTCGCCATCGGGGCAGGGGTCTCGTTTTCACCCCTCATGTTCACACATTTTATTCAAGGGGCAATCATCGCCTTTGTCCTGCGCGCCAATATACCCGCCGCCCTGATCGGCACGATTATCGGCAATCCATGGACATTCCCGGTCATCTGGTGGGCGTCAATCACGCTCGGCTCCATTATGTTTTCAACCTTTGGCTTTCCTGCCGATCACAACATCCCCGATGTTGTCACAACATCCATCCTTTGGGACATGCTCTGGCATGATCCTATGCGCTTGTTGATGCCGTGGATGCTGGGCGGATATATCCTCTGCGCCATTGTGATCGCCCTGACATATCCGCTATATTTATGGCTGATAAAGGCCGCCCAATCTGCCCGCGCAAAAGTGATGCAGCGCGCCGCGCATAAAAACGCCAAGCAAGTAACAGGACAAAAAAAATGATCATCGGCATTGGTTCAGATCTGCTCGACATTCGCCGCTTCGAAAAAGTCATGACCCGCTTCGAAAGCCGCTTCCTCGCACGCAGCTTTACAGAGGTGGAGCGCGCAAAAGCCGAAAAGCGCCGTCCCGGCGGCACGCATATCGCAACCCTTGCCAAACGCTTCGCCGCAAAAGAAGCCTGCTCAAAGGCGCTCGGCACGGGTTTTAATCAAGGGGTGTTCATGAAGGACATGGGCGTTGTAAACCTGTCCTCGGGCGCGCCCACCATGCATCTAACGGGCGGTGCAAAAACGCGCTTAGACGCGCTAACCCCCAAAGGGCATAAGGCAGTTATCCACCTCACTTTGACCGATGAACCACCCATCGTGCAGGCACAAATCATCATTGAGGCCATCCCCCTATAAGCCGCCTTACATAAACCCCTAGCAAGATACGCGACAATCCTATAAAACAAACAAACCATAACAAGCGAGTGATCAGACATTGAAACCTGAAACAGATAATATAGACGTCAAGGACGCGCCAGACAGCGCAAACGAAGATGATAACAAAGATGTAAAAACTAAAGAGGCACCTTTAAACGCCAAAGAAGAAGCCAAAGAATTCTTTAAAACCGCGGTGATAGCGGTCTTGCTCGCAATCATTATTCGCTCGTTCTTATTCGAACCCTTCAACATCCCGTCTGGCTCCATGAAGCCAACGCTTCAGGTCGGTGATTATCTCTTCGTTCAAAAATCAGCCTACGGATATTCGCGCTATTCCTTCCCCTTCGGCATCGCCCCCATCGAAGGGCGCATCTGGGAAAAGCAACCAACACGCGGTGACGTGATCGTCTTCAAATTACCAACCAACCCAAGCATTGATTACATCAAACGCATCATCGGCATGCCCGGCGACACCATTCAGGTCAAAAGAGGCCGCCTCTTTTTAAACGGCGAAGAAGTGCCGCGTGAATCTGTGGGCCTGAAAAAAATCGACGATGAATATCTCGGTGAAGTCACAATGCATGAATACATCCAGACATTGCCAAATGGCACGATGTTCTCCATTTATGAGGAAAGCGATAACGAGCCCCTCGATAACACTCAAATCTACACCGTCCCCGAAGGGCATTATTTCATGATGGGTGATAACCGCGACAATTCCCAGGACAGCCGCGTTAGCCATGCTGTCGGATATGTCCCGTTTGAAAACCTCGTTGGCCGCGCTGACTTCATCTTCTTTTCCACCAACAGCTTCGCACGCATTTACGAAGTCTGGAAATGGCCATGGACAATCCGCTATGATCGCGTCCTAAAAGATATCGACCCCGTAAGACCAAAAGAATAATCATGTCCAAACTCCTCGCCCTACAAGAAAAAATTGGCCACACATTCACAAATATAAATTTGTTGGAAGTCGCCTTCACACATTCCAGCACAGGCGCAAAGCATAATTATGAACGCCTCGAATTTTTGGGCGATCGTGTGCTTGGCCTTGCTGTGTCTGAAACACTGTACGAAAAATTCCCCAATGAACCCGAAGGGCATCTCGCCAAGCGTCTCTCCGCCCTCGTACAGGGCAGCTTCCTCGCCATCATCGCGCGTGAAATGCAGCTCGGCCAATATATCATTTTCTCTGACGCGGAAAGTGCATGCGGCGGGGCAGAAAACGACAACATCCTCGCCGATGTTTTTGAATCCATGATTGGCGCGCTCTATCTCGATAGCGATTATGAAACCTGCCGCGCCCTCATTCGTAAACTTTGGGCGGATCGTTTCGATACGATGAAAAAACCACCCCAACATCCAAAAACAAAATTACAGGAATGGGCGCAAAGCAAAAACCTGCCCCTCCCGCGCTACGAAATTGCTGCACAATCAGGGCCGGATCACGCGCCCATTTTTGACATTAAACTCACAATCGAAGGCTTCGATAACATCACCGTCCAAGGGCCATCCCGCCAAGAAGCCGAAAAACGCGTAGCTACCGCGTTCATCGAAAAACATGCGAAAGACATGACATGACCGACACACCCCAAAACCCAATTGAAACAACCTGCGGCTTCGTTGCTGTTATCGGCCTGCCGAACGCCGGAAAATCAACACTCATCAATCAAATTGTGGGGCAAAAAGTCTCCATCGTTTCACCCAAGAAACAAACAACACGTTGCCGCGTTCTCGGCATCATGATCCATGAAGACAAAGACCAAATGATCTTCATTGATACGCCCGGTGTTTTCGACGCGCAAAAAACAATGGAACACGCCATGGTCGGCGCGGCGTTTGACTCCCTTGATGAGGGCGATTGTATCCTCCATCTCGTCAGCGCGAATGAACCAAAGGCGATCGAAAAAGCCAAGCTCATCGAACAACGCTTGCCAAGGGATAAACCCGTTTTCCTCGCACTCAATAAAATCGACGCCATCCAAAAAGAAAAACTGCTCACCCTCACTCAAGAGCTAAACGCAAATTTCGACTATAAAGCCACCTTCATGATCTCCGCGCTTAAGAATAAAGGCCTTGATCGTATGCTCGATAAACTCGCCGAGGAAATGCCAAAAAGCGTCTGGCATTTCGAAGAAGACGAGGTCACAACCATGCCCATGCGCATGCTCGCGGCCGAAATCACGCGTGAAAAAATCTTCAACCAACTCTACCGCGAACTGCCTTATGCTGCGTTGGTTGAAACCGAAGAATGGGAACAATTTGATAACGGCGACATCAAAATCACCCAGGCCGTCTATATCCAACGCGACAGCCAAAAGGCAATCGTCCTTGGCAAAGGCGGCGCGCAAATTCAAAAAATCGGCAAGGCCGCCCGCCTAGAACTCGAAGAAATGCTCGGCTGTAAAGTGCATATAAAACTCTTCGTAAAAGTAAAAGAAAACTGGCCAGATAATCCCGAAAATTTTGGTCTCATGGGATTGTAATTATTGCATCAAAAGGTCACGACTGCGTTGACGGGCTTCATAGCCCGCTCCGCCGAAGCTAATTAAAAAGCACCACGAGGCAATTAAAAAACTTTAAAAATGTGTATAACGAATCGTTTTTCACAAACCTGTCTTGGCAGAGCTAATCCCTTCCTGTTACTCTCTCTTTATTAAATACATTGTTAAACGTTTTTATTATATTTCAAAGGGTTAATGCCCATGAAATTGTGTGGGAGATACTAAAATGAGTTGGACTGATGATCGCGTAGCTACGCTTAAAAAGCTTTGGGGTGAAGGCAAAACAGCGGCAGAAATCGCTAAAGAATTAGGCGGCGTGACACGCAACGCTGTGATCGGAAAGGCGCATCGCCTTAAACTATCCAACCGCGTATCTCCGATCCAACAAAACAAAAAAGTGGCCGCTCCCAAACCACAAAATCAAAACAAAAAACCGGTCGAGGCCATTCAGCCCCGCAAGCGCGCAAAAGAATTCGTCGATGACGGGCGCGAGCGTATTCCCCTCACTGACCTCCAGGCAGGCGGATGCCGTTGGCCGATGGGCGACCCACGCGAAAAAGATTTCGGCTTTTGCGGATGTAAATCCCTCCCAAGCCTTCCATACTGTCTTGAGCATTCACAGGTCGCGTATCAACCCGCAACCCGTAACCGCATCATGAAAGACCAAGGAACAATACAAACAGTCAGCGCCGAAGAACTTGAGGCAGCCAAAAAAGCCGTCGCAAGCAAGTAAGCCTAATAGACCTTCCTGCTAAAAAGCTGAGCCCTCAAAAGCTCAGCTTTTTTTATGCTGATTTTAATCTGTATGTGTAAATAAGATCGCTTAGCGCACAACCTGAATATCAACCGCCTCGCGGCCTTTATCAACGCTCTTAAGCGTAACGCGCACACGCTGCCCCGCTTCAAGCTCTTCAATCTCAAGCTTATCAAGCAAGCTTTTATGAATGAAAACATCCTTCATTCCGTCATCTGGAATAATAAACCCAAACCCTTTTTCAGGCTTATACCACTTCACCAAACCACTCATGGTGAATGTGCCGTCTTCTTCGTTGATTTCCGGCATCATATTCACGCTGCCTTGCTCAATCACTTCAATCACTTCTTTAACCTGCTTGCCTTTTTGCCCGTCAAATATCGTGCAAAGCAAAACTGCACCCTCACCAAGAAAATGCATCCCGCATTCCTGAAGCGTGGTGATGTGCAAAAACGCATCGAAACTTTCATCCTCGGGCACCAAAAACCCAAAGCCTTTCGTGCCGTTGAACCATTTCAAATGTAACTTAATTGGTTTGATATCACCCGAAGTCTGGGCGCCCTCAGAGAGGGATTGATCGTAAGAAGACAAGATAAATTCCTTTTATTCAACGCTGGGGAGGACTGCATGATGCATTACCGCGAACCCATAATTTGATTCTGCAGGAATTTGCCTAAAAAATCCAGAACAAATCCAACTAAAGGATTAAGACAAAAATATGGTATACTAAAAAGAATAAGAATTCACACCGCGTATAGTATTGCGAATGGAAAGGAGTCTCATTCATTATGACGGATATCGACAACACACAAAGCTATGTATGGTTAAAAAATTACCCTCCGAAACCTGATTGGAATATGGAGATAAAACCCTGCAGCATGTTCGACATTCTTGAAGACACCGCCGCAGCAAAACCAAACGAAAACGCCTTCGATTTCATGGGCAATGGAACCACCCATACTTGGTCTGAACTCCTCGATCTTGTCAATAAATTTGCAAAAGGCCTGCAAGGGATGGGCGTCCAAAAAGGCGACAAAATCGGGCTTTTTCTGCCAAATTGCATCTATGTTCCCATCGCCTATTACGCCACCCTTAAAATCGGCGCGACCGTCGTCAATTATAATCCGCTCTATGCCGAGGCCGAACTTCGCCACCAAATCGAAGACAGTGACACCGATATTTTCGTCACTCTTGATCTTGCATTAATGACCGACAAAGCGGTCAAAATGCTCTCGGAAACGCGCCTGAAAAAACTCATCATCTGCCCGTTTATCGATATCCTCCCATTCCCGAAAAACATCCTCTTTCCAATTTTCAAAGCCAAAGATCGCGGCAAAGTAAAATTCAATCAGCGCATCTTATCGTATGCTGATATCATCAATAATGATGGCGTAACGACGAAGGTTGATATCGACCTCAGCAATGATGTCGCTGTTTTGCAATATACCGGCGGTACAACCGGCGTACCAAAAGGCGCCATGCTCACCCACGAAAATATCCACGCCAACGCGGTGCAATGCTATTCCAATTTCCCCGATCCTGAGGGACACGAAAAGATGCTTGCCGTCTTGCCGTTTTTCCACGTCTTCGCCATGACCGTCTGCATGAATATGGCTGTCCTCGCAGGGATGGAAATCGTCACCATCCCCCGTTTCGAACTGAAAGACACGCTAAAGCTCATCCAAAAATGCAAACCGCAATATATGGCCGGCGTTCCCGCCATTTACAATGCGATAAATAACTACTCAAAGGTACAAGAGTTCGACCTCTCCTCCCTCAATTATTGCATCTCTGGCGGTGCGCCGCTCCCCGTTGAGGTCAAAAAGAAATTCGAAGCCAAAACGGGATGTAAAGTATTCGAAGGATACGGCCTCACCGAATCCACACCCGTCGCAACCGTCAACCCGCCCTTTGGCGAAAATGTCGCGGGATCAATCGGCCTGCCCGTGCCCCAAACTGTGATCGAAATCATCGACCGCGAAGACAAAGAAACCCCCATGGAATTAGGCGAGCGCGGTGAGCTATGCATCCGCGGGCCACAGGTGATGAAAGGCTATTACAACAACGAAAAAGCCACCGCCGATGTCTTGCGCAAAACACCCGATGGCGGCCTGCGCCTGCATACGGGCGATGTCGCAATCATGGACGAACAAGGCTACATCTACATTGTTGACCGCATCAAAGACCTGATCATCACCAACGGCTATAACGTCTACCCAAGACATGTCGAAGAAGCCATCTACCAACATCCCAATGTCGAAGAATGCATCGTCGCGGGGATTCCGGATGCCCAACGCGGCGAAATCGTCAAAGCATGGATCAAGCTAAAAGAAGGGCGCGAACTCACGGTCGAAGACCTCAAAGATTTCATGACAGACAAAATCTCCCGAATAGAAATGCCCAAACGCTTCGAATTCCGCGACAAACCACTGCCAAAAACAATGATCGGGAAATTGAGCAGAAAGGATATTCTGGCCGAGGAATTGGGAGATAAGGGTTAATGTGAAAAATATTTCACCGATTTTGTTAGCCCGCTTCGGAAAAAAAGAGCACATACAGGCATTTGTTGGGGAAGGTTTACTTTATATGAATCCTATTTCATATTTCCATGTATAAAGGCTCCCTCACACTCAGTATTTAAATTTAAATACTCCTGTAGTATAACCATAAACCTTGCCAAATTAGGAATAATATCCTATACTATCGCCTTTCACCCCAAACGAAAGGACCGCAAAAATGAGCAAAAACTGGACACCCGAACGACGCGAGGCACAGCGCCAACGCTGCTTAAAAAACAAACCATGGGCGCAATCAACCGGCCCCAAAACATCCGCTGGCAAAGCCCGCGTTGCAATGAATGCCTATAAATATGGCGGCGATGGATTATACAAAAAACTCATCACCGAGATGCTCCATCACAACCGCGAATTTGTAAAACATGCGGTCGAATTGGAGGAAATCAAACTGATAAAAGCCATGGAAAAACAAAGCCGTATAGGGGGCATAGTCCCAAATCCCCCAAAAACAAAGTGAAGGCTATTTGCGATGGGGTATAATGTTAAATCTCGGGGATCGAGATGCCCAGATCACTCAACAGATGGTAATACGCAACCACCGTCAAAACGCCAAGCCCGACAATCAGCACGATCTTATATTTAAACCCGTGCTTATGATGCTTGTCGCGATCCTTATGCTTGGTCACATCCATCATCTCGTCGCCAAACCAGATAGACAGCGCCGTGCCCGTAGCCGCAATCGCCAAAATGCCCCAATATGGCCACGGCGTCGTCAAAATTGAATGCAGCAAACGCGTCAGCGCAATATCATCATAGCTATCAGGAGAGAAATAAAGCGCCGCCAGATTAACCACAATCGCCACAACCCAAATCACGGCCTGTGTAATTAACATCCGCGCCCCGAACAAAAGCCGGATCGGAAACGCAACAATAAACCCACCATCGGCAACAGGCGTGCAAAGCACAAAGAAACTCCAACTCAAAACCGAAAGCCAAGCCCCCGTCGCCGCATCAAATTTCCAGCTCATATAGCCAAAATATGCAGCCAAAACGCCTAGCAAAGCGAGGAATTTCCAAAGGCTTTCCTTATGTGTTTCATGTTTCTTATGCGCAAAATCAACCACGCAAAATGCCTCCGGTTTTCTTGCCAACCAAATCGATCACGGCCTGCATGATCGCCTCAATCTGCTCATCCTTAAGGCTCTCATCAATCGGCTGTATGGTTACGTTTAGCGCGACGGATTTCTGACCATCCTCAACACCTTTGCCGGTATACACATCAAACACAGACGCGCCGGAAATCAATTTCTTATCCGCGGCCATTGCCGATTTCACGATATCCTTAGCATCAACACTGTCATCAACGAGGAACGCAAAATCACGCGAAAGCGCCTGAAGTGGAGGCAGGGCAAGAAACGGCTTTTCTGTGCCTTTGCGTTTCGGCTCTGGAATGTTTTCAAGGAAGATCTCAAACCCGACAACTGGGCCTTTCACATCAAACTCCTCAAGGATCGAGGGGTGGATCTCACCAAATTGCGCAAGGATATTCTTGCCCAAACGAATAGCGCCCGAACGACCGGGATGGAAATATTCCGCCGCATCGCGTGTAACCTGCGCCGTCGCCGCTGGCGCGCCCGCTGCCTCTAGCGCAGCCAGACAATCGGCCTTCGCATCAAATAAATCAACATCTCGCGATGCATTGCTATCGCTCCAATTGCGCGCTGAATATGCGCCGCTGCGAATGCCTGCCGCAACGCTCGCTTGCCCATCGGGACGCGGAGAATTGAACACTGGTCCAACTTCACACAGCGCAACATCGGCAAATCCACGCGCCGCATTACGACGCGCTGCTGCAATCAAATTCGGCAATATACTGGGGCGCATCACATCCATCTCGCTAGAGATCGCATTTTGCAGCGTGAGCGCCTTAATCGCATTGTCATTCGCGCCAAACGCAATCGCCTCATCCTTGGACAGGAAAGACCAGGTCACACATTCCTGCAAACCACGCGCCGCCATCGCCGCACGCGCCGCGCGCGATTTCGCCAAAAGCGGTGTTTCCGCTGGTAATGGATTGGAAATGCCCGATGTCACAGACACGCCAGGAATATCATCAAACCCAACAATGCGGATCACTTCTTCCGCAATATCCGCTTTACCGAACACATCACCGCGCCAGCTTGGCGGATGGATCGTAAAACCATCATCGCAATTCACATGAAACCCAAGGTCTTCCAAAATCTGCTTCTGTCGATCCGCAGACACATCAAGCCCAATAAGCTGTTTCAGGTAAGCAGGATCATAATCAATCTCGCGCTGCCATTTTGGCGCAGCGCCTGCGCTAACAATCTGGCTGGCCTCGCCGCCGCAAATCTCGAGAATAAGATGCGTCGCCAATTCCAACCCTTGCACCGTAAATTCAGGGTCAACACCGCGTTCAAAACGATACCGCGCATCCGACGTAACACCCAAATCACGACCCGTACGTGCAATGCGCGCAGGATCAAAATACGCCGCCTCCAAAAATACGCTGGTTGTTGCGTCTGTGCATCCGCTCGACACGCCGCCAACAATTCCGCCAAGGCCAAGGAGACCAGAATCATCATAAATCCCAATCGCGCCATCATTCACCGTGTAAGATTTATCGTTCAGCGCGTCAAAGCTTTCCCCGTTTTTGGTCGCGCGAACAACGAGATTGCCGCTCACTTTATCAACGTCATAAACATGAAGCGGACGCGCATGATCAAGATTGATGAAATTCGTAATATCAACCAACGCAGAAATAGGGCGCAGGCCAACGGCTTTCAGCAAATGTTGAAGCCACGCTGGCGAAGCACAGTTTTTAATGCCCTTGATCTCACGTCCCAAAAACTGCGCGCATCCGTCATCTTCGATCGCAACATCAATGCTGGATGCGAAAGAGCCACCAACATTTGGGATATCCAATTCTTTAAGGCTACCAAGCCCGGCCGCCGCCAAATCCCGAGCAATCCCGTAAACCCCGGCACAATCGGCGCGGTTAGGGGTGAGCGCGATATCAATCACCGGATCATCAAGGCCAAAAACCTCTGCCATCGGCGTGCCGATCTCATATTTATCATCGACTTCGATAATGCCTTTATGTTCATCCGAAAGCTCCATTTCCTTTTCGGAAACAAGCATCCCGCAGCTCTCGACGCCGCGAATACTGGCTTTCTTCAATGTCACATCAAGACCAGGAATATACGTACCTTCGGGGGCAAAAATCCCTTTCATCCCTGCGCGAGCATTCGGCGCGCCGCAGACAATCTGCTGCGTACCGCTGGCGGTTTTCACGGTACAAATCTGCAGCTTGTCCGCATCAGGATGCTTTTCCGCTTTTTCAACACAAGCCACGGTAAACGGAGCATACGTCGCGGCGTTATCAATGATCTCCTCAACCTCAAGGCCAATTGCCGTCAAGGTTTCGGAAATCTCTTCCAAAGATGCGTTTGTATCCAAATGCCGCGAAAGCCAGCTCAATGTAAATTTCATATCAAAATCTCTAAGTGTTGGTTGGTATCATATGTATCGTAAAATTAACGCGTTGGCCAAGAGTTTTGTATAGCGCCTGCGCCGCCACATTCGTCTCCTCGGCGATCCAATAAAGCCGCGCCCATTTCTCGGCTTTGGCGATCCGCTCCAAATGTTTGATCATCGCCCGCGCAATGCCTTTTCCACGATGGTCGGGATCAACAAAAACATCCTGCATATAACAAATATGCGCAATGCTGCCCGTTGTCGGGTGAACAACATATTGAACCAACCCGACCAACGCGCCTTGATCCTCGGCAACCAGAGCATGAACGGGCATATGCTCATCATTAAGCCGTGCCCAAGTCTCTGTCGTTACCGCTTCATCTTTATGTCCCAAATTATTGGCATTCCAAAGGGCAAGCCATTGCGGGAAATCATGGGGCTGTATGGGGCGGATATTCATCAAATCCGCTCGCTTATCTTTGCGCGGAATTGGGGCGTTTCAGCGGATCAAATCCATAATGCTCAAGCCATCTTACATCGCTTTCGAAGAATGTCCGAAGGTCAGGAATGCCGTATTTCAACATGGTCGCGCGCTCAATTCCCATGCCAAACGCAAAGCCTTGATACTCATCGGGATCAATGCCGCAATTTTTAAGAACATTGGGATGCACCATGCCAGAGCCAAGAATCTCCATCCATTTCTGGTCTGCCGGATCTTTCGCCGCGCCAAGCTTAATACCGCCTTTCGCGTCTTTGGTGTAGCCAATATCAACTTCGGCGCCCGGTTCAACGAACGGGAAGAAGGAAGGGCGAAAACGCACAGGCAGATCATCAAGCTTAAAGAAGGCACGCACGAAATCAGTCAGGCATCCCTTAAGATGCGCCATCGTGACGCCTTTATCCACGTAAAGACATTCCATCTGGTGGAACATCGGCGTATGGGTCATATCAAAATCAGAGCGATAGGTGCGCCCGAAACAGATTGTTTTAATCGGTGGCGTGCTGGTCTTCATGGTTTCCACCATGTGACGGATTTGCACCGACGACGTGTGTGTCCGCAAAAGCTTCTTCGCACGTTCCGGATCGCTCTCTTCGGGGTCGGTGGGAAGGAAGAATGTATCCTGCATTTCACGCGCCGGATGACCGGGCGGAAAGTTTAGCGCCGTGAAATTATGCCAGTCATCTTCAATATCCGGCCCTTCGGCAACCTGAAACCCCATCGCGCCAAAAATTGAAACCAATTCTTCGATCGTCTGTGAAATCGGGTGAATGCTGCCTTTCGGCGCAGGGCGCGTATCAAGCGTGATATCGGCGACTTCTGTTGTAAGCCGCGCATCCATCTCTTGTTTTTTCAGCGCGCGTTCTTGGGATTTAATCAAATCCGCAATCTCGTCCTTAAGCACGTTAAGTGCTTGCCCTGTGGTTTTGCGCTCCTCAGGATCCATCTTCCCAAGCGTCTTCATCAACGCCGTAATCCGACCCTTTTTCCCGAGCACGGTTACACGGATATCATCAAGAGATTTCAAATCATTCGCCGCCGTAATCTCGGCAGAAAGTTCAGTTTTTAAATGTGCAATATCAGTCATAAGAATTTTTAACAGGAAGATACTAATAGACCAAGAATTTTTATTCACTTTACGTATAAATTACATTGTCATATAACGGTTTATATATTGAAAAACGAAAAGTATCAGGCAATGCAAAAGAAATCAGGGCTTTCCGAGCGCGCACTAACAACGGCGACATTGCATGAGCTGTCAGAAATGGCGGGAGTTGGGGGTAGGCTAACGCCCGATTTTTGGCGTGCTGTTGAAAATATCAACGCTGTGGGTGGCCGTTCAAAAGCCAGGCAAGCTAGGGTTCAAAAAAGACAGGAACGTATTAGAGGGGCGGGCTTATTAGAAGCGGCTCAGAGCGCAAATGCGCGTTGCATATACACTAACGTAAAAGACGTTGCTAATAGGGCAAGAAAAATGCCCCGGCGGCTTCAATCGGCAATGCTTGATAACATTCGCTGGTTGGCAGAAGATTACAGCCCCTAACATTACAACCATAAAAAAAACGGCCCCACATCGGAGGCCGTTTTTAAAATTCTTTAGCTTATAAACTAAGCTGCTTTCGCTTGCTTATCCAATGCTGTCTGCGCAGTTTTCGCAATCGCTGCAAAGCCTGCTTCGTCGTGGATCGCAATCTCGGAAAGTGATTTACGGTCAAGCTCAATACCTGAAAGCTTAAGGCCATACATCAATGTTGAGTATTTAAGATCGTGAAGACGAGCCGCTGCGTTGATACGCTGAATCCACAATGCGCGGAAATTACGTTTCTTCGTGCGACGGTCACGATAAGCATATTGACCTGCTTTCTCAACCGCCTGAACGGCAGTACGGAAACAGCTCTTGCGACGGCCATAATAGCCCTTCGCTGCTTTGATAACTTTTCTATGTCTCGCATGGGCGCGAGGACCACCTTTAACGCGTGCCATTATTCAGTACCTCCGCTTTTAGCTGCTTCTTTTTCAATTGAATTCTTCTTTTTCTTACGTGAATAAGGAAGATAAAAGCCCAATACTTTACGTGCATCTGGCTCGGCCAATGTGGTCGTACCTTTTGCTTTGCGTTTCATGGATTTTGGTTTGTTCATTTGCATGTGGCGCATTTTGGCCTGTTTGACCTTAACCTTACCACTGCTCGTCACGCGAAATCGCTTCTTCGCGCTAGATTTGGTTTTCATTTTCGGCATTTCATGTCTCCTAAAATAGGGTTGTTATTTGATGGCTGAGGCAGCCGTACTCGCCAAGCCATCACTTCGTATGCGGCTTTATACAAGCATAGCGACACACAAATCAAGCAAAATATGCAAGCGCCGTAAAGGCTGCGAAGAGGTGTGCGCTGATCATACAGCGTCGATGAAATCATTATGCATATTTTTCGATAAACTGCGTGATGTGAAAAAACATCGATTTGCGATGGTTAAGCGCGGGGAGGCCATGCGCGCCGTCTTGGAAGGTCATAATTTCAATGCGTTTGGATGTCATATATTGACGCGCTAAATCCAATTGTTCAACAGGGTAAAGGTTATCGTCAACACCATGCATGATAAGAACAGGCATAGTGGTATCTTGGAAAAGCGGCTTGAGGTTGGTTTTAGAAAGTTCGCTAATAAAACCTAACCCCGCTTTATGATCGCCCAACGAAACATAGCCATTTTGTTTGGCTTCGAGCGAGATATTATCCGCCCCAAAAAGCGTTTTTGCGACGTGCTGTGCATCTAACGCAGGCCATAACATGACCTGACAAGCCAGATTGATCTCCATATTCATAAGAGCAACCGCGCAGCCCAATCCCTCGGAGATGAATATAAGTCTCTTATATCCACTACTTTCCGCCCATTCTTTTACGATATCGAGCGTGACCCGCGCGCGATTGAGCGAGAAATCTTCTTCGCTGCCGCTGCTTTTGCCACAGCCATAAAAATCAAAGCGAAGCGTATGAAAGCCTTTATGGTTAAGAATAAATTCAAGCTCGCCATAGATATTATTATGTGATGATTTATCACCGGGAAAGCCGTGCATCATCAGCACCAATGTTTGCTTGCGTTTAAGCACGGCATCTTCACGCGGCTGTCCGTGAAACGCGGAAATTATTTTATCATCATCGAGGGCGATTGTAATGGGATCGGACATAGTACCTAAATCATTATTATAAATGATATTTTACCATGCTTGCTGCGATCCAGCCAGAGACTTTACTTGAGCTTTTCGGTGGGCATTAAGTTAATGTGCCTCGCCCCAGTTCAGGCCATGTCCGGCCTCGGCTTCCAAGGGTACGGATATGTTCACGCCCATAATATGAAACGCATTTTCCATCACCTCTTTCACCAACGCCGATGTTTGCTCTAGCTCGTCATCGGGCACTTCAAATATCAATTCATCATGCACCTGCAAAAGCATCCTCGCTTTAAGCTTTGCCGCATCAAGCGCCGCTGGCATTTTGGTCATCGCAATTTTCATGATATCGGCGGCGGTGCCCTGCAAGGGCGCATTAATCGCCGCACGTTCCGATCCGCTACGCTGCGCGGGGATTTTCGCGTTGATATTGGGAGTAAAACATTTGCGCCCGTATAGCGTGCTCACATAGCCATGCGCCCGCGCTTCTTCCTTTTTCGCTTCCATATAATCTTTAATCTCTGGAAAGCGCGCAAGGTAACGTTTAATAAAATCATTCGCATCCGCAGGGCCGCAGCCCAATTGCTTGGCGAGGCCCCATCCCGAAATACCATAGATAATCCCGAAATTAACGGCCTTTGCGCGGCGGCGTGTTTCTCCGTCAACCTCATCGAGCGGCACATCAAAAACTTGTGACGCGGTCAGGGTGTGAATATCGACATTGTCCCGAAACGCTTGCTTCAGGGCTTCAACCCCTGCCATTTCCGCGGCCAAACGAAGCTCGACCTGAGAATAGTCAACCGAGAGCAAGGTATGCCCTTCCTCGGCTATAAAGGCATTGCGGATCGCGCGCCCGTCTTCGGTGCGGATCGGAATGTTTTGCAAATTAGGATCAGACGAGGCCAAACGCCCCGTACTCGTACCCGTCATATGATAAGAGGTGTGCACGCGCCCTGTCTCGGCAACGATCTGTTCCTGCAGCGCGTCTGTGTATGTTGATTTAAGCTTCGACAACCCGCGCCAATCAAGGATTTTTTGAACAATTTCATGCCCCTGCAACGCCAATTCTTCAAGTGTTTTAACATCTGTAGAATACTGTCCGGTCTTGGTTTTCTTCGAGCCTTCTAGGCCCATTTGATCAAACAGAATCTCGCCAATTTGTTTGGGAGAGCCGATATTAAACTGTGTCCCTGCAATGTCGTGGATCTGTCCTTCTAAATCCGCAATGCGCTTGCCAAAATCCGCGCTCATGGTTTTCAAAATGGCAGGATCAACCTTGACCCCATCCATTTCCATCTGCGCGATGATCGGAATTAACGGGCGTTCGAGATTTTCATAAACGCTCACCATGCGTTCCGCAACAAGGCGGGGTTTAAGAATATGATACAAGCGCAGAGTCACCTCTGCATCTTCTGCGGCATAGTCCAAAGCCTTCTCGATATCAACGCGGTCGAATGTCACTTGCGCCTTGCCTGTGCCTGCGACCTCTTTAAATGGGATGGGGGTGTGACCCAGATACTGCTCAGATAATGCGTCCATCCCGTGCTTATGTGATGACCCATCCAGCACATATGAAATCAACATCGTGTCATCGCATGGATGGATGTGAATGCCGTGCTTTGCAAAAATCTGCCAATCATATTTCATGTTATGTGCAACCTTCATCACACTGGGATCCTCTAACATGGGTTTGAGCATATCGAGGGTTTTTTGCATATCGAGCTGGGCAATATCGCTGCCTTGTGATTCGCCCAAAAGATCGGCTTGTTCGGCAATGTGCCCTAGCGGAATATACGCTGCCTTACCGATTTCACTGGTGAGAGAGATTCCAACAAGCTTAGCCTTAGCGGGGGTTAGAGCGGTTGTTTCAGTATCAATACAAACCGTACCGTTTTTATATGCTTCATCAATCCAATCCTGCAATGTGGCCTCATCATTAATGAGCGTATACACATTCTTCTCAATGGCCGGCATGGGCGTTTCTTCGGTGGCAGGTTTGGCTTCTGCGCCCGATGCTTTTTGCGGGCTTGCCACGCTTTGACCGCCCAAACGTTTGATAATCGAATTAAAAGCATGCGCCTTAAGAAACGCCATCAATTCGGGTTTATCGGGATCATGCGTCTTCATATCCTCAATCGGCATTGGGATCGGCGCGTCGCAATCAAGAGTCACAAGTTTTTCAGAAATGCGTGCGTCATCGGCGTGAGTCATGAGCTTCTCACGGCGCTTGGGTTGTTTGATCTCACTGGCGCGTTCAAGGAGCGTATGGAGGTCACCATATTCCTCGATCAATTGCGCCGCTGTCTTGATCCCAATTCCCGGAACACCCGGAATGTTGTCGGTGCTATCGCCCGCAAGCGCCTGCACATCCGTGACCTTATTGGGTGGCACACCAAACTTTTCAATAACCTCGTCAACACCAATCCATTTATTCTTCATCGGGTCTAACATGCGGACATTGTCGCTAACCAATTGCATTAAATCCTTATCCGACGACACAATCACAACCTTCTTGCCCATCTCCGTCGCGCGCTTGGCGTAAGCCGCAATCAAATCATCCGCCTCATATCCCTTGGCCTCAACCGCTGGAATATCAAACGCACGCGTCGCATCCCGCACAAGTGGGAATTGCGGGATAAGGTCATCGGGCGGTGCGTCGCGGTTGGCCTTATATTCGGGGTAGATATCATTACGAAACGACCCGCCGGGCGGATCAAACACCACCGCCATATAAGGCGCGTCATAATCCTTAATCAGCTTCAGCAACATTTGCGTAAACCCGAACACCGCAGAAACAGGCACCCCATCAGGATTCGTCATATCCCCACGTCCCGAATAGGCCATGGCAAAATATGCACGGAAAATAAAGCCCGATCCGTCAACGAGATAAAGCTCGTCTTCGCATGGCTCTGTTGAGGGATAGGGATCGTTGGAAGTCGCTGTCTGATTCATATTCGAAACATGGAGCATTCCACGCGCAGAGTCCATAACCGCTAAAAAAAAACCCCCCAAAAGAGGGGGGCAAGTCGTAGGGTGAAACCTGTCTTATTTATGCCCATAGGGGAATGAGCGATAAACAGAAACGGGTTTCTGTGGGGATCTGTAAGTGATGGGCACAAGCGCGTATTGACGCGCATAGTATCCATCGGAAAAACTTTCTAAAAGAAAGGCACTAAAAATCTTTGAAAAATATTGGCGGCAACTGCTCACACAGGTCGCAACACACTTGCGAATTCTATTCATTGCTTGCACCCTCTAAAATGCTTTATTAACACCGTTTGTCCGTTATGCGGATCTTTTTATTATGGTGGGTTGATCGGTTCTTATGAACACTTTTTGTAAACTCAACCTATGTTTCAAATATAGGGTCTCACTGACACATTGTCAATAAAATACTTAAAATTTTAGCTATTTTTGATATTTTATAATGATTTCAATGCATAAAATGACACAGCCGCCGCATTGGACACATTCAAGCTAGAAATAGGGCCAGCCGTGGGCAGACGCAACAACGAGTCACAATGCTCCTTAATGAGCCGTCGTAATCCCGGCCCTTCCGCGCCCATCACCAAAACAACTTTATCGGGTAAATCAGAA
>JAACQG010000012.1:73131-93237 GCA_009995045.1 Alphaproteobacteria bacterium
AACGAAGAACCCCGCCGCTTGCAGCTCTTCGATGCTACGGCTCAAATTGGTTTCATACGCAACCGGCACATGTTCCACCGCGCCGCATGCGGTTTTCGCCAAAACCCCATCCAGAAACGGCGCATGTTTGCGCTGCATAATCATCCCATCAAGGCCGAAAACGCACGCACTGCGCAATATTGCGCCAACATTATGCGGATCGGTCACCTGATCAAGCATCACGATCAACGATTTTTTATGCGCCGCCGAAATCACAAAATCCTGAAGACTGGATTCCTCAATCAACGGACATACAAGCGCTAAGCCCTGATGCACCACTCCCTGCGGCAATGCCTTTTCCAGCGCAAATTTATCAACAACCTGCGGGGCAGGGCGATCCAGTCCTGCGCGGCGTGCTTTATCAACACTCTCTTCAAAAGTTTTTAATCCCGCCTCTGTGGCGTATAGCGCCTCGATAGAGCGCCCCTCATTCATCCACGCCTCAGACACCGCGTGAAACCCATAAAGGCTCGCACGGGGCAGTTTCGGGCCGCTACCGCGCGGCTCTTTCCCGCCTTGACGCTCTTGCGATTTATGATTTGGTTTGCCCGATGCTTTGCCCGTCGCTTTACCGCGGCCATAATTTTTCGGCTGTTTTGTATTTTTTTTCATGTGCAATGCTATCGCATACTTGACATTAAAGTTCAAAAGGCTTTTTATCGCACCTGTTAATTTCGACTTCCCGATAAATACTATGTGGTGGGGTGGTCGAGTGGTTAAAGGCATCGGATTGTAACTCCGACGACGTTAGTCTACGTAGGTTCGAATCCTACCCCCACCACCATTTAGTCTGCTATTTGAGACACTTAGAGAATTCAACGCCACAAGCCCCGCACATAGCGGGGTTTTGCGTATCTGGGTTTGTCGGTCAACGCAGAGAATTCCTTTTTTGAGCCTAAAACCACCAATATTCTCTTGATCGCTATTCCGAGTGTCTCGAGATTGAAATTCCCTGTTAAACAGGGAATTAACAGGGAACTTTTTATTTTTTAAAGTGTTCAGAACGATAAAACGTAGAGGATATCTACGTTTGCTGTAACCAGCACGAAATTAACAGGGAAATTTATAGGGACATCAGGGTATCAAAACTCCCCATAACAATTTTCTGAACACCCGCTTTGGATAGGCCTTCACGATCAGCTATCGCCTTCATAGACATTCCAGCAAAATGTTCATCACGCCAGATAATACCCCTGATCAGATTTTTGAGTTGTTTGGGTGGAAGATCGAATGGATCATATTCATCGTTTTCAGGCTTCAAAATAATAGTGCCCTTGTGGGCTCTTCGTATTGTAAATGGTACTGATATTACATGGTTATGATTTTTGGTTTTGGTGGGAATGTTCAGATCGAGGTTATCCTGTATAGATTCTTTCAAACTCTCGGCATTTATATCGATCTGCAATTCATTTTGATGAACAACAATTTTGTTCACGCAAGTTCTGATAAACATTTCTATTGGTAAAGTTTGTTTCTTAATATGTTGAATAACCTGATGGTCAGTTATTTGATCTAGCATCAAAATACCAATGAGATGATTGCCTATCGTATTAACTGTAACCTTTTCGATTTCGTGCGCAGGGATACGAGACATAGTACCTTTGGGATGGTCGCGATATTGTAGCAAGTTTTGACTAATATAGTAACGATATATCTTTCCGCTCTTTTTGGTATGATCGGGGCTATAAGGTGTACCTTCACAATCAAATAAAAGACTTTTTAGTAAATTAGCTTCATCAGCTTTGGTATGTCCTCGTTTAGCTGCAGCTTGATTTTTTAGGTTTTCTTGTACGGCATTCCAAATATTCTGTGAGATAATGGCCTCATGTTGACCATCATAGGTTTGTTCTTTGTGCCTAATTTTCCCAATGTAGATTGGATTTTGTAACATGCTATAAAGCGCACCGCGGCTATACGCCTTGCCGCCAGTTTTTCTTTCGCGCTTGGATATGCGCGTTTTGCTAGTTATGCCTTGATTATCAAGTTCGCGTTTAAGCTTGGCAACGCAGCCTAAAGCAAGATAGCTCTCGAAAATATAACGGGTGACTTTGGCATCTTGTTTATTAACGATCAGCTTTTTATCGACGGCTTCGTAACCAATTGGTGGGTTGCCACCCATCCACATGCCTTTCTTTTTACTAGCAGCTATTTTGTCTCGAATGCGTTCCGCTGAAACCTCACGTTCGAACTGTGCGAAGGAGAGGAGCACGTTTAGTGTAAGGCGGCCCATGGAGGTTGTGGTGTTAAAGCTTTGCGTGACGGACACAAAGGTTACGTCGTGTTCATCAAATATCTCAACCAGCTTAGAAAAGTCCATGAGGGATCGCGTAAGACGGTCTATCTTATAAACAACAACGGTTTGAACCTTCCCCTCTTTTATGTCGGCCAATAGATTTTGTAATCCAGGTCGTTGAAGGTTGCCGCCTGAATAGCCGCCATCATTGTACTGTGTTTGGACTGCCTTCCATCCCTCGGCCTTCTGGCTGGTGATATAAGCCTCGCATGCCTCCCTTTGTGCATCCAGCGTATTGAAATCCGTATCCAAACCCTCATCCGTAGATTTTCTTGTATATATTGCGCAATTTTTTGTTTCCGGTTTCATGATGTTTTTCTCAATCCAAAGAAGAGGTGGCCGTTCCAACGTGATCCAGTGATGTCATTGGCAAGCTGGGAAAGGCTGGTGTATATGCGTTCTTGATATTCAAAGCCATCGGATTTGACGAGAACGCTATGGCGCAAGCCTTGCCAGTTTCGGATTAGACGTGTGCCAGGCTTCAACAGGCCACTGTCATCGAAGTATTTGGGATTGCGTTTATATTGTTTGATGAGTAGCCCAAGCCGAGCCTCTTGTTCTCGTGTCAGGGCATTTTGCCTTTTAAAGATTAGGCTTTTTTCAAGCATACTTCGACCAATACGTGGGGGTGGCTGCAAATTCCAAGCTTCAGCCCACATTTGGCGTAGTTCACTTAAAGGCAATTTTTTGAGGTTTTCAGGCATATATGGCTCCTTATTATTGAGATCCATACACGCTTCCTTTCGGTAGCAAGTCCAGTCGAGTTTTTAACCCGTGATAAAAAGCCATCTGTAAAGTGATGATATACCATATAATAAATCTTTATCTATAAGAACGGCTGGCACCGTCATAGCTGGCGATGACGTCGAAGAGTTCTTCATCGATGGCGTTTTGGCGCAGGGTGCGGGTGGTTTGTTTTAGGTCACCTAATAGCGTTTCTATGTTTTTTTCTGCGCGTTGCATGGCGGCGAGGCGGCTGGCGTTTTCGCTGGCGAGGGATTGGGCGCAGGCGCGATAGAGTGAGATGAAAAGATGTTCACGCATTAGGGCGCTTAAAAGCGGTGTATCTTTATCCTCCAGTATTTCCGGTAAGGCGTTTCCAGTCCACAAGCTCTGGCGCAAGCCGCTTTGCCACGCCGTGTCCAAGGGAAGTAATTGTTGGTTTGTGGGTTCATAAATACTGCCTACCTGAAGGCGGTTATAGAATATCAGGGTTTTTGTATGATCATCCTCAGCTGCGTTCCTGACGCATTCATTTAAGATTTGTCCGATAAGCGGTGTGATGGCCGCAATAGAGGCTGGAACGTCGAAGGTTTTTTCTGTGCTTAGCCCAGCGTCATTTAAATGGCCGCCAATGCGTGCGCCCACGCTCCAGAGCGTTTTTGTGCCCGATTCCTCATGCAGGGCTGTTTTTACCATTCCGGCCAGTTGGTCGTTGAATTTTCCGACCAGCCCTTGATCAGAGCCAAAGACAATCGCCGTTATGTTTTGTGGATCGGGCGTTTTTGAAATTAGCGGTTTGTTTTGGTGAAAACACGCGATTAGGCCAAGCTCGACGGTGCGGGTATAATCACCGAGCGCGAGGACGGCGTTTTCGTATTGGGTGATGCTGGAGGCAGCCTGTGCCTTCATGGTGCGCACCACTGATTCAAGCTGCTCCGCGCCTGCGATTTTATGGCGCATTTGTTCTAGGCTGTTGGTCATTTGATATTGTCCAGCGCAGTGCGGGCCGTATCCAGAATAGTTTTTCGTGTCTCATCGTTGAGCTTTTCATCGTCTGCGGGAAGATCGAAAACCCCATCGCAAAGCGCGGTTTTTGCATCGGATATTTTGTCTTCGGCGATATCATCGAGCAAACCTTGGGAGAGCGCGAGGAGCAAGGTGATTTGCGCGGAGAGCGAGAGCGCCTGCGATTCCCCCTGCACCAGACAGCTGCGGATACGCTTGCCGTGGGCGAGAATTTTTGATGTATGTTCATCGAGGCGTGTGCCGAAGCGCGCGAAGGTTTCCAGCTCTAGGAACTGTGCGTAGGCGAGTTTGAGGTCGCCCGTGACGGATCGATAAGAGGCGAATTGCGCCTTGCTGCCGACGCGGGATACCGATTTACCGACATCAATGGCGGGCAGAATGCCTAGTTCGAACAAGGTTGGGGAGAGGTATATCTGCCCGTCTGTGATCGAAATCAAATTGGTTGGGATATAGGCGGAGATATCCTGTGCCTCGGTTTCGATGATGGGGAGCGCAGTGAGCGATCCGCCGCCGTTCTCCTCGGATAAATGCGTGGCGCGTTCCAGCAGGCGGGAGTGGATATAAAAGATATCACCGGGGAAGGCTTCACGCCCCGGCGGACGGCGCAGCAGCAGGGAAATTTCACGGTACGCACGCGCATGGTGGGTGAGATCGTCATAGACGATCAGCACATCGCGGCCTTGCTCCATAAAATGTTCTGCAATGCTGGTTGCGGCATAGGGGGCGATATAGGTGAGGCCTGGTGGGTCGTTGCCCTCACTGACCACAACTGTCGTATAATCCATCGCGCCATGTTCGTGCAGACGGGCAATAACCTTAGCCACGGACGAAGCGCGCTGACCGATGGCGCAGTACACGCACAGCACATCGCGGCCTTTCTGATTTAAAATCGTATCAATCGCAATTGCGGTCTTGCCGGTTTGCCGATCGCCGAGGATAAGCTCCCGCTGGCCGCGCCCGATGGGGATTAGCGCGTCAATGGCTATAATGCCCGTTTGTAGCGGCACGGCGACGGCGGCGCGATCCATGATGGCAGGCGCAGGACGCTCAATGGCTAAGCGCTTGGAGGATTTCACGGGGTCTTTGCCATCCAGCGACAGACCGAGCGGATTGATAACGCGCCCGATGAGCGCATCGCCAACAGGCACATCGACAACGCGGCCTGTGCGTTGGACTTCATCGCCTGTGCCCAAGTGCCAGTAATTGCCCAGAAGCACAACGCCGATTTCGTCCTCATCGATATTGAAGGCAATGCCCTCAACGCCACCAGGAAAACTCAGCAGTTCCTCAGAGCCGACATTGGGAAGGCCGATGACGGTGGCAATCCCTGTTGAGATATTCACCACTGTGCCGATTTCGCGCGCGGTTAGTTGCGGCGCTGCACCCGCCAGCGCTTGGCTAATATCCGCAAAGCCTTTATCCAGCTTCTTATGCAGCACGGGCGGCCTCCTTTTCGAGTGTCTCAAGATAATCAGAAACACTCCATGCGAGTTTGTGCCCGTTTGCCGATAACTCAATGCCGCTCACCAATTCAGGTGTGATTTTGAATTTCAATGTGTCTGATTTGATTTCGGCTTTGAGGGCTTTTTGCTGCGCGGATGGTAGGGCAAAAGCGCTTGTAATGATCGCGCTGTCTGAAGCGAAAGCCGCCTTCTCCTTATCGTTTAAGGCGTGCAGACGTTTGATAAATACCGCAACCATACGCTCTTCAAGTGTAGCATCGGCAAGTTCGCCCAGCACCTTTGAGCTGAGAGCAAACACCTGTTCTTTCGTTTGTTTGAGAATATCGGCACTTAAATCATCAAGCTCTGTTTTCAAAGCCTCTTTCTTTTTGGAACGTAACTCTTCGGCCTCAGCTTCCGCTTTTTTCAAAAGCTTTGTATGTATCGCATCGGCTTCTGCTTGGGCCTCATTCATCAGCTTTGTTTTTTCTTTTTCAAACGTGTCATTTTTTTGCTTGAACGCGCCCTGCTCTTTCTGGGCTTTAGATTCCTTGTCCGCAGCGTTAGCAAGCTGGTCTGAGATATGTTTTTCGCGCGCGGCGATGGCGTTTAAAATTGGCTTATATAAAAAGCGTTTCATAAGCCACATCAGGACGAGGAAGTTAAGCGCCTGCGCGAGGGCGGTGAACCAATCAATATGCATGGATTATTGTCCTGTTCCGAGCGCGATGACATGATTCCAAAACGGATTGGCGAAAATCAAAATCATCGACACAACGAAACAATAAATCGCCGCGGATTCAATCATCGCCAGCCCGACGAATAATGTCCGCGTGATGGTGCTGGCGGCGTCGGGTTGTTGCGCCAGAGATTTGAGCGCGGTCGCGACGGAGTATCCCTCGCCCAGCGCGGGCCCTAAACAGCCAAAGCCTGTTGTTATGCCTGCTGTGACGATGGAGGCCACCGCAATTAATGTCATGCTATCCATGTTGTAAATCCTTTTCGTTGGTTACGGGTTTTTCTGTAGGGGAACGAATGGCTGCCGCGATATACACGGTGGCCAGAATGCTGAAAATATAGGCCTGCACCATGCCGGTCAGCAGGCCGAGCACCGTCATGACGATGGGGAAAAGAAACGGCGTGATAGATAGCAAAATGCCGACAATCATGCCGCCGCTCATCATATTGCCGAACAGGCGGATAGCCATCGCCAGCGTGCGCGAAAACTCGCTGATGATATTAAAGGGCAGCATGATGATGGTTGGTTGAATATAGGAATCTAGGTAACCCCCAATCCCTCGCGAGGTTATGCCGAAAAACGGTACGGCTACGAACACACATAGCGCCAGCGCCACGGTGGTTGAGAGTGAAGCTGTTGGCGGGGTATAAAATGGCAAAAGCGTGCAGAGGCTAGACGCGGCAATGAATAAGAAGAGCGTGCCCAGAAAGCTGATGTATTTTTCGGGATTGTCCAATCCGGCTTCTTTGATTTGTTTGTTTATGTTGGTAACGATAATTTCGAGAAAGCTTTGCCAGCGCGAGACCTTGGCCTCATGCGCCAAGCCGCGTGTGATTAGCATCGCGCCGATGGTAAGGATGGCCATCAACGCCCAAGAGGTGATAATGGTCGAATTGAGTTTTACAAACCCATATTGCCAAAAGATAATCTCATCGGGGCTAAGCTGCATCGGGCGGCTCCTTTGTCAGCACTCTGACCGAGACGCGCGCGAGCACAAAGCCAATGAAGCAGGCGAGCAGGTTTTTCCAATCGCCCTGCGCCACAAGATAAAACCCACCAAGCGCGATAGCAAGGCGCAGCCAGAAACTGCCCATAAACCACCAATGGGCATGCGTTGAAGTGAGGCCTTTGCTGACCGTTAGCCACAGACCGCCATAGAAAATAAAGCCCAATAGACTTCCTGCGCCAAGCGCGAGCACCAGAGTGATCATAGATATGTCAGTCATTTTTTGATTCCTCGTCCGATATGCTTTTATGTTCCTTCATCACCCATCGCGCCGCATTCCAGCAGCCGATGCACAGTCCAGCAATCAGCAAGACCAGTGTCCATGAATGCGAATTCGGGTAACGCTCATCAATCCAGATGCCGAGCAACGCGCCAAGCACAGCGGGCAGCGCCACAGACCAGCCGACCAAACCGAACATGCCAAAGCCAGACCAGATATGATTTTCACGGCTTTTCGCGCGCAGTTTGCGTTTGGTCTGTGCTTTAATTTGGTCAGTGAATTCATCCATGCTGTAGCTCTACATAGCGATGGATGAAGCCGCTCTCTAATTTTGAAAGGGCAAAGCGCATCTCCTGTTCCTCTTCGTTGTCTTTCATAAAGGTATCAATGACGGCCTTGTGCAGCGTCTTCAGATCACTGCCGCCGATGGCATTGCGCACGGAGATCAGGACATTTGTGCCGCTTTTGACAAAAACACCTTCGTCGACGGCGATAAAGACTTCCCCGCCGCCATCATGTTCGTATGTCAAAATCCCGGGCGCTAGCGCCACGGCGCAATCGAGCCTGTTTGGCAGAAACCCGACAAACCCCTGCGCCGTTTTGGCGACGATGCGCGATATGTTTTGCTCATCGGCAAAAACCTTGAAGGGGAGGAGGATTTTAAGCTGCATGAGATTTTGCGGCATCGCTCTCTCCTTTTTTCGCGTGTTTAAGCTCATCGATCGTGCCAATCATGTAGAAGGCACTTTCGGGGATGTCTTTAAACTCATCGTCCAAGATGCGGGCGCACCCATCTAAAGCGTCTTCAAGAGCGACGGATTTTCCTGTCAGGCCAGTAAATTGTTCGGTCGTGAAAAAGGGCTGCGTTAGGAAGCGCTCTAAGCGCCGCGCCCGCCCGACCAATTTGCGATCATCGGGGGAGAGCTGCTCGAGGCCGAGCATGGAGATGATGTCTTTTAACCCCTCATATTCGGCCAGTGTGTGGCGAATGCTTTGCGCGATTTTATAATGATGATCGCCGATGACCGTGGGGGTTGCCATTTTAGAGTTCGAAGCCAGCGGATCAATCGCGGGGAACAGCCCTTCGCTGGCACGTTTGCGTGATAAAACGATGGAAGCCGACAAATGCGAAAATGTGTGAACCGCCGCTGGATCGGTGAAATCATCGGCGGGAACGTACACCGCCTGAATGGAGGTAATTGCGCCGGTATCGGTGTTTGCGATGCGCTCCTCTAACCGCGATAGCTCCGTGCCCATTGTTGGTTGATAGCCAAGGCGGGACGGCATTTGCCCCATCATGCTAGAAATTTCTGCGCCCGCCTGAATGAAGCGGAAGATATTATCGACCAGCAGTAGGACGTCCTTATGTTCATCATCACGGAAATATTCCGCCATGCTCAGCGCCGCATGACCAACGCGAAAACGCGCGCCCGGTGGTTCGTTCATTTGGCCGAAGATCATGACCATGTTTTCCAGCACGCCCGCCGCTTTCATCTCATGGTATAGCTCGTGCCCCTCGCGGCAGCGCTCGCCAATGCCGCAGAAAATGCTTACGCCTTTTTGACGCCCGACCATGTTGTGGATCATCTCGGTCAGCAGCACGGTTTTTCCTACGCCTGCACCGCCGAATAGCCCCGCTTTTCCGCCGCGCTCTAAGGGGGTGAGGATATCAATCACCTTAATGCCCGTTTCAAAAATCTCGGATTTGGTGGAGCGCCGCGCCAACGATGGCGGATCTTGGTGAACGCTGCGCCAGTCTGTAGGGTTAAGCGGTTGTCCGTGATCTATCGTATTGCCGAAGACATCGAACATGCGCGATAAAATCTCTTTACCAACGGGGGCTTTCAGCGGGGCGCGTGTATCGCTCACAGGCATGCCGCGTGCAAGGCCCCCCGTCGCGGTTAAAGCAATGCAGCGCACGCATGTATCGTCACGCTGAGAAAGGACTTCCAGAATAAATTCGTGCTTAGCGCCAGCATGCAGGATGTTGTAGATAGGCGGCAAATCATTATCAAATGCCACTTCAACAACGCTGCCGCGTATCGACACAACAGTGCCAATATTTTTATCTGTGTTCATGCGCGCATGTTAAGTGGCGGCGCGCTTAAAGGCTTTGATTACAATCAAATGCTATATTTGTTTTATATGCCTATAATGCATGAATAATTCGTTCCCAATAACAATATGATATGCCAAGGAATTTTAACGTTATGGCTAAGCTTTCAAACAAAAAACAGCTTCATTTGAAAGATGCAAAATTCATTAAGCCATTTTTCCTATGGACGGAACGAGATCAGGCGCCACAGAATATCTTAAAATCGATGCTCTTGCCCGATGAGAGCGTTCTTCAGATTGGCCAGCTAAGCTTAGGGATTTATTGGAAGAGCATCATGATGCTCTTTATCTCAATCATTTTTATGAGTTTGATGCTCTATGTTAGTCTTCCGTTTAAGCTTTTGCTATTATTTGGTGTATTTTTAACGTTGAAACTATTCATCATGTTTAGCGTTGCTTATTTGACACGCTGTTATCTTTTATTGGCCGCAACAGAAAAGCGGATAATAATTCGTACCGGTATATTCAACCTTGATGTCGCGCAAATGCGATATAGCAAAATTGAAAGCGTTGAGGTTTTTATAACATTGGTGGGACGCCTTCTTGGCTATTCAACCGTTATAGTGAACGGAACAGGCGGCCGTACGCTTGCGATCCCTTACATTATTAACGCTGCTAAATTTAGAAGTATTATTTCTGAACTGCTCATCAATCATGACGATGTAGACGAACATGCGAATGCTGTGGCTTGAGGTTAAATCAGGCCACATATTTAGTGATGTTCTGCGATGTTTTATGCAACTCAATATGCGCGGGGCATTCTTCGGAGAGTGAACATTGATCGCATACAAAATCACTGGTCTTTTGCGTGTCGGTAAACGACACATGTGTCCCATCAACCTCAATACCTTCGTCTCTTAAATTTTTAAGTGCGCGGGAGAATGTTTCCAGCTCAATGCGCAGGCGCGAGGCGATCAGCGTTTTGCTGTAGGGCAGCTCAAACCCATCGGGGTCAAAGCCATAGAGGATGCATAGCCTTTGCAAATAGCAGGCGACGATTTGTGTGGCGGACATGGTGGATTGGTGCTCTGCCTCAATTTGCGCGCTATGCAGACGATCAGATAAGGTGGCCATTAAATGCGATGCCATATGGTCAAAATTGCTTAAATTCTCCAGCATCCAAGATGTAGGGATTTCAAGCAGTAGAACATCATCAACAGCGCGCGCGTTTTTATTATGTGTGTCCTGTTTGGTGATAATCTCATCGGCGTTGAGGGAATCCCCCGCAATTAAAAGATCACTGGTGACTTCGTGTCCGTCAGGTGTTGCGCGAAAGATTTGCACAATCCCTCTACAAACCACATAAAAATTAACAATCGTATCGCCGTGCATGAATAAAAACGCACCGCCTTCACAATTACGCATACGGCTATTCGCAAGAAGACGCGTATTTTCTTCGGGTGTAAGGCCAGAGAACAGTGGGAGTGTCAGCAATGTCTCAGATTTTATGGTCATAGTATTTTCCAATGTCAGGATTGCCAAAGCATATACTATAGCTGCTTGATTAGCTTGCTAATTATTTCCGCGATTTGACTGCAATCAAATTAAAGCCGTATTTGCGCATATATAATCCGCTCGAATTTAAAAATATCAGTCTCATCATTTCACCTGTCAGGAAAGAAAAATTTTATGTGCTGGAGCGGAGAAGCGTCAGCAATTCTGGCAGTTATAGGTATAGGAACAACAGCTTATGCCGCTTATAAGAAACAACCAGCACCATTATGGGTAGCCCTCGGTTATTTCTCATCAATGGAGCTTTTGCAGGCCTTTACGTACTCGGTCATTGATCAATGCTCACTCGCTTCTAATCAAATTTCCACTATCCTCAGCTATTTGCACATTGCGTTTCAGCCATTCTTTATCAATCTTCTTTCAATGTATTTTATACCGAGTGCTATACGGAAGAAAATTCAGTGGCCAGTTTATGCATTGTGTTTTATTTCGGCAATTGTCATGCTTTTGCAGCTTTATCCTTTTGAATGGGCGGGATCATGTGTGCTGGGGCGTGGAATGTGTGCGGAGCAACTCTGCTCAGTGTCTGGGGATTGGCATATTGCTTGGGATGTTCCGGTAAACGGCATGTTAAACTTTATAACAGTCGATTCATGGGCATCGTTTTTGAGCCTGTACCCCACATATTTCATCGTGGGGATTTTGTTGCCATTTATTTACGGCTCATGGCGATTTACTGTTTATCACTTCTTGCTTGGACCACAATTGGCCATGTTACTGACTAGCAACCCTAATGAAGTGGCGGCAATCTGGTGCCTGTTATCGATAGGAATTCTGCTTCTTGTCGTCAAGACACCGTTACGACAATTCATGTTTGTTAAATCTTGGTGGTTATGGGGAAAACAAATCGCCTGATAGCGGCCTCTTGAATGATTTGCTTGTTAATAGTTTTTCTTAATTTGACTGCAATCAAACGGTTTTTTATTGGTCGCACCTATTGTCCTCCTTAGCTTTAGCAAAGGATCGACACAATGAGCGTACTCACAAAAGACATCCCATTCATCGTATTACGCCGCAACACGCATCTAGGAGTATAAAATGACCAAAAAACTCGCACTCGTCACGGGCGGAACAACTGGTATTGGGGCTTCTATTTGCATCGCGCTTAAAGACGCGGGATATGATGTCGTCGCAAATTTTGTGACTGATCAAGACCAAGCAAATGCGTTTGCCAAAGAGGCAGGTGTTTGCGTTTATCAATGGGATGCCAGCGATTTTTCAGCATGTGATGCGGGGGTAAAACAGGTCTGCGCCGATTTTAAGCGCGATATCGATGTTCTGGTCAATAATGCAGGGATCACCCGCGATAAAATGATGCATAAAATGACGCAAGCCGATTGGAGCTCTGTGATCTCCATTGATCTTGGCGCGTGCTTTAATATGTCCCGCGCCGTGGTTGGGGCAATGCGTGACAATGAATTCGGGCGCATTATCAGCATCAGCTCGATTAACGCGCAGCTTGGGCAGATTGGTCAAACCAATTACAGCGCCGCCAAAGCAGGCGTGATCGGTTTTACAAAATCTCTGGCGCGTGAAAGTGCATCAAAAAATATTACGGTCAATGCCGTTGCCCCCGGATATACGGATACATCGATGGTGCAAACCATGCCCGATGACGTCCTTAAAGCCATGATCGCGCAAGTCCCCATGGGCAGACTGGCGCAGCCCGAAGAAATTGCCCGTGTTGTGGTGTTTTTAGCCGCCGAGGAATCCGGCTTCATCACTGGACAGACACTTTCCATCAATGGCGGGCATTACATGTAAGCAGCCTGTTTTGACGTCACACGTAAAAAAGGAAAAACCATGACAAAAATTATAAAGCTACACCCGCATCAAAAAAATGCAGATGACGTTCCAGAGCGCCTGCTGTCGGCGTGTAAAATGCCAGCCTATGAAAAGCCGTCTGATGCGTTTCATCTAGATCACATACTGCATGGCCATGTCGCAAAGCTCACAGGCGGAATATCACCCATCGCGCTGAGCTTGGCGGGTATTGATTGGTGGGCGCATTTGATGTTCTCGCCGTCCAAACAGGAGATGCTGCGCCAGAGCATGATTGAGAAAATGACTCAATTTGGCCAGTATGCCATCACATCATCATCGGATGCTGAGCAAGAGCTTATCGTTACACCCCCCTCGGAAGATCATCGTTTCGTCAGTGAAAATTGGCAGCAATGGCCGTTTAATGTGATGCAACAGGGGTTCCTCTTATCGCAAGCATGGTGGACAGAGGCCACGACAAGCGTGCCGGGTGTGTCGGATCATCATTTGAATGTTGCCTCTTATACTGTGCGTCAAATTCTTGATATCGCATCGCCCTCCAACAGCCCCTTCACCAACCCCGATATTTTACAAACAACAAAGGAGCAAGGCGGAAAGAACTTTATGCAAGGCATGCTCAACTTTATGGATGATGTTGAGCGCAAGAAGAATGACAAGCCGCCTTTGGGCGCGGGGGATTATATCGTCGGAAAAGATATCGCCGCGACAAAGGGAAAAGTCGTCTATCGCAATAAACTTATTGAGCTTATTCAATACGAACCAACAACCGAAAAAGTCCACGCAGAACCAATTCTCATCACGCCTGCATGGATCATGAAATATTATATTCTCGATCTCTCGCCCGAAAACTCGCTGGTTAAATATCTGGTTGATAAGGGGTATACGGTTTTCATGATTTCATGGAAAAACCCCGATACATGTGACCGTGATACATCTCTTGAGGATTATCTAAACCTTGGGATTGGTGAGGCGCTCACGGCTGTAAAAGCGATTACAACATCTGCGCATGTACATGGTGTTGGTTATTGTTTGGGTGGGACGTTGCTCTCGATCATGGCGGCGGCGCATGCGCGTGACGGCGATACAACGCTCAAAACCATCACACTGCTGGCGTCGCAAGTTGATTTTGAAGAGGCAGGCGAGATCATGCTTTTTGTCGATGAGAGCCAAGTTGCATTCCTTGAGGATGTCATGTGGAACCAAGGCTATCTTGATAAAGGGCAAATGGCGGGCGCGTTTGAAATGCTGCGTCCCAATGACCTTATTTGGTCACGCATGATCAATGAGTATATGCAGGGAAAACGCACGCCGACCTATGACATGTTGGTTTGGAACGCCGATGCAACGCGCATGCCTTATCGTATGCATAGCGAATATCTACGCGAGCTTTTCCTTCAAAACGATCTTGCCGAGGGACGCTTTATGGTGGCTGGCGCGCCCGTCGCGCTACAGGATATCCGCACGCCGCTCTTTTGCGTTGGTACATCGCATGACCATATTGCGCCGTGGAAATCGGTTTATAAAATTCTGCTGTTGAGCGAGAGTGAGATTACCTTCGTCCTGACCAGCGGCGGCCATAATGCAGGCATCGTCAGCGAGCCGGGGCATAAAGGGCGTACTTACCAAATGGCCACCGTGCCTAATACCGCGCATTACGTGCCCCCCGGTCAATGGAAAGACAAAACACCAACCCAAGAGGGATCATGGTGGGATGCATGGGAGCCATGGCTGGCCGAGCATTCAACACAAAGCGTTGCCCCACCCCCTATGGGTGATAAAAAGGATTACGCCGCCATAAGGGATGCTCCCGGAAAATATGTTTTGATGGTATAAAGGCTGATGAAAGACATTCTGAAAAACGCTAATAAATGGGAAATATGGGTTTCACTTGCGTCGTTGATTGCGATTGCGCTGCATTTTGCCCTGATCAACACGGCGTTTAGCAATATCCCCTTGTTGGTGATGATTGTTGCGGGTGGTTTGCCGTTGCTCATCCAGATCGCGGCGAAACTTCTGAAGGGGGATTTTGGCGCGGATATGATGGCGATTATTGCGCTGATCACTGCCGCTATTTTGGGCGAATATCTGGCGGGTGTTTTGATCATTATTATGCTGTCCGGCGGGCAAGCGTTAGAGTTTTATGCGATGCGCAAGGCATCCTCGGTTCTTCGGGCGCTGGCGGATCGGATGCCTTCCACCGCGCATCTTAAAACCAGCACGGGCGCGATAAAAGACATTGCCCTTGATGAGATTAAAATCGGTGATGAGATTATCATATACCCGCATGAGACGGCCCCCATTGATGGCAGTGTGATTGAAGGGCATGGCACGATGGATGAATCGTATCTGACGGGGGAGCCGTATACCATTACCAAAGCCATTGGCGCGGGCGTTTTATCGGGGGCGATTAACGGTGAGGCCGCCATGACCATCCGCGCAGAAAAGTTGGCGATTGATTCCCGCTATGCGCAGATCATGAGTGTTATGCAAGATGCCGAGCAAAAGCGCCCGACAATGCGCCGCATTGGTGACCAGATTGGTGCAATCTTTGCCCCGCTCGCTCTCATCGTTGCCATTGCTGCGTGGTATTTCACAGGGGATTCCTTGCGCTTTTTGGCGGTGCTTGTGGTCGCGACACCTTGCCCGCTTTTGATTGCGATTCCCATTACGCTGATTAGTGCGATTTCCATGGCGGCCAAGCGCGGGATTATTATCAAAGACCCAACAGTGCTAGAGCGCTTGCCGACCTGTCGCACGGCGATTTTCGACAAGACAGGCACGCTGACCTATGGCGCGCCCGAGGTGAGCGATGTGATCGCGGCGGATGGTGTTTCAAAGGATGATGTCCTGCGCTACGCCGCGAGCGTGGAGCGTTATTCAAAACATCCGCTCGCCAGTGCCATCATGAGCGCCGCGCAAGACGCAGACCTCTCGCTGATGGATGCTAACGCCGTTTCGGAAAAACCCGGCCAAGGGTTAACGGGTACGGTGGACGGGCACGAAATTTCTGTCACCAGCCGCAAGAAATTCCTCGCCAATGCCCCTGATGATGCGGCGATGTTGCCCGATACGGCGGCGGGGCTGGAATGTTTGATCCTGATGGATGGGGACTATGCCGCGACCATTCGCTTGCGTGATGCGCCGCGTGATGACGGCAAGCCGTTTATCGACCATCTTGGCCCCAATCACCAATTCAAAGAGATTATGATCGTGTCGGGGGATCGTGAATCCGAAGTGACGTATCTGGCGGATATGCTCGGCATCAAAAAAACCTATGCCTCGCAAAGCCCTGAGCAAAAGGTTGAGATTGTGCGTGCGCAGACCTTGCTTGCGCCCACGCTTTATATGGGGGACGGCATCAATGACGCGCCCGCCCTTGCATCCGCCACCGTTGGTATCGCGTTTGGTCAGCATAGCAGCGTCACGGCAGAGGCCGCAGGCGCGGTCATCATGGAAAATTCATTGGTGAAGGTGGATGAGTTGATCCATATCTCCGCCGATATGCGCAAGATCGTCTTGCAAAGCGCGTTGGGCGGTATGGCGCTGAGTGTTGTTGCGATGGGATTTGCCGCGGGCGGCTATATTAGCCCCGTCGCGGGCGCATTGCTGCAGGAGGTGATCGACGTTCTCGCCATCGCCAATGCCCTGCGCATGACATGGCAGAAGCGGATTGAAGCGGATATTTAATGCTTGAGCTATTCACTAAACTTGCTGACTTTGTCACCTATGATGCGTTGAACATTGATCCAGTTTCACATCTGGCCGAGGCTGTTCATTTCTTCGTTGAAGACACGACCAAGATTTTCTTCCTGCTTACGGCGCTGATGCTGATTGTCGGGTTTTTGCGCTCGTGGATTTCACCTGAAAAAGTGCGGAATTGGTTGGATGGGAAATCAAAGATACTGGCCTATTTTCTGGCTGTGGTTCTGGGTGCGATTACGCCGTTTTGTTCATGTTCGTCTATCCCGCTCTTTATCGCGTTTTTAAGTTCTGGCATCCCGCTTGGTGTGACGATGGCGTTTTTGATTACCTCACCCATGGTCAACGAAGTCGCGGCGATCCTTTTTGGTGAAACTATCGGCTGGCATTTCACCTTTGCTTATGTCGCTACGGGCATGCTGACCGGTATGGTTGGCGGGATGCTGATTGATCTGCTCAAGCTGGAAAAATGGGTGGAGCCGTTTGTATTTGAAGTCAAAGCACCAACGCAGGATTTGGACGAGCCTAAGCTCACCATCAAAAAACGCCTGCGTCATGCATGGGATGAAACCGCCGATATCCTGAAACGGGTTTGGATTTATGTTCTCCTCGGCGTCGGCGTTGGCGCGGGCATTCACGGGTTTGTCCCACAAGAATGGTTCATTACGCATGCGGGCGCGGATAATTTATTTGCTGTCCCCGTTGCTGTTTTGATGGCTGTGCCTCTTTACTCCAATGTTACGGGCGTTATTCCGGTGGCGGAAGTGTTGATCGCCAAGGGGCTGCCCGTTGGCACAACGCTGGCCTTTATTATGAGCACCGTGGCGATTTCCCTACCCGAGCTTGTGATCTTGCGCAAAGTCCTCAAATTGAAAATGCTGGCATTCTTTGTCGCGTATCTGGCCCTTGCCTTCATTGTTGTCGGCTATGGGTTTAACTGGCTGTTTTAAAAAGGAAGAAGACCATGAAAAAAATCGAAGTGTTCGGCACGGGATGTAAAAAATGCATCCAGACCGAGGAGATGATTAAAAACAAGGCGCAGGAGATGGGCGCAGAGATTGACTTGTCCCATATCTTTGATCCCGTAGAGATCGCAACGCGCGGCATCATGACCACGCCCGCCGTGATGGTGGATGGGAAGCTCGTCCATAAGGGCGGCCTGCCCAATGACGGCGAGATTGCGCAGTGGTTGGCAGGCGCGGATTGAAGCGGATATTTAGATATAGCGTGATATCTCTATGCCTTAGAAAGACAATAATAATGAAACATTTGAACGTCCTATTCATCGCGGCCCTGATTGTATTCGGTGGCGCACAGATATCTGGCGCAGCCGAAAAAATCAGCCTGAACAAAAATCAGACCTCTGTTGGATTTCATGTCAGCTATCTGATTTTCGCGCGGCTCAATGGTCACTTTGATAATTTTGAAGGCTCCTTCGTCATTGACGGTCAGGCCCCTGAAAACAACCGCGCCGACATCACCATACAAACAGCCAGTGTTGATACCGACAATAAGTCGCGGGATGCGAATATACGTGGCCCCGCCCTGTTCAACGCAGAGCGCTATCCCACAATGGTCTTTCACAGCCGTAAAATAGAAATGAAAACGGATAATACAGGTCGTGTTATAGGCGACCTGACGCTGCTTGGCATTACAAAGCCAGTGACACTCGATTTTGTGAAGCAGGCGGGCGTGGATCATAACCTCGCGGATGGTTTTAAGGTCACGGGGAAAATTAAACGCTCAGACTTTGGCATGAATGCGTATATCAAGCCGATTGGAAACACCGTGATGTTGCTGGTTTGCTATAACATCGCGCAGTCGCAGTGCGATGATGATGACTATCAAGCCCCCGAGATGCCCAGATATAATCAATAAGAACTGGCAGGTGTGGGGGGGGATTTAGTATGATGTGGCAGAAGAGGGGTGAAAAAAAATGAAAAATATAAAACAAAGCTTAATTGGAAACGCAGTTGAAATGTTATCTGGTAAAAATATTTCAGCACAAAAACCAGATCAAATAATAAAATCTATTTCCGACCAAGCATCTACGTTATTAAGCGAAGCGCATAGAATTCATGGTTTTCGTATTGAAAATATGTTTGCTTATGTAGCGGGAGCCTTAGGCGGCTGTAAGTTAATTAAACAAGAAGATTGCGGCCTTTGTTTTGCTTCGGATGATGAGATAAAGGTTCCTGATTATAGAATTTTAACTAATGAAAATTATATTTTCTTTACAGAAGTAAAAAATTGCAACGAGAGAAAAATTACTTTTAAAGAAAACTATGTAGGTAAACTAATAAAATATGCTTCGATAAATGAAACACCACTAAAAATTGCAATTTACTGGAGGATTTTAAAGATTTGGACTTTGATTTCGGTAGATAAACTAGTTTTTCAAAATGGAAAATGTGTTATTGCGATTGATAAGGCGTTAGCTATAAGTGAGATGTCTATATTAAACGATAGTATGATAGGGACTAAAGCGCCTCTTAAATTGAAATTAATGGCAAATCTGCAAAAGACATCTAATCTGGATGCCAAAGGAGAATGTGAATTCACTATTGGGAATGTAAAGCTATATAGCAATGAAACTCTTATATCGGAAAAGTTAGAAAGTGATATTGCGTTTCAGCTTGTATTGTATTTATCCCAATCTGGTAAATGGAAAGAATCTGAAAATGTTATTATTGAAGATAAAAAAGTAAGCGCTATTGAATATTTATATGAACCGCATGGCGATGTTAACGATCAGGGGTTTGAAATAATTGGAAATTTGAGCAGTATAATTTCAAGCAAATATGACTCTTCTACAACATCTGAGGGTGAGGTAATTAAAATTTCTCCGGACTGCGATCCTCGGGATTTTGAAGTTTTTATTCCCAATGATTATATAGGTGAATTTTTACCGTTATGGAGATTCATTTTGCAGCCAAATGATGAGTATTTTAAAAGCCCATCTAAACCGTCTTAATCTTCACCTTGCCCTCAAGCGTCCGTTGCACAGGGCATTTCGCTGCGATTTCGATTAGTTTCTGGCGTTGCTCGTCGGTGAGTTTGTCGCCGTGTACGATGACCTCTTTTTCAAATACGCCGACCTTATCGATCTTCTGAAAGGTGATGTTGACCTCCACCCGTTCCAGCGGCCATTTCTGCTGGAGCGCGTACCAGCGCACGGTCATGGCGGTGCATTCGCCGAGCGCGGCGGTGAGGAGATCATAGGGCGCGGGGCCTAAATCTTTGCCGCCTGCATCCTGTGGCTCATCGCCGGTGATCTTATGCCCTGATACATCGATGGAGACGGCGTAATCGCTCGCACCCGTTTCAACCACGTGTGCGGTGATGGTTTTATCGGCTGACATGTATGCGTTCTTCTTTCTTTATTGCGCGGCGGCAATGATCCGTTTCATTGTCTCTTCGACGTCCTCGGCGATTTTTTGGATGGCGGGGGAGCCGGACAGCGCGGATAATATATCCTTAGGCAGGAGCATACCGATTTTGACTTGGCCG
>JAACQG010000031.1 GCA_009995045.1 Alphaproteobacteria bacterium
AAAAACCTGATATTGCCGCCCTTCAAGCTGAAAAAGAAGAAAAGCCAAGCCTCTTGGCGCAGCTCTTTTCCAATTTCGATAGCCCAAAAACTGCGAGCCTGAATGAGTAAGGATATTATGATATGAATGATCAAACCCCGCCTGATAGCTTCGATGAAGAACCTAAGCCAAAACCTTTAGATGGTGATCGTGAATTTCCGACCATAGCTCAAGGCTCAAGCGCCTCTAAATTTGGAATCTTTGCATTTCTGGCTGTTGGCGTCATCGCAATCATCTTTGTTGCCCTAGATGGTATGGAGCAATCCGCCCCACGTGAGCTGACAACACCTGAAGAAATAGAGTTTAGAACGCCCACCCCGTCCGGCCCTTATATCGAAATTGAAGAAGAAGCCGAAGTGCCGCTCGAACAGCTCGTTCCCCCGATTGACGAGCGCGAGCTATATGATCCGCTCGAAGCGCAGCGCGAGCTTCAAATGCAGCAGGAAGCTCTAAGGTTGGCGCGAGAACAAAAGAAACGCATGGAAGAGCGCAAACGATCCCCTCAAATTATCTTTGATAACAGCGGTTCAGCGCAAAGCAATGTTGCAGGAGGATCATCTTCACAAGGCGGATCTGGATCACTTCTTGGCGGCGGTGAACAAGACCCGAATATTGCTTTTGCCAATCAATATGCGAATAGCGATGTTGAAATAGCAACGGCCTCACAGCTACAAAATCTTGATACGCTTGTTACTCAAGGCACATTGATTGACGGTATTTTAGAAACGGCCATTCAGAGCGATCTCCCCGGATTGGTACGCGCGATCGTCAGCGAAGATGTTTATTCCTTTAATGGCTCTCATCTTATTATTCCCAAAGGATCAAAACTCATCGGGCGTTATCGCTCAGGGCTTGTTCGCGGACAATCACGCGTTTTTGTGATCTGGAACCGCCTGATCAGAAATGACGGTGTGAGCATCAATATCGGCTCATATGGCAGCGATGACCTGGGACGAAGCGGTCTGGCCGGCGAGGTTGATACGCATTTCTTTGAACGCTTTGGCTCTTCCGTGCTTCTCTCACTCATTGATGGGGCACTCCAGATTGGCGTGAATGCCATAGATGATGACGATCAGGCCACTGTTGCGCTTGATACAGGGACAGATTTTTCAAGATCAGCAGAAATCGCCCTTGATAACTCTATTGGAATACCGCCAACCGTCCATGTTCACCAAGGCGCCCGCATCAAAGTCTTTGTCGGCAAGGATCTGGATTTCTCGCAAGTCGCCGGAAATATCCCGAAAAATTGAAAGGTGCGAGATGAGTTCACACAAAAAACCCCTAAAGCCCGCCAATCAATCTTTTGAAAAAAGGGATAATGGAAAACCTGAGCAGTCCGGCGTTTATCTCAAACAATATATGGGGCTTTTCGAGAAGTACCTGAATGACCCCGATATCTCTGAGATTTGCGTGAATAAACCAGGTGGTATCTGGATTGAAAAA
>JAACQG010000013.1:0-147 GCA_009995045.1 Alphaproteobacteria bacterium
AGGACCACGAGCACACCGCCCACGCCACCAATCAGCACGGCCTGGCCCATGCTTGGCATCAGCGGTTCTGCCGTGATCGACACGAGGCCGCCAATGGCACCGTTGAACACCATGGTGGCGTCAACCTTGCCCTTGTACATCACGGCC
>JAACQG010000013.1:158-300 GCA_009995045.1 Alphaproteobacteria bacterium
CGCCGCGAGCACGCCGCCAACAGCCGCCATGTTCGTATTGGCGAAGATGTGCGCCACGGAGTTGATGTCTGCTGCCGTACCTGCAGCCAGCTGCGAGGCACCGTTGAAGCCGAACCAGCCGAACCAGAGGATGAACGTACCG
>JAACQG010000013.1:311-466 GCA_009995045.1 Alphaproteobacteria bacterium
CGGGATGTTCGAACCCGGCATCGGGTTGATCTGCTTGCCGAAATACTTTCCGGCGCGCGGACCGATCACGATGGCACCGACGAGAGCTGCCCAGCCGCCCACGGAGTGGACAAGGGTGGAACCGGCAAAGTCAGAGAAGCCCCAGACGGTATCGA
>JAACQG010000013.1:605-85832 GCA_009995045.1 Alphaproteobacteria bacterium
CACCATCTGGAAAAACCAGTCGGACATCACGGAATAGGATGAATTGTTATATACCTCCGCTGCCGCCGCTGTCTCCTGCACGCCTTCTTGGGCGACCATCAATGCGCTCTCGGCTACGCTTGGCTCATAAAGGAATGAGAACGTACCCACAATGCCGTTAACGTCGACATACATGAGGTTGTACCCGATAAGGTAATACATGATCCCGGCAATCGAATAGAGCGCGACATTTTTCAAACAAATCGCCGCCGTATTTTGCGCCCGCACCAATCCGGCCTCTAACATGGCAAAACCCGCCGCCATCCACATGACGAACGCGCCGCAAATGAGGAACATAAAGGTATTAAGGATAAAGGCTGTCTCCGCCGATACGCCAACATTCTGCGCATACGCCGCCGCTCCGCCACCAATCAGCGCAAGCGTAAAAAACGAAAGAAGAGTTAAAATTCTCATTGATATCTCCTGATGATATGATGGTTTACTGGTATAAAAATGACCGCCTATAGCGCGTCATCACCGCTTTCACCCGTGCGAATGCGTACAGACGTACTCACATCATAAACAAAGATCTTACCATCGCCAATGCGACCAGTATTCGCAGAATCTTGAATAGATTCAACAACTTGATCTTCCAGGCTATCAGGGATCACAACTTCAATTTTAACCTTGGGAAGGAAGCTAACAGAATATTCCGCGCCGCGATAAATTTCAGTTTGCCCTTTTTGACGACCAAATCCTTTCACTTCTGTCACTGTTAATCCTTCAACACCAAGCGCGGTAAGCGCCTCGCGTACATCGTCCAATTTGAACGGCTTAATAACGGCCATAACCATTTTCATTGTAAATCCCCTTTATCCTTTATTATTGCACTGCATATAACTATATATGAAAGCAAAGTGGCACGGATTTCAAGGGATATAAATGAAAAATGAAACGAAAAATTATGATGTGATCATTGTGGGCGGCGGCTTATCAGGGTTAACGCTCGCCTGTCTCTTGGGACAAAACAACATCAATGCGATCTGCATCGACCACGCCGATCCCAAAATTCAAAACACAGATTTGCGCACAACCGCAATTTCCTACGGTTCATCCAAGATTCTCACCCGCGCCGGAATCTGGGATGAGATGCTCAAAACCGCAAGCCCCATCGAAGACATCCAAATTCTCGACGGCGATAGCCCGCTGCTCCTGCAATTCTTATCATCCGAAGTCAAAGACCGCGCATTCGGCTGGATCGTTGAAAACGCGCATTTGCGCAATGTCTTGTTAAAACAGGTCAAATCCCTAAAATCCTTCACCCACCTCGCCCCCGCCAAAATCAGCGACTTTTCTGTCTCCGATAATCAGGCAAGCGTTACCCTTGATACGGGCGAAACGCTCTCCGCCAAACTCATCATTGGCGCTGATGGCCGCGGTTCAACCCTGCGCCAATGGATGGACATCCCCACACGCCAGTGGAGCTATAACCAACGCGCTGTCATCTGCTGCGTGGCGCATGAAAATCCGCATAACCAAATGGCGATCGAACATTTCTGGCCCGAAGGGCCGTTCGCCGTCCTCCCGATGAGCAATGCGATGCATGATGGTCAAAACCAGCACCGCTCCTCCGTCGTTTTCACCGAACATGGCCCCGAAAAGCATTCCCTTATGCATTTCACAAATGAAGAATTCGAAATCGCTCTCAACGCCCGCTTCCCTGAAAGCTATGGCAAAGTCAGCATGATCGGCAAACGCGCGGCTTACCCGCTCAACCTCATCCACGCCACACGCTATATCGGCCCGCGCATGGCATTGGTCGCGGACGCCGCCCACGGCATCCATCCCATCGCAGGGCAGGGGCTTAATCTCGGCTTTCGCGATGTCGATAAAATCGCCGCCCTCCTGGGCGAGGCGCATAATCATGACCAAGATTACGGCAGTGACCAATTGTTAAGCACATATCAATCCGCCCGCCGCTTTGACAATATAAGCATGGTCGCGGTCACTGACGGCCTTGTGCGTCTTTTCTCCAACAACCTCCCTCCCATCCGCCTTCTGCGGCGCACAGGGTTAAAGCTCGTCTCACGCCTGCGTCCCGCCAAACAGTTTTTTATGAAACAAGCCATGGGCTATCATAATAAGAAAGAGCAATAAAATGGCCAAACCAAAATCCAAATCAAAACCCACCAAACAGCCACAGAAAAAAACCATTAACCTCGCCCTGCAAGGCGGCGGATCGCACGGCGCATATACATGGGGCGTGCTTGATTATCTCCTCGAAGATGACCGCCTCGATTTCGAAGGCGTCAGCGCAACCTCCGCCGGTGCAATGAACGCAGCCGCGCTCGCCTACGGAAAAGCCAAAGGTGGCGCACAAATGGGCCGTGAAACACTCGAAGAATTCTGGCGCGAAATCTCCAGAAGCGGTCAGGTCTTCAGCCCCGTCAAGCGCTCCGCCTTTGAGGTAAGCTCGGAAATGCACCCATTTATGCCCAATTGGAATATGGCAAATTCGGCAATGTTTTCATTCTTTGAAAATTTCACACACGCCCTATCGCCCTATCAATTCAACCCGCTCAATCTCAACCCGCTCCGCGATGTTATCGAACGCACCATTGATTTTGACCATGTGAATGCGTGTGATTGCATGCAATTATTCATCACCGCCACAAATGTACAAAAAGGAACCGCCAGAGTGTTCGAAAACGAAGACATTGATATCGATGTCCTCCTCGCATCCGCCGCGCTGCCTTTCCTCTTTCACGCTGTCTCAATCAAAGATCATCATTATTGGGATGGCGGCTATATGGGCAATCCGTCCCTATGGCCTCTCTTTTATAAAGCCAAATCACGCGACATTTTAATGATCCACCTCAACCCGATCACCCGCGATGAAGTGCCCAGAGAATCCTACACGATCGAAAACCGCATGAACGAAATCACATTCAACTCGTCCTTGCTTAAAGAGCTGCGCGCTATTGATTTTGTGAAAAAGCTGATCAATGAGGATATGCTCAAAGATGAATATAAAGACCAATATAAAGACATTCTCTTTCATGCCATCCGCGCCGATGATGTCATGTGCAACCTAACCATCGCCTCAAAATTCGATACAGATTGGGGATTCTTGAGGGAATTACGCGACCTTGGCCGCGACCAAGCCAAAACATGGCTTGATGATCATTACGACGATATCGGCGAAAAGGGCAGTGTAGACATCCAAAAAGACTATTTATCCGAATAAGACATTTGACATGTGTATAAAACCCCGTTATAAACCCCCTACTTTAAGAATTACTACTTGCAGAGGCGCTTTTTTAAAAGCGATTGAGATATGAAACGTACATTCCAACCAAGCAACCTTGTTCGCAAACGCCGCCACGGTTTCCGCTCACGTATGGCCACCAAAAACGGTCGCCACATTTTGGCACGCCGCCGCGCAAAAGGCCGCAAGTCTCTTAGCGCCTAATTAAGCCGCTAACATAGTTGAACGAGGCGCAGCTTGCAAAAGCATGCGCCTTTTTTATATGGTGAATTGTGTTGACGTTGACAGCGCATTTCATATCTGGCCAAGGACCAAATTAAATGCAAGCGAGCAAAGACCAACAAGCCACGCTGATCCAAATTAAAAAACGCAGTGATTTTTTGAAAATCCAAAGCAAGGGCAAAAAATGGGTCTCTCACGGCCTCATCATCCAAACCATGCCCAATGAGGACGCTATAAAGCGCATTGGCTTTACCGTCACCAAACGCACCGACAAATCCGCCGTAAAACGCAACCGCATCAAACGCCGTCTGCGCGCCGCCGCCGCCGATATCTTGCCGCAATCGGCAAAAAACGGTCACGACTACATTCTCGTTGGTCGCCCGCAAACACTCACCCGCCCCTATGACACCCTAAAAAATGACATCAAATGGTGCCTCGGCAAAATGGACTTGCTAGACCAATGAAAGCCCTCCTCAAAGCTTTGATCAAAATCTACGCCGCGTGCGTGTCGCCATTTTTAGGGCGTAACTGCCGGTTTCAACCAAGCTGCTCGCTCTATGCGCATGACGCGATTGAAAAACATGGCGCATTAAAAGGCACTTGGCTGGCCATCAAACGCCTCTCGAAATGCCATCCATGGAACAAAAGCGACCCGATTGACCCAGTCCCCCCAAAGGCCAGTTAAGAAACGCCATTGATCCCCCTGATTGCATCGGCTATAAACGCACAGCATTAGAAAAAATAATAATTAAAGGCGTAAGATCGATATGTTCGACAAGAACAACCACAACAATCCGAACAACAAAAATGCAATGCACCCCGAAGATATGCGAAACATGTTCATCTTCTTCGCCATCGCTGCTGTCTTATATTTCGCCTATAATTTCTACGTGATCGGCCCGCAAAAAGAAGCCATGCTGATTGCACAAAAGAAACAAGCCGAAATCGCCGCAAACCCACAAAGCCCCGAAGCCGTTAAGCTCGCACAAATCAAAAACCCGATAGAGCGTGACGAAGCCATAAAAAGCGAACAACGCATCCAAATCGACAACGGCAGCGTCCACGGCAGCATCACAACCAAAGGCGCACGCCTTGATGATATCGAACTCAGCCACTACCACACCACTTTAGGCGGCAGTGAAGATGTCGCGGTATTATCACCCGCCAAAACAAAATTCCCCCGCCACGTCGAATATGGCTGGGCATCATCAGATGACCAAATCAAACTGCCTAATAAAGACACAATCTGGCAAGTGAGCGGCAACGCGGACCTCACCAAAGACACGCCTGTCACTTTGACATGGAGCAACGGCCAAGGCCTGACATTTGAACGCACATTCTCGCTGGATGACAAATACCTCTTCACCATCACGCAAAATGTCTCAAACCAATCTGGAAAATCCGTCACACTCTATCCCTACGGCCTTGTCTCACAACAAGGAAAACCACCAAATTTTGCTGGGACTTGGATATCGCATGAAGGGCCATTGGGCTATGTCGGCGATGAAATGAAAGAGCCAAGCTACAACTCTTTACGCAAAGACACTAAAGAAGCCTCTAGCGCCAACCAGGGCTGGATCGGCATTACCGATAAATACTGGCTCACCGCGTTAATTCCCCCACAAGGACAGGACGTAAAATACAGCTTTAGCTATGCGGGTACACGCAAAGACCCCGACAATATCGGTCGTTTCCAATCCGATTTCCTCGGCGCGCCCATGACATTAACCGCGGGCACATCAAGCGCGGTTCAAAGCCGTCTTTTCGTCGGCGCAAAAGAATACGCAACGCTCCAAGATTACGAGAAAAACGCGGATATCCCCAAATTTAACCTCGCTGTTAATTTCGGAATGCTCTGGTTCATGTCAAAACCGTTCTTCTATATTCTCCACCACGCAGGCGAGATCTTCGGCAACTTTGGCGCAGCCATCATCTTCCTTACGATATTAATTCGTGGCGCCGTCTTCCCGCTGACCAATTTGTCATACAAATCTTTCGCAGGGATGAAAAAGGTAAACCCGCAAATTGTTGAATTGCGTAAAGAACTCAAAGACGACAAACAAAAATTACAGGCAGAATTAATCAAGCTGTATCAAAAAGAAGGCGTAAACCCCATGTCGGGCTGTTTGCCAATCTTGCTACAGATCCCGATTTTCTTCGCGCTCTATCGCGTCTTGTTTGTGACTATCGAAATGCGTCACGCGCCATTCGTTGGCTGGATCAAAGATTTGTCCGCCCCCGACCCAACAAGCATTTTCAACCTCTTCGGCCTCATCCCATGGGATCCGCCAGCTGTCCTCATGATCGGTGTATGGCCATGTCTCATGCTTGTTGCAATGGTCATGCAAAAGAACCTCAACCCACCACCCCAAGATAAACTCCAAAAAGATATGGCAACCTTTATGCCGTTCTTCTTCGCGTTCATCATGGCAAAATTCGCGGCGGGTCTTGTGATCTATTGGACATTCTCTGCGCTGATTGGCGTGCTTCAGCAAATCATCATCATGAAACGCATGAATGTGCCAATCCACCTCTTCGGTGAAACAAAAGAAGAGGAAGAATTGGACGATCAAATTGATGATGGCCCCGCTGTTCATCCGCTGGCACAAATGGCCGAAGATGAATTCGAAGACGCTTTAGGTCTCGATGATGGTGATGGTCAGCCGACAAAACCAATCAAGCCCCCGAAGCCTAAAACGAAACCCAAAAAGAGCAAAAAGAAGAAATAATAGTGGATCAGGAAATTACCCAAGCAGAACTAGAAGACGCGCGAAAGCTTTTCGCTGGCCCTTGTGACTTCATGCTGGGCGTCGCCTCTCTCGGTCAACTGCCCGAAAGCGCGCTCCCCGAAGTCGCATTCGCCGGGCGTTCTAACGTGGGTAAATCATCCCTGCTTAACGCGCTGACCAACCGTAAGACCTTGGCCAAAACATCCAACACCCCTGGTCGCACGCAACAGCTCAACTATTTCAACTTGGGCGAAAAACTCTACATCGTTGATATGCCTGGTTACGGCTACGCCAAAGTCTCCAAAGAACAGCGCGATGAATGGACACGCCTCGTATTCGATTATTTGCGCGGCCGACCCACTTTGCGCTGCGTCTTTATCCTGATCGACTCCCGCCACGGCCTAAAAGATTCCGACATCATGCTCATGGAAATGCTCGACGAAGCCGCGGTCACATACCGCATCCTTCTCACCAAAACCGATAAAAGCAAAACAGCAGAGCTAGATGCGCTCATGGCAAAAACACTTGCGGTAGTCAAAAAACATGCCGCCGCCTACCCGCATATTCACGCAACAAGCTCAATCAAAGGCTACGGCATGGCAGAGCTTAAAGCCATCATAAGTTCCTACGGCTAACGTTTACTGATCCAGCACAATTGTATAAAACCCATACGCATTTTGCGCTTGGTTTTCCACGCATAAAGAGCGCATCTCATGACAGTCTGCGCAAACTGGCGTGCCCGATGTTGCATCGGTGGTCAATTCAACATTCGACCCCGTGTAATATGAATCATCAATCATCACCGCCCGGATGGAATCCGATAAAACGGGAATAACAGGCGACCCATTGATCTTTTCATTAATCTTCGCGCACACTTCACGCCTGATTTGATAGGCAACCAAAATGACATCATCCGCCGCGCTGCGTGTCCATTCTACATTATTAAATTGTCCCAAATACCAACCCGCAGATGGATCAGTAAGCACCTCACGAACCGCTTCTGGAGGCAAGCGCCCCTTGGTAATGCCGCCGCCCTCGGGATGGAATACCCGATTGGATCGCGCTTTTTGCGTGCCCATATTAAACGCGGCGTCACTCGGATCGGTAAAGTCCAATTCATCAATTTTCGCCCCCGTAAAGACCATCTGATCAAGCGCCGATTTCACCTGCGCGGCGTAAGAAATAATCTGGGTCGCATAAAGCTCCGCCCGCGTATCAGGCAGCTCATTCATATCCCCCGTCCCCGATTGACGGGACAAAGTGAAGCTAAGCGCGGCAAACAGAACAATCGCAATCAAAACATAAATCAGGGCATTACCGGATTCTTTACACGATTCTTTCATTTGATGTTCCTTATTTGTTTTCATTTTTTGACAAGGGCTGTTAATCTGATAGCCATGCAAAACATCTTAACCCAATTCACAGACTATAGCACCATCCTTCCCGTCACCATCGGCTTTGTCCTCGGCGGGCTTATCATCGGCATGATCTTTTTCTTATCACGCCAGAGAATAACATTCGAAAACGGCGAATATAAAAAAGAAATTGAAGAGCTTAAAACACAACTCTCTGAAATATCAGATCAATATCACGACACAAAAAGCGACCTGATCCGCACACAGGCACAAAGAGACTCCCTAAAAGATCTCATGGAAAGCCGCAAAGAAGATCAAAAATCAATGGAGATGCGGTTCGAAAATCTCTCAAACAAGATATTCGAAGAAAAAACCAAAAAATTCAAAGAAGAATCGCAAGAAAATATCGGACAGCTCCTCAGCCCGCTAAGAGAGAAAATCAACGACTTCCATAAAAAAGTAGACGAATCCTTCGGCAATCAGGCCAAAGAACAATTCTCTCTCAAAGAGCAGATCAAAAATATCGTCGATGTTCACGAAAAAATGACCATCCAGACCGAAAGCCTCACCAAAGCTCTAAAAAGCGACAGCAAAGCGCAAGGCAATTGGGGCGAAATTATTTTAGAAAAAATATTACAAGATTCCGGCCTGCAAAAAGGGATCGATTACATCACTCAGGGCGCTGGCCTCGGCCTTAAACATCCCGAAACAGGCGGGCAGCTAAAGCCCGATATCGTTCTGCATTTGCCCGATGAAAAACATCTGGTCATTGATTCCAAAGTATCCCTCACCGCCTATGAACGCTTTTGCAGTGAAGAAGACGAAATCGCGCGAACGCAGGATTTAAAAAACTTCCTCGCCTCGGTACGCAAACACGTCACCGATCTGGAGCAACGCCGCTACCAAGACACTGAAAACCTCGGCACGCCCGAAATCGTCCTCATGTTCATGCCAATCGAGGGCGCTTTCATGCTCGCGTTGCAACAAGATCGCGATCTCCACCAATTCGCATGGGACAAAAAAGTAGCCATCGTCTGCCCATCAACCTTATTTGCGACGCTAAAGACAATTTCCTCGTTATGGCGCCTTGCAAAACAAAACCAAAACGCACAAGAAATCGCCGATAAAGGCGGTGCGCTCTACGATAAAGTCGCTGGATTTGTCGAAGATATGCAAACCCTTGGCCGCCAAATCACAACGGCGGAAAACACCTATAAGAAAACAATGAATAAACTCAGCGAAGGGCAAGGCAATATCCTGCGCCGCACCGAACAGCTGAAATCTCTGGGCGCAAAAACATCCAAAACCCTGCCCAATGAATATATCAATGATTTTGAAACAGACGATCCCGATCAGGACCCTGATTCGCCAGCCATAGAGCAGCAGTAAAAGAAGCGCGCATAAAGCTTTTCTTGACCAAAACGCACAATCACAGTAACAAAAAGCATGACACAACTTTACGACATCATAAAAGTCCCTGACGCCGTTTTGAAAGAAACCGCGCACGCCGTTGAGACCATCACGCCAGACATCCAAAAACAAATGGATCGTATGCTTGATACAATGTATGACGCGCCGGGCATCGGCCTCGCCGCAAATCAAGTCGGCCTGCTCAACCGCGTCCTCGTCATGGATTTATCCCGCCGCGATGAAGAGGAAGAAGCAGCCCCCATCTTCATGGTAAACCCCGAAATTATCCACGAATCCGAAGAGATGAGCATAATGGAAGAGGGCTGCCTTTCCATCCCACAACAATATGCCGATGTCGAACGTCCCGCGATCGTGCGTGTCAAATATATTGATTACGATGGAAAACAAGCCGAACTAGAAGCAACAGGTTTGCTCTCGCATTGTGTGCAACATGAAATTGACCACCTCAACGGCACGCTCTTTATTGATTATCTCTCATCACTAAAACGCAACATGATCTTGCGCAAAGTTGAGAAAATGAAAAAACAAAACATCCTTTAACGCAGTGACAATGCTATGACCAAACCGCTTCGCATCGCCTTTATGGGCACACCGGATTTTTCGGTTCCTGCCCTCGCCGCGTTGCATGAGGGGCCGCATGATATTGTCTGCGTGTATTCCCAACCACCACGGCCAAAAGGACGCGGCCATAAGGTTCAACCGTCCCCCGTTCATGCCTACGCCGACCAACATGGCATCCCCGTCTACCACCCCACATCCTTTAAACCGCAAGCGCAAAAAGACACCTTCGCTGATCATAACCTCGACGTGGCTGTGGTTGTTGCCTATGGCCTGATCCTGCCACAAGCGGTCTTGGACGCGCCCAAATACGGCTGCATCAATATCCACGGCTCCCTCCTGCCCAGATGGCGCGGCGCATCCCCCATACAGCGCAGCATATGGGAAGGCGACGCAGAAACGGGTGTTACCCTCATGCAAATGGATCAAGGCCTCGACACCGGCCCCGAAATCGCCAAGCAAAGCATCGCGATCACCAAAGACACAACCGCCCAAACCCTGCACGACGCGCTGTCTCAATTGGGCAGCGACATGATCGTGGGCGCGATGGATACACTCGCCAAAAATGGCAACCTCCCCTCAACCCCCCAAGATGATAGCCTGTCCAATTACGCCCCCTTACTCACCAAGGAAGACGGCAAAATCGATTGGAGCCAGAGCGCGCAGCAAATTGACCGACAAATCCGCGCCCTCAACCCATGGCCGGGAACCTACACGGGGCAGGGACAAGAGCGCATAAAAATCCAATCCGCAGATATCAACGCAGAAAAATCAGACAAACCCGCCGGAACAATCCTTGATAAAAAAGGCAATGTTGCCTGCGGGCAGGGCACTATCCTCACACTAAAATCAATTCAGCCACCGGGCAAAAAATCAATGGATTTCGCCTCCGCCCTCAATGGCAATTACGTCGCGATAGGTGATATCTTCTCGTGACACGCTATAAACTCACCATCGAATACCAAGGCACCGATTATTACGGCTGGCAACGCCAACCCGATCTGCCCACCATCCAAGGGGAAATCGAAAAAGCCATCCACGCATTTTGTGGCCAAGAGGTCGAGGTCACCTCGGCGGGGCGTACCGATGCGGGTGTCCACGCGCGTGGTCAAATCGCGCATGTCGATCTGGATGCATTCACAAAACCCATGGATCCATTCGCAATCTCAAAAGCAATCAACGCCCATCTACGCCCACAGCCGATCACCATCATAAGCACTGAAATCGTCGATGATGATTTCCACGCGCGCTTTGCCGCAAAAAATAAACTCTACGCCTATCGCATCATCAACCGCCAAGCCTTCCTCACATTCGACAAAGGGCGCGCATGGCATGTCAAACGCCCGCTCGATACTGGCGCGATGCATGAGGCCGCGCAATTGCTGCTGGGGCAACATGATTTCTCAACCTTCCGCGACGCCCAATGCCAAGCCAACAATCCCATCCGCACGCTTGACCGCCTGGACGTGCAAAGCTTTCAAACCGCGCCCGACAAAGACGGCCAAGGCGCACAAGAAATCTTTATCGAGGTCGAAGCCATGTCCTTCCTCCATCACATGGTACGCAACCTTGTGGGCACGTTAACGCTGGTCGGAGAGGGAAAATGGAAACCCGAAGATATCCTAACCGCGCTAAACGCCAAGGACAGAACAAAGGGCGGCCCAACCGCGCCGTCCGACGGCCTATATCTTGTGCGCATAGATTACACATAGATCATACAGGGCTGAATTATGAAAAGTAACTTGCTTTTTTGAATATTGTCCTATATCACTAGCACATGGAAATTTTGGAGAAGAACATGAAGATTTTACCGCTCATAACACTGGCCGCGCTCGCAATAATAACATTGCCGAGCGTATCTTATGCGCAAGTCAATCGCGCTATGGAACAATTAAGCGCGCTGAACCGCATCCAGCCTCTCCAAAACCCCGAATTCGAAGCAGCAGACGATATCCTCGGCCGCAAAATCATTGACCGCAAAAATAAGGTCGTCGGCAACGCAAGAGACGTGATCATCAACCAAAACGGCACAATCGCCAGCATCCAAACCGATTTTGACCGCCTGCGTTTGGGCAGTGAGGTTAACCTCAATTTCCGCACATTGCGCATCGGCACTGTTTCAAACGCATATTCATTGAACATGGATTCCGACGAAATTGCCGCATTCTACCCGCAGCTCCTCTCCGATATTGAAACCGCATCCGGTGATAATACAGACACATTTTCAACGCGTGAGCTTCTTGGAACAACCCTTCGTGCAAAAGACGGGCGTAAACTCGGTAAGGTTGAGAGCATTTTATTCGGCGCAAATGGCGGCATCGCTTCCGCAGTATACGCAGAAATGACATATGGCACATTGCGCGGTGAAGCGCTGGCCGTACCCTTTCGCAGTGTCACCTTTAAAACCGAAAGAGGTCGTCTAGTGGGCAACGTCAGCAACGATCTTGCCGACGCCATGATCAAAATCGCCGATGATTAATGCGCCCAGCATTAAACCTGCACAGCGCCGCGGGTGTTAGCCCTCAAAATACCGCACCAAAATGCGCTCATAAATACGGGTGAGATTTTCAAGATCCGAGACTTTAGCATTTTCATCAACTTGATGAATGCTCTCATTCACCGCGCCACATTCAATCACGGGACAATGCTGCACCACAAAGCGCGCATCCGATGTACCGCCATTGGTCGTATAATCCGGCGTACGCCCGGTGATGTCGGCTACCGCATCGCGCACAATTTCGCTCCACGCACCGGGTTTGGTGATAAAACTCTCCGCATTGCCTTCAAATTCAATCTCATAAGGCGCGCCCACGCTGTCCAAAATCTCGCGCAATTTTACCTTCAATGTCTCACTGCTCCATGTGTCATTAAAGCGAATGTTAAACGCTAATGTCCCATGCGCCGGAATGACATTGGTTGCTTTATTGCCCACATCAATGCTGGAAATTTCCAAATTCGTCGGCGGAAAAAACTCATTCCCCGCATCAAATCGATAGCTCGCAAGCGCATCCGCCAGTTTGACCAGACGCGGCAAAGGGTTATCCGCCAAATGTTGATACGCGACATGCCCTTGCACGCCTTTAACGCTCAAATATCCGTTTAATGAACCGCGCCGCCCGATCTTAATCTCTTGCCCCAACTCATCGGGATTTGTCGGCTCCCCGACAATTGCAACATCTGGCGTATGGCCATTTTTCGCCATCCAATCAAGCACTTTCACCGTGCCATTAACCGCCAAATCTTCTTCATCCCCCGTGATCAAAAGGCTAATCGAGCCGCTGGGCTTATGATCCTTAAGATACGCTGAAACCGCCGCAACAAATGCCGCAACCCCGCCTTTCATATCGCTCGCGCCGCGTCCATAAATGAAGCCATCACGAATGGTTGGCTCAAATGGCGGTGACGTCCACGCGGCCTCATCACCCACAGGCACAACATCCGTATGCCCCGCAAAACAAATATGCGGCGACCCTGTGCCAAGGCGCGCAAATAAATTCACAATCTCACCCGTCTCATCAGAAAACGGCAAATGGTGGCATTCAAACCCCATCGCCGTAAGTGCGTCGGCCAAAACCTCCTGCGCACCCGCATCCTCGGGGGTAACAGAAGGGCAAGCAATGAGTTGTTTAAGCAATGTTATTGTATCTATCATGCGGCCATCCTAATCCAAGACGTACAATAAAGCACTGTTTTTAAGTGTGTAATTTTGCAATAAAATAAAAAGAAGGTATTTTCTATAATATAGGGGCGGTAAATTTTTTTAAATCGCAAAATCCTCGTTTTTATCAGCATATTCAATATCTTATAGGAAAATTTCACTGCATTTCGCATCTTTTCTTCCATATTACCTTTTTAGCTTCAAGTTTTAACCAAATTTACGCTGTCACATAATGACCAGAATAAAAGAAGATAATAGGAAAAATTTCCTATTTTAGCAAGGAATTATGCAGGAGTGATATCCGCATAAGGATAATCTGCGGGCGGTTCAAAATTTTCCCAATCATTATCAACGATATTAACTTTCACACCGCGTATAATATAGTCCATGCCGTCAAAGCCTTGCTCCATAAGCGCCTTGGCGATTTGCGTGTAAAGCGTACGATGGGCTTCTTGAAAGCGTGGATTGAAATTGATCTGTCTAAAATCACGCATCATCATACCAATCGGATGGCTTTCTTGATCTGTGCCCTCATAAAATTCCATGCACGCAGGAAAAAACTCAGATAAATAGATCGGGCTAACACCCATTTTGTTCGCATTATGTTGTAAGTTGGCTGCGCTCATTCCTCGCGCCCCATCAGGGTTTTTGATGGGATCGTGATCAATATAAATGCGCGCCATACGTGACAATAAATTAAGCTGCGCGACAAGCTGATGCGCGCAGCGACCAAGCGGCGACTCTGGGTAATAAAATTGTGTCACCATATTCGCCAATCCAATACGGTTGGTAATATGATCCGTCTCGTCCAAATAGGTATCAAATTTTTCCGGATCATCCGCGTTCATCGCCGGACGTGTCGCCACACCATTCACACGATCCCCTAATTTGGTCAGCGTGTCATAAATATCTTCAGAAACAAGGCATTGCGCATAGATGTTCCATTCGGCGCGATAATCTTGTTCATCTTCCGGCGCGCTCTCTTGGCTTCCGCCATAGCGCGTGACGGTAATCACAGGCTCTTTTCGATTGTGATGATATGTCGCAAACACCTGCAAATGATCTCTGCCATGGTCCAAAACGTTCATTTTGTCCCACAGTGCGTCTTTTAGTTCTGGCAATGGAATAACCTCACCGGGCTTAAGTTTGGGCAGATCTAATTTTACACCCAAAAGCTCTTCTAGCTCACCATATTTAAATTTACGATAATGAGTCAGGCATTCCATGCTTTTACCCGCATGATCAATAATATCGGCGTGATGGTCGGTGACCGCTCTCCCTGACTCTGCTAATTGCTTTTTGAGCAATTCAGTCAGGTCTTCATGAAACATATTAAAATCTTCACCAAGATCATGTGCAATCACGGCGCATACCCAGCGCTCCATTGAGCCATGCATATCTTCGATCTCTTTACGCTCATCGGGGCTTAATCTTTGAATGAGGTTCATGATCGGCAAGAGCTGATCAACTTCATGACCATAATCGGGTATATACCCGTTCTTGCGGATTTTATCGCCTTTTAAAGCGCGCAGTTCTTTAAACAATACGCCTGCGACATCAAAGCCCTGATCTTTAAAAAACGCGTTAAGCTGTGTGGATTTTTCTTCATAATAATCAACGAAATACTTGCGGTTCATATCCAGTTCATTGACGCTATTATTAACAGCCAGCCATAAATAACTAGCGTTACTATCTGGCGGCGTATAGGGCATGGTCTCGGCCGCAAAAGTTGATAGTAATTTTTTTAATCCGGTACGCAAAGACGGCTCCTATACTTAGGAGCAAAGGTCTAACATATCATTTCACGTAATCACAAGATAAAAATGCATATGAAAACCCTCTAATGTAAGCATAGTATGGGCTGGGCACATTATTGCGCCGCAGCATTTTGGAGAGTTCATCAAAGTGATCAGTTAATCACGAAGCAAATCATTGATGCTGGTCTTGCTGCGTGTTTGTTCATCAACACGTTTCACAATCACCGCGCATGAAAGGCTAGGGCCAGGGCTGCCATCGGGCAATGGTTTGCCTGGCATTGTTCCTGGAACAACAACTGAATATGCGGGAACGCGGCCAACAAAAACCTCGCCCGTATTGCGATCAATAATTTTGGTTGATTGGCTAATGAAAACACCCATGGAAAGCACGGAGCCTTCTTCAACAATAACGCCTTCAACAACTTCACTGCGTGCCCCGATAAAGCAATTATCTTCAATAATTGTCGGCCCCGCCTGTAATGGCTCAAGCACGCCGCCAATACCAACGCCGCCAGACAGGTGAACATTCTTACCAATCTGTGCACATGATCCCACGGTCACCCATGTATCAACCATTGTGCCTTCGTCAACATACGCGCCGATATTCACAAAAGACGGCATCAAAACCGCGCCCTTGCCGATAAAGGCCGCGCGGCGTACCACGCAATTAGGAACAGCGCGGAAACCCGCCGTTTCAAAATTCTTACGATCCCAACCATGGAATTTGCTCTCAACCTTATCATACCAATTCGATTGGTCCGGGCCGCCTGCAATCACTTGCATCGGGTTTAAACGAAACGACAACAAGACTGCTTTCTTAAGCCATTGATTGACCTGCCATGTGCCGTCAATTTTCTCGGCCACACGCGCCTCACCGGAATCCAGCTTCACCAATGCGGTTTCGACTGCATCACGAACCTCGCCTTGTGTGTTATCGTTTAAATCCGCGCGGTCTTCCCATGCTTGCTCAATGATGGCTTTTAAATCGCTCATGCCGTATATCCTTTAAATATTAAAATCTGAAAAGCAATTGACCACGAAGCCGTCAACGAATCAAGGCAAAGGCGCGATTTATAGCTAAGAAATTTTCTCGTGTGCAATGCGCAGCTTTTTAAGATCCGCACTGCCCAGATAATCGGCATAAATGTCGAGGAGCGCAACAACAAGCGTGTAATCCTGATCGGCAAAAGCCTCCGCCGCCCTGCGGCTAGCCTCTGCAATCTGTGTATCCAAATGCGAACGAATGCTCTGTTCAAGCAAGGTTTGCTGCATAATCTCCGCCCGCTTAATCAGCTTTTCATCAAGCGATAAAATTTTCGGATTATTGCGTATGGTATCGGCAAACCATTTTAAAGACTGCGAAATATCCGCATCTTCCGTCAGATAGGAGAGATGCCGCGCCGAACTCGGCGTTTTACGCGCCGCTGATATCATATCGTTTAAATTTAAGCGCCGCGCGGGATCGGGATAGACGTAAACTTCCAATGCATAATTGCGATCCCCGTAAAAAACCTCAATCGCCTGATTGTCGCGCTCATAACGCGTCACCGCATAAAACGGCGCCTTCGCTGGTTCTTTAACATCTTTATAGGGTTTGATAACCTTAAAATGACGCTGATATTCAGCCAATCCACTGAGGTATAAATACCCATGCGTTTCTTCCAAAAACCGAAACTGGCTCTCGCATTCCTTGAAAAAACACGTCAAAAGCGTGTGCGAATTTGCACTGCTGATTTGATCCATTGAATTAAAACACCCTGCTTGGTATGACCTTTGTTATGATATGTACTATAAACTGGAATATGTTAAGTTTTCCTGAATGGGAACAAAGATTTAAGCGCGTTCAGCGCTCGACATTGCTTCAATCATACCCTTATGCCCAAAGCATGGCTGAAATGCAAAGCCAAAAGCCGCGTTGGGGCGTGATTATGATCGACAACCAAGAAGCAGGCCTCGTACAAATCACCGAGGCAGGCATTTTAAAAAACCTCATTCACGCTGTCATCCTTGATCGCGGTCCGCTCTGGTTCAAAGAATTTGGCACCGACGCGCACATCACCGCATTTTTCACCGAATTTAACCGCAAATTCCCAAGCCGCATGGGGCGAAAACGCCGCATCATCCCCGAAACACATATCGACCTGACCCCGCTCGGCTATCGCGATGCGGGCGGCATTTATGAAACAATCTGGCTAGATGTCACAAAACCACAAGACGATTTGCGCGCTGAGCTCAAAAAGAATTGGCGCGGCACCCTCATTAAGGCCGAAAAACGCGGCCTCACCCTCGAATGGGACAGCAAAGGCGACCACCTTGCCTGGCTCCTCCAAAGCTACGCGGTTGATAAGGAAACGAAGGGTTATGACGGCCCCTCCGTAAAACTCTTAAGAACGCTGGCAAAATATCACCTGCCACGGGGCGAGGTTTTGATTGGCCGCGCGCTGCTCGATGGGAAAGCAGTTGCAGGAATTTTGATACTTTGTCATGGTAGTGGAGCAACATATCAAATCGGCTTTACATCCCCACAAGGCCGCGATAACGGCGCACATCATATCTTGTTATGGCAGGCGCTCGGTGTTCTTAAGTTTAAACAAATCAAGGATTTCGACCTTGGAGGCATCAATGACGATTCAGCAAAAGCCGTTAAAACATTCAAACAAGGCATGGGCGGTGAAACCGTTACACTTAGCGGCATGTACCATTAGCCTGCTTGGCGCTCTCGCCATCGCGTCGCCATCACGCGCTGCTGACACATCCGAACAAACACTGGTATATGAAGTCTATGCGGGCGGCATTCACGCCGTTCAGGCAACGCTTAAAATCGACATCAAACCAAAAAATCGTTACAGCATTCACCTCGCTGCAAAAACACGCGGTCTTTTGGGCAAGCTTGCGCCATGGCGCGGCACATTCGAAAGCCATGGCTGGCGCTTCAATGACGGCGACATGCGCCCGCAGCAGCATAAATCGGTAGGCTTATGGCGCGCAGAAGAAGAGATCAAGGATTACGCCTACGCCAAAGATGGCACATTCAAACAGCTTGTTATCAAAGAACATGATAAAGATCCCGTCACTCAGGACATCGAAAAAGAGATAACATACGGTACAACCGACGCCTTAACAGCAACGCTTTTGATGCTCAAAAACTTCAACGAAACGGGAAAATGCGAAGGTACATCGTTGGTTTTTGACGGTAAACGTAGCTTCGAACAAAAATTCGTCCATCAAGAAAACGTCCAGCTCACTGCCTCTAAATACAATATCTACGAAGGGCCCGCCGCCAAATGCACCGTCGAAGTCGTCCCCAAAAAGGGCAAATGGTACGATAAACCCCGCGGCTGGATGTCCATTCAGGAACAGGGCCGCAAGAAAGGCACAATGCCAACCGTCTGGGTCGCGCAAATGAAAAAAGGCGCGCCCGCGATCCCTGTAAAGATTTTCGTCAAAACCGATTACGGTGCGATGTTCATGCATCTTGCGGAATACCAAAATGAAGAAACAAAACTTGTCGCGGAAAAAAGGATTCTTGAAGACGAGTAACAGTTTTTGTCATTTCGAACGTATGTGAGAAATCTTTGTATGAGCCAAGAGAAAAACTTTTTTGTCTATATGATGACCAATTGGACTGGAAAAATTCTTTATACTGGCATGACTAGTAATTTACAGCGGCGATATTTTGAGCACCTAACAAAGACGCATAAAGGCTTCACGCAAAAATATAACATTGATCGTTTGGTTTATTTTGAAATGTTCTCTGACCCACAAAACGCAATAACACGTGAAAAAGAAATAAAAAAATGGCGTAGGGAAAAGAAGAACAAACTTGTTGAAACTAAGAACCCAGAATGGGAAGATTTAGCAATAAGTTTGAATTGGAAAGATCCCTCCGCTTCGCGATCGGGATGACATATATATGAACAGCCCGTCTAAAACACCACTCGCCATCGTCATCCTTGCCGCCGGAAAAGGCACGCGGATGAAATCGGACACACCAAAAGTCATGCACACATTGGCGGGCAAGCCGATGATCAATTGGCTGCTTGATACATGTGAAAAATTAAACCCTCATAAGATCATCACAATCATCGGCCCCGATATGTCGGAATTGGCAAACGCCGTCGCCCCCCATGAAACCGTAATACAGGAAACCCGCAACGGCACAGGCGGCGCGCTAAAATGCGCATTACCCGCGCTTGACGGGTTTAACGGCAATGTCCTTGTTCTGATGGGCGATGAACCACTGGTCAGCCTTGAAACGCTTCAATCCCTGATCAATGTGGGCGGGCTCAGCGTGCAAGGCTTTAACACACCAAACCCACACGGGCTAGGGCGTATGATCCTCAATGATGACGGCACGCTCAATCGCATTGTCGAACACGCCGATTGCAACGACAGCCAAAAGCAAATCACCCTCTGCAATGCGGGTAATTACTGCATCCCCGCCGATAAGCTTGGCGGATGGCTAGGTCAGATCACCGACAATAACGCCCAAGGCGAAATCTACCTCACCGACCTTCCCGCCATCGCCGCAAAAGATGGCGTCGCGACACATGTCACGCAAAGCAATTGGACAGGCCCCCAAAACTTATCATGGGGCGTGAATGACCGCGTGCAATTGGCCGCGCATGAGAAGATGGCACAAACCATCCTGCGTGAAACCGCTCTGAATAATGGCGTGAGCATGAGCGACCCTGAAACTGTCTATCTTTACCATGACACCCAAATTGGCGCAGGCAGTACAATCGAACCCAACGTTGTCTTCGGCCCCGATGTTACAATCGCCCAAAACGTCACTATCAAAGCCTTCAGCCATATCGAAGGGGCCACCATAGCCAGCGGCGCAACCATCGGCCCCTTCGCAAGGCTACGACCCGACACCATAATCGCCGAAGATGTGCGCATCGGAAATTTTGTAGAAATCAAAAAATCCAATATCGGGCGCGGCGCAAAAATCAATCATCACGGCTATGTCGGTGATTGCGATATGGGCGAAGGCGTCAATTTTTCCTGCGGCGCAATCACCGTCAATTATGATGGCTTTACCAAGCATAAAACCACCATCGGCAATAATGTCATGGTCGGCTCTAATGTCTCCCTGATTGCCCCCATCACCATTGGCGACGGCGCATTCCTCGCCGCCGGTTCCACCCTCACCCAAAACGTAGAAAGCGACGCCCTCTCCATGACCAGACCTGACACCGAAACCAAAGCGGGTTGGGCCGCAAAATTCCGCAAGATCAAAGCCGCCGCAAAGAAGGCTGCAGTCGTGATCGCGCTCTTAGGCTGCACAACCCCAGCAATCGCCTGTGAAGGATTTAAAACCGATTTAAGCGCGCTAGAGCAAACCATGCTCGATTATCACAAAAGCGCCAATCACCAATCCATCAATCAATCAAACGCCCAATCAAATGGACAGCCTTCGCATCTGAGCTCGCTTAAACAAGATCTGGATGAACTGGAAAAACGCGTCGCCGCCCATCAGGCGCAAAAAGCCGCCGAGGCAAAAGCAAAAAACCAGCCCGTTTTGTAACACCCTGCAACACTGTGTGAGTTGAGCTTTACGGCAATATCTATAACGTCATACGAGATGACATCAGATGCATTAAAGAGGACATATGTGCGGAATAATCGGAATACTCAGTAAAGAAAACGTAGCCCCCAGATTGATCGAGGGGTTAAGTCGTCTTGAATATCGCGGCTACGATTCCGCAGGGATCGCCGTGCTCAATGGCGGGCCAATCCAACGCACCCGCGCCAAAGGAAAACTTCAAAACCTGCGCGATAAACTAAAAGAAAACCCCCTGCATGGCACGGCGGGCATCGGCCATACACGCTGGGCGACGCATGGCGGCCCAACCGAAGACAACGCCCACCCGCATGCCACCGAAAAAGTCGCTGTGGTGCATAACGGCATCATCGAAAACTACGCCGCCCTAAAAGCCGAATTAACAGCCAAACAAGTCCGCTTCGAAACCGACACCGACACCGAAGTCATCGCCCATCTCGTCGATGATTACCTAAAATCTGGCCACAGCCCCAAAGAAGCCGCCGATAAAACCTTCGCTCGCCTTGAGGGCGCATACGCCATCGTCATGATCTTCACCGGCGAAGATAATCTCATGATCGGCTGCCGCCAGGGCACCCCCCTTGCCGTAGGATATGGCACCGGTGAAATGTTCGTCGCGTCCGATTCATACGCGCTCGCCCCGCTCACCAAAAAGATCTGCTTCCTTGAAGACGGCGACCGCGTCATTGTCTCCCGTGAAAAAGCCACCATCTACACCAATGATAACGACAATGTCGAACGCCCCATCCGCATCACCGCACAAAGCGGCGCAACAACTGGCAAAGGCAATTTCCGCCATTTCATGCTCAAGGAAATATACGAACAACCCTCCGTCATCGGTGACACGCTCAACTCCTTCATCAACCCCGCAAACGGTGAGATCACGATCCCCCCCGCCGTGCTAAGCGCCCTGGAAACCACGCCGCGCATCACCTTGATCGCATGCGGGACGGCGTATTATGCCTGTATGGTCGCAAAATATTGGTTTGAACAAACCGCGCGCATCCCGTGCGAAATCGACATCGCATCTGAATTCCGCTATCGCGAACCTCCCATGCCCGAAGGCGGCCTTGCGCTCTTTGTCTCCCAAAGCGGCGAAACCCTCGATACGCTGCAGGCCTTGCGCTATTGCAAACAACAGGGGCAAACAATCCTCTCCATCGTCAACGCGGTGGAAAGCACAATCGAACGCGAATCCGACCTTGTGCTGCACACGCTCGCTGGCCCCGAAATCGGCGTTGCATCCACCAAAGCGTTCACAACGCAGCTCACAACGCTGGCCTGCCTCGCATTATCCATCGCTCTCAAAAAAGGCACAATCACCGCCGAGCAAAGCAGCGTGATCGCCGAAGAATTGCGCCACATCCCCGCACAAATCCAAACCATTTTAAACGAAGAAGAGCGCAGCAAAAACGCCCTCACAATCGCTGGCGATATCTTCAAAAGCCAAGACATGCTTTATCTGGGTCGAAACCTCCTCTACCCCGTCGCCATGGAAGGCGCGCTTAAACTCAAAGAAGTGTCCTATATCCACGCCGAAGGCTACGCTGCAGGGGAGCTGAAACACGGTCCCATTGCATTGATCGATGATAATATGCCCATTGTCGTCCTTGCCCCGGCCAATGATCCGCTCTTTGAAAAAACCGCCAGCAACCTACAGGAAAACGTCGCTCGTGGCGCCAAAGTCTTGCTCATCTCCGATAAAAAAGGCCACGAAACCCTCAAAGATTTCGCCAAATGGACCATTGAAATCCAAGACACCCACCCCTTCGTCGCGCCCATCCTATACGCCGTTCCCATCCAACTCATCGCCTACCACGTCGCCGTCACCAAAGGCACCGACGTAGACCAACCCAGAAACCTAGCCAAATCCGTCACGGTGGAGTAGCTGCGTCAGGCGGTGCCAAATCCGCTTCGATACGCTTTGCGGCATCGCTATACTCATAACACCCGCTGCCGCTGGTCTCGTATTGCATGGCTTCAATAATATTGTCTGCATTCACGAGCGCCTTAATCTCGCAATAATCAAGATATGTATCTCGCGTATAGCCGCCACCAAAAACAATACCAACCCCGCCAAACACCCCTCGGCTGGAATCATATCCGCCATATGTGCCAATGGGCCGCTCATAAGATTGCAGCGTTTGATGCCCCCACACAAAAACCTCACGCGCATCAATCGCAAACTGATTATCCGGTATGCCAAGATATTCAACCGCAACATCAATATGCCGCCCTTCCAAATGATCCAGACGCGCCCCAAAATTATTGCTCGTGCATGCCGCAACAGACATTGTTACAAAAGCCAAAAACAATAAACGCGCCATGGGCATGCCTCTCTAAAAGAAATGAATAATTTTAATATAATCACAAACCGCGCAAAAACAAACGGGCTTTCCAAATGCATTTCTGCGCGCTAGATTAATTGCCATGAAACAAACACTAACCCCACTCTTCTGGCTATGGGTGCCGCTTTTTATTGTCATCGCACAAATCTTCATCGAGGTTTTTGTGCCCACGCAATACCTGCCTGCGCTGCACTCTGAAAACGGGCCGCATGAGACGCTACAATTCATCTTCGCGCTCATCGGTTTGATCGTTTCATTCAGATGCCTGTACCTTTTAAAGCCCTCTGAGCAGCCATTTCTAACGGCGTGGGTCATCTGTTTTTGCCTTGGATGCGCCTATATCGCTGGTGAGGAAATCAGCTGGGGACAGCATGTGATGGAGTGGAGTACACCGGAATTTTGGAACGGCCTCAACGATCAACACGAGACAAACCTCCATATTACCTCTAGCTGGCTTGACCAAAAACCACGCCTGATATTACTCTTAGGGACGCTTGTGGGCGGCTTGATAATTCCCGCTTTGGCAAAATTCAAACCATCAGCCTTGCCCGAAAAATTTAAAATCATCTATCCACCCGCAATATTATCGGTCACTGCTGGTCTTACCTTGATCATCAAAATCATCGACAAAGCACAAGACGCCGCAGGCACAGATATCCTCACCCGCCCAAGCGAGCTTGAGGAGCTATTTCTATTTTATTTTGTGATGCTGTATCTGATCATCCTCAGCCGACGGATTAAGGGGCTGAATGTTCAAGCGCCATAACGCCAATTCCAATGCAATGATCTTCGATAAATTCACCAGTAAATTCATCACCAAATGAAATCCCATACTTGTTGGCTTGGTTGATGTTTTTAACGGCTGTATAAAACAGCTTTTTCAATTCAATTTGATCAACAATATGTGCGCGCAGCTGAGTAATTTCAGGAGCTTCGTCCTTCTTCATTTTTTTCAACGCAGCGCAGACTTGCTTCTGTGTATAGGATCCGCCCAAATCAATCAGATCATTTTCACCATAAGCTGGCATAGGGGAATTGGTAGAATTAAACTTTGAACCCTGTTCTGCAACACGTGATCCTGTCGCATAATCACGCTGACTATAGACATAGATCTCTGTTAGAGATGCATTCTCATCAAGCTGATTAAGAAATTTGGGGGCAATAACGGGCTGTATTGCTGGAACAATTTGTAACGCTGGTTTACTCATCAAATACTCATTTATTATTTTTATTGATGAAATATGAGCGTTTTAACCCGAAAGAGTCAAAAAAATAAGACGACGCAGCGCACAAAAAATACGCACAATAATGCGGCTTAACGCGATAAAATAAACGTTGTCCAGCCACCAATATTGATCGTTCTAATCACCGATAGCCCATGCGCTTTATAGGCCGCTTCCACGCTATCGGCTTGCTCGTCTAATATGCCCGACAATATAACGCGTCCGCCGTCATCAACAACCGCCTCAAGATCACCAGCCATATCCTTAAGCGGCCCTGCTAGGATATTGGCAATCACAAGCTCATAGGGCTTGCGCTGCTGCACAATCTCCGCCGCAAATCCGTCACCAACGGCGGTTAAAATATTCATTTTACCATCGGGGATAGCGTTCAAAACACGATGATGCTCTGTCACGCGCACAGATTCGGCGTCATTATCAATCGCCAGAACAGGCGTCTTCCAAAGCTTCCATGCCGCAATCGCCAAAATACCGCTGCCCGTGCCCATATCCAGAACATGCCAAGGACACAGCCCTTGCTCCTCTAGCCATACCATCGCCTCAAGGCATCCTGCCGTCGTGCCGTGCTCACCCGATCCAAACGCGGTGGCCGCGTCAATCTGTAGGCCAAATTTATCGGCTGGCACTGCGCCATCATGATGTGATCCGTAAATGAAAAACGGCCCCACATCAAATGCAGGAAACTGTTGGTAAGAATGCGCAAGCCAGTCAATATCGGGCGTGTCTTCAACAACAAATGCTGCATGATCCAAATCAAGATCAAGCCCTTGCGCCACCGCATCAAGACCCGCTTTCGCATTGTCCAATGATGGCGCGTCCTCACACAGCCACTCTAAAATCCAATCCGCCGTATGGTCATTGCCACCATCCGCATCCAAACGCGCCGCGCTAAAAGCAGCCGAATCAAAAAGCTCCGCAAAATGCGGAACTTCTTCATTTTTTAACGTTTTGGGTAATGTGACACGAACCGTAAACAAGCGATGCCCTTACTCTTTTGTCGGCTTGCTTGTGATATCAACATCGCCTTTAAGGTCTGACAAATCATCTTCTTCATCGTCATCATCTTCAACGATATCCAAATCAAGATCTGCATCTGCGATGTCATCACTATCATCATCGTCGTTATCTTCTTCGGCGGCTGCGTCATCAAGGCTGACAACGTCAACCTCTTCAATCTCATCATCGCCATCATCATCATTAGATGTCTTTGGTGATGCTTTTGCTTCTGCGGCTTTGCTGTCTTCAACGGCTGCGGCGGTACGGCCACGGCGCGCACGCACTTTGATTTCACCGGTAAATTCTGTGTCACATGACGGACATACGATCGGACGTTTATTCAAATCATAAAAATGCGTCCCGCATCCCGCACAAATTCTTTTTAACCCTCTTGCATCTGCAACAGCTGCCATGGTCTTTCTCCTTAAAATACATGATTAAATTCTGCAACCCCGAATTGCCTGATTTTTAGCCGACTGTCAAATGAAACCTCAATTTTACGCGCCCATTTCGCACATGCAGCGTTAATCATGTTTGAAACCCCTCGACCCGAATCCTATATAACTGTAAGATAAGAAAGTCTTAAGACTTCTCTGCGTAAAATCTAATATACAATTTTGAATGAAGGAAAAGGGTCCACCATGCACAAACCAGTTGTAATCTGCGGTTTCAAACGCTCTCCAATGCATTTCGCGAATAAAGGCGAGTTGGCAAAAACCCGTCCCGATGACATGGCCGCCGAAGTCGTCAAAGCTTTGGTCGCCGAGACAGGCGTGAACGTGGATGATATCGAAGACCTGATTATGGGCTGCGCCTTCCCCGAAGCCGAACAAGGCTTCAATATCGCCAAACTGGTGGTTCAACATGCGGGCTTGCCTGATTCTGTTGGCGGCGCAACGATCAACCGTTTCTGCGGTTCGTCAATGACCGCCATTCACACCGCTGTTGGCGCAATCAACGCGGGCGCAGGCGACGTCTTTGTCTGCGCAGGTGTTGAAAGCATGTCACGCATTCCAATGGGCGGCTTCAATCCGATGCCAAACCCTGAATTATTCGAAAAACACCCCGCCGCTTATATCGGCATGGGGGAAACAGCCGAAAATTTGGCAAAGAAATACGACATTAAACGCGACGCGCAGGAACAATTCGCCGTTGATTCCCACCACAAAGCCGCCGCCGCCGCAAAGGATGGCAAATTCGATGACGAGATTGTGCCAATCGGTGATGTCAAAACCGACGGAACCATCCGCGGTGACTCCAGCGTCGAAAAACTCAGCACACTTAAACCCGCCTTCATCAAAGACGGAACCGTCACTGCCGCAACATCATCACCGCTCACCGACGGATCGGCTGCGGTTTTGGTTTGCTCCGAAGAATACGCCGATAAACACGGCCTTCCCAAAATCGCCCGCATCAAATCAATCGCGGTCGCGGGCTGCGCCGCCGAAATCATGGGCATCGGCCCCGTCCCCGCCACCAAAAAAGCATTGGAGCGCGCTGGCCTCACCCTCGATGATATCGACATCATCGAGCTAAATGAAGCCTTCGCCGCGCAAGGGCTATCTGTCCTCAAAGAGCTTGGCGCGGATATCAAAAAGGTCAATCTGGACGGCGGCGCAATCGCGCTTGGTCATCCACTTGGAACATCCGGCGCGCGCATCACGGGTAAAGCCGCAAGCTTGCTCAAACGCGAAGGCAAAAAATACGCCCTCGCCACAATGTGCATCGGCGGCGGCCAAGGCGTAGCCACGGTGTTGGAGGCGATTTAACTCCATCAGTGGATAAAACCATAGGACAAACGCACGAAACCTCACACAATCAGCACTCTCCTGACGGATGTGAGTAACGGGCATAAACACTAAAGATAAAAGAGGCTTAACAAAATGAGCGCAATCAAAAAAGTAGCAGTCATCGGATCAGGCGTCATGGGCAGCGGCATCGCCGCCCAGCTGACAAATGCGGGCATTCCCGTTGTCCTCCTCGACATCAAGGTTGAGGGCAAAGACCTTGCCGCCGATGCGGTGTCGAAAATGTTAAAAACCGAACCCGCCGCCTTCATGCGCAAACGCAACGCGAAAATGATCACAACCGGCACAATCGACGATAACCTCGACCTCATCAGCGATTGTGACTGGATCATCGAAGTGGTGCTGGAAAAATTAGAAATCAAACACGCCACATACGAAAAAATCGAAAATGCGCGCAAAAAAGGCTCTATCGTCTCATCCAACACCTCGACAATCCCGCTGCATAAATTGGTCGAAGGACAGCCCGATAGCTTCGCCAAAGATTTCATGATCACCCATTTCTTCAACCCGCCGCGCTATATGCGCCTGCTTGAGCTGATTGTTGGTGAAAAAACCGATCCAAAAGCCGTGGAAACCATCCGCGAGATTTGCGATGTCAAACTCGGCAAGGGCGTGGTTCAATGTAATGACACACCCGGCTTCATCGCCAACCGCCTCGGCGTTTACTGGCTCACCGCTGGTATCAACGAAGCCATCAAACAAGGCGTTTCCATCGAACTGGCCGATGCTGTCATGTCAAAACCCGTCGGCATTCCAAAAACAGGGGTCTTCGGCCTGATTGATCTGGTCGGTATCGACCTCATGCCAAAACTCGCCGAAAGCTTACTCTCATCGCTACCCGAAGATGATGATTACCGCACAACATTCGTCGATTATTCATTCGTCCATCAAATGATCGACGCGGGATATACCGGACGTAAAGGCAAAGGCGGCTTTTACCGCCTCAACCCCGATGCCCCCAAAGGTGTGAAAGAAAAACAAGCCGTTGATATCGGCGCACTAAACGACCCCGAAGGCGCTGTCCTTAACCCCTTTGAAGACAATAAAAGCTACATCGCCTCCGACAAGAAAACCGCAGGCGCAGACCCCGCCGTAAAAGCAGGGCGCAAAGGCATCCGCGCCGTTGTTGAAACCGATAGCGATGGCGGCCATTACGCATGGGCTGTCCTGCGCGACACACTCACCTACGCCGCCAATCTAGTCGGTGAGATCGCCGACACCGTCTTCGACATCGATGAAGGCATGAAGCTCGGCTATAACTGGAAAAAAGGCCCGTTCGAAATCATTGACGAGCTAGGCCCCAAATGGTTCGCCGAAAAGCTCAAAGAAGACGGCATCACCATCCCCAAAATCCTCAGCGATCTTGGCGATAACACATTCTATAAAATCGAAGACGGCAAAATCCGCTATTTCGGCACAGACGCAAAATACCACGATGTTGTCCGCCCCGATGGTGTGTTGCTTTTACGTGATATCAAACTCTCATCCGAGCCAATCATGAAAAACGCCAGCGCATCCGTGTGGGATATTGGCGATGGCGTCTTGTGTTTCGAACACACATCCAAAATGAACACATTCGACGAGAAAATCTTCGAAATGTTGGTCAAGGCACAAAAAACCATCGAGGGCAGCGACGACTACAAAGCGCTCGTTATCTATAACGAAGCCTCGCATTTCTCGGCGGGCGCCAATCTCGGCCTTGCTATATTTATGATTAACATCGCCATGTACCCACAAGTCGAAGAATTCGTCGCCACGGGGCAACGCGTCTTCATGGGTCTAAAATTCTCAAACTTCCCCGTCATTTCCGCGCCAAGCGGCATGGCTGTCGGCGGTGGTTGTGAGATCCTCCTTGCCTCTGACGCCGTACAAGCCCACGCAGAAACCTATACCGGCCTCGTTGAGGTTGGTGTCGGCCTGATCCCGGGCTGGGGCGGTTGTAAAGAAATGCTCCTGCGCTTCCAAGAACGCGAGAAAGCCGCGCATGAAAAGAAAATAGAAAAATTTGGCCGTGATGCATTGTGGTTCTCACCCAAGACAACCCCCATGGGCGCAACCCGAAAAGCGTTCGAGACAATCGGCGTCGCAACCGTTGCAAAATCCGCACATGAAGCCATCGATATCGGCTTTTTCCGCGACAGTGACGGCGTAACAATGAACCGTGATCGCCTGCTCTATGATGCCAAACAACGCGCATTGACCATGGCCGAGGATTACACCCCACCGGAAAAAGTCACCGACATCCGCTTACCGGGTGCGGGCGGTAAAACCGCGCTTGATCTGGCGGTGATGGATCTGGAAAAATCAGGCAAAGCCACGCCATATGATGTGGTCGTCTCTGATCGCCTTGCCAATGTTTTGTCGGGCGGGGATAAGGATTACACCGAAACCCTCACCGAAGATGATATCCTCAAATTAGAACTGTCCGAATTCATGCACCTCCTGCACGAAGAAGGCACATTCGCGCGCATTGAACATATGCTTGAAAAAGGCAAACCACTGCGCAATTAGGAATCATAAGAACGTCGCAATTATATTGACATAATAAATATTCCATGTGATAAACGCGCATGGAATATTTCGATGCAAATCATATCCCTGATGGGTTTCTGCGGGCGCGTTTCAAAACGGCAAGCGCAGAAGAAACACTAGCCGTCATGAGGGCCTTCAACCCAGTCGTTCAGGCGTTATTAAAAAACGCTAGCCCGCAGGAAAAATTACGCATCGGCTTCATGGGTGAATATGGAACAGGCAAATCCCATTGCGCATCCCAATTGCTGGAGCAATCAATACAATCTTCATTTTCAAGAGAGTTTTTACCCGAAAAAGTGTCTAAACATTTTATTGATACGACAGACAACTGGCATTCGCATTATGATGCCTATGCCATTGAAATGGCGAAAGCTCGCAGCGACTATCATGAACTGGTTGCCAATGATATGGCGTCGCACACAGATCATGCACAAAGCGCAATAGCGCATTACGTTGAATGGCCAGAATGCGATACGAACTTAAATTTCAACGCAATATGGGCATTATCAACGCAGACACAGTTTATGGATCGAGAAAATGCATCAGATAGAGACATCGCTCTCTACGTCACCGATGAAATCATGGCCCTACCCGAAACCCAAAAATTCCTACAAGACACCCAACATTTGCGTATCGCCTAAATAAACGCTTAAATTTAAACCTTGAGCATTTACATATTTTTGGTGTAGGTATGCCAGATGCGCTTAAGTATTAAATTTAATATATCGTCAGATTTACAATTCGATGCAATGTCCGTAGCCATTGGTCAAATTCTCAAATCCCTTGCTGATAAGGCGGGCACGATAACACCCTATAAGGATCAATTGATATATGATCCTCTACAAATCGGTTTAACAGGACAGCCCAAAACGGGCAAAAGCGCACTCATTACAAATGCTGTGAAAGCTGGCTTTGCAGATACACAGTTTGATAAAAAAGAAAAAACTGTTAAGTCACATGATCAAACAAGAGATATAAAGGTCTGGAAACGCTGGATCGCCGATAGTTTTGAAATTAGAATGCAGGATCAAAGAGCAATCAGCGCATTGCCCTACATCGCAAATGAATTGCCAAATTTTGACCGGCGAGGAATTCGCATTTTTGAACATGTATATGACGAACTAAAACCGCTATGCGAACTTCTTATGCATCTTGAAAACGCAGATAATGGCGCAAAATACCTGCATTTAAAAGCAAAAGAAAACACAGACATAAAAACAGCGTTAGAAACAATCATTCCAACAATCCAAGATTTAAGAGTATAAGCTTGATGCTGTTTAAATATTTATGATCAAATAACACATGATTTACGCCTTCTATCCCATTTTCGCCGCCATGCTCTACGGTTTTGCTTTTGCCTTCACCGAACGCGCATTAAAGCTCACCAATATCAGCACTTATATGGCACTCAGCGCGAGCGCAGGGATGTTGGTTATGGTCGCCCTCATCAAACTCAAGGGCGAGGCACTGTCTTTCACATTTTTAGAATCCAAATCCACCGCTGCAATCGTTCTCGCCGCTGCTATCGCCCCTTCACTCGGGTGGATTTTCACCATGTTCGCGATCAAAACAACCTCCGCAACTTACGCATCTTTTACTGAAATTTCGTACCCGCTCTTTACGCTGATATTCCTATTCGCCTTTTTCGGTCTCCGCACAATTGATTGGACCATTCTGCTTGGCGGCGCGTTGATTATGACCGGTTCATTCATAATGGTTTACGGCCAGACAAAAATAAAAGGATAAGCCATGAATAACCCAATCGATATCTATTGCGAACGCCTCAGCGCTGGCCTATGGGCGGAACCACTGAACGCGATCACAAATCTAGCGTTCATCATCGCGGGATATTACGCGCTAAAACTCGCCCGCAAGCAAAGCGCGCTCAACTGGCGCAGCATCGCACTCATTGCGCTGATCTTCGCCATGGGCATCGGTTCGACGCTCTTTCACACTTTCGCAAATCTATGGTCAATGTTTGTCGATGTCCTGCCGATCCTCGCCTTTCAAATTGTATTCATTAGCGTCTATGCGCAACGTGTCATAAAGCTGCACTGCAAATGGAACATACCATTGCTCGGGCTATTTTTTGTCATGATGTACGCCTCCATGCAGCTCCCGCGACAATGGCTCAACGGCAGCCTCGAATATGCGCCCGCTCTAATCTTCGTCACCGCCTTGGGTGTCTATCATGTAAAAAACGCGACATCAGAAAAATGGGGGCTATTGGCGGCGGCGGGCGTCTTTGTGATCTCAATGACACTACGCTCAATCGATTCCGCAATCTGCAGCGCATTCCCCTATGGCACGCATTTCGCTTGGCACATCCTAAACGCCTGCGTCCTATATCTTTCGGCAAGGGCGTATATTTTGAATGCCCTAAAATAATAGTTTACATAATTTAATAAGTCGTATATATAAGCACTATGCGATTTGATATTACAAAACCATTTGGGGATGCTGTTTGCTATCTATCTACTTATATCGACCACGGCAATCACACAAAACTAGACAAGCTCGGCACAGGGGCGGCATTGGCATCTATTCTGCCTCCTTTAGCTTTAAACAATCCTAATAATGTAATCCGCATTGGCATCGCGGGGCCTGTCGCAATTGGCAAAAGTACTTTTGCACGCGCATTTAGAATGGCACATGCGGACTCAAGGTGTGTCGCGGGAACAAGATTGCAAAGTCATTATGAAAGTACAGCTGGCGGATTATTACTGCATTATGATGCGCGCAAAATAGAAAATGCTAGAAAGCCTAATTATCCCGAGCAATTGGAGCCTATAGATAAAGAGTTGTTAATGGGCAAAAAAGAACGTACGCGCGGCGGCTTTGAACTTGTTGAACACCCAGCAGAAGATACCGATAAATTTTATAATGCGCTGGTAAGTTTTCAATACCAAAGCGATTCACTAAGACTTGCAAAGATTTGTGTGCCAATCGCCGCCGCAAAATCGACGTCCTTCATGAGGTTTATGCAAGACGCAGAGCTAGAATTTTCACCGATGTAACTATCGTATAAAATCCAATCTATTATTTACCACTCCTTAAGATACGTTGCGTATTGTAAGGCTATGTTTTGGAATAAAGATAAAAAATCCCAAAAGGGAAACAAAACAACGGACAAACGCGCGAAGGCGGGTTGTGTGGGGAGTAACAAGAACGGCGGTCATGGCTTGCAAGGGGATGCACTACGTGCACAAGCCATGGCCAATGTTCGGTCCGCAAGGGCGCATATCGGTGAAGAAACACTGGACCGTATCGCCGCAGCAATGACCAAAAAACAGCAATCCGCAACCGAAATCGCCAAACGTCAAATCCAAGGCGCAGACGTCGATAAAGTTTTAGATGAGCTAAAATGGATGCTCGACAGCAAAAACTAGCGCGCCTTAATCACCACCATATCGAAAAAACGCAAAAAAACCTTTCTTGCTCTTCGAGGCTTGATATTGCTCAACAGATTTATTCAGGCAATTCAACAGATCGTGATGTTCGAATGGCTTTGTAAACACACCATTGATATCCATCTCACGCGCCTTATCAAGCAACCTTAAATCCCCATCTCTGAAATAGTCACCGCCCGATATGGCAATAATCGGTAAATTTTCATGCACCTCGCGTATGCTATCAATAACACCTAATCCGTTCATATCCGCTAAATGTAAATCGGTTATGACTGCGAGATAATTATTCTCTTTGACTTTCTCAATGCCATCCTTGCCATCAAACACAACATCGACTGCGTAATTATGCCGCTCTAATAAAATCGTAAGCATGTTATGCATATGCACGTCATCTTCGATTAATAATATTCTACGCATTTTGGGCAAATTCCATCATTTTAAAACAACGCAAATATTATACGATCATAGGTAGAAAGCCGTAAATTTGTTTTTGATTACATACGATTGTAGCCAGTAGAAAGAAAATTTTAGGGGGTTAAATTTTAACCTTTTTGCGCTATATTATAAGAAGAGATAAAGGAGATTCCATGCCCGTATATTCGCCCCCATCCGAGAACATTAAATTCATCCTGCACGACGTATTGAACGCATCATCGCTCAGCGAATTGCCAGGCTATGAAGATGTCTCCCAAGAGCTGATTGATCAAATCATCGAAGAGGGCGGAAAGATTTGCGAAAACGTGCTCTTCCCCATCAACCAATCGGGCGACCAAGAGGGTTGCACCTATGAAAACGGTGTCGTGCGCACCCCCAAAGGCTTCAAAGAAGCATACCAAACCTTCTCCGAGGGCGGCTGGTGCGGCCTGTCATCTGATCCCGAATATGGCGGCATGGGGATGCCCGTACTTCTTAACACCGTCATGCAGGAAATGATCTGCTCCGCCAATATGTCATTTGGCATGTATCCGGGCCTCTCCCAAGGCTGTTACGAGGCGCTGCATCATTTCGGCACAGATGAGCAAAAAGCATTATATCTACCAAAATTAATCGAAGGCACATGGTCAGGTACAATGTGCCTCACTGAACCCCATTGCGGAACCGATCTCGGTCTGATCAAGACAAAAGCCGACCCGCAAGACGATGGCTCCTATAAGGTGACCGGGACTAAGATTTTCATCTCGGCGGGCGAACATGACCTTACCGATAATATTGTCCATCTCGTCCTCGCCAAATAACCCAACGCCCCTGAAGGCGCAAAGGGCATATCCCTCTTTGTCGTACCCAAATTCCTGCCCGACGATAACGGCGAAGCCGGCCCGCGCAACGGCGTGATGTGCGGTTCTATCGAACATAAAATGGGCATCCACGCCAATTCAACCTGCGTGATGAATTTCGACGACGCACAAGGATGGCTCGTCGGCGAACCACATAAAGGCTTGCGTGCCATGTTCATCATGATGAACGCCGCCCGCCTCGGCGTGGGCATGCAGGGGCTCGGCATCTGCGAAGTCGCCTATCAAAACGGCCTTGCCTATGCAAAAGATCGCCTGCAAATGCGCAGCCTCACGGGCACAAAAGCCCCCGAAAAACCCGCCGACCCCATCATCGTCCATCCTGATGTCCGCCGCATGCTTTTAAAATCAAAAGCGGTCACCGAAGCGGGCAGGGCGCTATCATATTGGACAGGCATGAACCTCGACATCGCCAATAAACACGCCGATGAGGGCAAACGTCAAGAAGCCGATGACCTCGTCGCGCTCCTCACACCAATCGTAAAAGCCTATCTTACCGATATGGGCACCGAAATCGGCAACGAATGTATGCAGGTCTATGGTGGCCATGGCTACATCGCCGAATGGGGCATGGAACAATATGTCCGCGATGCGCGCATCGCCCAAATTTATGAAGGCACAAACGGCATCCAGGCTCTCGACCTTGTCGGGCGTAAAATGGGCAAAAGCTTCGGCAGATTATTACGCCGCTTCTTCCATCCCGTACAAAAATTCATCAGCGAAAACCAAGCCGACGAATCCATGCAGGAATTCATCTTTCCGCTCGCCAAATCCTTCGCCAAACTCCAACAAGCCACCGCAATGATCGCGCAAAAAGGCATGAAAAACCCGGATGAAGCAGGCGCAGCCAGCTCCGATTACCTGCGCCAATTCGCCCTCGTCGCCCTTGCATATATGTGGTGTTTGATGGTCAAGGCTGCCCAAGCCAAGTTGGAGGCAAAAGAAGGCGATCAGGAATTTTATGAGTCCAAAATCATAACCGCCCGCTTCTTCATGCAACGCATGCTCCCCGAAGCCGATGGTAGATTTAAGATGGTCATGGCCGGTGCAGATACGCTCATGGAATTAGACGCGAGCGGGTTTTAGGTAAACACATCAACGAGGGGCAAATATGTCACAAGACACTGCATTGAATTTGCAAAATGCGAGAGCGAGCTTTTTCGACAAACTTCAACAATACAACGCCCTTCTCGAACAAGAAGGCGTAGACCCCGAAGATCTTGCCAAAACGCGCCTTGATCTCATCAAAAGCGCCAAACAAGAGATCGAAGCCAAAAGCTCCGCAGAAGCCATTCGCTGGTATGGCTATTGTCTCGTCACATCCGATAACGGTTTTCCGATTGATATAGACAAAGGCATCAGCCTGTTAAACGAAGCCGTAATGATGCGCAGCCTTCAGGCAAATAGTGATCTCGGCGATATCTATTCCGGCGAAGACATCATCGTGCCCGAAGATAAAATCAATTTCGAAAAAGCGATCAAACATTATAAACAGGCCGATAACGGCTATTCCAATTACCGCTTGGGAATGATCTATTCTGAACATGAGACATATAAAGATATCCGAAAAGCAATGGATTGCGTTGATCGATCTGTAGAGCATTTCGGCGATCCGATGGGCAAGATCATGCTCGGCGCGTGGAAATATTACGGTGAATTGATGCCGCGAAACTTTGAGGAAGCCGCTGAACTTTTCAACAATGTATACGAAAATGACCGCACCCCTGATGGCCAATACGCCAGCTGGGCGAGTGTGTCGGCTTTATTCTTTCTCGGCGTCATGACCTATCATGGCGAGGGTATGCAACAAGACGAAGAGCAAGGCTATAAGATGATAGATGAGGCCGCGGCCTATAATGACGCCAATGCGATCCAATGGCTACAAGGATATCACGAATTTCACGGCCAATAATGAATTTGATGTGATTACTGCGCCACATCCGCGCGCGCCTTATCAAGCTCCGCTTTGGCCGCATTTAATTCCTGCTCCAGCTTCGAAAGACGCGCCAGTTGCTCTTGGCTGGTCACTTCGGGGTCAAACAGCATTGTCTCAAGCTCTTTTTTCTCCATCGCCCATTGCGCGCGTTCTTTTTGCAATTGCTGACCAAGCTTTTTCATCTGACGCTCGGCCTCGTTAAAACGCATGGTTGCCCGCTCAAGATTCCAATTCTCGCTCTCAACGGTCATAACCTCTTGCTGGCTTTCTTTCAGCGAAATTTTAAGCTCATCATTCAACGCTTCATTCTCCGCCCGCGCCTTTTCAAGCGCTGTCTCAAGCGCCGTAATCTTGGCCAGTGCCTTGGTATCCGCCGTTTCAATCTTCGCGGTGGTAAAATCTGCATTGCCCTTGGATTGCGTCTTATTCACCTTCACCCGCGGCATGTCAATGGAACGCTCAGGCTGCGACAAAAAGCTTTCCGCCGCGAGCATATCTGATTTTGGCATAGTAGGGGCAGGGGTGGGATTAGGCGTGCGCTCGACCGCCGCTTCCTCTGGGGCTTTATTGGGCGCTGCGTTTGGCGCAACAACGGCTACTTCTTCAACATCAACCACTTGCTCAACCGGCGGGTCCATCACAACCACAATCGGCTCCGGTGAAACTTCGCGCACCGCATTAACAATCACAGGCTCCGGCGTAAACGGCTCATCCTCAAATGCTGTTCCTGCTTCTGGCACAACGCTCATGCTTTGTGGCTCAATCGGTTCCAGATCATCTGCCTTGGGCGCACGCGCTGGTGGTTTATTATTTTGCAACGACATCGCCTCAACCGCGCTGGCATTAAGCGCCGCAACCGCGTCTTCTTCTTCAACCGCTGGCTTGGCAACGCTAACATCCTTGCTCTGAACTTCTTGTTGCTCAAACGCGATCGATTCATTAACTAAAAACGCTTTTTCAGCCTCGCTCAAACTCTCTGAACTCACACTGATATCAGGATTTTTAATTGCCTCTAATGTATCATCGTCACGAATATTTTTCGCCGCAACCACGCCCGGCGCGCCGCCCGCCATGCACCGCTCAAATTTGTTAGCCGCCTCGATAAAGCGGGTTAAAAAGAAACGGAATTGATGCCCCTCAATGGCAATGTCCAAAACACCATTATCACGTATAGCCTTAAACAGCTCTTTTTGCCCCTTCATCGGCACAGAAATAATATTATCACGATGCGCAACACTGTTAATGACAGCTTCTTCATGACCTGGCACACGCAAGGAAACATCATAATGATTACCAACAACAAACGCGCTTTGGCGAATATTCAAATTCAGCTGCTGAACCCAATTGCTTGATCCGTTGATCTGAAGCAAAAACCCGTTATTAAATTCGGTCTGAATAATACATTCACCGCTATAATCGCTCACCGCTTTGATGGAGCCAACTTGCCACGCTTTGGCCGGATAAAAATGCGAGGATTTATCAAGCTCATCTTGAGCTTTCGCGCTATGTGTCATCATCAATGCGGTACAAGCAACGCCAACCGCGAGTATCCGTTTAAAATGAGTCATGTCTTTATCCAATTCGAACTGTAAAATTTATAAAAGTTAAGCTGTAAAAAGTTTAGCATCAGCCTCACCGTCCTACAATCCACTTTTCTATTGCCCTTTTCAAGTCACACCCGATATATCAACGATATATGTGGTGACTCAATCAAAATCTTCCTCTACCCTAAGGGAAGAAACAATCAATAAACGAGGATCACAAACCATGTCCAGCGACGCAATCATGGCAAAAATTAAACAAAAAATGGCACTCGCATCAAGCTTGAATGCAAAGCTCAAATTCGATTTCGGTGATGATGGCATTGTCTTCGTTGACGCCACACAAAACCCGCCAGTCATTTCCGAAGAAGATGCAGAAGCCGACACGACATTGGTCACATCAATCGACACATTCAAGGCAATCTTAGAAGGAACCCAAGACCCAAATATCGCCTTCATGATGGGCAAGCTTAAGGTCAAAGGATCAATGGGCATAGCCATGAAGCTTAACGGCATCCTCGAAGATTAAATTCCATGAATCTCTATATCCGCCTCGTCCTTGTGCTCATCAAATCTCTATGGCGCAAGAGATTGGCCTTGCTGGAAACATCAATCACCCATTTCCACGTTCTGCCCAATGACCTTGATTTGAACATGCACATGAATAACGGGCGGTATTTAACCGTGATGGATTTGGGGCGCATTGATTTGATGATGCGCTGTGGCCTCCTCCAAAAAGCGTTAAAACATAAATACGCCCCTGTCCTTGGCTCCGTCAAAATGCGCTACCGCCTGCCTCTCTTACCTTTTCAACCATACGAACTGCAAACCCGCATTGTCTGTTGGGATGAAAAATGGGCGTATATGGAACAGCGTTTCATCATAACATCAGGCACCAAAAAAGGCGCCATCGCCGCCATCGCCATCATAAAAGCCGGCATGTATGACCCCAAAGCCAAGGAAACAGTTAAGCCAGATGCGCTGATGAGCTTGCTGGAATTGGGGCAGGTTGCATCCCCCGACATGCCCGATTATTTCAAAGATTGGGTAAAGGCCGAAAGCGCCCTCCAAGCCGTCACCGCCCAATAAAAAAAGCCGCCCTCCGAAGGAAAGCGGCTTTTCAAAATTTCAAAATCTATTGCTTAGAATTTATACGTCAAACCAAGTGAGACAATACCAACATTACCTTCTGTCTTGGCCTTAACATTAGTAGAGCTAATGCCTGCATTGCGCGTCACATCAATTGTGCCGTCTTCAATCCAGATATAAGTCGCCGCCATATCGACATCGATATTGTCATTCAGGCTATATGTCGCACCACCTGATAACCATGTGCGGTCACCATCGGGTGTACGTGATGTACGGTATTCGTTGGTTGTTGGTGTTTCGTCAAACTGCATACCACCGCGGAATGCCCATTTGTCAGAATAATCATATTCCGCACCAACCGCAAAAGCCCAAGTCGACTGATAGTTTTGCACTGTTGTCGAAACTGCTTGTCCTGGCGTACGGGTAAAGCCGGCCGCCGTATTGATGTTTTCATTTGTGATCGCAGTAATATCTTGGAAGTTATTCCAACCAAACCATGTCGCTTGTCCCATAAGGGTCAATTTATCGTTCAAATCATGAGAAATACCAAGCGTTGCAATATCAGGCAAATCAAGATCCGCTGTGCCCGCAACATCGAAATCATTCAGCGTTGTGCCTTCAGATTTCACACGCCCTTCAAGCTCATGACTAATCGCGGAGTGATACGATAAACCGATTGTTGTAGTTTTAAGCGGCTTGATCTGCGCACCCAAAGTATAACCAAAAGACCAATCATCACCTTCAAGTGTTGAAGTACCCTCGGTCAAACCACCACCAGTGACACCAGTCGCACTTTTAAGCTCAGCATCAGAATGTTGAATATTAATCCCACCAGCGATCGAAATCATGTCATTGATCTTAAACGCAAGGCTTGGCTGAACATCAATCACGGCCAATTCTGTTTTTGTTGAATCGAAACGTCCGAACCATCCGTCACCGTAATCATTGGCAAGGCCGAAAGGCGCGGTAATACCAATACCCGCCCATAATTGATCATTGATCTGATGTGTAACAAAACCGTTAGGAACAGGAGTAGGGCTGTATGGGTTGCCGCCATCGCCTGTATTTGCTGCAGAAACGCCGGTTGAGCCATTATCCGTCAAGCTTGATGAAGGAATTAATAAATGTGTACTCAACTGTGTTTGCGTGCCGGATAATTTCGTCATACCCGCCGGGTTGAAATAAACCGTACTTGGATCATGTAAATTTGTCGCTGACCCGGAAAACGCAGATCCCAAACCAGTAACCGATTGTTCTTGAATATAAAAACCTGCAGCATTTGCAGCCATAGGTGAAAGCGCAGTCCCCAAAGCGCATAAGGATAAAAGGGATAGAAGTTTTTTAGATTGAACTGACATAGGATTCTCCACACGAAAATTGCTAGAAAGGTGACTTATTTGTAAGGATATACTAACCGAAAAGACAATGCCCGTCTAAAACCAAACGTTGTGCACAGCAGCACAATGCACCCATGTGTGACATATTTGCTACACGTCTTATATGTGTCGTGTCATTTGGTTAGGCTATGAGGTCAGCAAAGCAAACCGTAGGTTTTTTTGCCACTAGGACGCAGTCCGTAAAAAGCGCAAACCGTAGGTTTTTTTGCCACTAGGACGCAGTCCGTAAAAAGCGCAAACCGCAGGTTTGTTTGTTAAGTAGAGCAAGGCCCTTATGTATAAAAAACAGTGATTTTAAATTTCACGAATTTAAAATTGTACCGAGCAAGCGCGAGGCGCACGGAGTGCGTAAAATCAGGACGCAGTCCGTAAAACAACATCATCATAAATATAATCCGCATCATCATCCATCCGATAAAGACCAAGCAAATTACCCTCTGGCCCCATCAAATAAAGATAACTGGAATGATCCATCGTGTAATCTTCCGCTGGATTATCACTATCGGGATCTTCAACTTTGCGCGCAAAGATCCGATACGCCTTGGTCACAAAATCAATCTGCGGCTGCGTCCCCGTAAGACCGATAATCTTTGGATGAAACAAACTCACATAATCCTTCATGACTGGAACCGTGTCGCGCGTTGGATCAATCGTGATAAACAGCGGCTGAAACTGCGCCGCAATCTCCGGCTTGTTCTTTTCAAGCGCTTTCATCACGCGGCTGACTTTCTGAAGCTCCGTCGGGCAAATCGCGGGGCAAAACGTAAAGCCGAAATAAATCAGCTTATATTGATCCGCGTAAGTCTCCTGCGTCACCGCCTCACCAAGATGATTGGTCAACGAAAACGGCCCGCCAATCTCTAATCCCGCAATCGGCGAAGCCCCCTTGCTCGCCGAATCCTGTCCACGCACATGCGCGGTCTGAAATCGAACCTGATAATACGCCACACCCGCACCAATGATGAGAGCAACAATAGAAAGAATAAAGATCCGCAAAATGCGATTTTTTGTTTGTGTGTTCATATTCAATATATAGATAACCTCACCCCGCTTGGCAACGAGATTGGGAAATTAAAACGTCACACCTTGACAAATTCTCCCACTATGCAAATGTCAAATCTTACTAGAAACCTTCGGGGTGTTTGAGAAATCTCAAACTGAGAAATACCCGCACAACTTGAACCGATTAGAATCGGCGTAAGGAAAGGACATACTATGCCACACATTATCGTGGAATATAGCGACCATTTGGCGCTCGATATTCCGGCCCTCCTAACCGCATTGCACGATGATCTCGCCGCGCGTGATACCGTGACAAAGGCCGCAATCAAAACCCGCGCAATCCCCATCGAGCATTGCGTCATCGGCGATGACGACAGCGCAAACAGCTTCCTCCATATCGCGCTCAAACTCCTGCCAGGACGCGATGACGCGCTCAAAAAAGAGATGGCGCAAGGCCTGCATGATGTCGCCTCCGCCCATCTCAAGCGCCCCCAAAACCCGCAATATTCAGTCACAGCCGAGTGCATAACCCTCGACGCGGCCAGCTATATCAAATAAGGAAAATCCTCATGTCACCAAAAGATCACGCAAACACCACCGCCGAAACAGGCATCTGCCCATCCACAACCCACGTCACCCGCGGCGCGCTTACTGGCTCACGCAAAGTTTATATCGGCGAGCATAGCGTGCCCATGCGCGAGATCATGCTCGATGATCCCGATCAGCCAAGCATCACCGTCTACGACACATCCGGCCCCTACACCGATGACAGCGTCGAGCTTGATATCATGAAAGGCCTGCCCACCCGCCGCAAAAACTGGATCATGCAGCGCGGCGATGTTGAGGAAGTCGAGGGACGCAAAATCGAACCCATGGATAACGGCTACACCGACGAAGCCCAAGAAAAGCGCCGCAAAACCAAGGCCGGCATCTGGCACGAACGCTTCCCCGCCTCCCCCGAAAAACCGTTAAAAGCCAAAGCAGGCGCAAATGTCACGCAAATGCATTACGCCCGCAAAGGGATCATCACCCCCGAAATGGAATTCATCGCCATTCGCGAAAACCAAGCCCGCACCGAGGTCTATAACAAAGAACACGGCGGCGAAGGCTTCGGCGCAAACCTGCCAGATTTCATCACCCCCGAATTTGTCCGCAACGAGGTCGCCGAGGGTCGCGCCATCATCCCCGCCAACATCAACCACCCCGAAATTGAGCCAATGATCATTGGCCGCAATTTCCTCGTGAAAATTAATGGCAATATCGGCAACTCCGCCGTCACCTCATCCATCGGCGAAGAAGTCGACAAAATGGTCTGGGCAACACGCTGGGGCGCGGATACGATCATGGATCTATCAACGGGCAAAGACATCCACGACACCCGCGAATGGATCCTGCGCAACTCCCCCGTGCCAATCGGAACCGTGCCAATCTATCAGGCGCTCGAAAAAGTCAACGGAATCGCCGAAGACCTCACATGGGAAATCTTCCGCGACACGTTGATCGAACAAGCCGAGCAAGGCGTCGACTATTTCACCATCCACGCGGGCGTCCGCCTCCCCTTCATCCAGCACACAGCCGAGAGAATCACCGGAATCGTCTCGCGCGGCGGCTCCATCATGGCGAAATGGTGCATGCACCACCACCGCGAGAGCTTCCTCTACACCAAATTCGCCGAAATCTGCGAGATCATGAAGGCCTACGACGTGTCGTTTTCCCTCGGTGATGGCCTGCGCCCCGGCGCAATCATGGACGCCAACGACCGCGCCCAATTCGCCGAACTCAAAACCCTTGGCGAGCTAACAAAGATCGCGTGGGAACATGACGTACAGGTGATGATCGAAGGGCCGGGCCACGTCCCCATGCACATGATCCGCGAAAACATGACCAAGCAATTGGAAGAATGTCACGAGGCCCCGTTCTACACGCTCGGCCCCCTCACAACCGATATCGCACCGGGTTACGACCACATCACCTCCGCCATCGGCGCGGCGCAAATCGGATGGTACGGTACGGCAATGCTGTGTTACGTCACCCCGAAAGAGCATCTCGGCCTCCCCAATCGTGACGATGTAAAAATCGGCGTCATCACCTACAAAATCGCCGCCCACGCCGCGGATCTGGCCAAAGGCCACCCCGGCGCCCAACGCCGCGATAACGCCCTGTCAAAGGCCAGATTTGACTTCCGCTGGAATGATCAATTCAATCTGTCCCTAGACCCCGACACCGCCCGCGGCATGCACGACGAAACCCTGCCGGCGGAAGGCCACAAAGCCGCCCAATTCTGCTCCATGTGCGGCCCCAAATTCTGCAGCATGAAAATCACGCAGGATGTACGGGAATTCGTCGCAGCTAATCCGAATGGTGTGGTGGATAAGGACGAGGCGGCTTAGATGATTGAGCTAGTTAATAAAGTATTGAACTCAGATACCTTGGGGAATTTTGTTACAAATCCTCAGTTCATTGCTTTTTTAATCGCAATATCATTAGAATTTTTTAGAAGAATAATAATGCCAAAGGCTCGAATAATTTGGGGCGTAGGTCACGGTTTTAATTTTCTTATACCCCAAAGACCTGATACTGAGCGTGCACAAGCTATTCCGAATTTGCCTGTAAATACGCGTAGTATGTATGTAAAAAATAATGGTAGGGCAGTAGCTAAAAATGTAGAGTTTTATTTTAACTACAAGCCTGAGCATTATGAGTTATGGCCTGTAATAGAATACAATGTGGTGAATACGCCAAATGGAAGGTTTATTATTAAAATTCCCTTTATTGGAAAAAAGGAATTTTTTAGAATTGAATTAATTCATTCAAATAGCAATCCTCCTGAGGTAATGAACGTAAGAGCAGAAAGTGGTGTGTGTCATGAGGTAAACATGGCGCCAATCCAAGTTTTTTCTAGTTTTGTAAACTTTCTTATTCTTTTGACCATGTTCTTAGGTATTGTTCAGATAATATCTATTTTTGTATCTTTAATACAGGCATTTGTAATTTAAATAAAAAGTTCGAGAGCCTTTTAAAATTTAATGTCATATAAAAATGTACCAAGTAATTTAAACGCTCACATCGCCCTGCCCAATATCACGCTTGATTGGCATAAAACGCCAACAATGAAAGCGCTTTTTGAGAGTAAGCAGAATGATAAAGAGGTTGATCTCGAACACCTAAAAACCCGTGGCGTTTATATCTCTGTTTATTCGGTGGATGCGTTTTCCCGTCCCGGATATTACGCGGGCACCACTGGCAATATTTACAACCGAACTTTGCATCACGCCCGCAATATAATGGCGGGCAATTCCTTTATCCCGCATGAGAAAAACGCGCGTTTCGATGTCGCCGAATATAAACGCAACGACAACATCTCCGACTTTGCCAACGACGCTATGTTTGAGCGCTTAAAAAAGGTCATGTTCAGCAGCTATATTTTCTATGCCCTGTGCGACGATATGCAAATTTGTAATGGTATTGAGCGCGCATTGATCAAACATATTAAAGATGGTGAGAGCGATAACGGATATTTCTCGGGCAATCGCGGTTTTCGCGGCTGCCGAAACTGCCCGCATGAACTGTTAATCACCAATGAGGGACATAACGAAATTATTGATTTACTCGGCGCTAAACTTGCATTCTCCCCTCCATAAGCCCACACAAAAAAACGGGCAGCCCTTAAAGCCGCCCGTCCTTAAATTCATGTATGTATAATACCCGTTAAACGCCTTTTTTCGCGCCGATCAGGAACCAAAGCGCCATACCGATAACCGGCAAGGCCAGAACGACCACAATCCACACGACTTTCATCAATGTATCAAGCCCGCTTTTTAGAATGCCGAGTATCGCAATGATGTCGAGCACGAGGACAATCAGTCCCAATAGTCCATATTCCATTTAAAAATCTCCTTTGTAAGTATTCTCAAAAGACCCAACGGCTCATGGCCTCCATTGGTTCCATGCCCCCGCCAAGCGCCCAAGAATAAACACCCACGCCCCTTGACCAATTCCAAAATAAACAGGATAATAATCCTATCATCAAAAACAGCGGCAAGCACCGCCCAAACCGAAGGAGAACCACCCACCCGCAAAACCGATATTCCCGATCATTTCAACACATGACTGAAATACATATGGAACCAAGCGCGCCATCCATCGTTGGCGCAGCATGAATATTGCAACAAAGCTAAAAATCGGATCCCTCGGCCTATTCACCTCAATCGTCCTCCTTTTGTGGTTTTTCGGCGGAATTTTGGGCGCAATCACGGGGATTATCAAAGGAGAAGCCCTCTTCGCCGTCGCAAGCCTGATTATTCCGGCATTCGGCGCACTCTACACCGCCATCAGCGCAATTGGCGCGTTACTGGGCCTCATCTTTTAATACGATCACAACACGCCCGTACCCACCCCGTAAAACCCGTCAAACGAACCGAAGAAACAGCAATATAGTCCATCATTTCAACATCTTAAAACCCATAAAATAACAAAAATGTGGAACCGAACGCACCGCCCATGCATTAGCCCTGTAAAATAACGGGAAAATACCATGGAAAAATTGCTGAATATCGAACTGCTCACCCCCCTTTATGATCAAATCACGTCAATGGCGGTGGGCTTTATCAAAATCCTTCCCATGCTCGGCATCGGTATTTTTGTCCTCGCCATCACATGGGCCATCAGCAAGGCCGTCTCGAAAATTCTTCGAAAATCCCTCTCCCACACCAAAATGCGTCCCTCGCTAAAAAGCTTGTTCGCAACCCTCGCAAAGGTCGCCGTGTGGACATTCGGTATCATGATCACCGCAACCGTGGTCTTCCCCTCCCTCACCCCCGCCAAAATGCTCGCAACACTAGGCCTAGGGTCAGTCGCAATTGGTTTTGCGTTTAAGGATGTGTTTGAAAACTTCCTTGCGGGAATTCTCATCATGCTGCGCGATCCTATGCGTATCGGCGATTACATCGAATGCGAAGGAGTGGAAGGACGCGTTGAGCATATCTCGATCCGCGAAACATATATTCGCGAAACCGATGACGAGCTTGTCCTCGTACCCAATAGTTACCTGTTCAAAAACCCGCTCACCGTGGTCACTGATAAAGCTTTGCGTCGCTTCGAAATCACCGCTGGCGTCGGCTATGGCGAAGATGTCGACAAATGCCGCGAGATTATCCAAAACGCGGTCGAAGGCGCAGAGTTCATCGAAAAAGACAAACCCGTACAGGTCTTCGCCAAGGAATTCGGCGACTCCTCCATCAACTACACCGTGCGCTGGTGGTCACAATCCGCGCCAGTCAACAAGCACAAAAGCCGCGACAAAGTGATCTCCGCGATCAAACGCGCGTTAGATGAGGCAGGCGTAGAAATCCCATTCCCATACCGCACAATGACCTTCAGCGAACCCCTCATCATCAAACAAGACAATGACAGGGGCAAAGACAGCCAAAACAGCCAAGATAAGGGCGAAAAGCAAGCTGGCGCGAAAAAATAATATCCCTTTAAACCCGCATATGGTGTAAAAATAAAAGCATGGCTGAAAATACAAATCCGCAAATCCTGACCGATCCTATCGACTTTAAAGATGGCTTCGCTCTGGCGTATAATACGGTCGAAAACTGGGCTACGGGTTTTTACGCGATGCTTCCAAACCTCGTGGTTGGCGTAACCTTTCTCTGCATTTTTGCGATATTGTCATACGCAATCGCGCATCTCATCCGTAAATATTTTGAACGTAAAAATCGCATCGACCTCGGAAATATCTTAGGCGATCTCGGCTTTTGGGGATTTATCATCATCGGTTCGCTGATATCGCTGACCATCATTATGCCCTCGCTCAAACCATCCGATCTTCTCGCAAGCCTGGGGATTGGTTCAATCGCGGCGGGTTTCGCGTTTAAGGAAATCCTGCAAAACTGGCTCGCTGGATTATTGATCCTGCTGCGCATGCCATTTCGCCGCGGTGACCAAATTCAGGTATTGGAAGCCGAAGGAACCGTCATGCGCATCGAACCGCGCGCAACCATCATCCGCACATATGACGGGCGTGACATCGTCGTACCAAACACCATGATTTTCAACAACATGGTGCTCGTCCATACCTCGCAACCGCAACGCCGCGTGGAAATGGATCTCACTGTCGGCTATGATTACGAGGTTCGCCACATCACCCAAATCATCCAAATGGCGCTGATCAATATTGAGGAAATCCTCGATGATCCATTGCCACAAGTCATGTGCTGGGAATTGGGCTCAACGTCACTGGGCATCAAATTACGCTGGTGGATCGATTCCGAACGCTCCGAAGAAGTCATCTCACGCGCGCGCGCAGTACAGGCAATCAAAGAAGCCTTCGAAGCCAACGACATCGACCCAACAGATCCGCAGCTCATCTATTACCAAAGCGCCAATAAACTCCCTATGGATGACGATAAAAAGCCTCAATCCGCCGCCAGCAGGCGCGACAAAGCCAACAGCAGTGAAATCATAGTCTCACCGCTACCACCGCCAAATTTTGAAGCCTCCAGCGCCGACCCGGAATCCGAAACACCAAAAATCGATGAAAAATCCAAAACCATGCTAAGCGATGATCAATAAGCGAAAAACATTGTGCGTGCGCCATTAAACCTATACAAAATCCACATGAGCGAAACACAAAGCCAAAACGAACAGATCGACGCCCTCATCCTCACCGCCGCAAGCGATGAGTTTGTCAAAATCGCTGTGATCATATCAAAAGTCTATGACGCAATGCCCGAAGCAGGGATCACGCCGCATATCGATTCCGGCAAAGACATCGCCGAGCGTCTTTACATCCTCGTCGATAATGGCCGTTTAGAGGTCAAAGGCAATATGCGCCGCTGGCGGGATTCCGAAATCAAACTGATCCATCTGAAAAAACCCGCATAACGATCCTAATCCTGCATGCGCGCCGCGCCTGCATCGGGTTTTTGGAATATATGATGTTCCACCATATGCATCCCCAAATCCGCGAACGTCTTAAGCACCATGAAAATTAGCATCCCAAACCCGCTGAGGCTGCCGAAAATAATCGTCAGATGCATGGGAATAATCCGCATATACGGATAGAACATCAGCGTGCCTAAATTCGGTTTTTTCTGCTTAAAATCACGCCCCATATTATGCGTCAGGGAAAATGAGTGGCTCAACACGAACGCGGATAAACACACAATCATCAACGCCGCAGTTGTATCATTAATCGCAGCCAGCGGCATTTCCGCCCATAAAAACACCGCGTAGCCAGCATGAAACATCCCATAATGAATGGCAAAGAATATGGCGGTCGACCGCTTACCTGCCTCGGTTGCGGGAACGGGAGATCCGTTAGACGTCAGCCCTTCTGTCGAGAATTCTCTCAGGGACATCATGCGAATAAAATTGGTCACACCGATCACAACGCTCTGACCCCAATAAATCCACATCACCTCCCCCAGCGACCATCCATATTTCACCGCCATGACAGCGCTTAAAACATTACCAAATAATAGCGCCAATAATGATACGTCACGTTTCGCTGAATACATATTCAAATCCTTATGATGAAAAAAAGACGCACCCAATTGTGAGCGCGTCTTTCAAGGTAAGTAAACACAGTGGGAGTGTAAAGTGGGAATTAAAACCTATAAAACATCCAGCATTTCCGCAACCAATGGATGACGCACGATATCACCATTGCTCAGGCGGCAAACCGCGATATTGGGCAATGCTTCCAATCGACTTGAAATATCATCAAGGCCGCTCATCCCGTCGAGCAAATCCGATTGCTTTGGGTCACCTGTCACAACCATGGTCGAATGCCAACCAAGCCGCGAGAGGATCATTTTAAGCTGACCGTAGGTACAATTTTGCGCCTCATCAATCACAACAAATGAATTATTGAGCGTACGACCACGCATAAATCCAATCGGCGCAATCTCGATCGTGCCGTCCTCGATATATTGACGTACTTTCTTGCCGCCCATACGATCACCAAGACAGTCATACAGCGGCCTTAAATACGGCGCCATTTTCTCTGCCATATCACCAGGAAGATAACCAAGAGATTCCCCTGCTTCCATCGCCGGACGTGAGAGGATAATCCGCTCAATTTGCCCCTTATCAAGGGCTTCTGCGGCTTTTGCGATTGCGATATATGTCTTACCCGTTCCTGCCGGCCCAATCGCCATAGTGAGGGAATGCGTATCAATGGCGCTCATCAAATCGGCCTGCCCGTCGGAGCGCGGCTTTATGTTCTTTACATATTTTTGATCGCGCCGTCCGTTAATCTCGGAATCAAGCGGGTGCCAATCGGCGCCGCCTTCATGAGCCTCGAATGAGGGATGAACAATATTATTGTCTTTACGGTTTTTACGGATTTTTTTAGCCATAGATAAGGGTTCCTTACATGCTAGGGTTGGGTAAACGCAGTGATAAAACGGGAATGTATGAGGGGTGGAAAAGCGACGCGAAGCGGGAAAAGAAGGGGAGAATAAATATTAAAACGCTCCGTTTGGTATTTATGATACCAAAGCCTTCGCGTCTAATATGTGAGGTATGAGAATAAATCAGATATAATCCCTCAATAAGTCATCTCACTATACCAGAATCGAGACGCAATTCCTAATTTCATACCAAATTACACACATAAATTTTTGCCTTTTACGACAATTCGTTATAACTTGGCGTCTCACTTAACGAGGGCAACCAGATGACGCTGACATTCGAAGACGTAAAGACCGCATATGATGCGATCAAAGATGCAACAATCCGCACACCAACCGTCAAGGCATCGCGCATTTCCCTGCATCTGGGCATTGATCTCTACCTTAAATTAGAAAACCTGCAACACACCAACGCATTTAAGGCACGCGGCGCGCTCAATAAGCTTTTAACGCTCAGCGAAGAACAACGCAAAAAAGGCGTCATCGCATGCAGCGCGGGCAATCACGCACAAGGGCTTGCCTATCACGCAACGCGCCTTGGCATTCCCTCAACCATCGTGATGCCCGAAGGAACACCGTTCAACAAAATCCAACGCACCGAAGATTTCGGCGCAAAAGTTGTCCTGCATGGCACAAGCTTTGATGAGAGCGTTCAATTCACTATGGACATGGCCAAGGATAATAATTTCACCTTCATCCACCCATTCGACGACGAAACCGTTGTCGCAGGGCAGGGGACAATCGCGCTGGAAATGCTAGAACAAGTGCCGGATCTTGATGCCATCGTTGTGCCAATCGGCGGCGGCGGGTTGATTGCGGGCATGGCTTTGGCGGCAAAAAGCATAAATCCTGACATCGAAGTCATCGGCGCCCAGGCCGAAAAATTCGACGCCATGAAAGCAAAATTCGAAAAGAGCGAGACCCATTTCGGCGGCTCGACATTGGCCGAAGGCATCGCCGTACGCGAACCATCCGATAACAACCTCGCCATCATCAATCAATATGTCGACCGCATCGATAGCGCAACCGAAGCCGAAATTGAAGACGCGGTATTTGACCTGCTGTCCTCCGAAAAACTGGTTGTTGAAGGCGCACCTGGCGCTGGCCTTGCGGTGATCAAAAACAATTTGAAAAAGTTTAAAGGAAAGAAAGTCGGCCTTGTTATCTGCGGCGGTAATATTGATTCGCGCTTGCTCTCCACGCTCATCTTGCGCGGCCTTGTCCGTGATGGCCGCATCACGCGCCTGACATTCGAAATCGACGACACCCCCGGGCAGCTTGCCGATATCTCCCGCATCATCGGCGAGAGCGGCGCAAACGTGGTCGAGGTCATCCACCAACGCATGATGCAAAGCGTCTCTCTCAAACAAGCCGAGCTTGAAGTGGTCGTGGAAGCCCGGGACAAACAGCATGTCAAACATCTGGTCAAAACCCTGCGCGCCCAAGGCTTTAAAGTCCGCACCGATAACGAAGTTTAACTGTGCTGCGGCTCTAAGCGTGCCAACCGCCAAAATGCGAATATAGCAACACCAACCGCCGCGAGGGCGTTTGACACGGCAATAGCGATAAAGACTGCTTCAATATCACTAAACATCACACTGGCAAGCCAGCTGAGCGGAATATAAAACGCCGCCGTGCGTAAAAGATACGTGCTAAGCCCCGTCAGGGGGCGTCCAATCGCATTAAAACAGCCCGCCGCAACCATCGTAATCCCATACCCAGACAGGCTGATCGGCACCAAAATAAGGTAACGGCTGATCTTGTTTTGCACCGCTGGCTCATCAACAAAAATGGCGGAGATAAAATCGGCTGTGAAATATAAAAGCAATGCCATCAACAATGACCACGCCACACAAAAGCCAAAGCTTTGCGCCAGCGCAGTTTTCACGCGCGCCTTATCGCCCGCCCCCCAATTTTGTCCCGCCATCGGCCCAATCGCCGCCGACAGTGCAAACATGGGAATGCAGATCATGGATTCAATGCGTGTCGCCGGTCCAAACGCCGCAACAGCCTCGTTTCCGAATGTGGCAATGATCGCAGTCACGACGGCCACACCAATCGGATTAACCGCATTGCCTATCGCCGCGGGAATGGCAATTTTGACGATATCAACGCAGGATGTAATAAAGTCTTGAAGCGGTGGAAGCACAAGCGAGATCATTTTCTCCCGATAGATCAAAAGCCACAGCGCCATCGCAAAAGACACCATCCGCGCAATCATCGTCCCAATCGCCGCGCCCTCAACATCCATGGCGGGCACAACCCAAAACCCAAAGACAAAAGCAGGCGTGATAACGATATTGATAATCGCCGATATCGTCATCACCATACTCGGCCAAAATGAATCTCCTGCCGCGCGGATTAATGCATTGGCAACCATCGGAATAATCATAAACGGCATGGATATATACCAAATGCGCATATAGCGCACGATAATGTCCAAAACCTCTCCCGACGCGCCAAGCGCCGAAAACAAAGGGCGAATGGTGAAATATCCGATCACAGAGATGAGCATCACAATGAATATCGCAAGCACAATGCTGTCTGTGGATCGCCGGCATGTTTTTGCCTCATCACGAACCCCGATAGAGCGCGAGACAACCGACCCCGCCCCCGCGCTTAAGCCAATCGCAAGGCTTGAGATGGTCAGCGATACGGGGAATGTGAATGACAGCGCCGCCAGCGGATTCGTCCCTAGCTGCCCAACATAATAGGTATCAGCAAGCGAGATCGACATAATCGCAAAAATCCCGATCACCATCGGCAAGCCGAGGCGCACAAGATTGATAAACACCGACCCCGATGTAAGGTCACGTTTATCGCGGTTATCACTCTTTTGTTGCGCAGCGGGTTGTTTAGAAGTTTCAGGCATCAAGGTAATTTAGGGCGATCAAAATTTTAGGCAATAAAAAACTGCTGGCATGATGCTCAGCAGTTTTTAAAAAATGGATATGAATTAATTTATTCTGCAGCCACGGCGCCGGAAAGAGATTTTGCATTTGGCTTTTGTGATCTTCCAACACATTTATATGAAAGGCCAACAACCAGCAAAACAGCGAGACAGAACACAAGCTCCATCCCCGAAGGTTTAGGCGTATATCCCACCAAAACCTTCAGTGTTCCACCAAAAAATCCATGTCCGGAAATAATCGCGGATGTATCCCAAACTTGGCGCGTGAGCGACGGCAAGATATCAGCGGCGATAAGGAAATTCGCCCCTTGCGCCGCCATGCCTGCCGCCAAGATAATCAGCATCCAGCTTGTCACGGTAAAGATATGTCTCTGTGAGGCTTTGAGCAATCCAAGATATAACATTGCGCCAACGCAAACGCCGCCAATCATGCCGATCAAACCACCGAGCGCAACCTGCGTAAGGCTATACGCGCCTGATGCGCTCATACCATAGGTAAAGAGCGCAATTTCGGCGCCTTCACGCAGCGTTGACAACGCGACAACACCCACTAAAACATAAGCAGATTTCTGACCCGAGATAACATCCGCGCCAACCGCTTTAATATTCTGCGCCAGCTCTCGCCCATGGGTTTTCATCCAAATCACCGTCCAGCTAATGAAAATCACCGCAATAAACATGATCACAGCATTAAAAATTTCCTGCCCCATGCCTTCAATCGCAGATGAAATGCTCTGTGTGAAAAAGGCAATAATCGCTGACCCTAAAACACCAAGTCCAAGCCCCGCCAGCACAAGATGAACACGTCCCGGTAATCCGCGGGTCGCGGCCATCACGATGCCAATAACAAGCGCGACTTCGATAATCTCTCTAAAAACAATGGTGGCTGTCGGAAACATATTTCAACTACTCTGCTGTGATAGTACCGTTGGCTGTATCGCTATTAAATTCACCAACGAAATCATACGTGCCTGCCTCAAGCGCTTTAAGCTGAATGATCGCTTTTGAACGACCTGCAATCACTTTTTCACGGCGAAGATCATCGCTCTCGAATTCTTCAGGTGTTGCATCGTCATTATAAACAACCAATGTAATCTCTTCACCCGCAGGGACGATAAGCGCATCAGGCGTAAAGACATGATCTTTAATGTGAAGCTCATACGTGTTTTCTTCTGGCGCTGTCGGCGTCGTATCTTCAGCATGGGTATAAGATGAAAACCCAATGGAAAGGGCGCAGGCAAGAAGAAGGAGTGATGTTTTTTTCATGATATAAACCTTATTTTGTATTGTAATGAGAACTATTCTCATTGCAGCCATATAAATCCTCTGCGCATCAATAATCAAGATATTATTTGTTTAAAAAGAAAAAAGCCGCCAAACGCAAAATTTGACGGCTTTTATAAATAGGGTTTAGCGCGGATTACTCAGCCGCAATCACGCCGTCTTTTTTGTCGGAATTATCACCAGACGCGTTACTCATATTCGTCTCGTTCTTCTCATCTACGCCGTATTTACCCGCAAAGACATCACTTTCGAAAACGCCTTCCCATGTCCCTTGGGTGGACGCTTTTGAATATTCTGTCGCACGGTTTTCGAAGAAATTCGTATGTTCCGCACCATTCAACATTTCATCCATCCATGGAAGTGGATTTTCGGTGACGCCGTAAATCGGCTCAAGGTTAAGCTGCTGTAAGCGACGATCACCGATATAGCGGATATATTGCTTCACATCGACTGGCTCCATCCCTTCAATCGCGCCTTGTTCGAAACAAAGATCGATAAACGCATCTTCATGTTCAACCGTAATCTTACAACTTTCTGTGATCTCTGCCTTAAGCTCGTCATCCCAGATATCTGGATGCTCATCAACGAATGTGTTGAACAATTTAATCATGGAGAGGCAGTGAAGCGTTTCATCACGCACTGACCATGTCACGATCTGACCCATCCCTTTCATCTTGTTAAAGCGCGGGAAGTTCATCAAAATCGCAAAAGAAGCAAAGAGCGCAAGACCTTCGGTAAACGCGCCAAACATCGCCATTGTTTTGGCAATATCGCGTGGATTTTCCATCGATACATTTTGCATGTAATCGAATTTGTCTTTCATTTCTTTGTATTTAAGGAACGCGGAATACTCAACTTCGGGCATGCCGATTGTATCAAGAAGGTGAGAATAGGCGGCAATATGAACGGTTTCGATGTTAGAAAATGCAGAGAGCATCATTTGAACTTCAACCGGGCCGAACACTTGTGAGTAATGCTTCATGTAGCAATTATTCACTTCAACATCTGATTGCGTAAAGAATCGGAAAATTTGAGTCATCAAATTCTTTTCAGACGGCGTCAGCGTCTTTTTCCAGTCATGCACGTCTTGCGCAAGTGGCACTTCTTCAGGGAGCCAGTGAATGCGTTGCTGCGTAAGCCACGCTTCATAGCACCATGGGTATAAAAACGGTTTATATACGTGACGCTCTTGTAATAGAGGCGATCCGGATTTTGGTGCATCGAGTGGCATAGTTTCTCTCCTTGTTAAACTTTATTTAAAACTCAAATTACGATTCTTTATACTAGTAAGTGTAGGGTTCTAATCTCGATAACCGAGTCATTCTTGAATTTTATGTTTGAATAACGGGGATAAGTTTGGCGAAGCCACCCGAGAAAAGAAAACATCCACATATTGTGTGAATAAAAATAGTAAACCACCATATATTGTGTTTTTCAATCCCTCTTTTAAAAAAAATCCCAATAATTTTAACAGCTTAACTTTTTCATAACTAATATCCTGTTTAATAGAACTCTATCTTATGAAAATGAAAAGGGGAATCTACAATGAAAATCAAAGGGCTATTAATGATGGGGGCGGCTTTGGTCGTCTGTGGGGCAACACATTCAGCGCAAGCAGCAGAGCGATTATCACTCAGTGAAGTGAATAATTTCGTCGCCAAGCTGACAAATGCGGTGAACAGTCCTGATCCAAATGTCGCACGCTCATTCTTACACAGAACAGTCAGCGCCAGCGCGACATATTCCAACACGCTCAATACGCCGTCCATGGATCCGAGATACGCGTATCAGGTTAATAATGGCTACGGATTATCGCCATATTATCGTTATCCATACGCCTATAACACATATCTGAAACCAACAAGTTATAGCGCCGTGGGCAAAGCTGGGTTGATCAATCAAATTGATCACAAGAAAGCGATGATTCCGCATTATCATCAAACAATGGATATCCTCGGCACACGTATGCCAGCCGATGCTTCATCTGCCTTGGTCGATGTGAGTATGCGTGAATTCGGGCTTAGCTATGCCATGGCACCATATGGTGTGCAACACGGACAAAAAGTGCAGCACACCAATGCGAGATGTCAGCTGAACGTCGGTAAGCAAGACGGACAAGTGATGCTCAAGGGTATGTCCTGTAATACAGTGCCAACGCTTTAAAAATTCTAACGAAACACTTAAAAGCCCTGCATTGCTATGCGGGGCTTTTTACATGACTCACGTATTTTTATTGACATAATGCAAGGTAAGCGTCTATAGTCTCTCCAATTCACAAGCCGAGGGATATTAAGACGATGAAACACATAACAATAAAAGCGATAACGCTAATATCAATCTTAACAATATTACCAATCTCCACGCTGAACAGCGCGAATGCCAAGCGCGATGTGATTAGCCAGCTTAAAGAAAACAACGCGCAATTTTCACAAATTTTGAACGCAAAATCTGATCCAGAAATTTTGCTGGACTTCCTGCATAACAAAATTGACGACAGCGCAGACATTACAATCAGCGTTAAAAATCCGCAAATCAACAATGCCGGTGCGATTGAGATGAAACTCACCAAAGCCGATTACATCAACAGCTACCTCTATGGCCCGCGCCAAGTTAAAAACTACCATGCCGATATTAAGACATTGAATGCAAAAATGGACGATGAGACAAACACCCTCAACACGAAGGAAATCCTCACCGAAAGCGGTACAATGCTAAACCCGCATGACTATGCAGATCCGGGCCGCCCCTATAGCAGCATCACCGCCTGTGAGTCTCAATACAGCGTGGAAAGCGGACAGCCAACCCTCAAAAAAGCCACCTGTAAAACACAAATCGCATACGAAGAAGCGGTCTAGCCATAGAAAAAGGAGCCAATCGGCTCCTCTCTCAAATTCTTATCTATCGCTTAGCCTATTGGCAAGCTAGGCATTCTTCGTAATTGCTGCTTGCGGCTGCTTCGGCGGCGGCTTTTGATGCATCATCGGCTTGTGTACGTTTCCACGATGCGTTGCTTTCTGCGCGCTGCACTGATTTAGAGCGACAGTAATAAAGCGATTTTACGCCTTTCTTCCACGCATCCCAGTGAACCTGATGAAGCTCTGCCTTTTGAACATTCGCAGGAAGGAACACGTTCAAGCTTTGTGCCTGACACACAAATTTGGAACGATCGCCCGCATGCTCAATCAACCAACGCTGGTCAATTTCAAACGCAGTCTTGAACACGTCTTTTTCAAGATCGGAAAGGAAATCCAAATCTTGGACAGACCCTTCATTGGTGAAGATCGAAGACCAAACATCATCTGTGTTCATGCCTTTTTCTTCCAAAAGCGCGACAAGATATTTGTTCTTAACAGGGAATGAACCGGACAATGTTTTATGCGTATACGCATTTGCCGCATTTGGCTCAATACCCGGTGACGCGCCACCACAGATGATAGAGATCGACGCCGTTGGCGCAATCGCCGTCTTGTTCGAAAATCTTTCCATGATACCGTAATCCGCCGCATCAGGACACGCACCGCGCTCCTCGGCAAGTTTCACAGACGCATCATCAGCTTGACGTTTGATGTGTTGGAATATCTTACGGTTCCAGACTTTAGACATCACGCCTTCCATCGGGAGCATTTTAGATTGCAAGAAACCATGGAAACCCATAACACCAAGACCAACCGAACGCTCACGCATTGCTGCGTATTTCGCACGCTTCATGGAATCGGGGGCTTTTTCGATGAAATCAGACAACACGTTATCAAGGAAACGCATCACATCTTCAACAAATGTTGGATGATCCTGCCACTCGTCATATTTCTCCAGATTGAGCGATGACAAACAACATACCGCCGTTCGATCATTCCCCAAATGGTCAACACCAGTCGGCAATGTGATCTCTGAACACAGGTTAGACATCTTAACATTCAAACCGGCCATCTTGTGATGCGCAGGAATTTGATCGTTTACATGGTCGATATAGATAATATAAGGCTCGCCAGTTTCCACACGCGCCGTAAGAAGACGGACCCAAAGATCACGCGCGGGAATCGTGTCAACAACCGCATTATCTTTTGGTGATTTCAGCGCATAATCTTCGTTCGCTTCAACCGCTTTCATGAACTTATTGTCCACCAAAACACCATGGTGAAGGTTGAGGGCTTTACGGTTTGGATCCCCACCTGTTGGGCGACGAATTTCAATAAATTCTTCAATTTCAGGGTGCCAGATAGGCAGATAAATCGCAGCAGACCCACGACGAAGTGACCCTTGGGAGATCGCAAGTGTAAGTGAATCCATCACACGGATGAACGGAACGATCCCTGATGTTTTACCATTACGGCCAACCTTTTCACCAATAGAGCGAACATTGCCCCAGTAAGAACCAATGCCCCCACCAAGTGACGCAAGCCATACATTCTCATTCCAAAGCTCAACAATATCACCTAAGGAGTCTTGTGTTTCGTTGAGGAAACAAGAGATTGGCAAACCGCGCGATGTACCACCATTCGATAGAACAGGCGTGGACGGCATAAACCAGAGTTTGGACATATAATCATACATGCGCTGTGCATGCTCACTATCATCCCCGTAGTAAACAGATACGCGTGCAAATAGATCTTGGTACTGTTCCTCCGGCATTAAATAACGATCCGTAAGGGTCGCCTTACCAAAGTCAGTTAAATTTTCATCGCGGGACCGATCGATTTGAACACGATTTCCCCGCTCCATTTGCGCAACGTCAAACATGAGCTTACTCCTATAGCTTATTTATAGACCCGAGTTTTGAATTTAACCCATACAGATCAATTATTTTTGGGATGCCGATTATGCGTGAAACACAATCTGTAGCGTTTTGTTAAATTTAAGCTACTACATCTCGTGGTATGCCGCAATACGACTATATTCCTAAAATCTGCAGATTTTCTTCAAAAATCTTTGTTTTTCAATTTATTATTCAACCTATCCACGACCATATCCCCATGCATTTTTCTGTCTTTTCGCCATATTTGACATGTATAAGACACAATATTTCAAGATTCTGGCCAAGCCGTGATCCTTAATATTGGAATGTTTACGCGGTTATGAATAACAAACGCACCCTAGGCCAAAGAATCGATTCCATGCTATGATTCGTAGGTAAAGCTACTCTCTTTTGTGAGGATAAAACACATGACCAATCCCTCTGACGCCAAACGCCAAACCAAGATTCTCGCCACGCTCGGCCCTGCATCAAACACCAAAGACAAGATTCGCGCGCTCATCGACGCAGGCGTCAACGCATTCCGTCTGAATTTCAGCCACGGCACGCATGATGACCATAAGGCAATGCTGGAGATCATCCGCGAGCTCGAATCGGAGATGAAGCGCCCAATTGCGATTGTAGCCGATATGCAGGGGCCAAAATTACGAATCGGCACATTCAAAAATGATTCGGTTCAAATGGAACGCGGCATGCGCATCACATTCGATTCGAACCCCGAACCCGGCGACGAATCGCGTGTCTACCTGCCGCACCCCGAAGTGATGAAAGCGCTAGAGATAGATGGCCTCTTCTTTCTTGATGACGGAAAGGTCCGCTGCCGCATCCGTGAAAAAGGAAATGACGAGCACGGCCCCTATGTAGTCGCAGAGATTCGCGCAGGGGGAAAACTCTCCAATAAAAAAGGCCTCAATGTACCGGGCGCTTATCTGGAAATTCCTGCGCTGACGGAAAAAGACAAAACCGATCTTAAGGCCGCCCTCGACATGGGCGCGGATTGGATCGCACAAAGTTTCGTGCAAACCGCCGAAGACGTACAAGAAGCATTAGACTTGATTGATGGCCGCGCTGCGCTGATCGTGAAGTTAGAAAAACCCGCGGCAATAGAAAATCTTGAAGACATCGTCGCCCTTGCCGATGGTGTCATGCTCGCGCGCGGCGATCTTGGCGTAGAAATCCCGCCCGAAGATGTACCGAGCGTACAAAAACGTGTCGTGCGCTATGTACGCGCGGCGGGTAAGCCGATGGTGGTTGCGACCCAAATGCTCGAATCGATGATCACCTCTTCACGCCCCACCCGCGCCGAAGCCTCCGATGTTGCCACTGCTGTCTATGATGGCGCGGATGCTGTGATGCTCTCCGCTGAAACCGCTGCGGGAGAGCATCCGATTCGCTCCGTCGATATGATGCATAAAATCTGCGCGCGCACTGAACAAGACGATATATACGACCAGTTTATGACCGACACCCACCCCGATACAATCGGTGACCCATCGGATTCAATCGCAACCGCCGCTGGCTATGTTGCCGAAGATATCGAAGCCACGGCAATCGTCACCTATACGATGTCCGGCTCAACCGCATACCGCATGGCGCGTCAACGCCCCGCAGTACCGATACTTTGCCTCACACCAAACATCGCCGTCGCCCGCCGTCTTGGCCTCGCTTATGGCGTACACAGTGTACATGACCCGGAAATCCAAGGTGATTTCAGCGGTCCAGTCCCCCATGCTTGCCAAATCTTACAGCAACAAAACCTCGCAAAAATAGGCGACCGCTTCGTCATGACCGCAGGCGTGCCATTCGGCGTGGCGGGAACAACGAATATTTTAAGAATTGCGGAAGTGGAGTAACAAAAAACGCGAGGCATGCCCCGCGTTCATATTCGACCAATATATTCTTTAAATTAATCCGCGCTCGCAACAATGGTGTTGGTTGGTGCTTGATGCAACCACCATGCTTGGCGATTGATGGAGTAAATCGGGCGGTAACGCCCCGCGCGTTCGGCGTCAACCAAAGTCTTGATCTGATTATCGAGGATATATGCGCCTTCATTCGTGTAAGCCACCAAAACCGCATGTGGAATATTCTTAACCGTGTCTTGAACAATCGCAATACGAAGACGCTCTTCCGGGAAACCCAATGATTTAAGCGCCGCATATTTCGCAATCGCAAAATCTTCACAATCGCCGCCGCGTTTCAAAAACTCGACCGGTGTTGCCCAATAATCGCTCTGACCCCAGTTACGCTGATCAACAATGTAACGTGTCTGATTAACAAGCTTGTTAACGCCGCGCACCATGTCTTTCATGGATTGTCCTTTAAATGTGTTCACGTCTTTTTGAAAGTCGCGCACCACATCAAGATTGGCTTGTTGCTTAAGCTGGCGATCAAACCGCGCAAACATCCCTGTCCATTTTGTAAACGCCTTAAGGTTGCGATCTTTTTTCTCGGCAGTGCCAAGCAAATTAGGGTAAGACGCAACGCGGCCAAACTCGGCGCTTGCGCTAGCCATTTGAACGCCTTTCATCGGCTCGGCATGCGCACGCTTGCCATGAAGGCTGGTCAATGACGCCGCAAATAACAATGCTGTCGCTGCGGTGCGCAATGCATATTGACGCCCGAGAAGCATTTTAAGTTGGAATGGAGAGATTTTAGAGGTGTCTACAAGGATTTGTCCCAAAGGACGCGCCGTTTCTTTTTGTGCATGCAGTGCGTGACGCAATTCGTGTTGGTCGATGACACCTTTTTGAACCAAGATCTCGCCGAGCTTATTGCGCTCGATCGTCTTACGAATACTGCTTAAAAATCCTGTTTTCTTACTCATGTTAATATTGCCCTCTTTTTTTACTCAGCAATTACGAATGCCCTATATGTCGTAAATTACCCTATTTAATATGAACCCTAGATTTATTATGCCTGAGAAAGATTGACGAATGCCTAACGAAGCGGCATATTTCCCTCAAATTGTATCTATTTATACGCAAGTGAAAAATACGCCATGAGCGACCCTAAGCAGCTGAAAGAATTAGTAAATTTAATGAGTGATGTGCCTGTGCTCGTCATTGGCGATATCATGCTCGATAAATTTATTTACGGAAATGTTGAAAGAATTTCACCCGAAAGCCCTGTTCCTGTCCTATCCGTAAAGCGCGAAGACCAGATGTTGGGCGGCGCTGGTAACACGCTTGCGAACCTTGCGGGGCTAAATGCCGCGCCACATATTATAAGCGTTATCGGCGAAGACGCCGCCGCCGACTCCCTAAAGGCGCAGCTAAAAGCGTTAAACATTGATGATGAAAACCTCGTGATCGAACAAAACCGTCCGACAACCTTAAAGACACGCTTCCTCGCAGGGCATCAACAACTCCTGCGCAGCGACTACGAATATAAAACCCCCATCGCCGAAGCAACCAAAGCCGCTATCCTTGCCAAGGCCGCAACATTGATCCCATCGGTAAAAGCGATCATCATCTCCGATTACGGCAAGGGCATGCTATCCAAGGCGCTGATTGCGGACGTTATGAATTTGGCCAATGATGCGGGTATACCCGTGATTGTCGATCCGAAGGGACAGGATTTTTCTATCTATAAAGGGGCAACCGCGATCACCCCCAATAAGAAAGAGCTTTCCGATGCAACAAAAGGGCGCAGCGTCGATCAGGACGCGCAAGTGGTTGCCGCTGCCAATGAATTGATCGAGACATGCGGCATTCAATCAGTCATCGCCACACGCTCAAAAGATGGCATGAGCGTCATCGAAAAAGACAAAGCACCGCTGCATCTGCGCTCTTCTGATATCGAAGTTTATGATGTATCCGGCGCAGGCGATAGCGTGATCGCAACCATCGCCGCGTCATTGGCTGCTGGCGGCTCCCTCCAAGATGCGGCAAGGCTCGCCAATATATCAGGCTCAATTGTTGTCACAAAAGTGGGCACCGCCCCGATTCGGGCGCGGGAGTTGATTGACGCCCTCGACAGCGATCTTGGTGATGTCCTGATCAAACATTACGCCAAATCAAAAACCCTCCTGCGACAGGCCGAATGTCTGGAATGGGATGAAGCCGCCGAGCGTATCAAGCGCTGGAAAGCGCAAGGGTTGAAAGTAGGCTTTACCAATGGCTGTTTCGATGTTTTGCATTCCGGTCATGTGCGCTACCTCGATCAGGCGCGTGAATTATGTGACCGCCTCGTCCTTGGCCTCAATTGTGATTCCTCGGTAAAAATCCTAAAAGGGCCAAGCCGCCCGATCCATGATGAGCAATCCCGCGCCGATGTGTTGGGCGCATTATCTTCGGTCGACCTTGTCGTGTTATTTGGAGCAAAAGAATCAGGCGACGACAATACCGCGATTGAACTGCTTAAAACCATTAAGCCGGATTTCTATGTTAAGGGCGGAGATTACACCGTCGACCAAATCCCCGAGGCGCCAACCGTGATCGGTTATGGCGGTGAAGTCAAAATCATGTCCGTCTTCGAGGGGCATTCCACTACAAACTCCGTCAAACGTATGAACGCGGCGGAATAAAACGCATAATGAATAGACAATAATCACTACATGTTGTGGCTTGTGAAAAAGATGCAACAATATGTTGACTTTGCATGATTCTTAAATGAGAATGATTATCATTAACGAAACCCTTTATTCTAAGGAGCTTACCATGATCCTCTCTGATTTCCTCACCCTCGACACCTATTTCGACAACCAGGCATCCGCGCAATTTTTCGAAGAATGCAGCCATAAATACGGCGTAGAGCCGATACGAAAATGCCTGAGGGCAGGGGATTTGGCGTGTCGAAAAATCCTGATGGGCCCGGATGTTGGCAAAACGCTGCTCTGGATCACGGAAAAAGGTCGACAAAAAGCCCGCGAGAGCGCAATGACAAACGCCGTATAAACAGGGCTATACCTAAAGCGAAACTCTTGCTATCATAAACATGTAATTTCGATCCCATTCAGGAAGCTTTCACATGCAAAAATTCGCTCTCATCCTTGGTCTCTCCGCCGCAACCATATCCCTCAACGCTTGTAAAACAGTCATGAACCCGACATTCATTCCATCGGGCTACGCGCATCACCACGGTGAATTCAAAGCACCACCGGCCGATGACCCATGGAGCATCGGGTATGATTACACCCGCGCAGAAAATGCAGCAGTGTTAAACCAATGGAAAGCAGTCGCCGCGGATCTAACGGATAAAATTGAAGATGTTGCCCCGCTATCAGGCGCGCCAATTTTCCTCTCATCACCAAAACTTGATAACGCATTTACATTAAGCCTCGACCATGCATTGCGTGAAGAATTCCGCGAGCGCGGCTATCGCTTGGCCTCCATCCCTAGCGAAGACACAATCAAGCTCCAGGTCTCTAGCTATGATCCGGAATTTACAGATGTGATGCGCAGCTATGAATTAAATGATCAGGAAGAAATCGACCGTCCCGAACCACCCGCCGAAATCACCAAAGATTTAATATTGAAAGTCGACGGCCTTGTCGGTGACACCCCAACAACATTGGTGCAGTCATCATACGAGCTGCCGCTATACGGCTATCAAGACGAACAGCTATATTTCCCATTGGGACAAAACATTGCTGAGGTTTGGCGCTAATGAGCAAGCCTTGGCTTCTCCTTCCGCTGTCTCTGGTCGCACTTTCAGGGTGTGAGCCTGTATTACTAGGCGCAGGGATTTTGGCCGCGGATAGAATCATCAACGAAGAAGACCCCAATTTCGCGGCGCAAAACTACGCGGTTGCGGATTTTCTTATCCAACAAGCCGACACATTCATCAAACCCACAGATTTGATCACAGCCGAGCCATTGACAGATATTCAATCTCCCGAAATATCGACCACAATTGCAAAATTAATCCCTGAACAAATCGGTATCCGCCTGTCCCAACTGGGCTATCGTATGGATCTATCACAGGTCACAACAAGCAATGATACATCATATCTTCGCCCCGCCTCCGTTAAGGGTGAAAAGCCAAGCTTCATCATTACAGGAACATATTTGCGTAGAAACAGACGCGATGTAGACATCAAAACACGCATCATTGATTTGGAAAATAACCGCATTGTCGCCGTGTTTGATTATTCAATATCAATGAGCCGCGGCGTGCGCGAGTTATCCACGCCGAAGCCAAAAATCATCCGCACGACAAAGACGCAATAATAAAAGACACAGTAATATTAGCGTATAAATTGTGATTATCGTGTCATCAAAACGTGATAAAAATGATACTCATCAGATGTACCATTCGCACCATTTGTATCGACCGCGCATTTAACACAGCCCTGCGGCGCGGGACGAGGGGCCGAAGTATTCGGATCATGTTCAAAGCTGGTCGCGCTCTCATCCATCGTGTTGATCGTGCTATAAAACTGACGCGCATCATCAAAACGTGCAATCGCACCCGCATTCACGCATGATCCACCATTGGTGGCTGAGGCGCTGCTCGTGCCATCATCATCCATGGTGCCATTTTGCCCATTAAGCGCATTGACCTTGTCGCAAAAAGCCTTCGTTACATGTGGCAACACTGCAACCAATTCCGCACGATCACTGCGCCCCATGCCGGGCACATGCGTGCTGGCGTAAAATTCCCACGGACTTCCGTCATTCACGCCTTTTGGTGGCTCACGATAATTTGCGCCGCCCCCCTCACGATCAAAAACCTGATCACGTTTATCGCTATCAGCCGCAAAATCGCCATAATCCGCATGTGCATCATAATGCGCAAAGCGAATATCGCTCTCGCTGAAACCTTGTTGCATAATAAAAGCAACTGCGCGTTCCAATTCGGAGGCATAGCGCTGCACTTCACTGGCGCGTAAAACCAAAGCCTCGCCATCAATATTGCTGCCATCTGGGCGGTTCGAACGTGTCACCGCCGCGGTCAACAACCCAATCAATGCAATCGCAAGCAAAATCATGAATAGGACATTCCCGCGCTCGCCATGGCGCGGGTTATGATGATCGAAAGTGCGTTGAGTGGGAAGATGAGGTGCGGGCATACGCATTACTGATTATTCGGCGCGATTGGCATGCAGTCTGAAAAATACTGGCACGCGGCTAAGGCTTGTGTGCGTGTCATCCCCGCAAGGCGACCGCGGAACAACCAACCATCTTGCGTCTTAAGCGGCGCAACGATGGTGTGTACATTGTTGTAAGATGCGCGCGGCAGTTTTTGTACTGATTTATTCAATAATTCATCCGTCGCTGCCCTGCTGCTAAACGCACCAATTTGAACAGACCACGCATTATTGGCCGTTTGTCCCTGCTGATGACGTGCAGAAAGCGCAGGGTTTAATTGTTGGGCGCTAACCGAAGGCTGAACAGAGGCATAGCGAACCCCCGCTTGTTGCTGTTGTTGGGCGGCGCGAATTTCCGCCTGTTTTGCAGCAAGCGCTGCTATCTGTTTTTGCTGACCGGTATGTGCGGCCATTGCAATCATACCGGTTTCGACGCGGCGAATCTTATCAAGGTCATAATCACCTTCACCAATCAAACGCCCCATCTCCGCAATCTGCGGATTTGATGCAGATATATATTCTGCCTCATGTCCCCCGCGCGCATTGAACGCAAGTAAAGCAACGGGTTTTCTTGGGGGCAACGGAACTTTAGATTCCGCAATGCGTAAATGCTGCATCTTTGCAAATGCGTCATCGAGCAATGTCTCCATATGTGCATTGCGTGTATTACCGCTGCGACCGCCAAAAACAACACCAATGATACGCTGGTTGTTTCGCACTGCCGATGCCACGAGGTTAAATCCAGACGCACGCACATAGCCCGTCTTCATGCCATCCATACCTTTATAGCTACCAAGCAATTTATTGTGGTTTCTATATGTCTGCCCGCCATAGCGAACGCTGGTTTGATTGTAGAATTTGTAATATTGCGGATATTTGTTAATCACATATTGCGCCAATAACGCCATGTCGCGCGCCGTTGTAACCTGTTTAGGATCGTGCAAACCTGATGCGTTACGAAATGTTGTGCTCTTCATGCCGATATGACGGGCTTTACGAGTCATGATCTCGGCAAAGCTTGATTCGGTACGCCCCAAATGCTCGGCCATCGCAACCGCGATATCATTGGCTGATTTTGTCACAAGTATATTGATCGCATCTTTGGCCTTAATGCTCGATCCGGGTTTTAAGCCAAGCTTGCTCGGCACCATGCTTGCGGCATGGCTGGAAATACGAATGCGTGTATTGTAATTCATCTTCCCTTGTTCAAGGGCTTCAAACGCCATCAGCAACGTCATAATCTTCGTCAGGGAAGCAGGATGTAATTTTTTATCCGCATAGCGCTCGTGCAAGATCATGCCAGTATCGGCGTCCATCACAAGCGACGCGTATTTATCATTCGCATGCGCAGAGGAGGAAAAGCCAACATTACCGAGACATACAAGGGTCAGGAAAAGCCCCCATCCTATAATAGAAAATAAAGCTTTATCCTTGAAATGTCCCTGAACCATAGCGGCCTTTTTGCTCTTTTAATAATAATTTGAGGAATGATGGTAACTAAGGATTTTAGAAACATCAAAATTATAAATCTATAATACGCTATAAATGTATAGGATTCTTTAAAATTTGTCTACACATCCAATAAAACCCCCAAAAAAGCAACTTTTTGTGCGCCGCACAAAATTTATCCTTGACGGATGAGGGGGGGCGATGTAAATTAAAATTGTGCGGTGCAATATATTATATGTTGTGAAACAATAAAACTGCACTGTTTTCAAACGTGGTGGATGTCGTGTACACTCAAATTGTTGCGTTGCATTACATTTCCCAAGAAAACGAATAAAGTAAGGATTTAGAGCCAATGGCCGAAGCAAATAAAGTAGTACAATTGAAATCAGGCAGCCAAGACGCTGCGCCTAAAAAAGCTGACGCGCAAAAAGCTGAAAAGCCAGCCGCGAAAAAGCCAGCTGAGAAAAAAGGGCCCGCCAAAGCGAAAGCTAAACCCGCTGTGAAAAAAACGACGGTTAAGAAAAAAGCAGCCGCTAAAAAATCCGCCCCTAAAAAGGCCATTGCGAAAAAGTCAGCACCCAAATCTACAGCGTCTAAATCTGTAGCAAAAGCAGCCCCCGCAGACAAAAAAGTTGCCGACGCAAAAGCGGAAGCTCAAACAATTACAAAAAAGACAAGCGCTGATAGAAAAGCGACAAAGAAACCGATTGCTAAAAAGAAAACCGTGAAAAAAGCAGCCCCGAAAAAGGCCGCGACACAAACGGTAAAAAAAGCAATCAAGAAGGCCGTTAAGAAGCCGACCGTGGCATCATTCACAAAGCCACAAACAAACTTTAAAACACCAAATCCATTTAACACAAAACAACTGGAGGCTATCATGACCCAACCAAATTTTGACAAAGCACAAAAGCAATTTGATCAATTCACAAAAGAAGCTGCAAATCTTAACCGCGAAGGCATTGATGCATTCGTTAAATCCGGCACAATCTTCGCCAAGGGTTTCGAAAACATCATGAAAGAAACAATGAGCTTCGCGCAAAGCTCCGCTGAAAAGCAAATGAAGCTTGCGAAAGATGCGATGACCTGTAAAACAATCAACGAATTTTCAGATGCGCAAAACAAACTTGCGAAAACATCATTCGATGATTTCATGTCTGGCACAACAAAGATCACTGAACTTGGCGTAAAAGTTTTGACTGACTCAATCGAGCCAATCAGCGAACAAGTTCAAAAATCAGTACAAAAAGCAACAGACGCAGTTGCGGCTGAATAATAATAAAAGCTGAACAGGGACACTTAGAATTACAGTCCCCCATATATTAAAACCCTGGCCGTCAAAAGCCGGGGTTTTTCTTGCTCAAAAACACTCTAAAAATAGGCGTCAAAAACTATTCAAACAATCCTTGATTTGATATCATTGTATTATCGGATAATTTTATTATATTAAAACCTATGAACACATATAACGACATAATACGCATGGACGAAGATGACGGCATCCAACACGGCGCGCCGCATGAGCCGGGCGAGGGCGAACAACAACCCGGCGACGATGCTGGCCTACTTCTTGAAGCACGTCCAAAAACCAAAAAACCATCCATGTATAAAGTCCTTTTGCTGAACGATGATTACACCCCGATGGAATTTGTCGTGCATGTGGTGGAAAAATTCTTCGCCAAAAACCGCGCAGAAGCGACCGACATCATGATGAGCGTGCACCGCCGCGGCGTCGGCATCTGCGGCGTCTTTACCTTTGAGATCGCCGAAACCAAAGTCGCCCAAGTCATGGACTTCGCCCGCGCCAACGAACAACCCCTCCAATGCACGATGGAGAAGGAATGACACAAAATTCAGCAGACCAAGCTGAACACGTAAAGGTCGAGTTTCGTGTGCCAAATGAAGATGGCGGCGTTGATGTGGAAACCATGTGGGCGCAGCCACGCGGCGATGATCTCTATATGCTCGACAACACACCATTTTACGCATATGGCATTTCAAACGAGGATATATTCCGCGCAAGCCATGAGCCAAACATGGAATTCCCTGTCTTTCACTCTATATATAAAAAATCAGGCAACCGAACATTACGCATTATGTTCACGCAAGACGAAGCAAAGGGATCAACATCGCAATCAACACTCGATTATTTAAACGAAATGGGATGCGCCTATGAGGGGGCAGATGCGTCATTTTATGCAATTACCATCCCCGCAGACACTGATTTATTTGAAATTGCGACCTTTTTAACGGACAATGAAATTATGTGGGAACATTCCGACCCCAAATACGACGATATTTACCCAAAAGGCTAAAGCTTATGCTCAGTAAAAACCTAGAACTCACCCTCCACCGCGCCCTTGGCGTTGCTCAGGAATATAATCACGAATACGCAACGCTGGAACATTTGCTCTTCGCCCTGATCGAAGACCAAGATGCGATGGCCGTTTTGCGTTCCTGCGGCATTGATATGGAGACGCTCAAGGATCAACTTGCAACCTATATCAATAATGAGCTGAATTATCTCACCTCCACCGAAGCTGATGAAGCCAAGCCAACCACGGCTTTCCAACGCGTCCTGCAACGCGCCGCCATCCATGTCCAAAGCTCTGGCCGCGAAGAAGTCACAGGCGCAAATGTCCTTGTCGCCCTATTCAGCGAACGTGAAAGTCACGCGGTTTACTTCCTGCAAGAACAAGACATGACACGTTTCGACGCGGTGAATTACATCAGCCACGGCATCGCCAAAGTGCCATCACAAACCGACGGTACAAAAGCACCCCGCGGTGTGGATGAAGACGATGTCAAAGAAATCAAATCAGGCGCCGAAGCGCTGGACGCATACTGCGTAAACCTCAATGAAAAAGCCGCTGACGGCAAAATCGACCCGCTCATTGGTCGCGATAAAGAACTTGAGCGCGCCATTCAGGTGCTATGCCGCCGCTCCAAAAACAACCCGCTTTTTGTAGGTGATCCGGGCGTTGGTAAAACCGCAATCGCCGAAGGATTAGCGCTTCGCATTATCAACGAAGAAGTGCCGGAAGTTCTGTTCGATGCGACCATCTTCTCGCTTGATATGGGAAGCCTGCTCGCGGGCACGCGCTATCGCGGTGATTTCGAAGAGCGCATCAAAGCCGTGCTTAAGGAGCTAGAAAATATCGACGGCGCAGTGCTATTCATTGATGAAATTCATACCGTGATCGGCGCAGGCGCAACCTCTGGCGGCGCAATGGATGCGTCAAACCTCCTCAAACCCGCGCTTTCAAATGGCTCGCTCAAATGCATGGGCTCAACCACATATAAAGAATACCGCAACCATTTCGAAAAAGACCGCGCGCTGGTGCGCCGCTTCCAAAAAATCGACGTCTACGAACCTTCCATAGAAGATGCCATCGCAATCCTAAAAGGCCTGCGTCCGCATTATCAGGAATATCACGGCGTCGAATACACGGATGCCGCTCTCACCGCCGCCGTCAAGCTTTCCGATAAATATATGGGTGAGCGAAAATTACCCGATAAAGCCATCGACATCATCGACGAAGTGGGAGCGGCGCAAATGCTGGTCCCCGCCGATAAACGCAAAAAAATCATCACCGAAGAAGACATCGAAGGTGTCGTCGCCATGATCGCCCGCATCCCCGCTGCAAGCATGACCAAAGACGACAAAGCCGCGCTTAAAAATCTGGAGCGTGACCTCAAAACAATGGTTTATGATCAGGATATCGCCATCGATACGCTCTGCGATTCCATTAAACTGGCGCGTGCAGGCCTGCGTGATGCGGAAAAACCAATCGGCTCTTACCTGTTTTCTGGCCCCACGGGCGTTGGTAAAACCGAAGTCGCCAAACAACTCGCCAAGACTATGGGCATTGAGCTTATTCGCTTTGATATGTCCGAATATATGGAGCGCCACTCCGTCTCACGCCTGATCGGGACACCGCCGGGTTATGTCGGTTTCGAACAAGGCGGCCTGATGACCGATAAAATCGACCAACATCCGCATTGTGTGCTGTTGCTTGATGAAATTGAAAAAGCCCATCCCGATTTGTATAACATCCTCCTGCAAGTCATGGATTACGGCAAGCTCACTGATAATAACGGCAAGAGCATTGATTTTCGCAATGTCATCCTCATCATGACCACCAATGCGGGCGCATCCGATATGGCCAAAACCCCTATTGGCTTTGGTCGATCCGTGGGGGATGGACAAGATAGCTACGCCGATAATGACGCCATCACAAAAACCTTCGCACCTGAATTTAGAAACCGCCTCGACGCGATAGTCCCATTCCAGAATCTATCCTTAAAAACCGTCGAACAAGTCGTAGAGAAATTCGTCGCCCAACTCGAAGGGCAATTGGCCGATAAAAACGTTCAGATCGAGCTATCCAATAAAGCACGCAAATACCTCGCCAAAGAAGGCTATGATCCATCCATGGGCGCACGCCCGCTTGGCCGCGTGATACAGGAAAAACTAAAACGTCCGCTGGCGGAAGAAATCTTGTTTGGAAAATTGGAAAATGGCGGCTTGGTAACCATCGATTTAGATAAAGATGGCGCGCTTGAATTTAAATTCGAAACACCCACCGCGCCCACACATGAGCCAGAAAACGTTGAAGAAGGCAAAGACGAACCAAAACAAGCCGACGCCTAACGCGCGATCAAAACTTGATAATAGTGAAAACTATTCGTTGGCGGGGATTGCGAACCTTCGAAACACCCTGACATTTTTCCAAACAGAGAGTTGCTACCATCTCCGCCGCCAGATGTTGAGTCATTGGAAATTGAGTTGGCTTCCGCGTAACTGCCAGTAAAATAAGTGCTAATACTCCATGTGGCATAATCTTCTTTAGGGATATTATTGTTTGGTGTTAAAACACCGCTATTTTTTGCCAACTCTTTGCAAATTTCTTCTTTAACAAAGGGAATAAACAAAATAAGTGATTCATCGCTCGTTCCATTTGTGTTGCACGCAGCATCTGTAGCACTACCAACACCCAATATGCATATATTTCCAGTTATAAAAATTTTATCATAATATGTTGCTGAACTATGATTAGAATCTAACCACTTAGGATCCAGGGAAATGTAATGAGAGCCAGCGCCTTTTTTAGAAAACACGTTGCATTGCTCATCACTTGGACTGTTAGGGTTTGCATATGTAGCAAGTATGTTGTTTTCAAAGCTAATCTCTGTGTCTTTGCAACCATTTGAAATGCGTAACATTTGAACCGCTTGCCGAATGCTTCGTCCATAATCAGAGATTTCACCCGCATATAACTTGGCTCGCTCTTCGCCGATAATATCTGTGTTTCCCCCGCGCATCATGTCCGACACCACATAACCAAGCGCCGCAAACAAGGCAACACCAATCAAAATAAAGAACAAAGCTGATCCGCGTTCACCGCGACGATAAATATGTTTCATATGATGATTATACACTGCATTTTAACGCATTTCATGGTTTAATAAGACCATGACAAATAATAATGCAATCACCGTATTAATTGCCGAAGACAACGACGTCAGCCGTGAAATGATGGCGGGTATCCTTGAAACAAAAGGCTACACCATTATTCACGCAAGAGATGGCGGCAGCGCGATTGAAAAAATCCATGAACACAAAATCGATGTTGCATTGGTTGATATCAATATGGCGCCAAAGGGCGGCTTTGAATTCGTCAAACATCTTGTCGTAAAAGACATCAAACTGCCCGTCGCGGTTGTCACCGGCATCGACACAAGCGATGTCCTCATGGAGGCAAACGCCCTCGGCGTGCTGCAGGTCATCCATAAACCCATTACCCCCGAACGTCTGATCCAAAGCGTGCAACGCATGGCAAAAAGCATCGGCCTTAACCCCGAACCAATGGGCGTGAAATCCGTTAGCACACTGTTTTCTCATGAAGAGCTGATGCAAAAAGCCATTGAGATCGCAGAGAAAAACGTACAATTAGGGCGCGGCGGCCCATATGGCGCCATACTTGCGGATGCAAAAGGCAAAATACTCGGCCAAGGTGCAAATGGTATCAAATCACGCATCGACCCCATGGCACATGCAGAGGTCATGGCCATACGCCAAGCCGCAGAACGCCTGGGCGCTACTGAGCTGAAGGACTGCACAATATATTGCTCAAGCCAGCCAACAAAAATCGGCCAAGCGTTAATCGAATCTGTTGGAATTGGAAAAATCTATTACGGTCTATCGAATGAAGACGTGGCCGCCATACGCGGCACAGCAAAAACCAGCGCCCCCATTTGCGAACAAATCTGCAAAGATGAAGCGTTGGCAATGTTTAAGGCCGCAAAACGACCTGAATAAAAAGACTTAAACCTCAAGCAAGCTCAAAGATCGCATCAATCTCAACGGCAACGCCGCGCGGCAAATCTGCGGCGCTGACCGCGAAACGTGCGTGACGTCCCGCGTCACCCATCACTTCAACGAACAGATTGGATGCGCCATTAATCACTTCTGGTTGATCCTTAAAATCAACAACAGCGCGAACAAATCCACCCAATTTAACCAAACGTTTAATCTTGCTCCAATCACCATCAACCGCGGCATTGGCCTGCGCTAAGATATTCAGCGCGCATGCTTTGGCGGCCTCTGCGCCTTGCTCAACGCTCAAATCTGCGCCAACACGACCCTGATGCATCGCTTCACCATTTAAAAATGGAATCTGCCCAGATATAAAAATCTGCTTCCCGCTGATTACATATGGCACGTAATTCGCCGCTGGTGCTGCCGCGCTTGGTAATTCCAAACCTAAAGATTCTAATTTCTCTGTAATGCTCATAAAGTCTTTCCTCTCTTGCAATAAGTGGCTAATATGCCATACTTTCTCGCGATAACAATAAGAGATTACAAGACCGGATAAACTTATGAGCCTGCTCAAATTTTTAGGTGTGATGTCACCCGCACATATTAACTTTTTCAACGCCATAAAACGCGGCGAGAAAGTCGGAACAGACGTACTCGGCAACGTGTACTACAGCGGAAAACCCCGCAAAGGGTATAAACGCGATCGCCGCTGGGTGATGTTTGACGGCAAACCCGAAGCCACACGCGTGCCACCCGAATGGCATGGATGGCTGCATCACCAAACAGATGTCGTACCATCAGGTGAAAATAGCTTCCGCCGTCCATGGCAGATCCCACACCAAGAAAACATGACCGGCACAACACAGGCATACCGCCCACCGGGTCACGTCCTCGAAGGGGGCAATCGCGATAAAGCGACCGGCGATTACGAAGCCTGGAAACCAGAATAAACATACGCATGATTTAAGAATAACAAGGAACAACACATGAACCGCAATATCGTAGAAACCATTCTTGGAGCAGTCGTCATTATCGTCGCTGGTATCTTTCTCGCTTTTTCCATGCGTGCGGGCGATGTTGGCGCGTCAAATGGCGGCTATGTCGTCACGGCTGATTTCTCTGGCATTGGTGGCCTCTCAGTGGGCGATGAAGTCCAAATCAGCGGTGTCAAAGTTGGAACAGTCTCTAAAGTCGCCCTTGATGAGGAAAGCTTTCTTGCCCGCGTAAGTATATTGGTCAATTCCGACCTCAAACTACCAACCGATACAGCAGCCTTGATTAGCTCGGAAAGCCTTTTGGGCGGAAAATACCTCGCTCTCGAACCTGGCGCAGATGAAGAAATGATCACTCCAGGCGGACGCATTCAATACACTCAAGCCCCACAAAATTTAGAACAGCTATTAGGTCAATTTATCTTTAGCATGCAAGAAGATGACAAAAAATAAGATCCGCGCTTCACTCCTCGTCATGGCCATGCTGCTGATCGCGGCACCGGCAAACGCGCGTGCGACAATTGACACGACTATCGCAAAGCTACAATCCATTGATAAAGTCACCGCACGGACACTGACATTCGAAGTCAATGTCGGCGCAACCGTAAAATTCGGCTCCCTCTACATCAAACTACAAGCGTGCCGCAAAGCGCCTGATATTGAAGAACCAGAAAGCGCCGCCTTCATGCAAATCTGGGAAGTGAGCGACGAGGACACCGAAAAAGAAAAAGCCAATTGGGTCTATAGCGGATGGATGTTTGCATCATCCCCCGGTCTGTCGGCCATGGATCATCCGATCTATGATGTCTGGGTTTTGGAGTGTAAAGACAAAGAGCCCGACGCCCCCGCAATCTCAATCGAAGGTGAAGCCTTGGAAGGTGAAGGCATCGTGGATGACAAAGAAGCACCTGGCCAGCCCGATATCGAGCAATAGCTAACCTTGGCTTTTACGCATCTCAAAATATGCGCGCACCAAATCACCCTCATCAATATCATCATCACTTAAACAAAAATCCACGCGATGCGAGAGCGCTTCCGTCAGTTGCATAAGATATTGCTCATGTGTCACTTCATAGACACCAAATTGCTCCAAATGCTCATTCACAAATTGCGTATCCAGTAACACAAATCCGCCCTTCCATAGGCGCGCAACCAAATGTGCAAGAGTAATCTTGCTGGCATCTGTGGCGCGGCTGAACATGCTTTCACCAAAAAACGCCCCGCCCATCGCCAAACCATATAGGCCGCCAACAAGCTCGCCCTCATCATTCCACGCCTCAACACTATGCGCGTGCCCCATTTTATGAAGTTTGATAAACACATCACGAATGGAATCATTAATCCATGTCTCTGGCCGTGTCGGCGTATTCTCCCCGCACATCGCCACAACCCCGCTAAAATCAGCGTTAATTTTAATTCTATACGGCTCGTTGCGTATTGTTTTAATCAGTCGTCGTGGGAAATGAATATCTGTAATCGACAACTGCCCACGATCTTCAGGGCACACCCAATGCACGTACGGGCTCTCCGCGCTATATGCCATGGGAAATAATCCTTGGCTGTACGCATCTAAAATCAATTCAGGTGTTAAAACATGCTGCATAAATCCATTATGCAACATATTTAAAAAGAAGGGAAATAAAGGAAATCGCGGATATCTCTAACGCTTCTTAAGCGCTTCTTCCAGCCATTTGATCGTGTATTCACCCGATACAAATTCCGGCTGTTCCAATATCCATTGATGCAATGGCAACGTGGTTTTAACGCCAACAATCACCGTCTCACGAATGGCGCGTTGCAACCTGCGAATACATTCATCGCGGTCACGGCCATGTACAATCAATTTACCGATCATCGAATCATAATACGGTGGAATAGAATACCCCTGATAGATCGCGCTATCAAAACGTACGCCAAGCCCGCCGGGGGAATGGAATTGTGTGATCTTACCTGGCGACGGAATAAACGTATCGGGATCTTCCGCATTAATACGAATTTCAATGGAATGCCCACGTGAGCGCAAAGAATCCTTAAACGTCAATTCTTCACCCGCCGCAACTTTGATCTGCTCTGCGATCAAATCAAGGCCTGTAATCATTTCCGTGACCGGATGCTCAACCTGAATGCGTGTGTTCATTTCCATGAAATAAAATTTGCCATGCTCGTAAAGAAACTCAATCGTTCCCGCACCGCGATATCCCATATCACGAATAGTCTTAGCCGATAATTCACCAATCTCGTCACGCAATGCTTGCGTAATAACAGGCGAGGGGGCTTCCTCCACTAATTTCTGGTGACGCCGCTGCACGGAACAATCGCGCTCTCCCAGATGGATGGCATTACCATGCGTGTCACCGAAAACTTGTATCTCGATATGTTTCGGGTTTTTGAGGAATTTTTCGATATAAACCGTATCATCACCAAAATTCGCCAAAGCCTCACTGCGCGCACGGTCAAAGCTTTCACCAAACTCATCCGCGCTTTCAACAACCTGCATCCCTTTACCGCCACCACCAGAAGCCGCTTTGATAATAACAGGAAAACCCATATCAGATGCAATTTGAAGGCCGTCTTTGGCATTATCCACGCCGCCCTCAGATCCCGGAACAACAGGAAGACCAAGCGCCATAACGGTTTGTTTGGCGCGCACCTTATCGCCCATCTGTTCGATATGTTCGGGCGTTGGGCCAATAAAAGCAAATCCATGCTCTTCAACCATCCGCGCAAATTGCGCATTCTCCGATAAGAAACCATAACCGGGATGAATAGCATCTGCATTGGTCAAAGCCGCGGCGCTCAAAATCGCAGGAATATTCAAATAGCTCTCACGCCCTGGAGGCGGCCCAATACATACACTCTCATCAGCCAAACGCACGGCCATGGAATTTGCATCGGCGGTTGAATGCACCGCAACGCTCTGAACGCCCATCTCACGACAGGCACGAATAATGCGAAGGGCAATCTCACCGCGATTGGCAATCAGAACTTTTTTAAACATAAGATTTACTCAATCACCATCAAGACATCGCCATATTCAACCGGCTCACCATTACCAACCAAAATCTGGGTGACTGTGCCACCTTTATCGGCTTTGATTGGGTTCATAACTTTCATCGCCTCGATGATCATCAATGTATCGCCCGCTTTAACGCTCGCGCCCTTGCTCACAAATGCTGGCGCATCAGGATCAGATTGCATATAAGCCGTGCCCACCATCGGTGATGTCACGGCGCCTGGATGGCTTTTCGCTGTCGTTGCGGGCGCGTCTGTATTGCCCTGATGGGGAACAGTCGGATCGGACTGAATATTCCCACCAACTGGCGCCGCTATCATTGTGCCGCCACCTTTGCTCACACGAATGGCTTGGTCACCATCGGCAACTTCAATTTCAGTCAGACCAGTTTCATCGAGCAAACCTGCTAGCTCTTTAATCGCTTTTGAGTCAATTTTCATATTTAGCATTACTTTGTTATTAAACGAGTCTTCTGATTACAAGACTTCAGCAAGCTTTTCAAGAGCTAGCACATAACCTTGTGCACCTTGTCCCGCAATAACATGCGCTGCGACGGGCCCAATGAAGGATTTATGGCGGAATTCTTCACGTTTCTTAGGATCTGAAATATGCACTTCAATGATCGGCACATCCAATAATTTCAACGCGTCATGGATCGCAACCGATGTATGCGTGTACGCAGCGGCATTAATGACAACGCCATCAAACGCCCCGCGCGCCTCTTGTATCCATGTCACAAGCTCACCCTCATGATTGGATTGACGAAAATCAACGCGCCAATCATGATCAAGCGCCCATTGCGCGCACATCCCTTTAATATCGTCCAAAGTCTGGTCGCCATAAATTTCCGGCTCACGCAGACCCAGCATATTTAAATTCGGCCCATTGAGAATAAGGATATTCATATTAAATCTCGTTTTCTAAAATCTTAATGGCTGCCATGCTCATTATGGTCTTCATGCTTGTGATGAGCGCTATGATCCATTTTTGGCGCATCTTCAGCGTCCGCATCGTCAGGGATATCACCGGGGGCGCGCACCAAAACCGGCACTTCAATATTCGCGCCGCTTTCATCATATAGGCGCACACTAAAAACACTGCCTTGTTTAAGCGGTGCTTTTAGATCGAAAAGCATAATATGTTCCGCCCTCGGCCCGAGCTTAAATGTGCTATTCGCATCGATCGTATAAGATTCAACCTGACGCATCTTCATCACACCATCTTCCATCAGATGCGTATGCAATTCGGTACGCTCGGCCGCATCACTGTCCGCGTGTGTGACTGTTATCTTTTTATTGGTGATATTCTCAATCGCGCCGCCGATAACACCGTTTTTCTGTGATGCTGCCGTCGCAAAGGAATAAAGGCCGCTGCCTTCAATACCAAGCGCCATTGATGATGGGCTAAAATCCTCGGCCATTGCAGAACCGGTAATCAATACAGCCAAAGCCGCCGCGGTCATTAAAATGCGTTTCATATTATTGCTCTCTTGCTTCGTTAAATAGGTTTAAAAAATCATTCACGCTTAATTTACCGCGAGGCGTAAAAATTATATCTCCGTTTAGCGCATATGTCGGGACATATTTAAATCTATACTTATCGTAAAGATCGACATTATCTTGCACATGCTCAAGCGCCTCTTCACTGTAGAAATCCTCTTTAAACTGAATGGGATCAATACCAACTTTTAGCGCGAGATCCTGAAGCACTTGATCATCGATCACACGATAATTCTCAATCATCTCTTCATGCATTGCTCGAAATGCACCTTGTTTTTGCGCTGCATATGTGGGGATCGCCGAATTAAACCCCTGTGTTTCTAATAGCGCGACAGGACGCAGCAGATATTTTACATTGCCGTCTTCTTCAACTGCGCGCTGCGCAACGGAGCTTAAATCACGGCAAAGATCACAAGAATAATCAAAGAAAGCAACAAGCGTCACGTCACCTTCTGGATTGCCAAGCGTGTATTGTATATCCACGTTATCAAGCGATCGTTCTAAAAGTGTAAACCTGATCGATTCAAACGCGAAATACGCACACGCCAAAACGATCAGGGCTATAAATATACGATAAGCCATAGGGTAGGTTTTACCTTAATCTATTGCTATTTACTGCTGTTCACGGGCTTCTTTAATCGCTTGCACCATGCCATCTTCGCCGATATAGCCAGGATATAGAGTCTCTTCAACGATAAATGCAGGCGTACCATTGATGCCGATCGTACGCGCAAGCTCAACATCCGCGTCAATTTCTGCTTGGACTTCATCGGATGATGCATCTTTTTTCATTTTTTCTACATCAAGTCCCAAATCTTTCGCAATTTTGGCAAGTTGTTTTTCTTCTTTCTGGCCTTTAAATTCCATCAACGCCGTATGGTATTCAAAATACTTATCCTGTCTTTTTGCTGCCAACGCCCATTGCGCCGCAGTGCCAGATGTTGGCCCAAGGATTGGCATTTCCTTAAAGACAAATCGAACTTTTTTGTCGCTCGCGGCGATGGCCTGTACATCTGGCAATGCGCGTTTGCAATATCCGCAATTATAATCGAAGAACTCAACAATCGTAACATCCGCATCATCGGGACCGATTGACGGTGAATCTTTAGATGTAAGCTTTGCGATGTTATCTTTAATAGCAGACGCAGCTTGCTCTTCCTGAAGTTTTGCTTCGTTGGCGCGATGCGCGTCAATGGATTTGTAAATAACGCTTGGATTATCAAGCAAATATTGCTCAATCATGCTGTTGATTTCGGATTTTTGTGCATCGCTAAATGCGCTGTCTTGCGCATATGATGGCGATGCGCTACCAAGCGCTATAAGACCTGCTGTCCCCGCAATCGCAGTTGTTAAAATTAGTTTTTTCGTGAAAGTGTTCAGCATAAGTAATCTCCTTTAAGGCAGCTGGTTGAAATAAATATGGGTTAATTCGATACTGGTTTCAATGTTTTAATATAATCGAGTAAATCTCGCGCTTTTAACCATGTTGCACTCTGTGGCTTCTCGCTCGCCAGCACGGCCTCGGCAAGTTGCGAGGCGTAGGGCAGGCGGCGTTGCAGTACCGCTTCCTCGGCCAAGTGAATTTTTGCTAAATTCTCATGACCCAATCGGCCATGCGCGGTTGCTAACAGGCGATGTACGCGTCCTGATCTGCGTTCGCGTTTTGCCGCGCGTTGTAATTGTTCAATCGCCTCGTTCAAATTTGCGTCATCGCTGCCGCTCTCAATCAACGCATGAGCATACGCAATGCGGAACAAAGCTTCTTCAGGTTTCAACTCAATCGCTTTACGATACGGAGCTAACCCCTCGTCAATGCGCGAAAAATCAACCAGCATCTGCCCCTTCAATTCATAAAAATATGGGTTATCCGGTTCAGTTGCGATCAATGCGTCAATGCGGCCTAATGCGTCTTCAATTTTATTTTGTCGATAGGCCGCAATTGCGCGGGCATATTGCGCGGGAATGGAGGTATCACGATCATCATATTCCCATGCAACGCGACCGGGTGAGATAAATCCGATCAGCTTCGCCCGCATCCGCGCATGCTGATCCTGCCACGCATCGGGAAATTGCGTGTCGATATATGGCGATTTCGACGCACGGTTATTGACCGCCTCAATCCGGTCACGGGTCAATGGGTGGGTGCGCACATATTCTGATTGGCGCGATGTTGGTAATAATTCCTGATCCTGTAATTTCCCTAAAAAGCTGCCAAGCCCCGATGGGTTATATTTGGCATCTTCAAAAAATGTAAGCGCGGCCTGATCCGCTGATGATTCATTCAAACGGCTATGCGCCAAATAATTACGCGCCGCAACACCTTGTGACCCCGCAATAATCGTGCTCGCTGCGCCGCCATTGCCGCTTAATACGGCTGCGCCAATACCAATAACTGCGCCCAATATGCTCTCATATGATGCGCGCTCAAACGCATCACGGGATGAGATCAAATGACTACCAGAGATATGCCCCAATTCATGGGCAAACACGCCCATCAATTCGCCCGGCCCATCGGTTTTTTCAATCAATCCGGTATAGAAAAAGATATTCGCCCCGCCCGCAACGAAGGCGTTAAGCTCATTTGATTGCACTAAGATAATATTCACCCCGCCCGGTGATATCTGCGCCGCCTTCAAAAGGGGCGCGCTCCATTCTTCGAAATAGCTTTCAATTTCGCTGTCTCGGATGATGCTGGAGGAATCGCGGCTTTGCGCGTTAAGGGGCGCATAAGGTGTGATGAAAGTCGCAAAAGCCATAAGCCCCGCGGTCACCAGACCCAATCTCTTGCGCATCATTGTTTTCATGCTTAAATATCCATTCGTCTAAAACCAGCATAGCGTTACATGGTAAATAAATATAGAATCTAATGCGAAACAATAAAGCTTAAGCACGGTTTTCGAAGATATGATGGATCACATTATAAATTACATTGATTTTATATGGCTGCCAATTGGCCTATACATTGTCCATAAAGAACAGCGCATTGTGGCGGCGGCTTTCTTTATATCCTGTTTCATCATGATGCGCCTGCAAATCGAAATGCTTCATTCGATGGGCTATCCCACGGGCATCTTGCCGCTCTTAAAATTTCCCGTCGAAACAACGGCCATGGTTGTGTATATGGTATTTTACGTGGCGTATTTGGCGCTCGCGTATTGGTCGCCGCGTACCAACCGCCACATCTTCCTCGCCGCCAGCATCTCAATCTTTTTCGCCGCAATGATCGCCGCACAAGTGATAATGCTGTTATAATAAGGTTTATATGTGTTAGAAACGCACATATTTATAAGCGACGCGAAGCAAACCGAAGGTTTGTTCGCTACTAGGCTGGAGGCCGTAAAATGAGCCGTAACAAAGCAAAACAAAAAGTTAAAAGTGCAAAAGGCCGCAAAAGCGGCTCAACCCGTTGGCTTAACCGCCAGCTAAACGATCCCTATATCCAAAAAGCGGAAAAAGACGGCATGCGTGGCCGCGCCGCTTATAAGCTGATCGAGCTTAATGAAAAATTAGACTTCCTTAAAAAAGGCCAAGTCATCGTCGATCTCGGGGCTGCCCCAGGCGGATGGTGCCAAGTCGCCACGCAGGCAGGCGTAAAAGTCATCGCCATCGACCTTTTAGAGATCGATGAAATGCCCGATGTTGATTTCATCCAAATGGATTTCATGGATAATGACGCACCCGAAATTCTCAATAAAATGGTCCAAAAATATAATGCTGACGGGCTTGTTGACGCTGTTATCTCCGATATGGCGCCCAACACAACAGGGCATAAACAAACCGACCATTTGCGCATTATGGCCGTGGTTGAGGCTGCATATTACTTTGCCATCGAAACCCTAAAACCCGACGGCATCTTCATCGCCAAAGTTTTCCAAGGCGGCGCGCAAAATACGCTGGTTGCCGAAGTCAAAAAAAGCTTCAAAACCGTCAAGCACATTAAACCCCCCGCCAGTCGTAAAGAATCCTCCGAGACATACATGATCGCGATCGGGTTTAAAGGCTAAAGCGTTTAAAACCCCTTTACATTGCGCAAAATTCCGCTATAACTCTCTTGCAAATTAACCCAATATATAAGGTGTTTGCACATGGCCAAAATTAAAGACCCCACCCAAATCCGTGAAGCTTTAACATTCGATGATGTCCTCCTCGTCCCCGGTGCATCCGAAGTGCAACCCAATGAAGTTGATACAAGCACACAATTAACCAAGAAAATTCGCCTGCATCTGCCCATTCTCTCTGCTGCTATGGACACCGTGACCGAATGCGATATGGCCATCGCAATGGCGCAAGCGGGCGGCCTTGGCATTCTCCATCGGAACATGGAAATCGAAGCACAAGTCAATGAAGTGCGCAAAGTCAAACGCTTCGAATCCGGCATGGTTGTCGACCCTATCACCATCAACCCGAATGCAACCCTCGAAGAAGCGCTCTTTGTGATGCAACAAAACCGCATCTCCGGCATTCCCGTGACCGAGGAAAATGGCGAGCTGGTTGGTATCCTGACCAACCGTGACGTGCGCTTTGCCGATAACCCTCTCCAGCCCGTGCGCGAGCTTATGACCGCCGAGAACCTTGTTAAGGTCTATAACACGGTCGAAAAAGATCAGGCGCGCAAGCTCCTCCACCAAAACCGCATCGAAAAACTCCTCATCGTTGATGACAATGAAAAATGCATCGGCCTTGTAACAGTCAAAGATATCGAAAAATCCCAAAACTTCCCCAACGCAACCAAAGACGATCAAGGCTCCCTTCGTGTCGGCGCGGCGGTCGGTACGGGCGACATTAACGGCGTTGAGCGTGCTTTGGCAATGGCGGGTGCTGGTCTTGACCTTGTTGTGGTCGACACCGCCCACGGCCATTCAAAAGGCGTGCTTGAAACGGTACGGACAATCCGCAAAAACGCGCCATCCAGCCTTCAAATCATGGCGGGTAACATCGCCACGGGAGACGCTGCAAAAGCGCTTATCGATGCTGGTGCGGACGCAGTGAAGGTCGGAATCGGCCCTGGTTCAATCTGCACCACCCGCGTGGTTGCAGGGGTCGGCGTGCCGCAACTCACCGCGATTATGGATGTCGCGGCGGTTTGCGCCAAAAAAGGCATTCCCGTCATCGCCGATGGCGGTATCAAATATTCGGGTGATTTTGCCAAAGCCATCGCCGCGGGTGCAGATGCCGCAATGATGGGCGGCGTATTCGCCGGAACAGACGAAGCCCCGGGTGAGGTAATCCTCTACCAAGGCAGATCATATAAATCATATCGCGGCATGGGCAGTGTCGGCGCTATGGTTAAAGGATCCGCTGATCGCTATTTCCAAGGTGGCGTCACACAATCGAACAAACTCGTTCCTGAAGGGATCGAAGGGCGCGTCCCTTATAAAGGCCCAATCAGTACAGTCGTCCACCAAATGGTCGGTGGCCTACGTGCGGCAATGGGCTATACGGGCGCGAAAGATATCAAGGATATGAAAGATAACGCCGAGTTTATCCGCATGACGGGCGCGGGCTTCAAAGAATCGCACGTTCATGATGTCACCATCACCCGTGAAGCCCCCAATTATCGCACAGAGAGCTAATGACTCTTCTGCTAAGCGCCGCAATCATCGCCTTTGCCTTTTTCATTCAATTTTTGATGGGCTTTGGCGGCGGTATGATATCGATCCCGATGTTAAGCCTTTTCATGCCTATCGCGGATGCGGTGAGCTTTGTCATGCTGTTTCAATTCCTTACTGGCGTGGCCATTTTTACCATGTACAAAGATGTGGATTGGAAAAAAATCCTGATGCTCATTCCGTCCTCAATGATCGGAATTCTCATCGGCATATTTTCGCTTAAATATATCAATGATGATTATGTGCGTATCTTCCTTGCGGCATTTATTTTCATCTACCTCATAAAATCGCAGCTGGGCAAAGATTATATCGGCGCAGTGGTTAAGGTTTTGGGTGTCCATGGCTCTGGATTGATCGGCGGCCTTATTAGCGGCCTTGTGGGTATGGGCGCGCCGTTTTATGTCGTGTTCTTTAAGGAAAGCGGATGTGAAGGAAAAACCTTTCGCGCCAATATGATCGTGATATTATTTTTGACATATTTAATGCGCGTGCCCATTTCTGTCGGCATCGGCTTCATTGATATGGCGTTGTTCAAAAACTTTATGCTGGTTTTGCCCGCTTTTGTGATTGCCGCCTTTGCGGGACAAAAGCTCCATGTGAAAGTGCCTGAACATCTTTTTCAAACTGTAACGGATTTATTGTTATTCGTATCGGCGCTATCGCTACTCGTAAAGGCGCTGACCTAAGCGCTTTTCTTTTGTAAAACAACAGGTTTAAGCAACACAGGAGATTTTAAAAGTGAAATAGTTTCGACGGGAATCCCCGGCGCATTCGCCGCTTCATGTGTCCATAATTTTAAAAATTCTGATTGATTCATAATATTACCCTAACAA
>JAACQG010000032.1 GCA_009995045.1 Alphaproteobacteria bacterium
CTCCGGTTGCATAAGTTCACATAGGGAAACAGGTTTCTTTTGGGAAGAGATCCCCAACAAGGTCTGAAAGGCCGCCATCGGTGTGTTCCGGCGATTAAAACGAAAGACAAACTCGTTTAGATAACTCGGAAGATGTTTGGGTTCAACGCCATGATGAGTACCATTGAGCCAGGTCTTAAGATTTCCAAAGACCCTGTGAATATGTGGGAAGCGCTTATGGGCACGCTGTGGAGCACCTACAATCCTGACGTGGTGGATGTAATCGGTTAAGGCCGTCTCCGAGTATCCCGGCCAACCATCGGTACGGATGCGACTCCCGGGGTCAACATTCCGAGTTAGGAATGGCCCCAAGCTCTTTTCGCTGGCATCGGAAATTAGGGAAAGTCTGAGCCTCCCCGCACGCTCTCGACGCTTTCCCTCGCTGTCTTGATAGACCAGAACCTCGACCGCTCCAACCACGAGGCTCTTGTGTTCTGTTGCTGTAACTCCTCGGCCTTTCTTGCCTTTTGCAGGGCCGCCGATGAATGATTCGTCAGCCTCTATGAGCCCAGAGAGCTTTGTTCGCGTGTCACTAACCATGCCTCTGCGCAACCGATGGAGCAGATGCCATGCGTTCTGATAGCCCCCGATTCCCAGCTGCCGTTGAAGCTGGAGCGCACTAATGCCGGGCGTATGCGTTGCCACCAAATACGCCGCCCAGAACCACTCTTGGATCGGGAGATGGGAGCGGTGCATAATCGTACCAGTTGAGGGAGAAGTTTGTCGTCCGCACTTCTGGCACTCAAAAACATGGCGTTTCTGATTCAGCCAGGCTTTCTTACTGGAACACTTCGGGCAAACGAAACCGTCAGGCCACCGACATTGAACCAAGTAATCTCGACAGGCTTCAGGGAGAGAGAAGCGAATACGGAACTCTTGCATATTGTTTGGATAGCTTAGGCGGCCCATGCCATGAGAGTAGCAAATGAATCAACCGGAGTCAA
>JAACQG010000026.1 GCA_009995045.1 Alphaproteobacteria bacterium
TCGCTCTCAGGAAAAGCCCTCTTTTTCTTATGTGTCTGCATTCCGCTTCATATCGCAGCGTATATTTTCACAGAAAAAGAGCCTCACTGGATGAGCATATACATTACAAAATTAACGAGGTGTGGCCCGATACAAAACAGAGCGTTTTGGAAGTCAAACAGCTATAACCCATGAAAGGATTAAGCCTCAATGCTGAAAGCGGCGAGAAAAGAAGATATGAAATACGGTCATGTTGCAAAACGTGAGATCTCTGTCGAGTCCTTCATTCCTTACTCGCGTCACTTAAATGATACGACACTCAAAACCAAAGCAGGCTATCTTCTAAAAATCATCAAAGTTGAAGGTCTTCCTTTTGAAACGTCCGATCAGGTTGATTTAGATAGCCGCAAAAACATCCGCGCCACATTATTAAGAGGGATCAGTAATTCCCGCTTTGCCATTTATCAGCATACTATTCGAAGGCAGGTCTTTGACCAGCTCGATTACCACTTTGACAATCAATTCTGCGGCGATCTTGACCGCACCTATCAAAAGAAGCTCAGCACGAAGAAGATGTTTGTGAATGAGCAATATATCACCATCATTCGAAGGCCAGCCAAAAGCAAAATTGGCCTAATGTCTGAACTCAGCCGGACATTGTTCTCCAAAGTTGATAAAGACCATCAAAAACAAAATGAAGCTGAAAATCTCCGCGCCTTGGGTGAAGCGGTCAATAACATCCTTTCCACTCTTAAACCATACATGCCTAAACTATTGAGCGTACAAAAAGACGATCATGGCTTTTATTCGGAAAACCTATCTTTCCTTTCATATCTGATAAATTTTGAGAATAAGAAGGTAAGGCTGCCGGAACAATCAATCGCCAGTTATTTACCTGAAAAGCGCATTTCCTTTGGCCGTGAGACATTTGAATTAAGAGGCGCCGCGCCAAACGACATTAAGCTTGGGGCTGTCTTATCCGTAAAAGAATATGCTTCTACCACAGGCGCAGGAATGCTCGATAATCTCCTCGCCCTGCCCCAAGAATTTATTCTTTGCCAGAGTTTCGGCTTTGTCGATCGGCAAACCTCACTCTCCGCTATGAACGAAGCAGAACGTAAGATGATTGCAACTGAATCTGGTGCAGAAAGCCTTATTCTGGATATTCAGGATGCGCGTAATGATCTGGCTTCCGGCCTCTCGACTTTTGGCGAGCATCATATTTCTCTCACTGTCCATGCGCCCGACAAAGACAGGCTCGATTTCGGGATTAGCGATATTTTGAGCGTTTTTACCAATATCGGCCTGATTTCTGCGCGAGAAGATGTAAATTTAGAGCCTTCATTTTGGGCCAATCTTCCAGGGAATTTCAGCTATATTGCAAGGCGTTCATTGATTTCGAATAAGAATTTCGCGAGCTTTGCCAGTCTGCATACATTTCCGGCCGGCAGCAAAACCGGCAATCACTGGGGAGAAGCTATCACGCGGCTCGAAACCGCGTCTGGCACGCCCTACTGGTTTAATTTCCATGAGCGGGATGTCGGCAACTTTACTGTGATCGGCCCAACTGGAACGGGAAAAACAGTCCTCCTCACCTTCCTCATGGCGCAAGCACAGCGCGTAAAACCAAGATCCGTCTATTTTGATAAGGATCGCGGCGCAGAAATTTTCATTCGCGCGATTGGCGGGGATTATACCAATGTTATCTCAGGTGAACCAACCGGCCTGAATCCTTTACAGATAGAAGATACGCCTGCAAACAGAGCCTTTTTAAAAGACTGGCTTGATTTGATTATCACATCTGATGGCGGGACAAAATTATCGCCGCAAGAAAGTGATATTCTCAGCGATGCCATCAAAGCCAATTTTGAAACACCACTTGAACACAGGCGGCTTCGCTATTTTTCAGAGCTTTTGGCAGGCTATGACACTGGGGATGCATATTCTCTATCAGCGCGAATAGCCAAATGGCACAGCCAAGGCGAAAAAGCATGGCTCTTTGATAATGAAGAAGACACGCTCTCGCTTGGAAATTCCACACTAGGCTTTGATCTTACGTCTATTTTAGATAATGCCGCCTCACGCGCACCATGGCTCATGTATATTTTCCATCGGATTTCGGCGCTCATGGACGGGGAAAAGACCATCATCATGCTCGATGAGGGCTGGAAAATGCTCGATGATCCGGTTTTCATCTACCGTATCAAAGACTGGATGAAAACAATCCGTAAGCAAAACGGCATTCTGGGCTTTGCCACGCAATCGGTGCGAGATGCCCTTAATTCCGATGTGGGTGATACCATCATCGAACAATCTCCTACACAGATATTCTTACCTAATAATAAGGCATCCGAAGAAGATTACTGCAAAGGCTTTGGTCTGACCCACCATGAACTGAAACTCATTCGTGAAATGTCACCGGAATCTCGCTGCTTTCTTATTAAACATGGCAGTGACTCCGTGATTGCCCGTCTTGATTTAAGCGGCATGGACGATTTCATCGCCGTTTTGTCAGGGCGCACTGAAAGCGTCAATCTCATGGATCAAATTATCTCTGAAACCAGCCCTAACCCCGAAGACTGGCTTGGGCTTTTTATTCAAAGGAGAACCAAAACGTGAATAAATTCCTTCTCGCAGTCAGTGCTACACTCTTGATGCTTTTCACGTCCACTCATTCGAAAGCGCAAGGCATCCCTGTTTATGATGCCTCTGGCTATGCTCAGCTTATCGCTCAGCTTGATGCTATGGCCAATGACTATGCCAATCAGATTGATCAGCTCGAAGAAGCGGTTAGACAAGCCGATGCAATTACCGGAACGCGCAATATGGGAGATGTAGCAAACGGGGTATTTGAACAGCAACTTCGTCAATATCTTCCCAATAGCTGGCAGGACACTCTCAATATGATTAACGGCGCGCCTATTCCTAATGGCGCTCTTGGGACACAAAACATTTATAGCGATCTTTATAGTGAGTTTGATCCCTTATCAGGAGCGACAATTATGGCCTCTGATCCAAGCGGCCAAGTGGCCAAAGCTATTGATCGCAGAACCGGCACGACCTATGCCGCAATCGCAGCCAGTGAACAGGCTTACAACAATATCCCAGTGCGGATGCAAACTTATGAATCTTTGCTAAGCGAGCTGAACAATAGTGATGATTTAAAAGCATCTGTTGATCTGAATGCCCGCATTGCTGCTGAAAACGGCATTTTGATGAATGAAATTATGCGCCTGAATGCCATTCAAATTCAGCAAAACTCTTCCATTGATAACACGCAGCTCATGGAAAACCGCCGCGCAGCAACCTTTAACCAATATGATCCTGATCTCGCAAGGCAGGCCATTGAATTCCCAGACTAAGGAGAAAACACATGAAAAAACTACTCACCCTCTCATTTGTATTGATTGCTTTTAGTATAAGTGGCTGCTCGCATTACAGCGAAAAAAAAGCCCCTTGCGGCAATAAAAAGACAGCCAGCTTGTCCGACAATCCTTGTGATCCGGTTCCTATCAATGTAGCAGAGATCACCCAAACCAAAATGAAGGATCATTCATGAGAAAAGTCCTTCTCTTATGCCTAACATCATTATCTTTGAGTGCCTGCATTCAAGAGGGCAATCCCTTGCAGGATGTTGAGACGAACACGCTCGCGCAAAAAATCTTCGAAAGCCAAAACTATAAAAGCTTTTGCGGCAAGATGTGGGCGAATCCTGACTCTGTAAGCGCAGACGGCCAAAAATATAAAGAATGTGAAGATCGTGCTTCCCTTATCGCAATTTCTCTTAAAGAGGCGGGATTAGGCGATATTTCTGCCCGTAATGTCAAAGCCATCGAGCGTTGGAGCGAAATTGATCTGATTATTGAACGCCTTCAAGACGAAGAGCGCAAAAAAGCCCGTGAAGACAGCAAAAATCTCTGGGGTAATTGGAGCAAGAAACAAGAATGATCGAGGCTCTCATCAACAATATTGATAGTGTCATTCTCGCATTCGTTCAAGGTGCGTTTGGCAGCCTGACGCCGACTGTTCAGCTTCTCTGGCGACTGATGTTCATCATCTTTATTGCTGTTTTTGGCTATAAAGTGATTATTTCCGGCCGTTTTGCTGCAACGGATTTAATCGTAAATACATTAAAGATTATCGTTCTCCTCTTAATCGCAACCGAGTGGGATACGTTCTTCCTTCTTGTTTATAATATGGCGACTGATCTGCCGTCCGATTTGGCCGGCCAAATCATGACAGGCGCGGCTAATGCAACACCGAATGCGGTCGCAACTGACGATACATCCGCAAACACCATCCTCTCCCAGTTTTATGACAGGGCTATGGATATTGTCAGCGATATTTTGGAAGGGGCTGGCTGGTCGGATTTAGGGAAATACTTCCATGCCGCAGTGATCTGGTTTGGGGCTTTGGCACTCACCGGCTATGCTGCCATGCTGATTATATTGGCTAAAATTGCTGTCGCTATTCTGCTTTCAACCGGGCCACTCTTTATATTGCTTTTGATATTTACAAATACGCGCAATCTTTTTGAGGGCTGGCTGCGCACACTACTCAATTACGCCATCATTCCGATATTCGTTTATGCCTTGCTCGCCCTACTCTTAACGATTGCGGAACCGCCGCTGCAAAATCTTGAAAATAATTCAAGTGGAGATGCACAGACCCTTTCATATATCGGCCCGTTCTTCTTTGTCTCAATCGTCTCGGTTCTTCTGCTCATGCAGATTATGAACATGGCGGCATCAGTCACGGGCGGTCTTTCCCTATCAACAATGGGATCGGCAGCATGGACATCAAGATTAGCATCACGCTTTGGCAAAGGAACCCCCAAAGGCTCATTCACTACCGGCGTTATGGGCTACAACATTGCCCGTCACCCCGTTCAAACAGGAACAGCTATGAGCGCGCGCTTACGGACAGCTGCCAAAAATATTAGAGGGTTTTAAAAGTGAGTACATCAAAGACACCAGATTATTATAAAAAAGGCGAAACATGGGATCAGGAAGTCATTGCCAATGCCTTGCTATCGCGCAATCGCGCTTGGATCATGGCTTTTTTCTGCATGGGCATCGCTGCACTCTCTCTTTTGACGCTTATTCTGATCTTACCGCTTAAAACCTTTGAGCCTTATGTCGTCACTGTAGATCAAACAACGGGTTATCTCGAAGTCACCAAAGGACTTTATGACGGAAGTCTCACACAAGATGAAGCTGTCACCCAGGCCAATCTTGTTAAATACGTATCTTTGCGAGAGCAATATAATCCGGCCATTTTAAAAGAGAATTATGAAGCTGTAGAGCTTATGTCTGATGGCGAAGCCTTGAAGGAATTTCAGGAGCTTTGGTCTGGAACGAACCCCGATAACCCATCCAGAAAACTTGGCGCGAAAGCCTCTATCGACATCAAAATCAAGTCTGTTTCTTTCATCAACGACAAAACGGCGT
>JAACQG010000014.1 GCA_009995045.1 Alphaproteobacteria bacterium
GCCCGTATCGTCGGGGATGTTATGGGTAAATATCACCCGCATGGCGATTCCGCGATTTATGATTCAATGGTGCGTATGGCACAACCATGGTCGCTTCGTCTTCCTCTCGTAGACGGCCAAGGGAACTTCGGTTCCATGGATGGCGACAGCCCCGCCGCGATGCGTTATACCGAGGCCCGCCTCGACAAAGCCGCCGAAACAATCCTTCAGGACATCGAAAAAGACACCGTAGATTTTCGTCCTAACTACGATGAAAGCATGAGCGAACCTGTCGTTCTGCCATCACGTATTCCAAACCTGCTCGTCAATGGGGCAGGGGGGATCGCCGTGGGTATGGCCACAAACATCCCGCCACATAACTTGATCGAGGTGATTGACGCGTGTGTTGCGATGGTGTCAAACCCCACCATCACCACCGAAGAAATCAACGAAATCATCCCCGGTCCTGACTTCCCGACAGGTGCCCAAATCATGGGTAAAAACGGAATCTATAAAGCGTACCACACGGGCAATGGCTCCGTCGTGATGCGCGCCAAAACCTCAATCGAGGAAATCGGCAAACGCGAAGCCATCATCGTCCACGAAGTGCCATATCAGGTCAATAAGGGCAAACTCCTTGAGCGTCTTGGTGAAGTAGGCCGTGATAAAATCGTCGAAAACATCGCCGAAATTCGCGACGAATCTGACCGCGACGGTGTCCGCGTCGTGATCGAGCTTAAGCAAAACGCCATCCCCGATGTCGTTCTCAACCAGTTATTCAAACACACCGCACTTCAAACAAATTTCGCCTGCAACATGGTTGCCTTGCACAACGGCAAGCCGCAAATGATGCTGATCCGCGACATGATTAAGGCCTTCGTAAAATTCCGCGAAGAGGTCATAACCCGCCGCACAATTTACGAACTTGGCAAAGCGCGCGACCGTGCGCATGTCTTGGCTGGTCTTGCTGTCGCCGTTGCCAATATCGACGAAATCATCGCGCTCATCCGCAACGCGCCAAACCCCGCCGAAGCCAAAGCGGGCCTTCTCGCAAAAAGCTGGAACGCAAAAGACATCGCCCCTCTCATTGAGCTGATCGACGATCCTGAATATCCGCTCAACGATGACGGCACATATCAAATGTCAGAGGTTCAGGCAAAAGCCATCCTCGATCTACGCCTCCACCGCCTTACTGGCCTAGAGCGTGATAAAATCGCTGGCGAGCTCAGCGAAATTACCGATCAAATCGCCGAATATCTGGCGATTCTCGGCGACCGTGAAAAACTCCTCACTGTGCTTGTCGATGAGCTTGAAGAGGTCAAAACAAAATTCGGAACCCCGCGCCGCACCGTTCTTTGCGACGCAGAATTCGAAATGGATATGGAAGACCTTATTCAACGCGAAGAAATGGTCGTCACAATCACCCATGGCGGATACGTCAAACGCGTGCCTCTTGATACATACCGCGCTCAACGCCGCGGCGGTAAAGGGCGCGCAGGCATGGCAACCAAAGACGAAGATTTCGTCTCCGACCTATTCGTTGCCTCAACCCACACCCCGATTTTATTCTTCACCTCACGCGGTATCGTGCACAAGATGAAGGTCTACCAATTGCCGCTCGGCAACCCGACCTCAAAAGGCAAAGCCATCATCAACCTGTTGCCGCTTGAAAAAGACGAAAACGTCAATGTCTATATGCGCATGCCTGAAGACCCCGACGAAGTCGAAGGCAAGAACATCATGTTCGCAACAAGCCACGGAACCGTGCGCCGCAACATGCTATCGGATTTTGCCAATATCCGTTCCAATGGGCTTATCGCCATGAAACTAGGTGATGACGAAAGCCTCGTATCGGTTCAAATCTGCGAAGAAGACGAAGACGTATTGCTCGCAACAAGGCTGGGCAAAGCCATCCGCTTCCCCGTGACCGAAATCCGCGTTTTTGCGGGACGAAACTCAACCGGTGTGCGCGGCGTGAAGATGAAGGATAAAACGGACGAGGTCATCTCAATGTCCATCCTCAAACATCTCGACGTCACCCCCGATGAACGCAACGCCTACCTCAAGGCCGCATCACAAATCATCGGCAGCGATGACGAAAACTTTGAATACGAAGAAACCGAACTCGAGCTATCCCCTGAGCGCTTCTCAGAAATGCTGAGCAAGGAACAAATCGTCCTCACCGTATCCAACAAAGGCTTCGGCAAGCGCACCTCCGCTTACGAATACCGTACCTCTGGACGCGGCGGCATGGGTGTCACCAACATGAACCTCACTAAGAAGAACGGCGGCGAAGTTGTCGCAACCTTCCCTGTCACTGACAGTCATCAAATCATGCTCGTGACCGACCAAGGAAAGCTCATCCGCACCCCCGTCGAAAACATCCGCACCACAGGGCGCAGCGCCCAAGGTGTCACAATCTTCAAGGTCAATAACGACGAAAACGTAGTCTCCGTCGCTTGGCTCGTCCAAGAAGATGATGACGAAGATGACATTGAAGGCGTGGAAGCAGACGGCGCAAATGAAGCAGAAGCGGGACAAGAACCCGATGAAAGCGCACCAGAAGCTGGCGCAGAATCTGAAGCCGAAAGCCCTGATAGCGAAGAATAAGCCTTAAGCTTTACTGATCATCAATGATCAAGCATCCAGCGTCAAAAACGGCATCGGCGTCGCTTTGATCATCGAAAGTTGCTTTTATGTCGGCGTGCCCGCTCATTGCATCATAATCAATGATGTCCTTGCTGACCTTGCTGGATGAAACTTTCGGACAATCGCCCAAATCATCCTTCGCGCTGTCATAAATTGCGCTTGTTGTGCCTTGGGCAGCATCATCAAATTTGCGGGCATCATCGGTAATAGTAAAGCTTATCGTCTTTCCGTCTTTTTCGATATTCGTAACGGCCTTTGAAACACTCGCACCTTCAATGCTGCGCTCCACTTTCGCATTGCCATCACCACTGTCCTGTGGTGCTTCGCATGCCCCGGCCAGTGCAAGGACACTAAAGCCAGCTAAAATTATTAATGCGTTGTGTTTCATAGAAGCTCCTTTTATATATGTTTATCAACGCGCATTAGCATAAAAGGTTCACATTAATGAGTGCAGAAAACGGAAAATACCTCACCGGCGTATATCCTGGTACATTCGACCCCATCACAAAGGGGCATTTGCACCTCATCCGTCGCGCCAGCCGCATGGTGGATAAACTCATCATCGCCGTCGCCGACAATAAGCGCAAAGGGCCGCTCTTTACCTATGAGGAACGCATGAGCCTGATCCGTGAAGATATCGCCAATATGAACGAAAAGGGCTGCGAGATCGAAGTACAAAGCTTCGATAACCTCCTCGTCCATTTCGCCCGCGATGTTAACGCGTCATGCATCTTTCGGGGCTTGCGCGCCGTTTCCGATTTCGAATATGAATTCCAACTCACCGGCATGAACGCAAAGCTCGACCCCGAAATTGAAACCGTCTTCCTCATGGCCTCTGAAAAATGGCAATTCGTCTCCGCCAGCTTTGTAAAAGAGATCTGCTCATTGGGCGGAAATATCGAAGAATTCGTCACCCCACACGTCGCAAGCAAGTTAAAAGAAAAATTTAGCACTTAAATCGCATCAAAAGCTTGACGTAGGAGTCTGAAAAACATATGTTTCGTCCATTCAAAGGCCACACGGCCTTTTAAAAATAATGATCGCGTAGCTCAGCTGGTAGAGCAACTGACTTTTAATCAGTAGGTCCAGGGTTCAAATCCCTGCGCGATCACCATTATTTCAATGACTTAGCCATCTCCCTCGAGGTGGTTTTTTGTTTATGGGACACTCATGGGACACTTGAGTGTATTAAAATATGATGAATCCGTTTTTTCTCATATTCAAAATCTGACAATAGATCACAATAATTTTGTTCATACCCCCTTAACATATTGTTTTTAAATGATTAACGCGAATGCGTTATTCTAAATATAGATAAGAAGAGAAGATAAGGCTTTAAGAAGCCCCTAGAATTCAGCAACCACTTTTCCTGTTCTAAACATCGGGAGTAACTCCATGATTTCATTCTCTGGACGTCATTATCCCGTTTCTATTACTCTGCAATGCTTGCGTTGGTATGTGTCTTATGCTCTGAGCTATCCGAACATTGAAGAGATGATGGGGGAGCGCTACTTTTAGATTGATCATGCAAACCTGAACCGTTGAGTTTATCTATGAAGCACTGTTAGAGCAAAAAGCCAAAAAGCAAAAACGCGCTCCTGCAAGAGGGCTTTTTTATTAAAGCTTTTACCAGCCTGTTTTTAAGCATTCAATCTATACAAGCCATTTGCCTTTGGCAATTTCAAGCCCATATTAAAATGGAACTTAACGAGGGTTTAATCGTTAGTATCACTAAACAATCAAACCTTAAAATCACATCAAACTAGGAGATATCATGAAAGTTTTTGGCTATGGCACTCAATCCTCGGACATTGAATTAGGCCCCGTAACATTCGACAGAGTGGACGCACGCGAGGGTGAGGTAGAGTTCAAGGTGCTGTATTGCGGCGTCTGCCATTCCGACTTGCACCAAATCAAAAACGATTGGCAAAATTCAAAATACCCATGCGTACCGGGACATGAAATTTTAGGGCAAGTAACCACCGTTGGTGAGGGCGTAACCAAATTCAAAAAAGGCGACCTCATCGGGGTAGGGTGCATGGTCAATAGCTGTCAAACATGTGACCCGTGTAAAAACGATGTAGAAAATTACTGCCAAGGCCCCAAAAGCTGCACATTAACCTATAACGGCCCTAAAAATCCGGACGGAACAAATTCATATGGCGGATACAGCAGCCACATGGTTGTACGCGAAGAGTTTGGCATCACGATCCCTGATAATCTTGACCCTAAATATGTCGGCCCAATCATGTGCGCGGGTATCACTGTTTACTCACCCATGCGTCATTGGAATTTACAAAAAGGTAAAGTCCTCGGCGTCGCTGGCATTGGTGGTTTAGGGCATATGGCCATTAAGCTCGGAAAAGCGTTAGGCGCAGAAGTCGTCGCCTTTACACGAAGCGAAGACAAAAGAGACGAAATTCTGGAAATGGGCGCGGACAAAGTTGTCATTTCAAAAAGTGACGAAGAAATGAAAGAGGCCGCACAAAGCCTAGACCTCCTCATCAACACAATCCCCGTCGGGCATGACATCGCGCCATATATCAACCTCATGAAAACCGATTCAACGATTGTGATCGTCGGTAACATGATTGAGTTTCCTGCATTCTCACCAGGTCCCTTGGTCTTTAACCGCATTCAAATCGCGGGATCGCTTATTGGCGGCATCAAAGAAACACAAGAGGTCCTCGATCTATGTGCGAAACATGACATCAAACCGACCGTAAAGATGATCAAAATGGATGAAATCAATGACGTTTTGAAATCACTGGAAGAAGGCAATGAATCTGACTTTAGACATGTCATTGATATGGAATCGCTGCACAGCAAAATTGATGAAATCAAAGGCTCTGCAAAAGAGTTGGATCAACCGACACGCGGTGAAGTCGTCAACCGAAAAGCGGCATAGCTATAACATTAGATTAGAGTGTTACGAACAAGCCATCTCTTATGAGGTGGCTTTTTTGCCAGATATAAAGGCGGCGCAGATTTTTTTAAATCAATGCTTACCGAACGCGTTTAGTATACTCCGCTTTTGGCGCGGCTTTTCCGAATAACCATCCCTGCGCTTTATCAATGCCGATATCAACCAGATAATCCATCTGCTCTTGTGTCTCCACCATTTCCGCAACTGTTGTCACGCCTAAATCCTGACACATCCGCGCAAGGTTTCTCACCATGGCCTCATCACGCGAAGAGTTCAATGCATCGCCAATATATTTGCCATCAATCTTAACGCAATCAATATCAAGCGCATTTAAATACTGAAAACTTGCCGCGCCAGCGCCAAAATCATCAAGGCACACTTCAAATTTTCTTTTGCGGATTTCTTGGATATAACGATTTACCTGTTCCAAATCTCCAATCGCGGTGCTTTCAGTGATTTCAAAAAGCATATTATCGGGGCTAACATGTTCAGTCTCCAAGATGCCTATCATGCTCTTGAAAAAACGCTCGCTCTGGATTGATTGTCCCGAAATATTAACCGCAATTTTAAGCGAAGGCTCAACTTTCGATTTTTTGTTAATAAAGCCAACCGCCTGTTTCAAAATGGCAATATCAATATCCGCGGCCATACCAATATCTTCACCAAACGTAATCAATTCATAAGGGGAGTCATTGCCACTAAAACGAACCAAAGCCTCATAATGCGCAATGCTCTCATCAGCCAAATAAACAATAGGTTGGTAATGTAACGTAAAGGCTTGCTGACCGATCAAATTACGAAGGCGGGAGATCTTACCCGCGTTTTTATGAAGGTAATCATCAAACCCACCCGACAAATTTTCACCGACCGCGTCCAAACCTTCTTCTTCAAGCTGATTAATTGTGTAAATCAATGCGCGGCGGGCTTCTCGCTCGTTCAATTTGTCCAGAGTCGCATCAACAGTTTTGGATTTAATGCCTAGATTCTGCTCATCACCAGAAAACTTTTTCAAAAGCGCCTGAATTTTTACTTCAATAAAATCCGTCGTCGTTTCGGCGTCGTGAATAATGGCATATTTGTTATTATCGACTTGGCTGGCGGTATTCCCCTCAAACGATTGTTCCTTCAATATGCTTTGTAATTTTTCAGTAAAATTATTGGCATCTTCAAAGGATAAGGTCTCTTTATATTCCTCGATTTTATCCATTTCCAAAAATGTAATATCAAGGTCTTTGCCTTTGCTCTTTGCCGACTGAAATGCCTTAATCGCGGCGGACTCAAATTGCTTTTCACTGAGCAATCTTGTGTCTTCCTGATAATCACCAACCGCCAAGAAATCAAAGAAGGCTTGATTGGAATTAAGTGCTAAATAGATGGACGTACTATCTTGAATGGTCATCCCGACAATAAGGGCTTTATGCTCTTGTGATTTTTTTGCATTGCATATCGAAACCATAAGCGGGCCAATACGCCCGGCCTTTTTAACGCCCTTAATCAACGCACGCAAATTCGCGTGAGAGTCCTCACAGAATATATCCAGCCAATCCTTACCTGTCACATCTTGCGGCGTCAGCCCCGTCAGAGATTGCACTTGACCGGCGGCAAATTTTATTTTGCTTGATGTATCAATTTCAATAAGTAAATCCGAGGCCGCAAAAGCAAAGGCGACAAACCGATTACTGTTATCTTTATCCGTGCTCATAGGTATAATTTTCTCAATAGCTTTATATATATTCGCCTAAGTCTATGTATATTTCCTTAAGTTTATTTATATTTTCAAACGATACAGAATCTTTCTGCTAAATGAAATCACCGCATCGAATTAAACTACGATTTTTATAAAGGCTTTGTGAATTTTCACCGCATATTGAATAGTTGATAAGCCATATATATCAGCGTGATAAGAGTAAAAACCCGCAGTGCTACAGCGGGCTTTTTTATACCTCTTGCGATACGATAGAAAGCGCACGCTCAACATACGCCAAACCACCCAGTGCGCCGTAGTCATCTTTCCAATTGGGAAAGCGCGGATCATTCGACAGGCTGGCAAAGTAGAATGTTCCATTCTCACCCTCGCGAATGATGTCCCATGATATAACGCGTTGCTTATTCGGTTGATCCTGTCCGGTTTTGGCATTCTTACCAATAAGCTCTTTCACGCCGTTATTATCAAGCACGCTATACCCTTGCGCTACCCACCAAGACGCCGCCATATCATTAATGGTGTTCAATGACTGTGTTGCATCATGGTGGCTTTTAAATTCCAAAATTAAATATGTGTCCATGTGAGGCTCCATTTATCTGCCAGATACTGGCCAATCAAATTAAATTCCTGAGGGCTTAATCTTCGGTCATAAAACATCATTTCCGCAATTTTACCACTAAGCTTAGTGGTGCCGCCTTGACCGAACGCGCCAATATAGTCGGCGTGGTTCGTTGTGGTATAATCAACCGCCCATATTGCCGCGCTTTCATTTTGCGCGTTGGTATTGCCCAAATTAATATTATCGCCATACCCTGAACGACCCTCACCAAAATAAACATTGGCAATCTTTCCCGCGCTACCATCAACGGAAATATCATAATCGGCATCTAATTTATTGCTGTTCACAAAGACATATTCATTATCAAACGAACCGCTACCACCGACAATAGGGGAAATGCCCAACATATTAAGCGATTTTACGGCAAAAATAAGCGTTTTATAACTTGTCGGCGGTATATTGAGAAAATCATTGGCGTATTGAATAACATTTAACCCGTTTAAGGTATCGCTATTGGTCAGGGGCTGATCCGCGCCAGTGGCTTGCGTTGCATGAAAACCATGGCCTGATTTATCATCCCATTGAATTACAGCACCGCCGGCTTGGGTGATGCTCGCCTGATCGGATGCATCCAGCCAAAGCTGTAAGCCGCCGATTTGTGTCGGAATCTCCGATGCCGATCGCTGGTTTGCTGACGCAATCCCATTTAAAAATCCGAGCATATTTCACTCCTTTTCGTTGCATGTGAATTGAACTAGAATTTCTCAGAAATATAGACGCTGCCGCCCGCAGAGACTTGCCGCACAGCGATATGCGTATATCGCGCAGAGGCTTCTGCACCGATTGCAATGTCGTAATAAACGCCTTTAGGGAAGAAATGATCGCTGGTGTCGGCTGTCACCGAAGCACCGCCAAAATTAATATAAACATCCTCGCTCGCATAGATACTAACCACGCGTGTTTCGTCGTCAAATGGTGTGCTGTTTCTCGCGGATGATCCGCTTGATGAAATAACATGCGCACAATTGGGTTTTAATCGAAGCGCCTGAATAGCGCTATCATTTGCATCAGTGGGTAATCGTGTAGACATCGTTTTCTCCTTTTTCCTTTTGGCCATAAAAAAATCCGCCCATGCTGAATCAACAGATAGGCGGACGGCTATGTCCTTTAACAATGTGAGTGAAGGATGGTCTATATTTTAGCGGATGTCAAGAAAAATAGGAATATTTTCTTAAATCATTTCCATTTTATTTCTGTGTGAGCAATTAACCATATTGCTTTTCGTATAAACCATCGCCATGATAGCGCCATGAGCGAAGAGAACCAGCATACAAAAGAACATGTCGAAAAACCCGTTAAATCGGGTATGGCGGCAAGGATTCGTCGATACCTTCTGACAGGGATCGTCGTTACTGCGCCGATCACAATCACGGTATATCTCACATATGTGTTCCTGACATTCATCGATAAAAATGTCGAAAAAATCATTCCCAATGCGATCATCAATCAATATTTCGGCGGCGGCGCAATTCCTGGGATCGGCCTGATCGCAGCCCTTGTATTCTTCATTGTTATCGGCTGGCTTGCCACGAATTTTCTGGGGCGCTTTATTATTCGCATCTATGAATATGTGCTTGATCGCATGCCTGTCATTCGCAACATCTACGGTGCAATCAAACAAATATTCGAAACAATCGCCGCCAGCCAGTCTTCAGCCTTCCGCGAAGCTGTTATGCTCGAATATCCGCGCAAAGGTGTTTATTCAATCGGCTTTGTCACCGGCACAACCGAGGGCGAAGTACAAGACGCAACAAAAGCAGAGACAATCAATGTCTTCGTCCCAACCACGCCAAACCCAACATCTGGCTATTTGTTATTCGTGCCGAAAAAAGAGCTGATCTATTTAAAGATGACCGTCGAAGAAGCCGTCAAATTGGTGGTATCCGCAGGGATCATAACCCCACCAACGCCCGAGCAAAAAGCCGCGCTTAACAAAAAACCATAAAAAAACTTTGGGCAAATCTGTAAAAAGCATTATATTCCAATGCTAATAAGGAAAAATGATGTTTGAAACGATAAAATCCATACAACAACGCGACCCCGCCAAACCAACTTTCTTGGAGGTTTTCTTCGCATATAATGGCTTTCACGCGATTGTCTGGCACAAGATATCAAATTTCTTTTGGCGCCTAAACCTCCACGCGCTCGCACGCTTTACCGCCAATATTGGCCGCATCTTCACCGCCATCGAAATCCATCCCGAGGCAACAATCGGCAAGCGCCTATTCATCGACCACGGAACAGGGGTCGTGATCGGACAAACCGCAATCATCAAAGATGACGTCACAATCTACCACGGCGTCACATTGGGCGGAGTAGGGCGCGCCAGCGACAAATGCAGCAAACGTCACCCAACCCTCGAAGACGGCGCAATGGTCGGCTCAGGCGCGCAAGTGCTCGGCAACATCACCATCGGTAAAAAGGCCCGCATCGGTTCAAATTCAGTGGTCACAAATGACGTGCCAGACGGCTGCACCGCCATCGGCATACCCGCCCGCGTGATCTGCAAAGATAAAGACGGCCAAGGCGGCGGCGCATACGGCCTGCCTTCACGCAAAGAACTCGACAGCCTCTCCAGCACAATCGACGGTCTTATGATTGATGTCGCCCGCATCAAACGGGCCATCAATATGGAAGTCGGTGATTACGACTCCCAAGCCTCCGGCTCCGCCGACGCGTGGAATAGGGGTGATGATGATAAGGACGCTGCGGAATAGTGATTAATCAAAATCAAGAGCTTGATCATCTAAGATTATTCCCAAACCCACTTTAAGGTTGTCAACGACAATGCGTTTTTTACCTTGTCTTGGTAGTCGAATATTTAGACTTAAGCATGCGTTAATCAAAACCTCAATAAGGATTGAATCGGGGACGCAAAAGCAAAAGTCACTAGATCCAAGCATGCCTTTTTTAGTGCCATAAAATATTGTGGTTGTATTGTCTTTTGGAATATCAGCAAGCTTGGAAAAGCGCTTCGTGGTGTCGTGCGAAGCACCATGCATATGCGATGTATGTGCAACAAAAGTAATGGCAGAATCATTCATTTTAGCAGATGTATAGTCTTTTATAGACGTAAAGTTATCTGAGAATAAATGAGGCAATTCATTATAGTAAAATAATATGAGGCGTTCTTCGTATGGCATTTTAATGTCTCTTGTAAGAATGAACAGTAAGTCGAAAAATAGAGCCACAATAAATAACATTGTTTTAACCACTCCGTAAATACTGTATCGCCTGATCGCGCTCAAACAAATACAAGAGTACCTTAAGCGCTTTGCCGCGATCACTCTCCAAATCGGGATCGCGCGATATAATCAACTGCGCGTCATCGCGTGCCGCCGCCAGCAATTCCCCATGCACATTCAAGTCCGCCAACCGAAACCGCGGCAATCCGCTCTGCTTCACACCCAAAATATCACCGCCACCGCGCAGTTCCAAATCCTTCTCCGCGATTAAAAATCCGTCTTCGGTCTCGCGCATAATGCTCAATCGCTCTTTCGCGGTTGCCCCCAGTGGCCCTGCATAAACAAGAAAACAATAAGATTGTTCCCCGCCGCGCCCAACACGCCCGCGAAGCTGATGAAGCTGCGACAAACCAAAACGCTCGGCATGCTCAATGACCATCACGGTCGCTTCGGGCACATTAACACCTACCTCAATCACCGTCGTTGCGACCAAAATATTCAGCTCACCCGCCGCAAATCGCTGCATAACCTCGTCTTTTTCTGCCGGTTTCATCCGCCCATGCACAAGGCCAACCTTGCCGAAATGCTCTTTAAGGATGTCATAGCGCTCCTCCGCCGCTGCCAAATCCAAAATCTCGGAATCCTCGACCAAAGGGCAAACCCAATACACGCGGCTACCATCTTTAATCTTGCGCCCAACACCATCAATCATGCTGTCCAATTTGTCATTAGACACCAGCAAAGTCTCAATCGGCTTACGCCCCGCTGGCTTTTCATCCAGCTTGGAAACATCCATATCCCCATACGCCGTCAGCGTCAGTGTGCGCGGAATAGGGGTGGCAGTCATAACAAGCACATCCGTCCCGCGCCCTTTGCCCGACAGCATAAGCCGTTGATGCACACCAAAGCGATGCTGCTCGTCAATCACCGCCAGCCCAAGGTCAGCAAAATCAACACCATCTTGAAAAATCGCATGCGTCCCGATAATCACCTGCGCCGCGCCATTGCGGATTTGATCCAAAATCACCTCACGCCCCGCGCCCTTATCGCGCCCCGTCAATGTCACAAACCGCACACCGCATGCATCCAGCCAAGGCTTCAAACTCTCCGCATGTTGTCGCGCTAAAATCTCGGTCGGCGCCATAATCGCGGCCTGTGCCCCTGTCTCGACCGCATTCAACATCGCCATTGCCGCAACCACTGTCTTACCCGCGCCAACATCCCCCTGAAGCAAGCGCAGCATCTTCGCGTCTTCCCCCATATCCGCGTCAATCTCGCCCAATGATTTTTCCTGCGCCCCCGTTAAATCAAACGGCAACAACGCCCGAAGCTTGTCACGCAACCGCCCATCGCCCTTATAGCTGCGCCCGTCAATGCGTCGCTGGCGATGCCGCACAAGCGCGAGGGTCAATTGATTGGCCAATAACTCGTCATAGGCAATGCGCTGGCGAAAGCGATGCTCGGGCAATAATTCACTCTCGCTTTCGGGCAAATGCACCGCTTCAATCGCCTCATGCCAATCATGCCATTTCTCGCGCGCCTTATATGTCGGCTCAAGCCACTCTCCCAGCTTGGGCACGCAGTCAAGCGCCCCATCCATCGCCTTACGCACCGTCTTATTCGTCACCCCCGCCGTAAGCGGGTAAATCGGCTCAATGCTCTCCAATGTCTCACGATCGGCAACCGTGGCTATGTCGGGATGCACAATCTGCGCATTACCCTGATAATATTCGACCTTCCCGCTAATGATCCGCGTCTCGCGATCAGGAAGCTGCTTTTCCACCCATGCGTTATTCGCATGAAAAAACACCAACGTCATCGTCCCGCTATCATCACGCACCTTCACCCGATAGGGCATCCCTTTACGTGCATTGGGCGCGTGAGAAACCACACTCACCTCCATCGTCGCAATGCGCCCATTGGGCGCGTCACTGATCGGCGGCGAAAAACGCCGATCCACAAAATCAACAGGCAGATGAAATAACAAATCCAAAATCTTCGGCCCACCAATAAGCTTTTCAAACAATTTCGCATTCTTCGGCCCAACCCCGGGCAGGGCGGTCAAAGGGCGAAATAAAGCATCTAATTCAAACGGACGTGACATATTTATACGGCACTGTTTTTGATCTTGTTGCTCATCTTAACACCGACAATGCTCAAAACACCAAGTGCTACTCCACTTATCATCAGGGCTACAGGCCATCCAACCGCATCGGCAAAATAAGTACTGGAATAATATCCTATGAATGATAACAGAGCCAAAATTGAAGAAAATATTAAAGCTTTGCTATTCAATTTCGATCCTGCGAAAATCAAAAACGCAGGAGCAATTACAAATAGGATATCAAACGGGCTTAGATATAGCAGCGACATAAGTCCCGTGAACAAAATGGATGACCCAAAGAAATGCCAAAGAAAAGTTTTGGTGGAATATCGTTTGATCCATTCCGCCGCAAATATCATAGATAAGCCAGTTACAACGCTGACAAAGGAAAAGAATTCTTTATCAAAATAAGACCAGCTATAGGAATATTGTTTGCAGTATAGGGCTATAAAAATAAGTACGGAAAAGACTGTGAATGTACGGCTCTTGAATATATAGCCTGCCGCGATCATGCCTATATATAAGGCCGTTAAAACGCTCTCGAATTCCGTATTCCCTAAAAAATAATATGCGCTTGAAGCAATGGCTACATTGGCAATTAAAAAAGGAAGAAAAGAAATAGCGTGATAATCTGAACACCTGACCTTATAGGCAAAAACAAAAAAACTAACACCCGTAACCAGCCAGATTATCTGAGTATTGATACCTAAATATTCATACAATGTGCCGGTAAAAACAAAACCGTAAAACAAGCTGAGAAACAAAAAACTCTGTGTACGATATAGCAAAAATGAAAGCAGATATAAAAGCATAGCGCTGCCAAAAACAAACACGCCCGCTAATAAAACATCGTTGCCCTGCGCAAACTCTTTCAGCAAAACAAATAATCCCGTGGGAATAAGGATTGCCGATAGAACCCATAAAAACACACTGGCTTTTTTAGTGGAGTCGTCCTTATACAGTAACAAACCAACAACATATGATAACAAGCCTGTTCCTAGACTTAGAATAACGCGCGTAAATCCATCAAGGTCAGGCCACATCATGCTGATAAAAATGAAAAGGCCGGATAAAATCAGGACGCCCGCCATGTAAGATACAAGCGTAAGCGCAAAGCTCGATTGCCCTCTTTTAACTTTCGAAGGGGTATTTGAATGCAAAGACTTTTCAATATCCCGTGCGTTTAAATTATGATCATGCGCAAGCTTAACAATTGTAGAGAGGGCTTTGGTCTGCGCTGTGCTGTATTCTTGTGTCATAGCGATGGCTTTCTGCACTGCGATTTAATCTCTTAAAACCCATCCAACGTGATCGAGATTGTAATAACGGTTATCATCCATACCGCGAATCGGTAAAAACGAAGTCTCAAGGCTGTAACCCCATTGATTGCGGCTACGATTATTACGCTGATAAAATTCCGTCATAATATTGCCTCCGCCTGAATCCCGTCTGGAAATCTCATACCCGTCAGGCGCAATATTTGCAGCTGAAAATTTTGCATTTTCAAGTTTCTCCAAACGAATAGGAACAGACATACCTTCTTTTTCTTCTGCTGGATTAAATGCATCATCGGGCAAGGAATAACCAACCGGTTCGGCGATAAGCGTATCGGCGTGAATATAATAAATCTGTGGTTTCTCTCTATTGAGATTACCGATATTTAGATTGCCATTCTTGTCTCGGGTAGGATATCTGAATGTAAAACTCAGAGAGTCATTTATAACGCTGATTTCAAAATAGATTGAATTGTTATTCAAATTTGTGACAATGGCATCATATTTTGGTTTCTCAATATCATTGCTGGAAATATTCTTAGACGCGAGGAAAAAAGCGGCAAAAAGAATAGGCAGTAATATTGCTGCTATCATTGAAGCATTATTTTTGATAAAAGTTTTCACGGTACTCTCCTACTGCAGGCTTTAGATGATATGACTTTAGAATCAATTGAAAACACACGCAAACGTTTAATATTCCGTTCCGACCATCGCGGAACAAAGGAAATGGACCTGCTGCTTGGCAGCTTCGCGAAAAAATACGTGCCGGATATGAGCATCGAAGAACTTGCGCAATTCGAAGAACTGCTCAACGAAAACGATCCCAATCTCTATAACTGGATCACAGGACAAGAGCCCGAACCTGACGCCATAAAAAGCCCGCTATTCGTCACCCTCAAAAATCACAAATACGCCCAAGGTTAAGACTGGCAATTCAAAGCGTCGCGGGCTATATACCTTTTAATATGGAAGCCACAGCCCGAAAGACCGAAAACACAGACGCCATAATCTACGGCGCGATCGAAGGACAAGACGCCCGCATCTTGGCCGAAAAAGCGCGTGAGATCATGCCTGAGGATAAGGTGCTCGTGCATGTCGCTCTCGACGACAGCCGCATCGCCACGCTTAAAGAGTTGCTCAACTTCTTTGCCCCCGATGTCAAAATCATCGAATTCCCCGCATGGGATTGCCTCCCCTATGACCGCGTATCACCTAATGCGGAAATCGTCGCACAACGCGTCGGCGCCCTCACGCAACTTCTCGCATGGCAGGGAGAAGCCAAACGTTACCCGCGCATATTGCTAACAACTGTCAATGCAATCACACAACGTGTTATGCCCAAATCCGCCCTCGAAAACGCATCCTTCATCGCAACCAAAGGCGGCACATTAAACCTCGAATCCCTACAAACCTTCCTCACCCAAAACGGATATAGCCGCACCGAAACCGTCCGCGAGGCAGGGGAATACGCCATGCGCGGCGGCATTCTCGACCTCTATCCACCGGGGCGTGAGCAGCCTGTTCGCCTTGATCTGTTCGGTGATGAAATCGAAACCATGCGCGCCTTCGACCCGCTCACCCAACGCACCCACAAGGACGTCAGCACCTTCACCCTTCAACCCGTGACTGAGTTTTTCCTCGACGAAGAATCGATTGACCGCTTCCGCACCGGCTATCGCGAACATTTCGGTGTCATCCAAAATGACCCCCTCTACGAATCTGTCTCCGAAGGGCGTCGCTATAACGGAATGGAACACTGGCTGCCGCTCTTTTACGATGAAATGGACACGCTGCTGGACTATACAGGGCCATATGCGCTTACCCTCGACCACCACGCCCGCAGCGCCCATGACGAGCGTTTCGAACAAATCGAAGATTTCTTCCAATCACGCAAAATGCTTGTCGCCAGCCAAACGCAGAAAAAATCCAAAGATGTAAGCCTGTCGGGCACTGTCTATCGTCCGCTCCCCACCGCGAAATTATACATGCAAGACGCGCAGTGGATCGGCATCATAAAAGGCGCTGAATTCCTTTCACCCTTCGGCGCAGTCGGCGACGAAAACACAGCCGTCAAAAAAGCCAGAGATTTCTCCGATATCCGCGCATTGCCCGACGGCGATGTTATCGGTGAGTTTAAAACGCATTTGCGTAAATTCACCGACCGCAAAACCCTCATCGTCTGTTATTCCGAAGGATCACGCCAACGCGTTCAAGGGCTGTTTGAGTCTGCAAATATCGAAGACATCAAAATCATCGACACCGCCGATCACCTCAAAAAACTCAAAAACCATGAGCTTGGGCTCGCTGTTCTCGCGCTTGAACATGGCTTTAATACACATGATCTCGCGGTTCTCACCGAACAAGATATCCTCGGTGACCGCCTCTCCCGCAAAGCCGCCAAACGCAAAAAAGCCGACAACTTCCTGCGCGAAGTCTCCAGCCTGAATGAGGGCGACCTCGTCACCCATATCGACCACGGCATCGGAAAATTCCTCGAACTCGAAACCGTCACAATCGGCAAAATCCACCATGACTGCCTAAAAATCGAATATGCAGGCGGGGATCGCCTCTTCGTGCCCGTCGAAAATATCGAAGTTCTCGCCCGTTTCGGCGGCGAAGAAAACGCATCAACCCTCGACAAACTCGGCGGGGCAGGGTGGCAAGCCCGCAAAGCAAAGGTCAAGAAAGACCTCATGGCCATGGCCGATGGCCTGCTCAAACTCGCCGCAGAGCGCACATTGAAAAAATCAGAACCCATCGAAATCTCGAAAGATTTATACAACAAATTCGCCGCAAAATTCCCCTACGCCGAAACCGAAGACCAAGAACGCGCCATCGAAGACACCCTTGCCTCCATGGCGGGAACGCATCCCATGGACCGCCTCGTCTGTGGCGATGTCGGCTTCGGCAAGACCGAGGTTGCCCTGCGCGCCGCCTATGTCGCCGCCATGGACGGATATCAGGTCGCCATCGTCGCCCCCACAACCTTGCTCGCCCGTCAACACTATCTCGGCTTCAAACGCCGTTTCGAGGGATCTGGCCTACGCATCGAACAACTCTCGCGCATGGTCACCGCAAAAGACGCCACCGCCACAAAAGACGGCCTGCGTGATGGATCGGTCAATATCGTGATCGGCACGCACGCCTTATTCGGCAAAGGCATCAGCTTCAATAACCTCGGCCTGCTGGTCGTTGATGAGGAACAACGTTTCGGCGTCAAACAAAAAGAACGCCTCAAAGAGCTAAAAGCCAATGTCCATATCTTAACGCTGACCGCCACGCCAATCCCGCGCACCCTGCAGATGTCGCTGACGGGCGTTAAGGAAATGTCTCTCATCACAACCCCGCCGGTTGACCGCTTGGCGGTGCGCACATTCGTCATGCCCATGGACACCATGATCATCCGCGAAGCCCTGCTGCGCGAGCATTACCGCGGTGGGCAATCCTTCTATGTCTGCCCCCGTGTCAAGGATATGCAAGACCTCGAAGACATGCTCAAAGAACACGTTCCCGAAGTCAAAGTCATAACCGCCCACGGTCAAATGACCCCACAAGACCTCGAAGACCGCATGACCGCGTTTTATGACGGGCAATATGATGTGCTGCTGGCCACCAACATCATCGAAAGCGGGATCGACATCCCCACCGCCAACACCATGATCATCCACCGCGCCGATATGTTCGGCCTCGCGCAGCTCTATCAAATCCGCGGACGCATTGGCCGCTCAAAGGTGCGCGCATACGCCTATCTCACATACCCACCCAACGACATGCTCAACCCACAGGCGCAAAAACGCCTCGAAGTCATGGAAACCCTTGATACCCTCGGTAGCGGCTTCCAACTCGCATCCCACGATATGGATATCCGCGGGGCAGGGAACCTGCTCGGCGATCAACAGTCGGGGCATATCAAAGAAGTCGGCGTGGAGCTATATCAACAAATGCTCGAAGAAGCCGTCGCCATGGCGCGCGAAGGTGTCTCCCTTGATGATCTGCCAGAGGATAAAGGCTGGAGCCCGACAATCAATATCGGCACATCCGTTATGATCCCCGAAAGCTACGTCCCCGATCTTGGCGTGCGCATGAGCCTGTATCGCCGCCTCTCCGAATTGCTTGAACCTGACGATGTTGAGAACTTCGCCGCCGAGCTGATCGACCGTTTCGGCGATTTGCCCGACGAGGTGCAAAACCTCATCACCATCGTAACCATCAAGCAGCTCTGCAAAAAAGCAGGGATCAGCAGCGTCGAGGCAGGGCCAAAAGGCGTCGTCATGGCCTTCCACAACAATACGCCCCCCAATATTGAAGGGCTAATGCATTGGATGACCAGCAAAGGCGGAACCCTAAAACTCCGCCCCGACCACAAACTCGTCTCCATACGCAACTGGGAAACCCCCGCAAAACGCGTAAAAGGCGTACAAAACATGATGAAGGAATTGGCAACAATCGCTTAATTTCTTCCATGTGATCAACAAACATGGCATAATAAAGCGGTAAGTTGAGTCACATCTCGGCCCCCCCACTAAAGGATGCCCTATGTTATTAGAATACGCAGAACGCCGTATCGCAGAAGCATTAAAGCTCGCCAAAGGCAACCAAGCCCGCGCAAGACAACAGGTCATCGCATGGGCGCTAAGCGATGATAAACTCCTTAAAGCCCTCACAAAATCCCATTTAAGCGGAATCGTTGCCTATAATATCGAACGCGTAGCCTCTGGTCGCGCCGCCGCCGCCCGAAAAAATCAAAAACCAATTCAAAATCCTGCCGCCGCCACAGCAAAACCAAAAAAAGAACCGGATTTCGGCGTTGAATTATTGCGCGCCGTCGCCAGTTCATCGTCCGAAGTCTTCGGCCTGGAAAACGGCAGCGCGGGAATAGGGCGCCCCAAACAAGTATCGCAAAACCACATCAACGCAATCCGCGCGATTGCATCCAAATCAAAAAAGTCTTAAACATCTGCACACAATCCCGCTTAGTGATATCAGGACCAACAAATGCTTAACGCCGTGAGAGAGACGCCAATCCAATTTGACGAAAACCAACGCGCTGACTTCCTTGCCAAACACGGCTGGGACATCATCAGCACGGTCGGACAAGATTCATCGGTGCGCCGTTATTTCCGCCTGCGCGGCATTGGCGCAAAAAGCGATCAATCCGCAATCCTCATGGAAACCGTCCCCGACAATTCCCCCCACGCAACACCGGGGCATAGCGTTTCTTCATTCATCGAAATTTCAAAATGGCTTAACAGCATCGGCGCAAACGCTCCTGATATATATGAAGTTGACGAACAAAACGGCCTGCTAATCCTCGAAGATTTCGGCGCAACATGCTTTAAATACGCGAGCCTATCCGGCCAAGACCCCGCGCAGCTATACACCATCGCCGCCCAAACGCTCGATCACATCGCCGCGCAAAATTGCCCACTTGATCTCCCCCAATATTACGAAAGCCACGTCCATAAACGCCATCGTCGCGTTGTCGATTGGTACATGCCGCTGGCAAGACAATCCAAAAACGAAGACGGTTTGGTTGAGGCGTATAAAAACATTTGGGCGGATATCGAAAACAGCCTGCCGCCATGCCCCCAAGGATTCGTCCATGTCGATTACCACGCGGAAAACCTGATGTGGATCGCGCAAGAACAAGGGATCAAACGCTGCGGTATTCTTGACTTCCAAGGCGCCATGATCGGCCCCGCGCCCTATGATCTTGCCAACCTCCTCGAAGATGCCCGCACGGATGTGCCGCTTGACCTAAAGGAAAGCATCCTCGCTAAACATGATGAGACATTCCGCGCATGGTTCCGTGTTCTCGCAACACAATTCCATTGCCGCGTTATCGGCCAATTCTTGAAGATCGCCATCGCCGATAACAATCCCCAATATCTTCCATACATTCCCCGCCTCGAAAAATACCTGCGCGAGGCCCTGAACGATCCACTCCTAAAGCCGCTTAAGACGTTTTTTGATGAGCATGGTGTATATTTTGATAAAATGGATGCAGAGGATCTTCAGAACCTAAAAACCCTCATAAGGCCGGATGCTTTTTAAGATATAGAAAAGCCAAGCAACAGCTTAACTTTGCTTGTCATCGTCATGCGGCAAAATCGTCTTTTTAAATTGTGTTCCCGATTTAAGAAGAACAGGAATAGCGGCAACAATGGCACCGCACATGCTAATAATGCCTACTTGAATAGATGTAGCAAACGCGGTTTCAAATGGAACATTGATAAGCCCTAAGCCGTACACAAATGCCCCCTCACGAATGCCCCATCCGCCATACCCAATCGGCAAGCTTGATACCAGTGTGATCACGGGAATAACCGCGAAGAAATACAGAACTGAGAAATCAATCCCCATTGACATCATTATAGTATAAACGGCAGCAAAATAGGACATCTGTGCAACCAAACTAGACACTAAAACACTGCTAATAACCGATCTATTGGTCAAAATTGCCCGAAAATATTGAAAGCACATGGCTATTTTCCGGTGCGAGAAGATAATCTTTTTGCGGAGCTTTTCAAATAAGAAAACAGCAAAAACCAAACTCGACCCTAAAATCATACAAATCAAAAATAGGGTTTTTTCAAACAAATCTGGCGAAACAATGGAGTTAAAAACGGGCAAACATATAATAGTTAATACAATAAGCCCGAACAGGGTAAAAAAGCGATCCAGGCCTGTTGCCGCGATTGAGCGCGTCAATGACACACCGCTTTTAACGCTCATGGCAACGCGTACAATTATCCCGCCAATGGATGTGATAAAAAGATAATTAGCAATTAAGCTCATCAAATTTACTTTCACCGCAAAAGCAAAATCAATTTTCTTCTCATAAACATTGATTAAGGACAGCCAGCGAAAAGAGAGCGCTAAAATCTGAAGATATATAAAACCAAGCGCAAAAATCCAAGCATCAATATGGATATCACCTATGGAAACCTTAAACTTAGAACGATCCATGCTAAAAATCAGAACCCCCATAATGAGAGCTGAAATAGAAATTTTTTGTAACAATTTATGGTTTTTTATTAGCTGTATCATATACGTTAAAGTGATGATTTATATATCGCCCTTTCTATATGAAAGCTTGTAATCAGCGCAAGCCTTGCCTAGAAATAAGATTAATAAAAATGTATACTATGCATATTCATATGAAAGGGAAAATCATGTCAATCATCGCCGACCGCTTATCACGCATCAAGCCATCACCAACACTTGCTGTCACATCACGTGTCAACGAATTGAAAGCACAAGGGCGCGACATTATCGGCCTCGGCGCCGGGGAGCCTGATTTCGACACACCAGATTTCATCAAAGATGCGGCCAAAACCGCTATGGATAACGGCCAAACGAAATACACAAACGTGGATGGAACCCCTGAACTCAAAGACGCGATCATTGAAAAATTCAAACGTGATAACGCCCTTACATATGAACGCGCTCAAATCTCCGTCGGCACCGGCGGGAAACAGGTTTTGTATAATGCATTAATGGCAACCGTAAACCCGGGTGACGAAGTGCTTATTCCCGCGCCATATTGGGTATCATATCCCGACATGACATTGCTCGCCGAAGGAACGCCTGTATCCATTCCATGCAAAGAAGAAAACAGCTTCAAACTGCAACCCGAGGAATTAGAAGCCGCCATCACCCCCAAAACAAAATGGGTCATCATCAACTCACCTTCCAACCCGACAGGCGGCGCCTATTCATGGGATGAGATGAAGGCATTGACGGATGTCCTCCTCAAACACCCGCATGTCTATGTCATGACAGATGATATGTATGAGCACCTTGTCTATGACGGGTTCAAATTCTGCACCCCCGCTGAAGTCGAGCCAAAATTATATGACCGCACACTCACCATCAACGGCGTGTCAAAATCATATTCAATGACAGGATGGCGCATCGGTTACGCGGGCGGGCCAAAAGACATCATCAAGGCCATGGCAAAAATCCAAAGCCAAAGCACATCAAACCCAAGCTCAATATCACAAGCCGCCGCCGCCGCAGCTTTAAATGGGGATCAATCCTTCCTCGCGCCGCGCAATGATGCGTTTAAATCACGCCGCGACATGGTTGTGAAAATGCTCAATGACGCCGATGGCATCACATGCATCAAACCAGAAGGCGCCTTCTACGTTTACCCATCATGCGCAGGTGTAATCGGCAAAACCACACCAGAGGGTAAAAAGATCGAAAGCGATGAAGATTTCGTCACCTACCTTCTCGAAAGCGAAGGCGTGGCATGTGTGCAAGGCGAGGCGTTTGGCCTATCTCCAAATTTCCGCATCTCCTACGCAACAAGTGAGGACATCCTAAGCGAAGCGTGCAAACGTATCCAAAGCGCCTGCGCCGCCCTCCAAGGTGTGGCTAAGGCCGCTTAAGCCTAGCAACTCTGCCTCATGGCTACTAACGCCGCGTTTGCGCTCTGCGCGTTCACGCGGCGTTCCGTCTTGGAAATGATCGGTATTTATGCGTCTCAACATGCTGCTTAAGGCCTCGCGGATATCAAGCATGGAATAATGTGTTGAATCATATCTCTGTGTTTCTACGCCCATCGCCCTCCCAAGCGCTTCCGCAGCAAATATGCACACAGCCTTATCGCGCTCCCCAAGGTACATTTTCTGTGGGAAGGATGAGACATCCATGCGCTCACCTCGAAACACCTCTGCGCTAAATTCACGCACTTTCTGTCTGGTTAACCTAATGCGCGAACACTCTGGTCGACCATATATAGGAGGCGCCCCATCAATTTCATCTTTACCAATAATCCATTTCTCCAGGGCTAAGTCCCCTATGTCATGACTTCCTCGCGCCATCATAAATGCGTCGAAAAGAATGCTATTCACGCGATAATGCCCTTTGGATGAATGATACGTATCAACCAATGGATTAAGGTGAATTGCATTTGTTAATGTCTCAGGCACGCGATCTAGTGCAAAGGGGCGGCTAATTGTATCAAGAAAAAGCGCAGAAGATGTAGAATGCGTCATTGCGGTGCGCGCCATATTGCGATCACCAGAGCTGTATAACGGCGAACAGCTCTGGTCAAAGAAAAAGGCTTCAATGAGCCTTCTGTTTACACCATAATAATTTTTGAAATCGGCTGTGTGATGCAGCCCAATTGCAATGACTGTCTGATGATTGGCGTTTAATCGCCCAATTTTACTCGCCCAGCCTTTATCAAGGGGGCTGGAACTCATGCCCGTCGAAAGCCCCACAATCCCCTCTTCATGCTCTGCCCTAGATACAAAACAAGGGACATAGGTCCCTTCAAATGGCATTAAAACTGTAGTCCACGTTTTCGGCTTCATGGCTTTTTCGCGAGGCGGTAAAGCCTTGTAAAGATCGGCCTGTTCGGGTGGGGGGTGATTAAAGCGACCGATCAATGAATGAGGCGATAAAGAGCCAATCGCCGAAAACGCACCAAAATCAGCCGTTAATCCCATCCGCATATCCCCTTATAGCATTTGGTTTCTTTAATAAGTTGTAATGATATTACCCTAATTATGCAATATATCTATTGTGCATATGCGAATTTTTGAATATTAGTCTGTGGATAGTTATATAAGAGAGGCCTTATATAGACAGCAATGCAAATTTTATGCGTTTCGTAAATAATCATTAAACGCTCTTAAATAAAGCATATCGAATCACGCATAAAAAAACCGGGCTCAAACCACTTGCGTGATAGGCCCGGCGAGTTGAACAGGGAGGTTTCACACCCCTAAGGATGTAAGAACTAAAATTAGTCCTTGTCGCCCGAAAGCGATATATTCTTATAATAAAGGGTGCCTAAAATAACCTAAAAGTATTTTAGCAGGATAGATATGCGTTTTTAGCATAATAAATATTAGAATACATGCATGTAGTGCATTTTGTAGTATGCAAAAAAAACTACATCGCCTGCTTATCAATGCTTTTCAGCAAAAATTCACGCAACGCCGCAATCCGCTTTGAATGGCGTCTTTCCTCTGCATATACAAAATACATATCCACAGCAGGGCGCTCAATCTCGGGCAAGACCATCTGTAAATCATGCCGAACCCCAATCAAATAATCAGGAAGCACCGCGATTCCCGCACCTGTTTTAACGGCTTTATGGATCGCATACATGGAATTCATCATCAACAAATTATAATGATTATCGACATCAACCTGCGCCAAATCAAACAACCAGTTCGGCTCTGCAAATGGTGCATAGGTATCTTGGGGGAAGCCAATCAAACAATGATCTTTCAAATCTTCCGGCTTTTTCGGAATGCCGTTTTCTTCCAAATATTCCTGTGACGCACACATGTGAAAATGCACCTGCGTCAAATGCCGCTGCACAATATCAACCTGCTTGGATTTACGAAGCCGCAGCGCCGCATCCGCCTCGCGCATACCCAAATTCAAAATTCTGTCTTCAAATAAAATCGTCAGTTGAATGGAGGGGAATGAGCTATGAAACTCACGCAATTGCGGCGCAAGCCATGTCGAGCCAATGAAATCAGAGACAGTAACCGTGAGCGGCCCTTCCGCCAAATCCTTTGTATCCGCCAATTGCCCCTCAATCAAAGACAGTTTGGAGAAAATATCAGACACAGCTTTTTTTAAAATCTCACCCTGTTCGGTCAAAACCAAACCACGCGGATGGCGGTGAAACAACACCGAATCCAAGCTTTCCTCAAGCGTGCTAATCTGACGGGAAACAGATGATTGGTTTAAGTTAAGAGAGTCTCCAGCCGCGGTAAAGCTTCCCGCTTCGGCAACTGCATGAAAAATACGAAGTTTATCCCAATCCATAGACATAGTGTGACAGCGCCCTAATTATAAAATCTCTATGGGCTATTCCTAACAACCATTCTCAAAAGAGGCAATCTTTAATAGCAATTTGCAATGCAATAAGTGCATGACATAAACTGTATTTATTCCGCCGCCTCGGGTTGCTCATCCACGCCTTGCACCGCAAGGAAACGATCCGCTTCAAGCGCAGCCATACAGCCCATCCCCGCCGCAGTCACCGCTTGGCGATAAACATGATCCGTCACATCCCCCGCCGCAAAAACGCCAGGGATCGAGGTCGCGGTCGAATCAGGCGCGGAAATCAAATACCCGCTCTCATCCATCTGCAATTTATCTTGGAACAGTGATGTCGCAGGAACATGACCAATCGCCACGAACAGGCCATGCACATCAATCGTGCTTTCTTCATCGCTCTTGGTGTTTTTAAGGCGCAAACCCGTCACACCCATGTCATCGCCCAAAACCTCTTCAACGGTCGTGTCCCAGATAAAGTCCATCTTGTCATTGGCAAACATACGATCTTGCAAAATCTTTTCGGCGCGCAAAGTATCGCGGCGATGAATAAGCGTAACCTTAGAACAGAAATTGGTCAGGAATAACGCTTCCTCAACCGCAGTATTCCCACCGCCAACAATCGCAACTTCTTTGCCTTTAAAGAAAAACCCATCACATGTCGCACATGCAGACACGCCGCGGTTTTGATATTTCTCTTCCGAATCCAGCCCAAGCCAACGTGCCTGCGCTCCTGTGGTGATAATCACACTATCACCCGTATAAACTGTACCGGAATCGCCAACGGCCTTAAATGGGCGAGATGAAAAATCAACATCCACAATATAGTCATGCACAATATCCGTCCCGACATTCTCCGCCTGCGCCTTCATCTGCTCCATCAGCCAAGGCCCCTGAATCACATCCGCAAAGCCGGGATAATTCTCAACTTCGGTCGTGATTGTAAGCTGCCCACCCGGTTCATTACCCGTCACAAGGATAGGCTTAAGGTTCGCACGCGCTGCATAAATCGCCGCCGTATATCCCGCCGGCCCAGAGCCAATGATTAAAACTTTCGTGTGCTTTGTGTCGCTCATAATATTATTCTCTCTCGTATCGCATCCGAAATTTTTTCGGCATCATTTAATGGGGCGTATGAATAATCTTCAAGGTTACCCTCAAAAACCCGCAACGCCCCTAAATCCTGTAAGTGATTATGTAGCTTATCAATGCGCGGATGACCACCCTCTAAGTTAATCATATATGTTGGTTTTCCAGAGGAACAAGCATCCGATATCATCGACGCACTATCGGCCGTCACCAAAATATAATCTGCCGCCGCGAGCATCGCAAAATATGGATTAGGGCCACTGCCATCATAAAAATAAGCATTGGGCAGGGCGCGGCGCAAAATCGCTTCATTCTTCGCGCCCGTCCTTCGCGATGACGTCACCATCAACTGCGCATCAAGCCCGCGAAGCTGCGCCGCAAGCGTATTGGTTACACCCTCGCTCATCGTATATGCTTTGCTACTGCCGCCAATAAGCACGGCAACGCGCGGCGAACTCATAATGCCAAATTGCGGAAACTCCCGCATTGCCGCTTCAAGTCGCGCCTGTGTCACGCGATTTGGCGCGCCGTCGCTGACGATAACATTCTCCCCCCGGGCAGGATCGTGATAAGGAACAGCAACAAGATCAAAATCACGCAAATCCGTGCGCGGATCTTGAATTTGCACCGTAAAGCTTTTGCCCTTGCTCATGCGCTTAATATAACGCGACGCCGCAATCGATTTTCTCCCCGACGCAATCACCAAATCCGGCCAAGGCCCATGCAGAGCAGGGGAGAAGCTATAGCTGCGCTCAAACCCCATAAACGGAGACAAGCTTTTCCATGGCTCCTTAAGCGAGATTTGCTTGGTTTCAAATGAAACACCCAATGCTTCGGCAACCGCAACACACTGATTTTGCGTGCCTGCCATTCCTTCGCTCACGACCCAGCATGATATATTTTTTAAATCTTTATCTTTCACCCTTGTACTCTCAAACAAAGCGGCTTAAAAGAAAACCACTTTTCCTCACGGAAAACACTTGCATCAATCGATGCGCAACTTTATATCAACATAACACTATATTTAAGTAATAATGATACAACCATTAAGGGATGACATGCGCCGTTCAAAATTAGACAAAATCGACAAGAAAATCCTCCGCGATCTACAGGATAACGGCAGGATCACAAATGTTGAACTGGCCAGAAATGTCGGTATATCCGCGCCGCCTTGCCTGCGCCGTGTCCGCGCCCTCGAAGAAGCGGGATATATCAAAAGCTACCACGCGGAAGTTGATTCATCCATTCTCGGCTTCGCAGTGACAATCTTCGCCCTTGTGAAATTAACATCACAAGCCGAAAAAGACCTCGAGAAATTTGAAGCACAAAGCAAAGAATGGCCAATGGTGCGTGAATGTCACATGCTTGCGGGCGATGTTGATTTTATGCTCAAAGTTGTCGCAAAGGATTGGGACGCATACCAAGACTTCCTAACCCACCAACTCACCGCCGCGCCAAACGTAACATCCGTAAAATCATCCCTCGCAATCCGCAGCGCAAAAGATGAGCCAGGCGTACCGATCGAAGTTGAATAGGTTGCCGATTAAGTTCAGCCTTTACAAACGTTAAGCGCGATTACTTAAACGCAACATTCAAGATTTCGTAATCAATCTTACCTTTTGGTGTGCGAACACCAACGCTATCACCCTCAGCCTTGCCAATCAAAGCTTTAGCAAGCGGCGTTGAGAGAGAAATCAGACCGTTATCCATATCCGCGTCATAATCGCCGACAATCTGATAGGTAAATTCTTCGTCGGTCTCTTCATTAACAATCGTAACCGTCGCGCCGAATTTCACAACATCACCCGATAAGGTTGTCGGATCAATAATCTTGGCACGCCCAAGGACAGCCTCAAGCGTCTGAATGCGTCCCTCAATAAAGCTCTGCTGCTCACGCGCCGCGTGATACTCCGCATTCTCTTTCAAATCACCATGCTCGCGCGCAACGGCAATATCCTCGATCACACGTGGACGCTGTACTTTTTTGAGGTCTTCAAATTCCGCACTTAACTTCTCAAAACCAATCTTTGTAACAGGAAACTGTTCCATTTTTTGTCCTTTAAAATACTGTTATTATTAGAAAATATCAATTTTCTTCATTTCGTTTGACGGTTTTGACCCTGGGGGTAGGGTGCGTGTCCGTGAAAACCAAAATACAAAAACCCGCCTCGTTTGCGGCGGGAATTAAGGAAGGCTATGCCAAATTATGATTTTCGTCAAGATGTTGTCTAACTGTTATGTCCAGCAACATACTGCATTTGAACCCATCCGAAATCACCATCGTCATTATATGATATTTGGCACCATTCAAAATTCTTATTACATCCCTCGATATATCCGCCTTCACCAGGCGCAATAAAACCGATTTTTGTAAATTGAATGCCAGGCCCAACGCGCACATTCACACGTCCGACAGTATTGTTATAATAAGGGATATCTGGTGATAAGCGGCTCTGCCAAGCTGGAGCAATTACTTCCGCTTCTTCCTGCGGAGTTGTTTCCCCGGCGTCATATTGGCTTGCATCTACACATGACATTAACATCACGGAAGCGATGGCTAAGAAAATGAAAGGCAATGTTAAAAGCTTGTGGATTGCACAATGTATCATGCCCATGCCAACGAAAAAGTCGGCAATGGGTTCCACAGTCTCTCTATCTAAGCCGCATCACGCTTCTTCGCGCCATACTCGTTCTTCGGGAAATAATCCTGAAGCGCGCGCACATCGATATCTTTCGCTTTAATCGCCTTAATCGCTTGAACCGCCGCTGTCGCCGCCGTCAAAAGCGTGTAGTAAGGAATTTTGTTCATAAGACCCATGCGACGGATATTCGTTGAATCTGCGACGGCCTGCGATGATTTATTGGTGGTATTGATCATCAACGCAACTTCACCATTGATAATCGCATCCAAAATATGCGGCTGCCCTTCAAGCACCTTATTAATCCGTGAAACTTTCACCCCTTGCTCATCAAGGTAACGACATGTACCGCCCGTGGCGATGAGGTCAAAGCCCATCCCCTCAAGATCGCGCGCAATCGGAAGCAAATCTTCCTTGTCATCATCTTTAACAGAGAGGAAAACCTTCCCTGATTTCGGCAGCAATGTCTTCGCCGCCAATTGTGATTTCGCAATCGCATGCGCAAGATCTTTATCAATGCCCATGACCTCTCCGGTCGATTTCATCTCTGGCCCAAGAAGCGGTTCCACACCAGGAAAGCGGTCAAACGGGAAGACCGGCGCTTTAACCGCGCTGTGATCGGGGGACATGCCAACAAGCATGTGCTTGAAATCCTTAAGCTTTTCACCCGCCATGATGCGCGCTGCAATCTTCGCAACAGGAACACCAGTCGCCTTGGCAACAAACGGAACAGTACGCGAAGCACGTGGGTTTACCTCGATAATATAAATATCAAGCTCACCAGTATTTTCGTTACGACGCGTAGCGTATTGTACATTCATCAAGCCTTTAACCTTCAATGCCTTCGCCAGCTGTATCGTCTGCTTCTCAATCTCGACAACCGTTTTATATGGCAATGAATGCGGTGGCAAAACACACGCCGAGTCGCCTGAGTGAATCCCCGCTTCTTCGATATGCTCCATAATGCCGCAGACATAAACATCCTCACCATCGCATAACGCATCAACATCAATCTCAATCGCTGATTTCAAATACCGATCAAGCAAAACAGGCGAGCCCTTGGAAACCTTCACCGCGCGGGTGATATATTCATGCAACTCATCCATTGAATGCACGATCTGCATACCCTGTCCGCCAAGCACGTAAGACGGGCGAATAACAAGCGGGAAGCCAAGCTTCTCTGCCAATGTAAATGCCTCTTCCGCAGAATGGGCGAGGGCGTTTGGCGGTTGCATCAATTTAAGTTTATTCAACAAATCAGCAAATCGCTCACGATCCTCCGCCAAATCAATCGCATCGGGGTCCGTCCCAAGGATAGGGATGCCCGCCGCAAGCAGCGCATCCGCGAGCCTAAGCGGTGTTTGCCCGCCAAGCTGCACAATCACACCTTTGACCTTGCCCGATGCCTGCTCGGCGCGGATAAGCTCGATAACGTCTTCCTCGGTCAATGGTTCGAAATACAGGCGATCCGACGTATCATAATCCGTCGATACCGTTTCAGGGTTGCAATTGACCATGATCGTCTCATACCCCGCATCCCGCAGCGCATACGCCGCATGCACACAGCAATAATCAAACTCAATCCCTTGCCCAATGCGGTTCGGCCCACCGCCAAGGATAATCACTTTTTCTTTATCCGATGGATCAATCTCACTCTCGGCTGGCTGTAAACCATTGCCCTCGTAACATCCATACATATATGGCGTGCCCGATGGAATTTCACCGGCGCAGGTATCAACGCGTTTATAAACAGGGTGAATATTATGCGAATGACGCGCTTTACGCACATCGGTCTCTTTCAAATCAAGCAGCGTCGCAAGCTGTTTATCGGAAAAACCAAGCTTCTTAATGCGCATCCATCCCTCGGGGTCAGACGGAAGACCGTTATCAACAATGCCTTTTTCCGCAACAACGATGTTTTCCATGCGATCAAGATACCAACGATCAACCTTCGAAAGCTGATAGATTTTATCCTTGCTAATCCCATGACGCAGCGCATCGGCAATATACAAAAGCCGTTCAGGCGACGTCTTAGCAACATGTGATAAAATCTTGTCTTGAATAGATTCTTTTTCATTCTCGCTAAGTGATTCCGGGCGCGGCACAATCGGCTCTAAACCATTAATCCCATATTCCAATGAGCGCATCGCTTTTTGGAAGCTTTCCTCAAAACTACGCCCAATCGCCATGGCCTCACCCACAGATTTCATTGCCGTGGTCAGGGAATTGCTCGCGCCTTTAAATTTCTCAAACGCAAAGCGCGGTATTTTTGTAACAACATAATCAATGGTTGGCTCAAACGAGGCCGGAATTTTCCCGCCGGTAATATCGTTATCAAGCTCATCAAGCGTATAACCAACCGCCAATTTCGCCGCAACCTTCGCAATCGGAAAGCCCGTCGCTTTTGACGCAAGCGCGGAAGAGCGTGAAACCCGTGGGTTCATCTCAATAACAACCATGCGACCCGTATCAGGACACATCCCGAACTGCACATTCGATCCGCCCGTTTCCACGCCAATCGCGCGCAAAACCTTCAAGCTCGCATTGCGCATAATCTGATATTCTTTATCCGTGAGCGTAAGGGCAGGGGCGACAGTAATCGAATCCCCCGTATGCACACCCATCGGGTCAATATTCTCAATCGAACAAATAATGATGCAGTTGTCGTTCTTGTCGCGAACAACCTCCATCTCGTATTCCTTCCAACCAAGAAGGGATTCATCAATCAAAACCTCGGTCGTCGGCGATGCCTCCAACCCCTCGGCAACAATCTTTTCAAACTCATCACGGTTATAAGCAACGCCGCCACCCGTACCGCCCATGGTAAAGGACGGACGAATAATCGACGGCAATCCCAATTCTTTAAGCGCCTCGCGCGCTTCGGCCATATTATGAACAACGGCTGATTTCGGGGATTCAAGGCCAATCGATTTCATGCAATCAATAAACCGCTCACGGTTTTCTGCCTTGTCAATCACATCCGCATTCGCCCCGATAAGCTCAATGCCAAGCTCTTCAAGCACACCCATCTCATCAAGCGCAAGCGCAGTATTCAGCGCGGTCTGCCCACCCATCGTCGCAAGCAACGCATCTGGACGCTCCTTTTCAAGGATCTTCGCAACAACCTTCGGCGTAATCGGCTCGATATAGGTCGCATCCGCCATCTCTGGGTCGGTCATAATGGTTGCGGGGTTGGAGTTGATCAGAACAATCCGATACCCTTCCTCACGAAGCGCCTTACACGCCTGCGCACCGGAGTAGTCAAACTCACACGCCTGCCCGATAATGATGGGGCCTGCGCCGATAATTGCAATGGATTTGATATCTGTTCTTTTTGGCATTTTCTCGGATCTCTCTATAGTGGTTCCGAAAACGATTAAGTAAGCTAATCTACCGCAGAGTTCAAGGATTAATCCGATTTAATTCAAAACAATTCCAAGGATAGCTTTAACCGTGATGACAGCCATGCGCATCATGATCATGAGATGAAGAAGGCGGATCAAAATGCGTAATGTTTTCGAAGGCGCCAGAAGCTTCGTTGAATTCCAGTAAATTCCCGCCCTCCATATCAAAAATCCACCCTTTTATCTTTAGGCGATCTTCGCTTAATGCTTTTTTAACGGAGGGGTATTGCCCTATATTTCTCATGCTTTGCAAGACGGTTTGCTGTTCCGTCTCACGTAAAAGTGCTTCATGAGAAGCGTTGACACCAACAATGCTCTGCGCATTATGGAGCGCTAAGCGCGCAACGCTTACAAAGCTGCTGATCTCGGGATCATCTATATCTTCGGCAAGGGCTTTAATCGCGCCGCAATGTGTATGCCCCATGAGGACAAGGCTAGGAACTTTCATGTGTTCTATTGCATAGTGAAGGCTTGCGGATAAATTTGTACCTGACTGATGGGGGCGAACAATGGCGCCCATTGCTTTAAAGGCAAAGAAGGCACCTGAGTCCGCATCCAGTATTTTGGCAGGATTAGCGCGCGAATCGATACAAGACATGATGAGATGCTCTGGCTTTTGCCCTTCTCGGACAAGGCGTAGCATTTCTGGGTCAACGCCTTTATATGCCTCACCACGAAATCTCTTAAACCCTTCGAGTAATCTTTCAGTCATGTACGCAGCTTTCTTTATTCCTAGATCAATTCTTATGATCTTTGGAATTAACAGTACGTATTAATTTATGTCAATTAATAAAATCGCGCACACGCTTAGTCTTGGCGGCAATCATCATATTCGCTTGAACCGCTGATGATTTCGAACTGCTCTGATTTGGGGTTATATTCCAATAAATCCCCGCCCTGCATATCAAACAACCATGGCTTAATCTTAACGCGGCCTTCGACGAGGGCGCTTTTAACGCTCGGGTAATCTCGGATGTTCTTAACGCTCTGCAACACCACTTCCTGCTCCGTGCGCGCTAAAATCTCATCATGCCCCTCACAACAGTTTTTAGCCGTCTGCAGCGCGCCGCTGGCGACACTGATAAAGCTTGAAATCGCTTCGTCATCAATATTATCCGCCAATGCCTGAATCGCACCGCATTGCGTGTGACCCATAATGATAATGGTATCAACCTTATTATAGTGAAGCGCAAATTGAAGCGCCGCCGATAATGCGGTTTCTTTGGAATAGGGGCGAACAATCGCGCCCATGGCCTTATGCTCGAAAAACGTACCCGGCGGCGCGCGAAAAATCGTGCCGGGATTGGATCGGGAATCGATACAGGAAATGATGAAAAATCTGGGCGATTGTCCCTCCGCCACAAGCTTGGGCATGGCTGGGTTGTCTGCGCTATATTGGTATCGACGAAAACTCGCCAATCCCTTTAGCAACTCACCAACCATATCTATGCCGCTTCCTCAATATACGCGCGGAAACGATCAAACAGATAATAACTATCCATCGGGCCGGGGGACGCTTCAGGGTGATACTGCACTGAAAACACTGGCTTACCTGTCACTCTTAAACCTTCGTTTGAACCATCGAATAATGAAACATGCGATTCTTCAACACCCTCGGGAAGGCTATCCGCAATCACCGCAAAACCATGGTTCTGAGATGTAATCTCGACTTTCCCTGTCACAAGGTCTTTCACGGGCTGATTCGCGCCGCGATGCCCAAGATGCATTTTCTCTGTGCGACCACCCAAGGCCTGCGCCAGCAATTGATGCCCAAGGCAAATGCCAAAGATCGGCATATTCTTTTCCATCAACCCTTGGATCATTGGCGTGGCATAAACACCCGTCGCCGCAGGATCGCCCGGACCATTCGACAGGAAAACACCATCGGGCTTCAATGCCAAAATCTCTTCTGCCGTGGTCTCCGCGGGCACAACCGTCACATCAAACCCTGCATTGGCAAGGCAGCGCAAAATATTAAGCTTCGCGCCATAATCAACGGCAACGACTTTGTGCGTTGGGCTGTCTTGATTTGTATGCCCATCTTCAATCGTCCAGCATTTCTGCGTCCAATGATAACTCTCCTTGCATGAAACATCCTTGGCAAGATCCATCCCCTTGAGGCCAGGCCAATCTGATGCCTGCTTAATAAGCGCGTCCAGATCAAACTTGCCTGACGGATCATGACAAACAACACCCTTGGGCGCGCCGTTTTCGCGGATATAACGTGTCAACGCACGCGTATCAACACCGCTAATGCCCGGAAGATTGTATTGCTTAAGCCAAGCATCCAAATGCTGCATGTTGCGCCAGCTCGACGGCTCGGTCACATCTTCGCGCACAACAAGGGCGCGCGCCGCGGGGGTGATCGTCTCCATATCCGCGTCATTCGTGCCGACATTACCAATATGGGGGAATGTGAAATTGATAATTTGCCCTGCATAGGATGGATCAGTCAGTGTTTCCTGATATCCCGTCATTGCGGTGTTAAAGCAAACTTCGCCTACGCTGCCAGACTTTCCGCCTGTTTCAGCGCCAAAGCCGCGTCCGAAGATAACGGTTCCATCTGCAAAAACAATCACAGCCGTTGCATTAGGGGGCTGTTTCGGGGTAGATACTTTTGTCATGAGTTTTGTCTTTCTAGCCTGCCGTTTGTGTGGTCTCGCTAAAAACAAAGTTCTTAATGGCTTTGGCCTTAAAAATAAAGAGAAAAAGTAAGAAAATGGACAAAAGATCTGAATTAAACGCCGCGATGAAAGATGCGATGAAGAATAAAAACCAAACAGCGCTCTCCACGATCCGCCTGATTACGGCTGCGATGAAGGACCGTGATATCGCCGCGCGCGGCAATGGTAAGGCCGATGGTATCGAAGATGATGAAATCCTCTCCATGCTTCAATCCATGATCAAGCAACGCCAAGAATCAGCGCAAACCTATTGCGATGCGGGGCGCGAAGAACTGGCTGAACGTGAAGAAGCTGAAATTGAAGTCATCAAAAAATTCCTCCCCCAACAACTGGCTGAGGAAGAAGTAAACGCCGCCATTGAAAAAATCATTGCCGAGCAAGAGGCAAGCAGCATCAAAGATATGGGAAAAGTCATGGGCGTGTTGAAAAAACAATACGCGGGTCAAATCGATATGGGCAAAGCCGGTGGCTTGGTAAAACAAAAGCTCGGCTAGGCAGCCAAGCTCTGTTTAAAATTCCTATAAAATAAAGCCCACGATGGCGAAGCAAACCGAAGGTTTGTTCGTAAACTTTTATAAAGTGCGGGCTTTTTTATCTATGGTTTAATCAATTTCATGAGGCTTTCTTTAGCGTCGCGGACGATGTCCATCATGTTTTCGCTGTTTCCATACTCAATTAATTTAAGCTTGCTCGTTTCTTGAAAAATCTCTGGCATGCGTTACTCCCTGTTACTACCGTTTTTTATATTACTTGACTATAATATACACATAATAAGTGTTTATCGCAAATTTGATATATTAACACACTGATTTATATCTATAAAAAGGCTTTCAATAATCGTGGGTTTGCATAACATTTTTGATGCATCGCAATAAAAAACCGCCTATTTGGCGGTTTTAAAAGTTAGGATTTTCCCGAAAAAGGCTAAAATATCTTTTAAAGAAAAATCGTCATGGGCATCATGACCATATTCAATGATCTTGAAGTCTTTTTTATCAAAAAGTGGCGGCATTCATTATGTCCTTTAAACTCTCTATTATCACCAAGCACACAGCTCTAACGGCTGATTTGCTTATATTACCATTATTTTATATGCGATATTATAACTTAGCAAGATATTTTGTAATATATTGACCCATCTTTGAGGTTATATGTGCATAAAATGTCTTTGTCGTAATTTTTCATCGACATCAAAATTCTCAATTACTTTCCCTAAAGCTTCTGCTAACGTGGCTTTATGTCGATTCCGCCGCGCTTTTTGGATGATATCCGTAACCGTTTGACCCTCTCTGAGATCATCGGACGGCGCATCTCTGTGAAAAGAGCAGGCCGCGAATCCAAGGCCTGCTGCCCGTTCCACAACGAAAAATCACCATCCTTTACCATTAATGACGATAAACAATTTTATCATTGCTTCGGCTGTGGCGCGCATGGCGATGTCATTGGCTTTGTCATGCAGCATGACAACGTCTCCTTCGTTGACGCCGTAGAAATGCTCGCCGCCGATGCTGGCCTCACCATGCCCAAGCCCGACCCAATGGCCGCAAAGAAAGCCGAGAAACAACGCGGCCTCCATGATCTCATGGATGAGGCAACATCATGGATGCAAGAACAGGCAAAAAAGCCGCAAAATAACGACATTCTCGCCTATCTCGAACAACGCGGCATGGACGCGGATATCCGCAGCGGCTTCCGCCTCGGTTACGCCCCCGCAGATGGCCAAGCCCTGCGCAAGGCAATGCTGGCAAAAGGCTTCAGTGACACGCAAATGCTTGAGGTCGGCATCCTCAAGAAATCCCAAAAAGGCGGCGACCCATACGTATTCTTCCGCGACCGCGTCATGTTCCCCGTATCCGACAGACGGGGCAGGGTGGTCGCCTATGGCGGGCGTGTACTGCCCGAACATATCCGTCCATTGGATCCCAATAGCGATTATAAACCGGCAAAATACATCAACTCCTCCGACACACCGCTCTTTGATAAGGGGCAAATGCTCTACGCCGAGAGCTTCGCCCGCCAAGCCGCGCGTGAAGGGCATACCGTGATCGTCACCGAGGGCTACATGGATGTCATCGCCTGTCACAAGGCTGGCTTCAAAGGCGCCGTCGCCCCCATGGGAACGGCCCTTACCGAAGAGCAAATCCTCTCCCTCTGGCAAATGATCCCCCCCGAAGCCAATAGAGGCGAAAAAAGCCCTATCCTCTGCTTCGATGGCGATAGCGCCGGACGCGCCGCCGCCGGACGCGCATGTCAGCGCATCTTGCCACTCATCAAACCCGATCAATCCGCCCGCTTTGCCTTTCTTCCCGATGGTGAGGACCCGGACAGCCTGATCCGTGGCCAAGGCGCAAACGCCTTCAAATCCTTCCTCCAAGCCGCGCTCACCCTGTTTGATTTTATCTGGGCGAGCCACACCGCCGGGCGCACATTCGAAACCCCCGAACAACGCGCAGGATTAGAAAAAGCGCTCTACGATGATGTCGCAAAAATCCAGGATACAAACATCCAGCGCCACTATAAAAACCTCGTGCGTGATAAAATCTCCGAAACATTCTTCCGCAGAAATGTCGGCGGCGGCAACCCGAATGCAATCCGCCCAAAGATGAAAAAACCAAACGCCCGCCCCAATGTTATCAAGCTGCGCAAACCCCAGCGCGGCAATCACGAGATCAAACACCGCATCCTCCTCGCTGCAGTGATCAACTACCCGCAGATATACGAAACAATCGAAGAAAGCTTTGGTGAGTTTGATATCGCAAACCCAACGCTTGCAAAAATACGCCAATCCATCATCATAACCCTCAGTGAAAATCCGGACCTTGACTTTGATGCTCTTCAATCCTATTTCGTTGATCAGGGGCTAGGTAAAGAAATCCGTGACATATGCTGCGAATCTGTATATGTTCACGCTGCTTTTTGTAGACCCGTCAAACGCGGCGAATCTGAAGAGGATATTGATTACGGCGACATCGCGCAAAAATGGCTGGCACTCCGCGAGAGTATGAAATCCGGCATGATCGATGAAGAAATACGCGATGGATGGAAACAAGCCATGCAGTCAGCCAGTCAGGATGAAGAAGCGAAGTTGAGTAATATGATTAAAAACCGCGGATCAGATGATTAGAGATCGGCGCGTAAATGGGGGACTTTTTAATAAAGCCTAAAAAGATACACAAAAGGTCGCATTTATAATGCCTAAGGCCTTTATATTTCTATGTAATTAAGATTTAATTGAAAGTTGAGAATCAATGTCACCAAAATCAGTTGGAAACACAGCAGTGAGCGACAAACAGCAAGAAGAAAACCAAGAATCATCACCCGTAGGCAAGGGGACAATTTCAACAATTGTCAAAAAACTTGTCAAACAAGGTAAGGACAAAGGCTTCCTCACCTATGATGAAATCAACAAGGCGCTCCCCGCCAACGAATACGCATCCGATCAAATCGAAGATGCGATGGCAACGTTTTCCGACATGGGCGTACAGCTCGTCGAAAAAGAAGACGATGCAACCGAAGAAGCGGAAGGCAATGAAAACGCTGGCGGTAACATCGCCGATGATGATACGGGCCGTACCGACGACCCCGTACGCATGTATTTACGCGAAATGGGCGCGGTGGAATTACTCTCTCGTGAAGGCGAGATCGCAATTGCAAAGCGCATTGAAGCAGGGCGTGAAATGATGATTGGCGGAATTTGCGAATCCCCACTCGCAATCGAATCCATCATCGCTTGGCACAAAGCATTAGAAGAAGGCGACATTCTCCTGCGTGAGGTTATCGACCTCGACGCCACATATAATGCTGGCCCCGACGACGAAGAAGTCGAAAACGCAGAAGAAGATGAATCCGCTGGCGAAGTATCCGAAGAAGATTCCGACGCCAAAGACGAAGAAAAAGAAGGCGAAGACGGAGAAGAAGCGGAAGAAGAAGCCGCAATGTCTCTCGCCGCGATGGAAGAAGAGCTTGCCCCGCAAGTATACGAAATCTTCGGCAACATCAAAAAAACCTACAAGAAAATGCGCAAAGCACAAGACGAGCGCATTGAAGCCCTCCAAAAGGGTAAAGAGCCAGACGAAGCCATCACCAAAAAATACAACAAGGCCAAAGAAGAAATGGTCGGCTTGATGAATGAGGTGAAGCTCCACAATGCCCGTATCGAACAGTTGATTGACCGCCTCTACGGTACAAACCGTGACCTTGTAACCCTCGAGGGTAAGCTCATGCGCGTTGCCGTAAACTGTAAGGTTAAGCGCGAGAGCTTCCTTGAAGAATATTACGGATCAGAACTTGACCCAACATGGCTCAAGCGTGTCGGCGCGCTCAAAGGCAAAGGCTGGTCAGATTTCGCATCCAAGCACGAAGAAGAAATCGAAAACATCCGCACACAAATCGGCCTCGTTTCCGAAGAAGCAATGCTCCCCATCAAAGAATGGCGCCGTATCATCGGCACCGTTCAAAAAGGTGAGCGCGAAGCCGCCCGCGCGAAAAAAGAAATGGTCGAGGCAAACTTGCGTCTCGTGATTTCCATCGCCAAAAAATACACAAACCGCGGCCTCCAATTCCTTGATCTCATTCAAGAGGGAAATATCGGCCTCATGAAGGCGGTTGATAAATTCGAATATCGCCGCGGCTACAAATTCTCGACCTATGCAACATGGTGGATCAGACAGGCAATCACGCGCTCAATCGCGGATCAGGCCCGCACAATCCGCATTCCTGTGCACATGATCGAAACCATCAACAAACTCGTGCGCACATCCCGTCAAATGATGCACGAAATCGGTCGCGAACCAACCCCCGAAGAGCTTTCTCAACGCTTACACATGCCTTTAGATAAGGTTCGTAAGGTCTTAAAAATCGCCAAAGAACCAGTGTCTCTCGAAACACCAATTGGTGACGAAGAAGACAGCTCATTGGGTGACTTCATCGAAGACAAAAACGCCATCGCACCGATCGACAGCGCGATCCATTCCAACTTGCGTGAAACCACAACTCGCGTCCTCGCCTCTCTCACCCCCCGTGAAGAGCGCGTGCTTAGAATGCGCTTTGGTATCGGCATGAACACGGATCACACACTTGAGGAGGTTGGACAACAATTCAACGTGACTCGCGAGCGTATCCGCCAGATCGAAGCCAAAGCCCTGCGCAAGCTTAAGCACCCAAGCCGCTCGCGCAAACTCCGCAGCTTCTTGGACACATAAAAGTTACAGTTTCAGATTAAAGAATAGGCCTAAGCCATTGCGTAGACTGCGCGATTGCGCCCGCCTTCTTTTGCCTCATACAACGCTTCATCGGCTTTTTTGAGCAATTCATCAATGCTCATCTCATTGTTAAAAGAAACATTCGTAAACCCAATACTGACCGTATACGTCAATTCCTCATTTGTCCCCTCATCGGAAACATAAGGGCAGGGGTTGTTTTCAACATCGTGACAAAGCCGCTCTAGCGCCTCTTTGCCGGTCTCATAGTTGGTCTTCGGTAAAACAACCGCAAATTCCTCACCGCCAATGCGCCCGATAATATCACCGCCGCGCAATGATTTCTTAAGCACCGCAGAAAAATGCTTCAAAACCGCATCCCCAATATCATGCCCATATGTGTCATTAACCGATTTAAAGTGATCCAAATCAGTCAGCGCAACAATCATTTGCTCCTGATCACGATACGCACGCGTCTTCGCGGCTTCCGACCTGTTCATAAACGCACGGCGATTGCTTAAGCCTGTAAGCGGATCTTCCAAGGCCTGCTTGAGCAACATCGTGTGATAGACGCGCGTGCGCTTGGCAAGAGGATAAAAAATAAACGCCGCCTCAAACAGCAAAACAACAAGAACAACAAGCAACCCACCAAGTTGCAGTCTATGGAAGAACTCAATGCGCAATATTACCTCAGTTTGATAATCCGCAAGCGCTTTATTGAGAATGGGTTGTAGCAGCGATCTCGCTTTTCGCTGCAAGAATTTCTGCGCCTCAACCCTCTCAATGCTTTTATCAGCGGCTTCATACGACGCATATAAATTGGCCTTGTCTATATAGGCATTGATATTGTTATCAAGCAAAAAGGGTTGTTCAAAATACACTTTGTTCAAAGAGGGGCTCAGCGGGTTCAGCAAGCTTTGCTCTTTTATTGAGGCAATAGTTTTTTCATGATTGGTTTTTAATTGATTAACCGCCTGCGTCAGCATATCAAAATCAAGCTCTTCCCCCAACGAATAATGCTTGGCTGCGCTTGACGAAATTTGTTCAACCAATGCACGTTCCTGATTTATAAAAAACGAATTACGAATACTGCTCTGTTGAATCTGTGTGATGGATGAGGTGATGACATGAACAATAAGACTAATTCCAGCGATCAACAAAAATGCCGTTGTATATGCTTTTGTAAAAGAACCCGCCGCATCTTTTTTATCCTGAAACGGCATAGAAATATTCATCCGCCGCATAAGCGACTGAGGTTTTTTACGTTTTTTTACCGTGCTCTTTTGCTCGTTAGTGACTGTCATTGCCCAATAATATCAACTGCGCATGCCATGCGCATATGCTCACCTTATAATTATGCCCAAGATAAATTTTAGCGAAAAAGTATGAATTTTCCCCTAACAGGCTCAAAAAGCGTTTCTTTTTTGAAGTGATTAAGGTAAGTAAAACATGTGGGCCTGTAGCTCAGCTGGTTAGAGCAGTCCGCTCATAACGGATTGGTCGTTGGTTCAAGTCCGACCAGGCCCACCACTTAAAACTGTCATAGATGAATAGAAAAAATTCAGCCGCAAGCGCTTCAATCGCTATCGGCTTGAACCAACATTCTATAAAAAACTATTCGCGAGAGCGAATAGGCTTCAAGTCCGACCAGGCCCACCACTTAAAACTGTCATGAATGAATAGAAAAAATTCAGCCGCAAGCGCTTCAATCGCTATCGGTATGACTGTGTTCGTAATCAAAACTTCGAAATTGTTTTTGTATAAAATATCGCCCATCCTGTTAAAATAGGGAAGCAACATCGCGGTAGGGGGACTAGCATGAAAATATTTCGCTCAGCGATAAAGGCATCGCCCGAAACGGGTCGCCCGAAACGCTTTTGGAAAACACCCATTCAGCCACCTATAGGAATAGAGCAGTGGGCTTTCCCGCTGCTTATCAGGTTGCCGTTTTTGATCGTTGGGTCTGGTTTCTTTTTACTTGGTATATACGCATGTCTTCATGTTATATGGGCGCTTATTGACGCCATGATTGGTGTTGCGCTGCCCAAAGGCTTTTTATTTGGCGTGGCCATCTCCGTTGTGTTCACTGGGCTAGGCGCTATGGCGATGTGGGTTTTCTTTATCCCTGCTAAAGTCGTAATATTTAATACATCGCAAAAGACAGCCGAGCTAACGCAGCGCTATCCGTTCGGCATAAAACTCTACAGAGTTTATAAATTCTGCGATATTCAAGCCCCTGAAGTGAGCTGGCATCGCGACGCTGAGTACATGGATGGCGGTTTTTGGGAGCTGATATTGACCCTTCCTGATGGCCGCAGCATTCCATGTGTGCCGAACGCGCTGAACCTATCGGAGCAAAAAGAGCAAGCAGAACAATGGCGTGACAGCATCATTGAATTGCTAAACGCCTAGAGCCTGCCCTTAATCCTTCTCAACCGTATCCGCATAATCCGTAACAACACCATAATGCGGGTCTTCGATGGTATTGACCTCAACCATGTTTTTCGCATTCTTAAGCAAAAGCTTGCAGTCACGCGACAAATGCACTAGATGCAGCGTCTTTCCCGCCTCTTGGTATTTCGTCGCAAGCGCATCAATCGCCTCAAGCGCGGAGTGATCCCAAACGCGGGCATCTTTAAAATCAATCACAATGTCGTCCGCGTCCTCATCGTTGCTAGGATGGAATAAATCCCGAAACTTCGAGATAGAACCAAAGAACAATGGGCCATGCAGCTTGTAGACTTTGTGATGAGGCTCACCGTGTTCAGGGTTATGCTTTTCAACCCAGATATGCTTCGCCGATTTCCATGCATAAACAAGCGCCGAAACAATCACCCCAACAATAACAGCCAAGGCAAGGTCATGCGCAATCGTAACCCCCGTCACCAAAAGAATAACAAACGCATCCTCCATCGGAATCTTATGCATGATGCGAACCGATGCCCATGCAAATGTGCCAATCACCACCATCATCATCAATCCGGTCAGTGCCGCCATCGGGATCATCTCGATCCATTTGGACGCAAACAAAATAAAGCAGAGCAGCGCAATCGCTGCGGTAATCCCCGATAATCGCCCACGACCACCGGATTTAATGTTGATCATGGATTGCCCAATCATCGCGCAGCCACCCATCGCGCCAAAAAAACCACAGGTCAAATTCGCCGCGCCCTGCGCCATGCATTCCTGCGATGTGCGCCCGCGTGTCTCGGTCATTTCATCAATCAAGGTCAGCGTCAAAAGGCTCTCAATCAAACCAATCGCCGCCAAAGTAAACGCAATCGGCAAAACAATAAATAATGTCTCAAGCGTCATCGGCACCATCGGAATGTGAAATTCAGGCGGCCCGCCCGCAACACTCGCCAAATCTCCAACCGTACGCGTATCCAAATCAAGCCCGATCACAAGCGCCGACACAATCAAAATTGACGCAAGCGGGGCAGGGATCAAAGTGCTGATCTTCGGCAATTTGGGCCATAAAAAGATAATCAACATGGTCAAAACCGTCAGCCCCACCATAAGATGCATCTCGCTTCCCTGCATCCATCCGCCATTAAAGAGAACGCTAATCGCGCTATGGCTGGATTCGGCGGCATGGTCGCCCGCCGCTGCGACTGTCTCGCCCACGGCCTCAACCGCTTTATTGGCCTTAAACTGCCCAAGCTGCGCAAGGAAAATAACAATCGCCAATCCATTCACAAACCCGAGCATGACGGGATGCGGAACAAGGCGGATAAATTTCCCCATATTAAACGCACCCGCCAAAAACTGTATAATCCCCGTCAAAACAATCGCGGCAAACAGATATTCAACCCCGTAAACCATAACAAGGCCAACCATCGCCACCGCCATCGCGCCCGTCGCGCCGGAAATCATTCCGCTGCGTCCGCCGAAAAACGACGTAATCAAGCCAACAAAAAACGCCGCATATAGCCCGACAAGCGGCTCAACCCCCGCAACAAACGCAAACGCAATTGCTTCCGGTACAAGCGCAAGCGCCACAGTAAGCCCCGATAACATATCGGTTTTGGGGTTGTCGGTAAGATTGAATTTGCGAACAAGGCGAAGCATATTGCTGATTTCCTGTAATAATATTCTAAAGATGGGCGGACACTATGAAACCCTCACCACAATGTCTATACAGCATGCAAAGAAAAATCTCCATTTTTTCTTTTGACTTATTCGAAAAAACCCTTATAAATCCTCATATTCCTGAGAGATGACGCAAGTGGTCATGTTGAAGTGATTCAATCCTAAGGTAGGAAATCGGGACATTAAAAAACAAATCTAAGATGATTTGACCGTTCAAAAACCGCGCTAAGCGCAGAGGCGATCAAATAACGAAGATTTAAAATTGTCTAAGAAAGGACATTAACTATGAGTGGTAAGCGCTTATCAGCAAAACACAAAATCGACCGCCGTTTGGCATGTAACCTATGGGGTCGTGCAAAATCACCGTTTAACACACGTCAAACAATTCCAGGTATGCACGGCGCAAACGCACGTCGCGGCAAACAATCTGACTATGGTATCCAGCTTTTCGCAAAGCAAAAGCTAAGAGGTTACTACGGTAACATTGGTGAAAAACAATTCCGTCGCTACTATAAAGAAGCTGACCGTCTTAAAGGCGATACAGGTCAAAACCTCATTGGTCTTCTTGAGCGCCGCCTTGACGCAGTGATCTACCGCGCACAATTCGTACCAACCGTTTTCGGCGCACGCCAATTCATCAACCACAAACATGTGACAGTAAACGGCCAAATCGTTAACATCCCGTCATATATGGTGAAAGAAGGCGACGTTATCGAAATCCGCGAAAAGGGCAAATTGATCCCAATGGTTATCGAAGCAACACAAAAGCCAGAACGCGAAGTTCCCGAATACATCGACGTTGACCACAAAGCAATGAAGGCAACATTCCTTCGCACACCATCTTTGGAAGATGTGCCATACCCGGTTCAAATGGAACCAAACCTCGTGGTCGAATTCTATTCACGCTAAGACGTGACACATTAAGAATTATAAAAGCCGCTTTCACCTTTGATAGCGGCTTTTTTAGTGGTATAATTACCCTGTAAACCACTGCGTAAACCCTCTTAACATATTGAAACATAAAGATATTGTGAGGGGTTTTTGTAATTAGATAAAATTTTATGTATTATTATGTTAACAAATGGTTAACGTTTAAGACGAAAGCAGTAAAATGAAATACCAAGAAATAACAAAAAACGAATTCAGCGACAAAATCGGCTCCGTAAAAATCGGCGCCCAAAATGTTCAGCTCTGCGACCACATTCAAGTTGTTAATGGTCGTTATCACGTATCTGCGCTTTTCACCGATGAAAAAGAAACCAAAGCGTTAAACGACATGGGCGCAACCACAAAGAAAATGTACAACGGAACACAAGTTGCGTATCTCAACGAAGAGATGCTTCAAAACGCCAAGCCCATCTATCAAGACGGCATGACCGCGGATTTGATCTCTCGCTTGATAAAAGCGATGAAGAACTTAAACGCTCAACGCGCCGCCGCATAATTTTTTTCTTAACGCCGAACCCCTCAAATATCACGCTTCGAGTGGTTCGGCGACCAAATCCTCATTCAATCTTTGATCCGCGCAACGCACTGACAATCCCATGCAGTGTCTTGACCTCTTGATCGCTCAAATCATTACGCACAAACATATTGCGAATATTACGCACCATGGCTGCCTTCACGCTGCCGGTCTTAAAAAACCGTGTATCATCCAATTCACGCTCTAACCGCGATAAAAATTCATCCAGCTTATCCTGCGTGACCGGCGCGCTATCGCCCATCGGCACAATTTTATCATCCACCGCGCTGTCTCCGTATGAACGCACAGATGAAAGCGCATAAGCAATCAACAAAACGCATTGCCCCAAATTCAACGATGAAAAATCAGGATTGGTCGGAACATTGATAATCGCATGACACCGCGATAAATCATCATTCTCTAATCCCGTACGCTCTGGCCCGAACACAAATCCAACCTGCGCCGCATGCCCGCCCTGAACCGCCTTTGCATCGCGCACCACCGCATCAGGCGTGAAAACAGGTTTCACCATATCCCGCGCCCGCGCCGTAGTTGCATAAAGCTTGTGAAGATCCGCCGCCGCATCGCTAAGCGTATCAAAGACCTGAACATGAATGTGATCAAACGCACCCGCGCCCATGTCAATCGCGCGATCATTCGGCCATCCGTCACGGGGGCGAACAAGGCGCAAATCCGTAATGCCGAAATTCATCATCGCCCGCGCCGCCGCGCCGATATTTTCGCCCATCTGCGGCGCAACTAAAATAAAGGCCGTGCGATCAAACATAATATGAACTAGCCCTTGAGGCGCTGCGCCGCCTTGTCAGGGCCAATAAGCAGCAAAAGGCTCGCCATATCCGGCCCATGCTCCATCCCCGTCAACGCCTGGCGCAATGGCATAAACAACCCGCGCCCTTTGCGTCCCGTGCTCTCCTTAAGTGCGCTAGTCCACGCGCTCCATGTATTCTCATCCCACGGGGCAGGGGGGATCGACGCCATCGCATTGGCAATGTAATCCTTGTTGTCGTCCTCAATCACTGGCGTAACTGGCCCTTTGGCCACCTCCCACCATTCCTTGATGTCGGAAACCTTCTCGAGATTGGCCTTAACCGCATCCCAAAAATCCGCATCCAAATCATGAAGCCCCATCTCGGCAAGACGAATTCTCACATCATCAAAGCTAATCTCGTGAATAATTTTGGAGTTAAGGCGCAGCAATTCATCGGGATCAAGCTTAGGTGTGCCGCGTGAAAATTTATCAAACCCAAAACTATCAACAAGCGGCTGTATCTGCTCAAACGCCTCAATCGGCTCTGACGTGCCAAGGCGCGAAAGCAAGCTACAAACCGACATCGGCTCAAGCCCTTCATTGTCACGAATATCCAAAATACTAAGCGACCCAAGGCGCTTAGATAATTTCGCCCCTTCCGCATCCGAAATAAGCGGCAAATGCGCAAAATCCGGCACCTTATCCGTTAGCGCTTCAAACATTTGCACATGCGTCGCGGTGTTGGAAACATGATCCTCGCCGCGCACAACATGCGTGATCTTAAAATCAACATCATCAATCACCGAGCATAAATGATAAAGCGGGCTGCCATCTTCACGCAGCACCACGGGATCGGATAAATCCTTGCCATGGAATTTCACATCGCCGCGAATATGGTCTTTCCATTCAATCGGTTCCGCCAGCAATTTAAAGCGCCAATGCGGCTTGCGCCCTTCGGCTTCATACGCCGCAATCTGCTCATCGGTCAGCTCAAGCGCCACGCGATCATAAATCGGCGGTTTCCCGCGTGACAAAAGCGATTTACGCTTCAGCGATAATTCCTCTGGCGTTTCATAACACGCATAAATACGACCATCGCCTTTAAGCTTTTCAATCTGCGCCGTGTAGCGATCCATGCGGTCTTTTTGATTGGCCTTCTCATCCCAATCCAACCCAAGCCAAACAAGGCTCTCCTCAATCGCTTTCTCATATTCAACCTTCGAACGCTCTGGATCGGTATCGTCAATGCGCAACAAATAATGCCCACCTTGGCTGCGTGCAAATAACCACGTAATCAAAGCTGTTCGGGCATTCCCAATATGAAGCATCCCGGTGGGTGAGGGGGCAAAGCGTACACGTACTGACATAAAATCTCCTTTGTGTAATCTATAGGCAAATTCGCACCTAAAATAAAGCAATTAAACATTGACATAATAACGTATCACGGCTATTTTCCTGCCATGAAAAATAATCGCCCTCAAAAATACGAAATCTCCGCTCTTGGGCCTACATTCATAGTAGGCGCTATTCCTATAATGATGTTAATGGAGGCGTTCCAAATGTCAGCTCAAGATGCGATTGATCATCTTATGTCACCTCCTGCCGCGCGTGAGCCAATTTTGGTCGCTACCAAAGAAGTGTGCGAAACAAAAATGGGGCAGGCAGCGAGACGTGCGGCGAGGTATCAGGGCGTGGATTCAATCAGCCGCTTTAAAATAGGCATAAAACCTGTAGAAGCTAATCCTGTTGAGCCAAGTTAATCAAACTTATATTTATTCGTCATCGGATAGCGACGATCGCGGCCAAAGGCGCGGGTGGTAATCTTTGTCCCCGGCGGCGCTTGATAGCGTTTATACTCCGATAGGCGCAATAATCGCGCAACCTGCTCAATCACCGCCATATCATGCCCGCGCGCCGCAATCACCGCAAAGCTATCCTCATTCTTAATCAAGCCCGTCAAGATATCGTCCAAAACATCATATTCAGGCAAGCTATCCTGATCCGTCTGATCATCGCGCAATTCTGCCGATGGTGCTTTTGTGATAATCCGCTCTGGGATCACCATGCCCTGTTCATTGCGCCACCGCGAAAGAGCGTAAACTTGTGTTTTATAAACATCCTTCAGCGCGTTAAACCCGCCATTCATATCCCCGTAAAGCGTGGCATAACCAACCGCCATCTCGGATTTATTGCCCGTCGTCACAACCATCTTCCCCGACGCATTCGACAAAGCCATCAAGATAAGCCCACGAGATCGGCTCTGCATATTCTCATGCGCAATCCCGCTTAAGCCCTTAATCGTACCCTCAAACGCATCCATCGCATCTTTGATCGGATAGCTGTCATAGGAAACGCCAAGCATCGCCGCGCAATGCTCCGCATCATAAAGACTATCATCCGATGTGAAGGGTGAAGGCATCATCACGCATTGAACCCGATCCGCGCCCAACGCATCAACCGCAATCGCCGCCGTCAACGCGCTATCAATACCGCCCGATAGCCCAATCAAAACACCGGGAAAGCCATTCTTCTCAACATAATCCGACAACCCAAGCGTGAGCGCCGCATAAATCGCCGCCAACGGCTCTAAATCCTGCCCCGATGACTTCGCGCCCAATGCCGCAACATCCTCTTCAAACGACCGAAGGCGCTGCGTCACCGTGCCATGTTCATCCATCACAAACGAACCACCATCAAAAACAAGCTCATCCTGCCCGCCAATTTGATTCACATAGACAAGCGGCAATCCGCTCTCACACACCCGCGCCGCTGCAAGATCCTCGCGCACCGCACCCTTGCCCTGATACCATGGACTTCCATTGGGGATGATCAATATCTGCGCGCCCTGCGCCTTAAGATGCGTCGCGACATCGTCATACCACATATCCTCGCAGATCATCACACCAAGCGTGCAGCCCTTAAACGAAACAACATCCGGCAAGCCGCCCGCTTCAAATACGCGAACTTCATCAAAAACCCCGTAATTAGGAAGGTGATGCTTGCGCGTAACGCTCAAAATCTCACCACCATGAATCAGCAACGTTGCATTATAAATTTTGCCATCAATCCGCCAAGGACAAGTCAGCAACGCTCCCGCACCATAACGCCCCGATGCATCACATATCACTTTAACATGACGCTCTATCGCGTTGATAAAATTTGGATTTGTGATCAAGTCTTCTGGCGGATATCCGCTCAACACCAATTCAGGAAACACAACAAGATCGCTATCCGCCGCCGCCCAAACGCTCAGGATTTTTTCGGCATTACCGTCCAAATCCCCAAGCGTAGGGTTAATCTGCGCCAGCGTCATGCTAATCATGTGTTATTCCGCCGCAGCTGCTTCAGCAGGTCTAATCGCATCATCCTGACGCGCCGCCTTAAGCTCATCCGAAATCAAAAACGCCAATTCAAGTGACTGGTTCGCGTTCAAGCGTGGGTCACACGCCGTGTGATAACGGCTGGAAAGGTCTTCCGCGCCAATATCCTGCGCACCACCAACACATTCGGTCACATCCTCGCCGGTCATTTCAAAATGAACCCCGCCCGGATGCGTGCCTTCGGTTTTATGAACCGCAAAGAACCCGCGCACTTCTTGTAAAATATTGTCAAAGCGACGGGTCTTATATCCTGTTTCAGATGTGAACGTGTTGCCATGCATCGGATCGCACGACCAAACAACCGAGCGCCCTTCCTCTTTCACACGACGCACAAGCGGCGAAAGCTTTTCTTCAACCTGATCATGCCCCATGCGCGCAATCAACGTCAGACGACCCGGAATATTGTCGGGGTTCACCGTATCAATCAAACGAATAAGCTCATCCGGCTCAAGCGTAGGCGAGCATTTCAGACCAAGCGGGTTCTTAATCCCGCGAATAAATTCAATTTGTCCGTTTTCCGCCTGATGGGTGCGCGCACCAATCCAGAGGAAATGTGCCGAAGTATCATAATAATCACCCGTCAAACTGTCCTGACGCGTCATCGCTTCCTCATAATTCAAATGAAGCGCTTCATGCGATGTGAAGAAATCTGTCTGACGCAGGGCAGGGACGGTCTCCGAAGAAACGCCGCACGCCGCCATGAAACGCAGCGCATCATCAATGCGCGACGCAAGGTCTTCATAACGCTCACCCAATGGACTGTCTTGCACGAAATCAAGGTTCCACCCATGCACACGGCTCAAATCCGCATAGCCACCCTTTGAAAATGCGCGCAGCAAATTAAGTGTCGCCGACGCCTGATGATAAGATTGAATAAGGCGTTGAGGATCGGGGATACGCGCTTCGGGCGTAAACTCAAGCGAGTTAATATTATCCCCGCGATAGCTCGGCAACGTCACGCCGTCTTTTGTTTCGGTGTCGCTTGAACGCGGCTTAGCAAACTGCCCCGCAATGCGCCCAACCTTTACAACAGGAAGCGACCCACCATAGGTAAGCGCAACCGACATCTGCAAAATCACGCGAAACGTATCACGAATATGGTTCGCCCCAAACTCTGCAAAGCTCTCCGCGCAATCACCGCCTTGCAACAAAAACGCTTTCCCATTGGCAACATCACCAAGCTCTTTCTGCAACGCACGTGCCTCACCCGCAAACACAAGCGGCGGCAATGCGCGAAGCTGCGCTTCCGCTGTCTCAAGCGCCACTTGATCTGTATAGGTTGGCATCTGAAGCGTTTCTTTTGTTCTCCAGCTGCTCGGTGTCCAATTTTGTGCATTTTGTGCCGTCATCGCACTCTTTCCTTATTTTTTATATCTTTAAGAGAAATAGTTATAATCCAAACAAGATCAACACGCAAAGCCTTGTTTCGCAAGGAAACAGTTCAAAAGTTTCGCAAGGAAACAATGCAATCAATGATCTGGCTTTTATAGATGTGACCTTAAGTATTAATGTGATACCATATTAAAGAAGAAAAATTATAACGTTAATCACACGCAGTTATTTGTCAAAACCTATGCAATGTATTGATAATATTGAAAAAAAACTAAATACCATCGCGACATCCCTAACCGGTTTGCAACGTGAGCAAAGCTGGCCGTGTGAAGAATTGCTCAACCAAGCCGTGTATCAAACGCAAAATTTCCTCCATCCGCATTTAGAAAAATTACAAAACACCGCGCAAATATTACTCGAAACCACAGAAGGCGCGCACAGCAAAGCCGTGGATGTTGAGACACTTTTTCGCGCATGGCACATGGATAAAAACCCGCCATCGCTTCTGTCGCTATGTATATTTCTGCTGGAACACCTCGCTGTAAAACCATCACCTGATGATGCCAATATGCTGATCGTCTCCGCAATTTTAGGGCAAATACATAACGAACCCGCATATCACAACGATATGCATTTCCGAAAAGTGCTCTCCCAAGCCATCCGCCTCATCATCGTCAATAACGATATATATGAGGGAACCAGCCGCGCCCTCGACACAAAACAAATCTGCACATTGCTCTCCGCCGCCTGCATCCACGACCTCGATCATGACGGGCAGGGCAATGTCGTTAAAGGAATCCACATCGAAGGCCGCGCAGAAAAACACTCTTATAACATCGTAAAACCCTATCTCGCCGCCGCAGGATGTGATGACGAGACCCTCAAAACGCTTCTGACAATGCTTCTAACCACCGATGTATCCCCGCTTGACGATCCCACAAACCCAATGATGCAAATGAAGGCCGCATATCGATTTCATTTCCTCGGCGAAAAAATAAAAGCACACAGCCTCAATCTTTCAACCGACATCCGCGCCCTCGAAAAAGACCCCGCGCTCACAACGCTATGCATGCTCCTTCACGAAGCCGATATCGCAACATCCGCAGGGGTGACATACGACGTCACAAAATATGAAACCACCCTGATCATGGAAGAGTTTAAGGACGACAAAGCCTATCCATCCGACGTGGTAACTTTCCTCGACCAAGTCTGCCATCGCCGCTTCCTCAGCGCCGCCGCGTTAAAACTATATGCTGGAAATATGGCGCGTATATGCGCACTGGCGGAGCAAGACGTGAAAAACGGAAATGAGGCATACGGCCCGTCAAATCTCTCCAACTTCCTCATGCCACATGCTGAGCATAGCAATAACAAAACACTCAATTAACCCAGATACTACAAAGATAGTATCAAGACATTACGTCGAAGGTATTAGGTAAGCGTCACAAATTCTTCCGCGCTTGTCGGGTGAATGGGCATGGTACGGTCAAAATCCGCTTTCGTCGCTCCGCAATTCATTGCAACCGCAAACCCTTGCAAGATTTCCGGCGCATCCAATCCAATCATATGCAGCCCCAAAACCCGATCAGATTTGATATCCACAATCATCTTCATCAAACTACGCTCCATTTTCTTGGCAAGCTGGTTGCGCATCGGCGTAAATTTGGAAAGAAAGACACTGACCTCATATCCCTCGTTCTCCGCCTGTTCCTGCGTTAAACCAATTGTCGCAATCGGTGGGTCGGAAAACACGGCTGTTGCGATATTATCGTAATGAACACTGCGATCGCGTTGCGTGTTAAACAAACGATCCGCAATCACATGCCCTTCTTTAATCGCCACAGGGGTTAAATTATCCTGGTTCGCCACATCGCCACACGCATAAATATTGCTCACCGAGCTTTGATAATCCTCATTCACATCAATCTGCCCGTTATCAAGGCGCGCAACGCCCGCCGCCTCAAGGTTCAGGCCACCAGTCTCTGGCGTGCGTCCAATCGCGGCAAGCGGCACATCACATTCAAACGCCTCCCCCGTATCGGTATGAATAACAAAGCCATCATCTGTTTTCTCACAGGATTGAAGATCCGTATTAAAATGCACACCAATCCCTTGCTCGCGCATGGAATCCGCCAAATGCGAACGCAGATCATCATCAAACCCCCGCAAAAACATCTCCCCGCGATACAGCAAATCAACCTTTGCCCCAATGCCATGCAAAATATGCGCAAATTCCACCGCAATATATCCACCGCCAACAATCACCACGCGCTTGGGCGGGGTAGGCCAGCTAAACATATCATCCGATGTCGCCATCAAATCACCGCCATCTTGATGAGGAACGCGTGGTTTGCCACCAACCGCAATCAAGATTTTATCGGCGCTCACAACGCGTCCATCCACATCAACCGTATGCGCATCAATAAATGTGGCAAAGCCATTTAAAATCTCAACACCATTATTTTCCAATGTGCTCTCATACGCCTTGTTCAACCGCGTAATCTCCGCACGTTGATGCTTAATCAATGTGTTCCAATCAAATCCAATCTCATCGGGAACATCCCATCCATAGCCTTTCGCATCACGAAAATGCCCATGATAATCCGCGCCATAGGCCATAATCTTTTTCGGTACACATCCAAGGTTCACACATGTCCCGCCAAGCGCCGAAGCCTCCGCCACGCCAACTTTCGCGCCATGAGACGCCGCAATACGCGCCGAGCGAACCCCCGCCGATCCCGCGCCAATCACAAAATAATCGTAATCATAATTCCGTTCGTTCATGCTCTAATCTTTCCATCTCTTATGAAGCCATAGCCATTGCGCCGGCTCGTCTTTAATCCAATCTTCCAACATAACATTGGCGCGAAGCATCACGCTTTCAACCGCCTCATCTTTTTTAAATGTAAGCGGCGTATATAAAATCACCCGCAAATTAACACCATCACCGCGAACCACGCGCACGGGAATAATATCCTTGTCGTATTTCTGCGCCAATTGCACCCATACGGGGTTGGTCATCGCCCCCCGCCCAAAAAACGGAATGCTCAAACCCTCATTATATTTTTGATCAATCATAATGCCGACATTGCGTCCGCCCTTAACCGCCTTCATCAAGCTGCGCCCACCGGCTTGCGATTTCGCATGCGCATTTAATCGCCCATCCAATGTCCGCGCTTTGTTGAGCATGGCATGAGAATAAGGGTTATTCGGCGCCCGATATGTCGCATCAATCGGCAGGCCAAGTTGCAAAAACATAGACGCCTGCGCCACTTCAAAATTCGCCAAATGCGCACCGATAAATATGGCTGATTTTTCACCGCTGATGTAATCGGCCAAATACTCCGCACCTTCAATCACCGTATAATCACGCGCAATCTCTTCCAGATGCGCATATTCCGCCATAAACCGCCCCAAATTATCCCACATATCAAGAATAATTTGATCCAGCTCTTGCGCGTTAAGATCAGGAAACGCCCGCTCCAGATTACGCCGCGCCTTTCGCGTCGCCGCAAGCCGCGCACCAATATTGCGCCCAATCCATCCGCCAACATTCGACGTGGTCGCAACAGGCAAAATTTTGAATACAAAAAACAGGCAATACAGCAAAGCCGCTTCCAGCAAATATCGGATCTTTGTCATCTAAAGCGCCTCGCGCAAAAACGCCGTAACCGCATCCGCATCATCAAATTGCATAAAGACGGGCAGGGTGACAATATCGCCTCGCTCATCCTCAGGCAGACGAAGGTAATCTTTCTGCGTCGTAATAAGCGCCGCGCCATGCTTGGCTGCTGTCTCACGCAACGCGGCAATATCGGCGCTCTCATACGGGCAATGATCGGCAAATGCCTCACTGGCAACGATGTCATACCCCAAGCCATGCGACAAAAAGTCAAAAAACTTCTGCGGATAACCAAGCCCGGCAAACGCCAGATACTTCTGATCCTTTGGCGGCATATGATCTTGATCCGCCTCCAAATGCGCCGAAAACACAGGAACGTCTTCGGGCAGCAGATCACGCGCCCCCGACTTATCCTCGCCAATCACAAAAAACGCATCCGCCTTCGCCAATCCGCTCTGCAATGGCTCACGCAATGGCCCGGCAGGCATCATCAACCCATTGCCAAAACCCATCTCACCATTGACCACAATAATCTTGATATCCTTATGAATACCCGGATTTTGCAATCCGTCATCCATCACAATCATGTCCGCCCCACGCGACATACCAAGCCTCGCACCCTCAAAACGATCCGCCGAAACAATCGTCGGCGCATGCTTGGCCAGAATAAGCGACTCATCACCAACATCCCACGCGGAATGCGCATTGGGATCGACAATAATCGGCCCACGCTCCGCACCGCCATACCCGCGCATCAAGAAAAACGGGTTTTGCGCAATACCGCTTTCCTTTACCATTTCGGCAAATCGAATACAGGTCGGCGTTTTCCCCGTCCCGCCCGCGCTCAAATTACCAATGCAAATAACTGGGATATCCACCTTCTTTGCCGCGCTCATCGTCTGATGCACCTTGAACCCAACCCCATAAAGCCAAGAAAGCGGCTTTAATAATTTCGCATTCACCGCAAGGCTCTCGCCCTGTTTGGGATACCAAAAAGAAGGCGTATTATGCGGCATGGCGTATTCCTTCATCAATAATCGGTTGGATATGCTTAAGAACAATATCAATAACATGTCCTTTCGCATTCGCAAAATCATAGGCACGCCGCACATACTCATCACGCGCAGCATCATCACTCAAAAGCCATTCCAGCTTTTGCAAAAGATCATCTTGGTCATGAACCGAAATACAGGCATTATGCGCCTGCATATCATCATAAATATCCGCCAAATTCTGCACATGCTTGCCATGAACAACCGCACAGTGTAATTGCGCTGGCTCAAGCGGATTATGCCCGCCGCCGCCATCCGCGCTTAACGATCGGCCAACATAAACGATAGAGCCTAATCGATAAAAAAGCCCCATCTCACCCATCGTATCGGCGATATAGATGCTGGTGTTGTCATCGGGCTGAACCTTATCGGCGCCGCGCAACATCACGTTATGATGATCCGCCTCCAACGCCACTAAAATCGCTGCCCCACGGTTGGGGTGGCGCGGAATAATAATCGACAATAAATCGGGATACGCGGCCTCTAACATCCCGTGAAGATCCGCCGCAATGCTTTCTTCGCCATCATGCGTGCTGGCATAAACGATCACAGGGCGTGCCCCCACACTGATACGCATCATCGCTAAATCCTTGGCATCAAACCCAAGCGGCGCGGCGCTGTATTTCAAATTCCCACTCGCAACAACATCGCGCGCACCAAGACTCATAAAATTCTCCGCATCATCATCACTCTGCGCAAGGATCACATCAAACGTGGACAAAAGCGTCGCAATGCTCCCCCGCACCAGCCGCCACCGCGCCAGTGATTGCTTCGAGAGCCGCGCATTGATGAGCGCCGCGGGAGTATTGCGCGCTTTAATGGCCGATAACATATTCGGCCATAATTCCGATTCCATCCAAAACGCAGCATCAGGGCACCAATGATCCAAAAACCGCGCAACCCATTGCGGATGATCCAAAGGAATAAATTGATGAAAGGCGCGGGCGGGCAGGGCGTCTTCCATATGCTTGGCCGAGGTCTGCGTCCCGGTCGTCACCAAAATATGCGCATCGGGCGTTTGCTTTATAATCGAATGCACCAAAATAAGCGCTGACTGCGCCTCACCCACACTGGCCGCATGCACCCAAAACACATGCCCATCTGGGCGCGGCTTGGCGCTTATCCCTCTGCGCTCATCAAGCCGCTCTGCATTTTCCTTGCCCTTTGCAACGCGCGCACGAAGCAGGCGATTAAGCAAAGGCTCGGATTGTGTCATTATGGAGGTATAAAACTTTAACATCATTAATAGGTACTAAAGAAAAAAACATGTAAAATAAAGATATGAAACGCATTCTCAGCAATCAAAACAAAGATAAAAAAGCCGAGCTCCGTAAGCTCGTGCTCATACAACTGTCAAAAATGCGAACAAAAATGAAGCGCGAACATCCCGGAATGCTAGAAGGGCTGCGCGAAAAGATGGAGGCAAGTCAGCAAAATCAGGCGTCGCAACCATTCAAACCAACGCCGCCAGAAACGGCACAGGCAAAACCCGATCTCGCAATTGACCACGTCAAAAACAAAGAAACCATCGAAAAAATGCTGAATTTAAAATCAGACAATCCCGGTTTTGAAAAAGCCGTAAAAGCAATTTTATCTAAACAGAAACATTAGAGAATACAGTCACCAGCACCGGCGGGGTTGTTTGCGTCTGGTCCCGCGCCAGAAGGCTTCCAATGACATCCAGGCACCAAACAGACATGCTCAAAATAAAAATATGGCGGCTGGTCATTGCGTGAATTATCCTCAACCACCAAACCTGTTTTAAGTCTACTCGGTCCACCAGTCCCACACCCAGCAGTGGTCGGGAAGAAGTCCTCGAATTTAGTTTTTACAGGGTCGCGCTCCCACGGAGTAGTCGCTCCTGCGGGCGGTAAGGCCTCGTCAATCTTTGTCCCAAATTCAGACGCAACACTCGCGCAGCTCCCTGCTGGAAAACGTTTGTCATTGCCACTGGCGTAATCGTCAAATGTAAAAAAACCATCACTCGCAGCAATAGCAACAAAGTTCAAACATTTCGCCTTTTGCCAAACCGCCTGCATGATGTCACATGCATATGCTCCGCTGCCTATACTGCTTTCAAATGCATACGCGTCACCTGATGCTTCTGATGGCGCAGAACCTCCCCATCCGCCGCTTGCAGTGAGACGCCCACCAAGTAAAGAAGCATTGAAATTAGCGTTATCATAACTCACCAACGCATTTGAAATAAGCGCTTCAAGAGATGTTTTCATATGGCCTACAGGGATAGGAGCGGGACTCCAACGTTGTGTTTCGCTAAACATATCTTTCGCATGCTCCGCAAGCCCACGCAGGTGGTTGTCAAAACATGTGTATTCCAAAACACTATCTGGCTTATAAATCAGATTTTGGTTTTGTGTAATCTCACGCTGAGCTTCTAACCACGCGCGCGCTTCCAATGATTTATAATAATCCATATCGCACGGGCTAGGTGCAAATTGCGCTGAAACACTGGTGGAAAATAACAGCGTACATAACAAGACAGCTAAAAACCTGGTATCTTTAATCCATAAAAATGTCTTGTTTCTATAAAACATAATGCCCTTTGCTCTCTTTATAGTGTATTCGATTTTGCCCTATTTGCGCAAATATCATTTTAAATCTATCGCATAAAAAATTACGGTGCATCTTTACATGTGCCTACACTGCTGCCACTTGGCTCATAATAGCATCCGGGAGTTGGACATACATATTCCGCATATTGTCTTGTCGAAACTAATGTTACAGTACCTGTCGTACCATAAGAAAATTTCTCTTGCTTAACCATCACACCCGTTGGCACGGGTTCGGCGCAAGTCCCGCTAGATGAGGGGATGAACATATCAGAGTAGGTCACAATGTTATCTTTAAGCGCATATGTACCCCCGTCATTATTCGCAACGGCAATAGCCGCAGATGTAATAGGGTTTATACCGCCGCATTGCAATTGACCGCTCGGCAATGAATCGCGCGGATCCGCAGCCACTATATCTTCAAATGTCATGAAAAAAGTGGCCGGGTTGATATTCTTACATTTAGCAAGCTCGTAAACATCCCGCATATTGGAACACGCAAGGCTAGCCGCGCCAACAGATGCCTTAACATCACTGCTGATCCCTGCGGAGCCGCCCAAAAATTCATGATCAAAATTGCTATTCACAAAGCTGGACATCCCCTGCATCACAAGACGGTTAAGTGACACATCCAGATAAGTATCAGCAGTGTAAACATTGATATCAATATCAGAACCATCAGGCGTAGAAACACTTGAATAAGATCCACCACCACTACCAAGCCATAGATTGGTCTCCGAGAAAATCAAACCCGCAGTCTCGGCTGTGCGCTTAACTTGCCCATCAAAACATGTATATTCCAAAACACTGTCGGGTTTGCGCACCAAAAGCGCACTAATCATAATTTCCCGATTCGCCTCAAGATAAGAGCGCGCATAAATCTGGTTCATGAAATCACCATCACATGAATCATTCTCATGCTTTGCTTCATTGGGTGAACCTGGGGCATTAGGCCCATCTGAAGGATTTGAAGGTGTATTCGGCGTAAAAGCTTCCGAACACGGCACACTGCCAACATCTGGCAAGCCGGGAATAACAGACGTGCACTGCGCATATGCATCACCAGATGCCCCGAACAAAGCGATAAACGCAGCCGCACAAGCGAGAGTGGTGAGGCGTTTCATCATTGCGCGCTCCCATTCTTTAAACTGCGTATATTTACAAAACGCGACTGCGCCGCATCCCACTGATAAACATCATAGTCAAAATCATTATCAGGATGGTTAAAGCTGAGCAGGCTGCGAACGCCGTGATGCTCATCATATGCAACCATCATTTTGCGCGCTTCAAATGACCCAAGCTCAGCCAATCCATCGCCCGTAGTCGCAACTACATCAAAATGATTGCGGGTATCATTGATCGCACGCGCAAGTATAAATTCATCAATGCTATCGTTATTCAAATCCACCCGCGCAACCCGTGAAAAACGATAGTGATCAGAGATATTGGCGAGATCATGAGCTTTAGCGTTATTTTTATCAATAAAATCGAGGCTTTCCGCCGCGTATGACGGAATTGCAAAAGCACAAACCACCAAAAAACATACCGATAATATAAAACGAGAAACGGTCAAAACCTGCCCACCATGCAAAAAAAGCTCAAAACTTGTTATTCATTTTAGCAGACATTGGGGTGTATGAGCAAAAATAAAAGCGTTTTGCATCACAGACTTATTCAATTTTTGAAAAAGGGCCTAACCCTTAAGGTCAATATCAAGAATGCTCATGTTGAAATCATACGAAGTTTCACCTTCATCAACCAGCTTGTATAGAACACCAACAAATTCACCATTCAAAATCACTTCGACAGAATCATTCGCCTTTTCGCGCATCTTCAATGCAAACCCTTCAGATTTGAAGGTTCTGGCAAGATAGGCTTGTAATTGGGATACTTCTTCCGGCTTGATATTGTCGTCTGACATGTAGGCTCCTTATATTATGCGGCTAAATCTATATATCCATTGGATACGGCCTTATGGGTATCCTTGGCAAGTGTTTTTCTATCATCATATGCGGCAATATCAAGTGTATCGTGAAAAACAATCCGCATCACCGCCCCACGAGATTTGGCAAAACGCCACAAATGCGCAGGCAATTCCGTCGTCATGTCGCGGTGCCACGCATAGAGATCGCGATCATCCTGCGTCACGGGCACACGCTTATCCGATGTCATGACCTTAATCGTCACGGGCTGAATTTTCATCGCGGCAATTCCCGCATCAATCGCCCGCGCAAACAATCCCGTTTTAAAATCAATCACCGTTTGCCCGTCCGTAGACGTACCCTCAGGAAACACAATCAAGCTATCGCCGCGCTGCAAACATTCCTCAACCCCCTTGCTCGCAAGTTCGGGATTGCTTGAGCCGCGAATAACATAGGCCGTCTGCCGCAACCCCGCCAAAAACCCAAAAACGGGCCATTTCGCAACATCGGCTTTCGAAACGAAGGAGTAGGGGATAACACTGCCGATCACCGGAATATCAAGATACGATAAATGATTGCTCATCACGATCATCTGCCCGTCTTTATACGCAGATCCACTGACCTGAACACGAATGCCAAAAATAAAACACACACATTTCATCCAATACATCGGCAAAACGCGCGATGCATCACCTTTGCTAAACGCCATAACGATGATCTGCGGTGGAACAAAAACCAGACAAAGAAAAACAAACGCCAAAAATTTGAGGCTAGCGATAACAACCCGCATTATTCGGAGCTATCCGATACACCCTTACCGGGGATATCCTTTTGTATCTTGCGCTCAAAATGCTTGCGATAGCGATCGGTCACATTGCGCGTATCCATGATGATGCATACATCGGTAGTGTTAAATTGTTTATCAATAAACGCCCCATCGCCAATCACCGCACCAACACGCAAATACCCCTTAATCAACGGCGGAAGCTCATTAAATCCGCGTTTTGCCTCATATTCATCCTTGGGGATGATATCCATATTGATGTAACACCCTTTGAGCGCCCGCGTGCGAATCTCTTCCGGTGCAAGATGGTAATGATGCAAATAAGATAGCGGCAAAGAAATGCTCTTGATATCTGTGCTATGCAGGCTCGCACAACCAAACATAATCCCGATATCGTGATTAGAGATATATTCCGCAATCCCTTCCCACAATAAATTCATAATTGATTTCGTACGATATTCCGGCATCACGCAGGAACGCCCAAGCTCAAGCAAATTATGCCCTGAATTCAAAAGCGGCGTTAAATCATATTCATCACTGGAATAAAATTGACCAATCCGCTTCGCCGCATCTTGCTGCAACAGGCGATATGTCCCAACGATCTTATCGCCGCGCGCATGATCAATCACAATCAAATGATCCGCATATTCATCAAAATCATCAAAATCAAGCCGCGCCAGCGCCATCTCGTTATTCGGTTTTGCTGCAAATTCTTCGTAGAAAACTTGATAGCGCAATCGCTGCGCCGCTTCAATTTGCGCGGGATCATGCGTCAATCGCACGGAAATCGTATCGGTGTTAATCGCCGGGGCTTTTGGGGGAGCGGATTGAGTAGTCAAAGCACATAACCTTCTAGTGTATCTATAGCTATCCTATGCTTTTGAGGGGCGGGGTCAAGGATGATTTGCACTTACATTATGTGTTCTAGCGCCACGAAATCAGGAGGCGCTTTCGTGCGCACGTTTATCGAACAGCTAAACCTCACCTTCAATGATGCCGTCATTCCTTGATCAAGAGTTATCATGCATTATGAGCGCACACTCAAGATAAGGAGATGAAGTGAGAATTATAAGGCGGGATTACTTAATGAAAAGGTGAACTTCGCTCGATGTCGCCGTTGCGCTTTCATTGTATGAAAGGTCAATGCGGTTTGTATCAAGGCCAAGCTGCGTCAGTGTACGAAGCACTTTTTCCGCATTGCGGCGTGCGCGTGTCGTTTCAATCGCAACTTCTGCCGCGTTTCCACTGGTCGGGCTAACCGCAACCAAATCAAAACGCGCATCAGGATAACGCTTCAACGCTTCTGTCGCTGCCGTATAAACGGGCTGTTCATAATCAACATCAGGACGATCAAACTTAATCTTCGCCAAAGCACGTGGACCAGCCAAAGATGCCGGCGCGCTCTGCGTAACAGATGAGCTCGCCATCGTATCGCCGCCGTTAAACGTCGCTACGTTTGAAAACGGACGGTTCGAAAGGCTCTTACCAAATAAATCACCATTGCTAACACCCAACGCCAATGTACGAAGGTTATTACGCTCTGACGCAAGATAGCTGGTTGTGCGGGTGATGTCGTCATTCACAGTATTAAGAACACGTTCAATCAATGTGATCGTGTTGTTGATGCTGTCTTCTAGCTCGGAAAGCTTGATGTGGTCTTCTTCAACCGCGCCTGATACTGAATACGCCGCGCGTGTGTTTTCCAACAAATAAGATGCCTCAGACGCCGCGCCAGATGTATTCACCGCGATACCATTAAGGTCAGACAGACTGTTGCTCAATGATTCAAGGCTGCGCTCTGCTTTATCAAGGCGGCCAACAAGGCGCGGGTTACCGGGCGTTGTTCCACTTTGAAGTTGCGTATTGATCGTTGCGATATTTGCGTAATATTCCGCTGAACGCACTTCATTCGCGCGTTGAATTTGATTCAGGCTGTTGGTGATGTTCGTAATACGGCTTTGGATTTGCCCCAAAGTGCGCGCCAAATCACCAATCTGCGCAGATATGATCGACTTCCCGCCATCGTAATAGCTGTCATTCATGATCTCTTTTGCTGTAATCTCGCGAATCTCTACAGGTTTGGAATAAACCCCCTGTCTAAGGCTCTCGGGAATAGGGCCGCTCGTAATTATAAGCGATGGCGAACGATTATCTTGCGCCTGCGTTTGGATTGGAAAAGCCGCAATAACCATCGTTATCGCCGCAGTCGTAAGTAATAATTTTGTCTTCATGTCGCGCAACATAATGTTCCTGTTTTGTAATGCTTGTTTGGTCGGATATCGAGAGGATACAACTCAAATAATAGATTACTCTATTGCAAGAGCATCGCTTTATCAACGCTCAGTGTCAAGCACAACACTGATTCTATCAATAATTTTATAACGATAACATCCAATGCATGCAAATAGTGTAATTGAAGGGTTGCATTATAAAAAGTTTTGGCGTAACTTCCCGCTCGATTTGATAAAAATCGTGTGCGCCCGTAGCTCAGCTGGATAGAGTACTTGACTACGAATCAAGGGGTCAGGAGTTCGAATCTCTTCGGGCGCACCATTTATCTCCTTTACACCTCCCAAAACATTATACTATAGCGCGATAACCAATCACCCAATCACGCGTCATGCTTGTCTGTTATGATCATCAAAACCCTTAAGGGATTTAGGGGTTTCGCTCTGTTGCTGTGTGCTTTGAGAATGCAAATTATGCATATGAAGGCTAACCGTGATGCATCAAACGCATACTAATCATTCATTTTTAACATTTCTCTTGCAATGCACTGCAAAAAACGCTTAATTGTGCCCGTTACAAACATTTACATCGCATAATGAAAGGAATTAGGGATGTCTAAATTTACCCTTGCAGAATATATATGGCTCGATGGCGCTGTGCCTACACGCTACTTGCGCTCGAAAGCACGTGTTGTTGATTTGGGTGTAAATCCATCAATCGAAGATTTCCCTGAGTGGAGCTTCGACGGATCATCAACAAACCAGGCCAGAGGCAACGATTCGGATTGTATCTTGAAGCCATCAAGCTTCATCACTGATCCTATTCGCGGCGAAGGCAACTTCCTTGTTATGTGTGAAGTCTACAACGCAGACGGCGAAACACCGCATGAATCAAATTCACGTGCGCAGCTTCGCACGATCCTTGATGCAGGTGCGGGCAAGACAAACCCATGGATTGGCTTCGAGCAAGAATACACACTCTTTAAAGGGCGCACACCTCTCGGCTGGCCCGAGCAAGGATATCCAGGTCCACAAGGTCCATATTACTGTGGCGTTGGCGCGGATGAAATCTTTGGTCGTGAACTCGTTGAGGCGCATGCAGAGCTTTGCCTTCAAACAGAACTTATGTTCTACGGTATCAACGCAGAAGTGATGCCCGGCCAATGGGAATTCCAAATCGGCTGGCGCGGTGACGATAACGAGCCTGCAGACGTTCTCAAAATCTGTGACCACACATGGCTTGCGCGTTGGTTGCTCTATAGAGTAGCGGAAGAGTTTGACGTATCTGTGTCTATCGATAACAAACCTGTAAAAGGCGACTGGAACGGGGCAGGGATGCACGCAAACTTCTCTGATGATAACACACGTGACAAAAACAAAGGCCGCGATGCAATCGAAGCTGCAACAAAAGCACTCGAGAGCAAGCATGCTCAGCACGTGATACTTTACGGCGCAAACAACCATGAACGCCTGACAGGTGATCATGAAACATGTGACATCGAAACGTTTAAAGTTGGTACTGCGGATCGTGGATGTTCAATCCGCATTCCTCAGCCAGTGGCACAGAAAGGCTATGGTTACTTTGAAGACCGTCGCCCTGGTGCAAACGCTGACCCATATTTGGTTGCTGCGCGACTCTGTGCAACAGTTGCCGGTATCGACGAATCACTCTTTAAATTTACACAATGGCCACGCAAAGACGCAAAATTTGCAATCGCCGCTGAGTAGTTAAAATTAAATCATGAAAGGGCATTCTCGCTTAAAAGTGAGGATGCCCTTTTTTATGCTCTGAATATGGCCCCGAAGGACTCAAATGACGGGGCGATATAATCGATTCTAAAACGAGCTGCGCTATGATATATTGATGATGAATGGCCACATGCTGTTTATGTTAAATAAATACTATCATTTTTTTAACTTTTCCACGTTATCCTAATAATTCGGATGAGCACTCTGCGTAACAATTGAGCAATTTAAATTTTCAAAAAAGCATTGAAGATCAATGAAAGACGACGATAAAAAAATGAATGAATCAATCGACATTTCTGAATTAAGCATTGTTGAAGAAGACGATGTTATTGATGTGGAAGAAGTTGAGCTTTCTGGGGAGGAGGCGATGCCAAATATCTCTCAGGATGAAGAGGATATTGTTGTTGAGTCTGTGCCATCGGATGGCGCGGAATTCTTTGGCAGTTTTGAAGTGATGGATGACGCGCCGGCCGATGACGCGTCTGTTCAGGGCGCATCTGTTAAAGATGATCAGGCGCCCAAAAACACAAGAAAAGAAAAACCTGAGTATAGAGGCCCAGGGGGTGATGTTTTTTCGCAGGATACGGAATTCGATGTTATCCCCGAGGATGAGCCACAAAAAACAACACACATAAATCCCTCTGATTTAGGTGCGGGGCAAGAAGAAACACTCCCTGCGATGGTCGATCCCGGCCTTTATGAGGGGATGAACGAATCTGAAAATAAGGATCTGGTTAATGCTCGCACGGGGCGCGGTGAGATTAGAACATATACTGCCGCGCAAGGTGCACCTGGGTTTAACGATCCTGAAAAGAAAACGGTAAGAATTCTTGGTCGCATTGGCGACCTGATGGTCAAAGAGGGGATTATTACTGAAGGGCAGCTGAAGGTTGGCCTGAAAGAAAAGGGCATCACGGGCAAAATGCTCGGCGAGGCGCTCGTTGATCTTGGTTTTATTGACGAAGACACCTTAATAGAGGTGCTTGCAAAAGCATCTGGATATGAAGTTTTCGATCCACGAAGAACAGTTTTCAATTCCGACGCGCTTGATCTGATTGATAAAAAAACCGCGACATATCATAAAATGCTGCCCGTAGCGCTCACTGAATTTGAGGCGCGTATCGCGATGGCGGACCCGTTCGATGTGCT
>JAACQG010000024.1:0-147 GCA_009995045.1 Alphaproteobacteria bacterium
GGTCGATACGCTCAAAGCCATGGGGCAGATGCCCAAAGTTCTGATCCTGCGGATGCGGCTTGTGCCCTATCTGGATGCCACAGGGGAAAGCGCCCTTGAGAGTATTATCAAACAATGCAGCGATAACGGTTCATGCATCATATTGAG
>JAACQG010000024.1:157-4280 GCA_009995045.1 Alphaproteobacteria bacterium
TCCCAACCCATAGGGATGCTTAAAAATGCCCATATTGATGAAGGCAAGGCGCATGTTGTTTTTACTGATGATTATGAGGCGGCACTCCAAAAAGCCAGAGAGATGATGGCTGAGGACAGCACTCCCCATGCTTGATTTGTTTGATTATAACGATCCCCCTGACACCCTGTATGTGAAGGTCACGCTAAAGGCCAAGGCAGAGCGGATCAAAAAAGAAATGCGTGAGGATGGCACCGCCCTTTACAAAATTTATGTCACAGCCGCGCCGGAGGATGGCAAGGCGAACGAAGCTGTCATTAAGCTTTTGGCCAAAAATCTAGGCGTTGCGAAATCCTCATTAACGATTATACGCGGTCATACCAGCCGGGATAAAGTGATAAAAATTGAACGATAAAGAAAGGTTACCCATATGAGCGAAATGCCCCCATGCCCCAAATGCCAATCACCCTATGTGTATGAAGATGGCGCAATGCTCATCTGCCCCGAATGCTCCCATGAATGGCCAAAGGACTCCGATCTTCAATCCTCCGATGTTAAAGTCGTGCGTGATGCCAACGGTGTAGAACTCAAAGATGGTGATACCGTGACCGTTATCAAAGATCTGAAATTCCGGGGCGGCGTGGTCAAGGTCGGCACCAAGGTTAAATCTATCCGGCTTATACCAGAGGCCGCTGATGGCCATGACATCGATTGCAAAATCGCTGGCATCGGGCAAATGGGTCTGAAGTCCGAATTTGTTAAGAAGGTTACGGAATAGCCAAAATAGCTTAAAATTAAGAGGTAATTGTAACCATGCTTGAAATCTTCATCACTCTCGCCAGTGCCATTACTTATGATCTTTTACAGATCGACCCCGAGACTCATCTAGCCGAGGCGGTTCATTTCTTTATTGAAGATATGACCAAGATTTTCTTTTTGCTGACGGCATTGATGCTTTCAAGCGCTGGGCGCAGGATTATCCGCAGCTCACTTTTTTGGAAGATGAAGCGATATCCATCGATGGCGTTCATTTCTTTGGCGGGACGATGCGGACAGACTTTGACGGCGCAAACACATTTGCGATGCGAACCGCTCATAAGAAAATGAATGATTACAGGATGATTAAAACAGGCGAAGGTAAGCATGATTTTTTAACCCCGCAACAAACAATCACCTTTCACGAGCGTTATAAAACAAGACTTATTGATTGGTTCGAGCAGGATTTACGGGGGCCACGCGTTGTGATTTCTCATCATATGCCCGTGCAATCGCACAACCCCATTCACCGTGAAAGCCATATGCAGCCCGCATACGGCTCTTTGGATATGGAGAAAGTGATCAATGATTATCGGCCACAGCTTTGGATATATGGGCATACGCATGAGCATGACGACAGGATGTTTGGCGATACACGGGTGGTTTCCAATCCACGTGGCTATCCCCTTCGGGCTGGCGTGTTTGAATGCAAAGGCTATGACGATCAAGGGATGGTTATTAAGGTTTAATGCATCTTATTTTTATCGTTACGTGAGTTTATGTATATAATAGTTTACATTAACTCATATATTTGGATATTTTAATTACCATTGAGGGTAAACAGATGGGCAGAAAAACGGCAGTATTATCACCAACTCTTGAAGCGTTATTACCGCGTGTTGGCGAAAATATTAAGCTGGCTCGCCTGCGCCGCAAAATCACATCAAGCATATTGGCGGAACGCGCTGGTATGACGCGCACAACGCTACGTAAAATTGAAAATGGTGATAGTGGCGTGACATTTGGTGCGTATGCCAGTGTTCTGTTTTGCCTTAATCTTGAGCATGATTTATTGCTTTTGGCTAAGGACGACACGCTGGGACGAAAATTACAGGATATAGGTCTGACTGTTCCCAAGAAGCGGGTGGCAAAGAAACAATAAGCAGGCTTATACTTCAATATGCGTTACAGCACATCAATTGCGCCAATAAAGGCGTTACAATGCATATCTGTAAGCGTTTTTCACAAAATAGACGAAATATAAGTATTTTTCATGGATTGTAAGTGAATTTCACACGAGCATTATTTTAATAATTCGCGCACAGTTTTCATGATGTTTGAAAGATATATCTTGCAAATATAAAAGTTTGTTTTATAATTTATGAAAGATGGATTTGGATAAACAAGGTAAGACTTCGGGAATGGCACACATAAACAGACAAATTAGAAATCGGCTTCTTAAGGCTCTAGAGGTTAGCCCGATTGTATTTCTCAATGGCCCGCGTCAAGCTGGCAAAAGCACATTGGTTCAGGCCATCGCTAAAAAAGAATACCCCGCCGAATATGTCACGTTTGACAGTACAACACAAATGGCCGCCGCCGCCAATGCGCCAGAGAGTTACCTTAGAGAACGTAAAGGCTCGTTGATTATTGATGAAGTGCAACTTGTTCCTGAGATTTTCAGAGCCTTAAAGGTTGTTGTGGATGAGTTCCGGCAAGAGCATGGATCAAAACTGAAAGGGCGTTTTCTCCTGACAGGATCAGCCAATATCATGGCTTTGCCAAAATTATCAGATCCGCTGGTGGGCCGCATGAATATTCTTACGCTATACCCGATTTCAAGCGCCGAAGCTTTGGGAGGCCAAGGCGATTTCATTGAGCGGTTATTCAAAAAGGATTTTGAAGCCGATTCTGGTAAGAACAAGCTATCAGATGTCATCCGTGCTTCAACCTTCCCTGAAATATCTGGTGCGGATATTCATGAGCGCACAACTTGGTTTGATGGATATTTGACAACGATATTACAACGTGATGTCCGCGCACTGGCAGAAATAGAAAAATTAAGTACGCTTCCTAATCTGCTTCGTATTTTAGCAAGCCGTGCGGGTGGGTTGATCAATGATGCTGACATTGCGCGTGATGCTGGTCTGAATCACGTAACATCACGTAATTATAAAATACTCCTGAAAATGTTGTTTCTGACATTTGAATGTGCGCCATGGTATCGCAACATTGGCAAACGTCTTGTGAAGTCACCAAAGGGATACATGACTGATACCTTGTTGCTCTGTCACTTGCTACAATACGAGTTAAGGGATCTTGAAACAAACAGACCACAGCTTTTTGGGCATGTTCTTGAAAACTTTGTGGCAACAGAACTTCTCAAACTGATTACCTTCCGTGATGATAAGATGGATTTGTTCCATTTTAGAACCAGCGATGACAAAGAGGTTGATTTTGTTTTAGAAAAACCTAATGGGCAATTAACCGCTGTTGAAGTGAAGAAAAGCGATAACGTTTCAAAATCAGATTTCAAAGGATTAGAAGAGTTACAACGCATTACAGGAGATGATTTCGTCTGCGGTGTTGTTATTTATCGCGGCAAAGATGTTGTGCCATTTGGTCAGAACCTGTGGGCTGTTCCAATCAGTAACTTATGGCTTTAGTCCATAAAAAATGTTCGCGAACATTTTTGGAGCGGACAGGTCGAACAAAATCATCTAGTCTAATCAATACAATCGCTGGAGTAGTATCTCAAAGCCACGCAACCATTGACCATGGGCGTGGCTTTTGCTTTTTCCCTTCCCTGTTTGAGCAAAAAAGGTACTTCCGGCGATTGAACCCTATGCGGCGGGCTTAGGCGCAGGAGTTTTTTAGCGCCAGAAGATTTTTTTGGGTACGCGCCCCCACCGCCAATCATTACAAAACCAGTCGGAGCAACGTGTTCAAGGTGCGTACCCCCGCGTACTTGGGGCGCGTACTCATGCGTACCTGACTGCAAAAAAGGAATTTGAATTTGTGGATCATCGTTCCCTTAACATTTTGTCCTTGTGCGCCGGTGTCGGCGGACTCGACCTCGGCATCCGAGTGGCGCAGCCAAATGCTCGCGCAGTCTGTTTTGTCGAGATCGAAGCCTTTGCGTGCGAAATCCTGGCAACACGCATGGAAGACAAAAGCCTGGACGAAGCGCCTGTTTGGACGGATTTACGATCCTTTGACGGCAAGCCATGGCGTGGCGTTGTGGATTGCATCACTGCGGGATATCCGTGCCAGCCATTCTCCGTTGCCGGAAAACAAAAAGGCAAAGACGACCCGCGTCACCTCTGGCCAGATGTGTACAGGATTGTGCGGGAGATACGCCCAAGGCTCTGTTTCTTCGAAAACGTCC
>JAACQG010000024.1:4380-5191 GCA_009995045.1 Alphaproteobacteria bacterium
GTCTCACAAACGCGAGCGCCTCTTCATTTTGGCGTACCGTGAAAGCGACCGAGCCAACGGGTGGCTGTCTCAGCTCAGAGAAATTCAAAGAGCGGATGGATGCGGGCATGCCCTTGAGCCTGCGGGATCAGGTGAAGCATCTCTGGCCGACAGTCCGTGTCTCTTCTGCGAATGGCCCGTGCCAGAAGGAGATACAGAACAACAATCCAAAATGCCGTCTGGAAGTGTCGGTAGTGAATTGGCCGACACCGACAGCGCAAGACTTCAAGAAACGCGGTCCGAATTCATCCCAGAAAGGACTGGCGGAGATATCGGTCAATTGGGCAACACCCAATACTATGGATCATCTGCCCGTCAGATCGCCCGAGGCGATGAAAAAGATGATGGGACCGAACGGTCAGCGTGCGGGCAGATCCCGCCCGAGCAATCTGCGGGAACAGATCATGTGGCCGACACCAAGGGCACAGAAAACATCCTCCGAAAATCCTCACACATGGATGGAGAGACGAGCCAAAGGGCAAGTGGCAACACCGCCTTTGGCGATGGCTGCCATATTATGGCCGACCGTGACGGCGCAGGATTCCAAAAACAATGCGGGGCCGAGCCAATTTGTGCGGAACACCAAGCCTTTGAATGTGGAAGCTGTTTGCCATTCCCACCCGGACCCGAAGGCGATTGGGACGGAGTCCCAGCCAGTCTTAAACCCGCAATTTGTCGAATGGCTGATGGGCTGGCCCATCGGGTGGACAGAATTCGCGCCTGTGGAAACGGTGTCGTCCCATTGGCTGCCGCTCATGCGTGGAGCGTTCTT
>JAACQG010000007.1:0-23822 GCA_009995045.1 Alphaproteobacteria bacterium
TTTATCCCTGCCCTCTAATTTATACCAGAGAGACAATGCGGCCTGCCCCGTCGTATTTGCGGCGTAAGGAGTGACTTGTGTAGGCTGTCCTAAATCATCCAAAATCTGCGCTTGCATTTTGTAGATTTCGATTTGAATTGTGTCCCAATCTGCGGGGCTTTCAGGGGATCCTAACAGCCGCCCTAAATTATCAACCAAGCCGGGAATGGATTTGAGTGTTGCGGATGCGCCGCCGGGGGTGCGCGCATCATACATAGCGTCAACAAGCTCGGGGTTGTAGGAAGATTCAAATTCACGGTAGCGATAGCGCAATCCGAATAATGAATACATGCTGGCCTTTATGGCCTGAATATCCAATGTCGGGGCATTAGCCTTCATTTTTTCATCAGGGTAATCTTTAATCAGGGCAACCATTTTATTCATGCTTGGTTGCGCCGTTGATCCCGCCAACGCAGGATGCTGGACATCCATTGTGATGTTTTTGTCGCGCTCAAGGGCAGCTCTTGCTGCGGCCATGTAGCATGCGGGCGCTTCTCCGTATGTCGAGTGTGCGTGTATTGTGATGGCTTGGTCGGGGAATTTATCATAGAGCGCAGCGGTTAATTCATAGACAAAATCAGGGTCTAAACGACCGCTCGCTGATTTTAAGTAAAAGCCCTCATGCCCCATATCGACAAGCTCTTGAGCAAATTCCAAGCATCCTTCGACAGTTATGTTTGGATTATCTTCAATGCAGATCGTTCCCTGTGCGATAATATCATGGCCTGCCGCTTTCGCTTCTTGCACCGCTTTTGCGACACCAACAAGTGCGCGAGCATCGTTCATGCCGTGAAAATTTTGCAAAACATTCATGCCCATTTCGGCATATTCAAACACCATGGCGCGAATGACGTCATAGGATTGTGGCTCATACCCAAATAGGAAGTCGCCGCGGATCAAGGCTGATTGTTTGACGCCTTCGTCTTTGAAATGCGTGATGAGTTTTTCAACTTCTTCCCATTCGTTGCGCCCTTTTTTTGCGAATAAATCGAAAAAGGTTCCTCCGCCAGTTTGAATGGAGGCTGCCCCCGTATGCGCGGCTGCTGGGTATGCGTCAATAATTTCTTGTGCGGAGGGGTTTGTGCCGAACAATGATTGTATGGCGTCACGAAGAACGTCTTGAAATTGGATTAAAGAACTACTCATTGCTACTCTCTGCTATTTTTTAATTTGGGGGAGTAAAGCAGGAAAATTTGATTATGGCAATGATTAATTGGTCATAATTTCATCGATTATTTTTTGCTCAAACTCTGGTTATGATTATAGAGGGAGATCGTTAAGCAAACGTTATAATCGTACTAAATATAAGCCGCTAGCATCCAGATTGCCATTGCCATCATCATAAGGTTTTCGGTCAGTGAAATTGCGCCTAACGGAACGTTGCTGTCACCGCCGACGCAGGCGCATTTGATGTCTCGCTTGTCTATATATACAGCTTTGATGACGGATATTGCGCCGATTGTGCCGATAAAAAGTGCGGCGGGAGCGGCGATAGGTATAAAGATGCCCGCAATCATACATATACCGGCAAGCATTTCTATGAAGGGATAGATATAGGCGTAGCGTACCCATTTCATGGCGAGCAGATCATATGTGATGAATTGGTTTGAAAAAGCATAGAGGTCGCGCAATTTTTGGATGGCGAGTGCGCACATGCTGATCGCGATGAACATTTTTATGGTGAGCGCGAATGCGATTGTCCCCGTCATTGCCCAGCAAACGGCCAAGGCCATCAAGAGGGTCGTCGTGAAAATGGCGATGATGGGTTGGTATGTTGTGCCCTCTTGTTTGAGGGTGGTGACACCGAAATGCTTTACGAGATTATCATGGCCGCCGATGCGCTTTCCATCGATGAAGGTTTGCGGCGTTGTTTTCACGTCATGCTCTTGTTTGAACGCGTCGGTTTCCGCGCGGGTTTTGAGGTGGTGATCTTCGACCTCATATCCTTGGCGTTCTAATAAATCTTTCGATTTAATGCCGTATGGGCAGATATGCTCATCTGTCACCATTCGGTATAATTTTGCTTTTAACATGGCCTAACAGGCTCCTTTTACTATCCTTATCAGAGGACAAAAATCTTGTTTGCTCGCGCGTTTTCCGTCGCTTAATTCTATACCGTGTCCATTGTTGCGCATTTTTATCTCTCCGGGTGTTACTGTCGCTCTACAGGCGCTTACGGACATCAAAGTGAAGAGACATGCGTATTTAATCATAATGTAGGTTTACTCCTCTTTATTGGTTTGCTTGTGAAATTATATATTTCTATCAGTGATTTAGCAGTTTCCCTTTTTTGCCTGTCCAGGGGGACAAAAATCTCCGTTACGATTGTGGTTGTCGTCGCCTACCTCAACTTCATAGCCGTCGCCGCGAATTGTTGCGTCACCGGGGTTTACTGTGGTTTTACAAGCGCTGAGGGCCAATAATGCAAATAAACATGCGAATCTTTTCATTGTGTTTTCCTTTTATTGTTATCGGCCGAGCCAGATAGGCTCGGACCGAATATTGGTTACTTAAACTTTATCTCTCGATTAATTCGACTACGCCATCTGCCATAATTTCTTTGGTGTCGTAGAAATCGTTATTAATATCTCCGAATACGAATACCTTATCGCCATCTTCGATTTTTTGCAGACCTTCGTCGTCGAAGGGATTGTAGCCGAGTTCGCTGACGTCGACACGCGAGGAACCATTTTTATTTGTGATGGTAAATTCGTCACCTGAACTTTTGCTGACGATCCCCGTAGCTGTTACGAATGTGCCTTCATCGAGCGTGTCGCGCTTATCATAGTAGGTCACGAAGACAGGATCAACATCAGTCAAATAATAATATACGAAGCTGTCATTCAAGCTAACGCTGTAAGCTTCGATTTCACGCCCTTCGAGAAAGTTATCGTCGATATAGCCGCGTACGGTTACGGATTCGCCTTTAATAAGATATGAAGCGGCATCGTCATCCCAGCCAAAACGGTCAAGCTCGACTGTGATTTTGTCTGATCCGTAATTGAGGTCAAATTCATCACTGCGGATGTCACCTACGGAACCGCTTAGCACGATATATGCGTTATCTTGCAGCCCTGCCATTGGTGTTGTTATTTTTTCCGCGAGCGTTTCTTGTGCCAATGCTGACGCGGATAAGCCGAGAATCGTTCCGACGGCGAGCATTGATAAAATTTTTGAGGGTTTCATGATTGTCTCCTTTGTTAAGGTTCGTTCGCCCCCTCTAACGGTTAGAGATTGAAATCGTTCCATATTTTTTAGACAAACACTCTCCTTCGGCTGTATGTGCCGCACTGAATAATACCCGCTAGCTAAAGTTTCAATTTGTGGTACAAAATCATTTATGAGCGAAAAAATTAAAAATCAAAAACTCTTTATCAGAACGGCGACGATCGATGATATTGACGGTATCCATGCATTGAGCACTAAGGTTTACGATAAGGATTTATCGTATTCGAAAAAGATGCTTCGATCACAAATCATCAACTTTCCCGATGGGCAGTTTATTGCCCTGTTGGGTGAAAAAGTGGTGGGGCATGCGGCGACGTTTATCATTGATGAAAAGACCGCGACCAAGGCGCATACTTGGCACGAAATCACAGGCGGCGGGTATGCGTCCCGTCATAATCCCGATGGTGATATCCTTTACGGGATGGAGGTTTGTGTTGATCCGGATGCGCGCGGCATTCGCATTGGGCAACGCCTTTATAATATGCGCAAAAAGCTTTGTGTGACATTGAAGCTAAAGGGGATTGTTTTTGGTGGGCGCATTCCTGGCTATGGTAAGCATGCGAAAAAAGGGATGAGCGTTGAGGATTATATTGAGGCCGTGACGGCCAAGAAATTGAGAGATTCTGTTTTGGGCTTTCATATTCGCAATGGGTTTGAGCCGATTGGATTTTTGAAAAACTATCTGCCAGGCGATAAGGACTCTAAAGATTATGCGTCACACATGATTTGGCGCAATGCGTCGAACATTGAAGACAAAGCCAAGCAAGAGCGCGGACGTCCTGCGGGTACGGTTCGTGTTGCCTGCGTTCAGTTTCAGGTGCGCAAGGTAAGCTCGTTTGAAGATTTTATGAAGCAGGTGGAATATTTCGTTGATATTGCATCCGATTATAAAGCTGATTTTGTGGTCTTTCCCGAACTTTATACGCTTGCGTTGATGTCGGCGGAAAACAAAAAAGGCACGCCCGAAGAAAGCGTGCGTGATCTTACGAAATATACGCAGCCCTATGTTGATGCCATGAACAAGATGGCGATCTCTTATAATATTAATATTATTGGGGGATCTCACCCGTCGATTGTGGATGATCAGCTTAAGAACATCTCGTATATCTTCCTGCGCGGGGGCGAGGTGCATAAACAAGAAAAGATCCACCCTACTCCGCATGAGAGATATTGGTGGAATATTGAAGGTGGTGATGACCTTAATGTGATCCAGACCGATTGCGGGCCGATCGGTGTTTTGATTTGTTATGATTCCGAGTTTCCGGAGCTTGCGCGGCATTTGGCGGATCAAGGGGCGTTGTTGCTGTTTGTTCCGTTTTGTACCGATGAGCGCCAGGGGTATTTGCGCGTTAAGTATTGTTCACAAGCGCGCGCCGTGGAAAATCAGGTTTACGTTGCGACTGCGGGTGTTGTCGGCAATATCCCTGATGTGCAAAATATGGATATTCATTACGCGTCTAGCCATATCATTACCCCATGTGATTTCCCCTTCGCCAGAGATGGTGTTGCGGCGGAGGCCACGGCAAACACGGAAACGATCATCTTTGCGGATTTAAACCTGAATGATTTACAGGTCGCACGGCAATCAGGATCGGTTCAAAACTTCAAAGATCGTCGCTTTGATTTATACGAAGTGAAGTGGCGTAATAAGTAGGTTTCGACGTTAAAATTTTCTCAATTAATAGAATATTAATATAATTTACATAAAATTATGGAAATATTTGAAATTGAAAGAATACGATGGTCGATTTAAGTTATTCACCGAATGCACAGAATAATATTCCGTTTTTTACAAAGGATATTTCGCTTGAGCCGGCTGACATCGATCCTCTGGCTCCTATGCCGATTCCCGAAGAATCGGGGCTCACTGAATATTTTAATGTTCAGGGCGGCGCATATGTTGGGCCGCAAAATGATATTGGCGGATATGCCGCGCTTGGTTGGGGGCGAGATATAGACGGGCTAAGGCCAGAAGATGGACAAAGTGGCGACATGTCCAATTTGTCTTTTGGAGGGACTGCGGGCGTTAAAGTCGGGCATGATACAGGCGGCGTAGTTGGTTTTGTGCAAGGTGGATTTTCTTACAAACAAGGAACAGGTGGTTGGGATGAGCCTAAAACCGAGACTTATGAAGCTGAAGTTTTCGACGATGATTACAATGTTATTGGCACTGAAACTGTTACAGAGGAAACTACAGGCCACCATTATTATGATACTACAGAGACTATTTTGAGCGCTAGCGGCAATGCTTACGCTGATACAACTGGATTTTTTGGTGTTGACGCTAATATGGGGGTATCACTCACAAATAACGGTCATTCAATAGGCGGCGGCATTTATGGTGGCTATAATAGCGACGATGGTGGGTCGGCTTGCCTTCATGGCAGTGCATCACAGGCCATTGATGATACTTGGAGCGCCTATGGACATGCTCAGATATGTGCAGGAGCGGAGAAAAGCGGTGCGGAAGCTGGCATTCGTGGTCATTTATCCCTTACAGAGGGCGGTCTTTTTGATAACGTCCCGGTGAGCGTTGGGGTTGGTATAGATCAGGGCGGTGGTGGACCAGAGGTGCGTGCATCAGTTATTGGCTTTCAGTTTTAACGGCAATCCTTCCTTCAGTAATAGCCTTCTATATTATTCATGAACCACACACACGTAACCTTCTTTTTCGGGTTTGCTCATAAATTTCGATAGTTTTTAATTAAAAATTAGACAACCTCCCCTAGAATTAATACGATCATATTCATCTGATACGATCGTACTCGCGTAAAATTCATTATCAAATATTTGGGGGACATTATGGCCTTATATGGCAATAAGCAGATTTCTGGGAACGAGGCATTTTTTGCGGAGAATGAGACCATCGTATCCAAAACTGACCTTACGGGAAAATTGGTTTACGGCAATGAAGTGTTTTACCGATTGGCGGGTTTAAGCGAAAAGGAATGCCTTGGGCAGCAGCATAATATTATCCGTCATCCGGAAATGCCGCGTTGTGTTTTTGACTTGCTTTGGGAAACCATAAAGAGCGGCGAAGAGATTTTTGCCTATGTGAATAACAGGTCAGCCAATGGCGATAACTATTGGGTTTTTGCACATGTCACGCCTAGCCGCGATAAAGACGGTAATATTGTCGGGTATCATTCAAACAGACGTGTTCCTGACCGCAAGGTTTTGGATGATCATATTATTCCATTTTATAAAGAGCTTCTTGAGACGGAGTTATCGATTTCTAGCCCGAAAGAGGCGCTTGAGGCGTCGCGAGCGAAAATTGCCGATAAGCTTGCCGAGCATAAAATGACCTTCAATGAGTGGATGTTTGCGTTGAACGCTTAACCCATAGGAAAAGATTAGGACACGATATGAATTTATTAGCCAAAAAAACATCAAATGACAGTTTCGCAACGCCTAAAAAAGGTGACAAAGCGCAAATCAAAAATGCTCTTGAGGTTGTTCAGCGCGTGGCGCAGGGGGATTTTGAGGCGCGTATCACAGGTATATCCGCCAAAGGAGAGCTTGGGGAATTGCTGCATTCTATCAACGATCTTATTGATCGCTCTGATGCGTATGTGCGTGAGTCGATGGCGTGTTTGGATCATGTTAGCGAAAACAAATATTATCGAAAAATCATCGAAACAGGCATGGAAGGCTCATTTTTAAATGCGACACGCATTGTCAATAATGCGCTGAATACTATGCAGGACAAGGTGTCCGTTTTTACGCAAGTTACGGATGATTTTGAGAGCACAGTGAGCGACGTGGTTGCGTCCGTCTCAAGCTCCGCAGATCAGCTTAATACCTCGTCTCGATTGATGTCGAATATTTCATCCGAGACAAGTGATAAAGCCATTACTGTTGCCGCGGCGGCGGAAGAGGCTTCGTCGAATGTGCAAACCGTTGCGAGCGCCTCGGAAGAGCTTACGTCATCAATAGCGGAGATTAGCAAGCAGGTTAATCAGGCTTCTTTGGTTGCAAAGGAATCATCGAGAACGGCGAAAGAAGTTGGTGAGAAAGTTATTCATCTGCAAGAAGCCGGTCAGCAAATTAGCCGCGCCGTTAGCCTTATTAACGATATCGCGGATCAGACAAATCTACTTGCGCTGAATGCGACAATTGAAGCGGCGCGTGCGGGGGATGCAGGTAAAGGGTTTGCGGTTGTTGCGAGTGAGGTGAAAAATCTTGCGCAGGAAACGGCGAAAGCAACCGAGGAAATTGGTGGCTTTGTGACAACAATTCAAAACGCGGTGGAAGAAGCGGTTAGAGGCATTCAGGATGTCTCGGCAAAGATTGAGAATATTGATCATGCTAATACTGCGGTTGCGGCCGCGGTTGAAGAACAATCGGCAGCGACAAATGAGATTGCGCGCAACATCGAAGAAGCATCCGCGGGCACGAATGATGTCACCAGCAATATTGCTGATGTCACCAGAGCAGCGCAAGAAACGGGAAGTTCGGCGATGGATGTTAGTAGCGCGGCAGAGCAATTAACGATACAAGCGAATGCATTGAAGGAATCGGTATCGGCGTTTCTTAACAATGCACGTAAAGTGATTTAATCATTGCACCTTATGGGGTGTATAGAAATAGCTCGCTATTATCGCTGTATGCGGATACTCTTGGAGGGACTTTACAGAAAGTAGTCTCTTTATCCGTATTTCATTCCTTCTTGCTCTTGTTTTGTTTTTATTTCCGACAATCACGCGCGCAGCCTCTTCCACAAAATTTGATTTTTTGATGCGTTTTTTACGACCTCAATGAGGGTGCGTTTGCGTATCATCGTCATTGTTTAAGCACAAAGGGCGCGATTGATCCTGCGTTTTTGAAAACGATGGAATATGTCGCGGATGCGTTTTTAGATGAATCGGTCAAAGACAATCCGAGCATGCAGCCGCAATATATTCAAAACCAGATTTTGCAGCGCCGCTATGAAATTCAATACCGCCTTGATAACGCAAATATCAATGAGGGATGCTATTCAAAAGCGTCATTAGCAGCCAAAACCCATTACCAAGAATTTAGCCGCTATTCGCTTTCCGATATTCGCGCATTCATTGATCAAAACTCAGTTCAATAAGAACGGCTTACGTGGATCACTTCATATAAAATAATCTTCACTTTTTAAAAGATTTTGCTCGCATCTGATTGCATTAGCAACTATATGCAAGGCAGTTCGTTTATTTTGAAATGACAGGTGAATTATAATGAATTTTAGACTTAATTTCTTATTGGTTTTGTTTTTGGTTTTTACCGCAGTTTCCAGCACATCTGCGGCGCAGGCGGAAAAGCGTGTGATCATTGGATATGTTGAAAATGTGCGCGTTAAAGATGTTGATGCGGTGATTAAAGCCAAGCTTGATACGGGCGCGACAACGTCATCCATTCACGTTGATATTATTGAAGAAGCGGAAGACAATGTTGTTTTCGAAATTGTTGCCGAAAACGCGAAAGATACCAAGAAGCTGAAAAAAGAGATTGTTCGACACGTACGCATCAAGAAAAAAGGCGGCGGGGATGAATATATCCGTCGTCCCGTTGTGGAAATGACGTTTTGCATTGCGGGTCAGCTGGTTAAGGAAGAGGTGAATTTGGCCAATCGGGACGGGTTTACTTATGATTTGCTGATTGGGCGGAATATGCTTGAAAAAGGGCTGCTTATCGTGGATGTTTCTAAAACATTTACGGGTAAGCCGAATTGTCCAGTGGACGAATAAATAAACTAGAAAGCCCCCTACCCTATAGGATTTTGATGACCAGAACCTGGATTACGATATGTATTGCTCTTGGCCTTATCCTTTTTGGATTGGGTGTCTTTTACTATAAAGCGGTTATGCTTTCATATCCCATTACGCCGTCACAAACGGTGGATAGCTGGTATATTGAATTTTCTTCGAATATCGAACCGAAATCTCGCCGTAATAAAGATGCGTTGGAATTTGCGTTGGCGAAACCGCGCGACAATGAGAATTATGTCGTGACCAATTTGCAAATGTTTGCGCCAGAATTCGGCGTGGAGGATGATTCCAATGCGCGCTACGAATTCACCAAGCGTTCGCTTGTGGGCAGTGAGACAATATTGCTGCGCTTTAATATCTTTGCGATTGATAATCCCACCCCTATCAAAAGCGCGGATGTTAAGATTGATGATCAATATCGCAAGAAAAACCGCATCTCTAACCCTGATGACAAGATTGTTATTTTGTATGAGAAAATTGATGAAATCATAAAAGAGGCCAAAGACAAATCGGCTGGCCCGGTTTCATACACCAAACAGATCATAAAAATACTCGATCAGGATAAAAGCTCGCAGCGGTTTTTGATTGAGGAAATGGGTGTTTCGTCGAGAGAAGCGATGATTGTTAAGCTGTTGGGGGCATCGGATGTCAAGGCGCGGATTGCGCATGGGTTTGAACTTCAAGATCGTAATAACAATCTGGATATTGTGACTTGGGTTGAGGTTAATGACGGCAAAGCATGGAAGCGTGTTGCGGTCTCTCCTGCGATGAGTTCGCTCGAAAACTACTATCTCTGGTGGGTTGGTGATCATGATGTGTTTAACAATGCCGAGAGCGTTCGTTATTCCTATACGCTCTCATCCAAAGCCAATCGGGATGGATCATTGACGCGGGAAATTTGGATGCAGGAAAACCGCAATCCTGTCCTTAATTTCTTCTCATTACAGACCTTACCGTTAGAGCAACAATTTGTGGTGCAGATTTTGGTGCTTATCCCCTTGGGCGCATTGTTAGTCTCATTTTTCCGTCAGATGATCGGCTTTCAGACATTTGGGACATTTATGCCGGTTTTGATTGCACTGGCGTTTCGTGAGACGGGGCTTGGATATGGGATTGCGTTTTTCTTTGGCATTATATGTGTCGGGTTGATTGCGCGGGCGTATATCACCAAACTGCATCTATTGATGGTGCCGCGATTATCGGCGGTTTTGTCGACGATTGTCTTGTTTATCATTTTGATGATGTTGGTGACGAAGGATATGGATATCTCGCTTGGGATTTCCGTGGCGTTGTTCCCCGTGGTGATTATCACGATGTTTATTGAGCGCATGTCCACGATGCTGGATGAAAAAGGCGGGCTTGATGCGGCTTATGGGTTTATCGGCAGTATGTTTGTGGCATCGGTGATTTATATCTTTGTGCTCAGCGGCTATACCATTCATCTGATGTTTGTTTTCCCAGAATTGATATTTGTCTCGATTGGGCTTTGTTTGCTGCTTGGGAGGTATAATGGTTACAAGCTGATGGAATATTGGCGTTTTCGGCAGATTAAAAAAGCAACGTCATGATATTCAAGCGATCCAATTTGAAAAAGCGCGGCATTGTCGGGATTAACGAGCGTAATCTTGATTTTATTTTTGCCAAGAATAAGCGCAAATTCTACCCCTATGCGGATAGCAAATTGGCGACCAAGCGTTTGGCAGAGAGCGTAGGCGTTGCGACCCCTGCGTTGATTGGTGAGCTTAACTGGCAATATGAGGTTAAGCGCCTTGTCGAGCTTTTGGATGGGCGGACGGAATTTGTGATTAAGCCGGATCGTGGATCGGGCGGAAACGGGATTTTGGTCATCAGCGGGATTTTGCCGATTGGGTATAAGAAAAGCTCGGGCAGCATTGCCAGCAGACAAGATTTGCAATTTCACTGTCAGAATATTTTGAGCGGGATGTTCTCGCTTGGCGGGCAAAAAGATACGGTTGTTATTGAGAGCCTTGTGAAATTTGATCCTGTGTTTGAGGATATTTCATTCCAAGGTGTACCGGATGTGCGGATCATTGTTTGTGACGGCAAGCCCATGATGGGCATGTTGCGATTGCCGACCAAACGCAGCGATGGCAAGGCCAATTTACATATGGGCGGGATTGGCGTTGGTATTGATATGGATACGGGCATGACCAACCATGCGGTGCAGTTTAATCATTACATTGAGCGCCACCCCGAGACTGGTCATTTATTTACCAATCGTCAGATCCCCGGATGGAAAGACATGCTCGATATCGCGGTGAAGATGCAGGTTGCTTCGCAGCTAGGCTATATTGGCGTTGATATAGTTTTGGATAAAGATCTGGGGCCGCTGGTTTTGGAGATTAATGCGCGTCCGGGTATTTCGATCCAAATTGCGAACAACCGTGGGCTTAAAGACGAAGTGCCTATTGGCGAAAGCGTTTAGGGCTGTATGGCTCGGGTGGGCAGAATGTTGCGCCGCCAATTACCATTTCAGATAACAGACGCGCCGAGGACGGCCCAGCAGTGATGCCGCAATGGCCATGGCCGAAATTAAACCATAATCCCTCATGTTTGCCCGATTGACCGATCACGGGGAGTGAGTCGGCCATGCAGGGACGCGTTCCCATCCATGCACCCTGCTCCGCCGGATCGCCAATATCAATCAGCTCTTTGACCTTTGGAAGGGCTTGGGCGATTTGTATCGGGTTTGGCTCGGTGTCTAATTGCGCGAATTCTGCGCCTGTTGTGATGCGGATTCCTTGATCCATGGGACAGATCAGATAGCCTTCGTCGGCATCGACCAATGTGTGCATGATCTTTGCGGGGGAATTGAAATGCTGGTGGTATCCGCGTTTTACGCCGAGTGGGAATGTGTGTCCGAGTGGCTTTAGGATTTCATTCGCCCAAGGTCCAGTGCATATGACCACATGTTTTGCGCAATATGTGCCGACATGCCATTGCCCCTGTCTTTTTTCAAGTGAGGATACGGATACGGTTTTGTAATGGCCGCCCTGCCCTATAAACCAATCAGCGGCGCATTGAATTGCTTTGGCGGGGTTTGTGTAGCGTTTTGATCCGCTGAGGCGTATGGCGCTCTGAAAGTTTGGTTTTAAATCCGGCTCTAATTCACGTAATTGATCGACGCTAAGGATTTCAAACGGCACGTTGTTGCGGGCGATGATCTGACGCTCATAGGTGGAATTTTCAAATGATTGCGCGGTGCGGTGGAGTTTGATCCGGCCATGATCGCTGATGTGATGCGCGGCTCCTGCGGGGTTCATGATGGCCTCATGCTCGGCGATGGCGTTTTCAACCAATGGGCGCATGGCTGCGCCATTTTGGGTGCGGGGTTTTCTTTGTGATTTCAGGTAAAAATTCAACATCCATGGAAATTGGCTGATGCCATCGGGATAGCTTATGCGGGCATAGGGATTATAGCCAAGCAAGATGGATGGGATGTTTTTCCAATGCGGCGGTGCAAATGGCAAGACGTAGCTGCTTTCGATGATGCCGCTATTGCCATAGGAGGTTTCACGCGCAATGCCGATTTTATCGAGCAATAAAACACGCTGCCCCTTTTTCAAGAGATGGATTGCGGAGGCTACACCAGCCATGCCCGCTCCTATGATTATTGCATCGTATGTGTCGTTCATATGCATAAGGGTTGCATGGGTTTGTCATTTTGAAAAGCGTAGAATCAATGAAGTGCATTTATTATTCACACCTCAGCGCTCCAAGTAAATATTTTTATTAATGCAAGCAAATATAGTAAAATTTTCTTTTAAATGCCTATTTAAATAAAAACATTTATAAATATAGAGTTATTTTTTATACAAAACCTAATTAACCTTACATAAACATACTTCATTGCAAAATATAATTACTGTAACTGTACTCAAGAAAGATAGATAGTTGCGGTTTTGATAAAATTTTAGACAAAAACGGTCTTTTTTTCTTGTAATCGTCGCGATTGTGACATATAACATACTTACACACACCCTCTATTACCACCGTTTGTCCGGAGCATCTTTTAAAGATCTCCGGACCTTTTTTTATCTAAATTCTGGATATGACATTACGGCACGCCTGATGCGCGTCCACTGAATATAAAAATCAATATTTAGGAAGAATGGTGATCCCGTCAGGACTTGAACCTGAAACCCCCTGCTTAGAAGGCAGGTGCTCTATCCAGTTGAGCTACGGGACCATATATAAGCTTTACGATACGCAAGCTTTGTTAACACAAAGATAACAAAACTATTTTCCTTCTTCTACGGGGATGTATTTAAAATTATCGCCGTAGTTGCGGGGTTTGGTTTTGCGTATTTGTGCTTTTGCGACTTTATAGTCGAGGCCTTTGTCTTTGGCAAATTTAATTGCATCTTTTTCGGTGTCGAAATGGATTGTTACCTGATTATTTGTATCATCAGATGATACCCAACCCATCAATGGCTCAGGGATTCTGGCGGTATCATTTTCGTATTCCAAAACCCAGTTTTTGGTTTTGCCGCGTCCTGATTGCATTGTGTTACGGCTGGGCTGGTAAATTCTGGCTTTCATGGTGGTTTATGTCCGCATGATTGTGTTCTTGTTCTAGGTTTGAATGTGCGGGATTTTGGTCGCAATCTCAAGAGGAAATCTTGAGGGATGTTACCATTTGTATAGTTTGCGCGCGCCAAATCCGATAAGCGCACCGATAAACATGTATGGCGCAAGATGCATAATCAGGCAATGGGCGACAGTATCCATCGAACAGGTAAAGCGCAAACCGATATAGGCAATGGACGCACCCGCCAGCAAATTCATGACGGCCATGCGGATTGGTTTTGTTGTTGCGCCCGATCGCATGAAGAAAATGAGCGCCATCATTGGAACAAACGCAATAAAAAGCCCCTCTTGCATACAATGATCAAAATTTATGCGGGGGATGTATATACCCTCTATCGCGCCTTTAATTATATTCCAGATGGCAAAGACACCGGCGATTGTGAATGTGACGGGGATCAACCATTTTTTGCCCCGCATGTCGGGGACCATTAAATACGCCGAGGTGATTGCTGCGGATATCGCCAAAGCCGCGACAACAGTTATTTCGAATAGGAATGTTGTGTCCTTTAACTTATCGCTAAGGTCGTAACGAATACCTACATATTTGACAGCAATAACAGCAAGGATTACCGCCATGATGATCCACGGCAGAGTGTAAGCAAGTGGATGCCTTGCTTTTTTGACTGGCGATAGATCATCTGAAAGAGAGGAGATGAGGGCGTCGATTTTATTGTTTTGCTTATCACTCATAGTATTTTCCAATGCCTTGATGGTTTTATCCATCGAGGATATTTTTTAATTTCCCTGCTGTTCTGTGCGCCGAGACTTTTACCGCGCTCACCGACATATTCATTTCATTTGCGACTTCCTGCGCCGTATAACCCTGTATGCGCATCATCTCGAATACTTTGCGCTGCTTCGTGGGCAGTGTTTCTAATGCGGCCTCTATATCCTTGTATTCGCCCGCATGGGTGGGGTTGGTTACATGGCTAGACAGAAACTCCGCATCATTCATTGTTGCCTGCTTATCGCCGCGGTTTGAGTAGTGCTTTCGCAAGAAATCGGTTTTGCGGAAATTGATGATCGCCATAAGCCATGGCGTGAAGGAGCGGTCGCCGCTGAATGTCTTTAAGGATTTGTGGACGGAGATTAGCACCTCTTGTGTGATGTCATCCGCCCAATCGGGGTTGACCACGCGCGAGAGCAGGAAGTTTCGGGTAAAGGGTGCTATTTCGGATAACAGGCGAGTATAGGCCGCCTTGTTGCCCTCTTGCGCGGCAACAGCCCAATCTTTCCAGATATCGCCTCTTGGTTGGCGCTTATTTGTGTTGGAAGGTTTTATGTCGTGCTCTCCTTATTTGCAAAGAGCGAAAGTGAAGAATGGTCGGAATGGAGGGATTCGAACCCCCGACCCACTGCTCCCAAAGCAGTTGCGCTACCAGGCTGCGCTACATTCCGATCCTTCAGGTGAGTTTGATACACGATTGCATTTTCAGGGGCAACCTATTTATTTATAAACTCCCGCAATTTTAATGCCTTTTTGGAGCCATGAGGCTGAAATATGAGTGAATTACCTTATCTCCCGCGGCCAAACCAAGCTGCTCCGCCTCTCCCCCGTTTAGCTCAAGAACGGCGTACGCGCTTCCTTTTGAGTGGATGGATGTGAGATCTTGGGGGATTGCGTTTTGGTGGATGTTTAAGATTTCACCGTTTCTTTTGATAAATATCATATCAAGAGGAATAAGCGTGTTTTTCATCCAAAAGGAACGCGGCGCTTCTTCTTCGAATACGAAAAGCATGCCTGTTTTTGCCGGCATTTCCGTGCGGAACATGAGGCCTTTTGCTTGCTCGATCGGCTTTATTGCCAATTCGACGGTGATGGGAATTTCTTCGCCGTCTTGCTTTTTGATGGTGAGCATTTCGGTGGCGAGGTTTTGCGTCTTTGGCGCGGGGGCCTTAATCGCAGTTTGCGCGATTGATTGAGAAGGCATAAACCCAATAAAAACAGCAAGCAATACAAGAATGTTAAAGTTAAATATGAGCATTATTTGTCTTTCTCATGGAGGCGCTGAAGTTCATCCAATAAAGAGGTTTGTGTGATAAAGCCGATGTATTTTTGTGTTTCAGGATCAATGACCGTCAGCGGCAAACCAGTTTGCACCATCATGCTTACGCCCTCCCATGTAGGGGTTGCAGCATAGACAACGGGGAAGTTTTTACGCTCCATCACGGTATCGACGGTGAGAAGCAGCACATTGCGTAAGCGTTTTGCGATACCGGGTGCGGCAGGAATATTAACATCCATTTGCATGCCGTCATTCATAGTAACCGACACGGGCAAAAGATTTTTCATCAGGATGTGATAAGAGAGCAAGCCAACAATTGCGCCATCCTCATCGGTCACGGGAGCGTATTCGACCTTTGCTTTTTTCATGGCTTTTAATGCCGCTTCGATTGTGGAATCAACCTTAATGGTGAGGGCTTTATCAGCGATAGCAGCATGGCATGGCATGGGCGTTGTCCTTTATTCTTTTGCTTGAGGCTTTAGTGTGCTTAAAAATTGCGAGATTTGCAACTGTGCGCCGTGATCGTAGAGGTTGTTATGCCCCGCGTTTTCGATTTCGATCCATTGTTTTGGCTCTGGCGCGGCATCAAACAGGGCGCGCCCAAAGCGGATGGGCACAACCACGTCTATGGCGCCATGAACAAATAATTTTGGCATGGTGAGGGCAGAGATTTTATCAATGCTGCGGAACTTATCCTTCATTAAAATATCAATGGGGAAAATACCGTAGCGCGATTTGGCCACTTCGTTTAGGCCGCTATAGGCGCTTTCATAGACGATGGCCATGGGCGGGAATTCTGTCGCCATTTGGGTGGCGACCCCTGTGCCGAGCGATTCGCCGTAATAAACAAGAGCATCGGGCGTTAGTTGCGTTGCGTCGATAAGGGCGTTGATATGGGCGCGCGCATCGGCATATATCCCCTGCTCCGTCGGTTTGCCTTTTGCGCCGCCATAGCCGCGATAATCGGTGAAGAACACGCCGTATCCTTGGGCGTGATAGATCATCAGCTTATTCACCCAGTATTCATAGGCCTGTCCATTGCCGTGAAAGAAGACAAGCGTTGGCATGTTTTCTTTTGCGGGCCAATACCACGCATTGAAAGCGATATCTTCATCTGATTGCACAGGGATGATGGTGGGTTGAGTTTGCGTTAATGCGGCGATATCGGGACGCGCGCCGCCGGGAAAATATAAGAGGGAGCGCTGCTGAAAATACATTATCGCCATCATGCCGAGGTAACAATATACGAGTATCATGAACATCTTTATGATTGATTTCTTTGCGTCTTTATCCATTTGTCCCTGCCTTGTGCATGTTGGTATACAGGATGCTGTTTTTCAGTAATTCGTCGTGGGTTCCGCGATCCGTGATTTCACCATGATTGACGACAAGGATTTGGTCGGCGTCCTGAATGGTGGATAGGCGATGGGCGATGACGATGGTTGTGCGCCCTTTTTCGAGGGCTTTCAGTGCGCCCTGCACGGCTTTTTCGGATTCGTTGTCGAGGGCGGATGTTGCTTCATCGAGGAGGAGGATGGGTGCGTTGCGTAATATGGCGCGCGCAATGGAGATGCGCTGGCGTTGCCCGCCGGAGAGCTTAACGCCTTCCTCTCCGACTTGTGTTTCGTAGCCTTGATCCATTGCCAATATGAAATCATGGGCGGCGGCGGCTTTTGCGGCGGCTTCGACCTCCTCCTGCGTCGCCCCGACTTTGCCGTATGCGATGTTTTCGTACACGGTTGTATCAAAAATTGTGATGTCTTGTGAGACGAGCGCGATTGACGCGCGTAAAGATTCGATGCTGATATCGCGGATATCTTGATAGCCGATCGCAATGACGCCGCCCGTGATGTCATAAAAACGTGGAATGAGGTTGAGAATTGTTGTTTTGCCGCCACCCGATGGCCCGACAAGGGCGGTGACTTTTCCTGCGGGGGCGGTGAATGATAGTGATTTAATTGCTTTGTCTTCGGCGCTTTCATATTGGAATTGCGCATCGGTGAAAACAATATCTTTATTGGCAGATTCTAACGCTGGCGCGTTTTCTTTTGATTGGATATTCGGGGTTTCGTCCAGCACTTGGAAAATACGTTCCGCCGCGCCAAGCCCCATTTGAATTGCGTTGTTGAGGCGGGCGAGCTTTTTCATTGGCTCATATGCCATGATAAACGCGGTAAGGAATGCGCCCAATTGTCCGGCGGTCATTTCGCCTTGTGCGGCTTGGTGTCCGCCATAAACAATAACCCCGAAGAGGATGAAACCGACAAGCACTTCGTTCACGGGGGTTGAGAGCTGTCCGACGCGCACGGCTTTTAGGTTCATTTTACGTACAGCCATGATGGATGTACTGGCGCGGTCTTTTTCGTGGTCTTCCATGCCATATGCTTTTACGACGCGGATGCCTTGGAATACTTTTGCGAGCTTGTCTGACAGGCTTGCGACATCGCCCTGTAAGTGCTTTGAAATTTGACGGATGCGCTTGCCGAGATAGGCGACAAATATTGCGGCGAAGGGAAAGACCACCATTGCCGCGCCCGCAAGCACTGCGTCTTGGTAGAACATCACACCGATGAGCAGGATGAGCGTTAGGAAGCTGCGCCCTATCCCCATGAGCATATCGGAGATCGTTCCACGCAGGACATTGACGTCATTGACGATGATCGACATCAACTGGCCGCTTGGGTTTTTGTGGAAGAACGCAAGATCCAAGCCCATAAAATGGCTAAAGAGATGTTTTTGAATGTCGCCGATCATGAACTGGCTAACCTTGTTCATATAGATGACAGAGACATAAGACGCCGCACCGCGGATACAAAAGGCGAGCAAGAAGGCCGTGGCGACAGGGACTATCATCGACTGGTTTTGGCCGTTAATCACCTCATCTAAGATAGGCTTCATCATTTGGGCGATACCCGCCGTCATGATCGCAACGATCGCCGAGCAGATGAGCGCGACAATTAGCAAAGCCTTATATGGCAATATATAATTTTTTAATAACCTTTTCAGGAGATTAAACGAATTACGCTGTGGCGCTGCAGCATCAGTTGGGATATCTTTATTCATACATCTTGTGTTATAATTGAATGGTAGAAAACTGCAAGTAACGCATTTGTTTTAGTAATTATCAGGACGAAATTTAAACATATTATGAGTGACGACACCCCACACGACGATTTACCAGACATTGATGAAAGTTTTGAAGCCCAAGGCGATGAGGCCGATAAGCAGATATTTGACGAAGATGACAAGACCGAGTTCAAAGCGGGCATCGGGCTTTCGCTTGGTAGCGGTATGGCGCGGGGGTTTGCGCATATTGGGGTTTTAAACTCGCTTATGCGTCATGGTATTCAGCCAAGCATCGTGACAGGTACATCCATGGGCGCGGTTGTTGGCGCGTGTTATTTGGCGGGACGCCTGCCCGCGCTTGAAGAATGGGCGACATCGCTTAATCGTATGAAGATTTTATCCTATCTTGATTTGCGCGTGCGCAGCGCGGGTATGATTGGCGGGAAAAAGCTCAACAAGCTTTTGAGCGAACATTTTGCAGATATGTATATCGAGGATTTACCCCACCCGTTTATCGCGATTGCCGCGGATTTGGTTACGGGGCATGAAGTTTGGCTGCGTAAAGGCAGTTTGATTGAGGCGATGAGCGCTTCATTCGCACTGCCTGGTGTGTTTCCGCCCGTGGTGCGTAATGGTCGATTATTGGTTGATGGTGCGCTTGTGAACCCTGTTCCTGTTGCGCCGGCGCAGGCATTGGGCGCGCGCATGACGATTGGCGTGGACTTGAACACGGACATTATCGGCAAAGCCGCAAAGCCGGGACAGACATATTCGACTATTGCCGGCTTTGATTTATTTGATGATGATGATGTCCCTCAAGAGGAGCAAAAACGTCTTAAAAGCGGTATGGCGCGGCGCTTGTTCAGCCGTAAGAAAGATGCACCAAGCTTGTTCGGGGTAATGGTTTCGGCGCTTGGTATTATGCAAGATCGCATGACACGTTCACGCCTTGCGGGGGATCCGCCGGATATTCATATCAAGCCACAGATTGGCCATATTGGTTTGCTTGAATTTGAAAAGGCAGAGGAGTTGATCGCTTTGGGCGAAGAAGCGGCGGAAAAATCCATTCCAGAGATCAAGGAAGCCATGAAATTGTTCCTCAGACACGGCGAATAAACAGCCATTATCACTTTAAAATAATTTACGCTTCTTATGTTTGCGATCGGGCAGCGGGTCGCCCCATTCCAGACGGCCAACCATGTATTTGGGGGTGACGTTGTTATATTGGTTGGATAGCATATCCAATGCCTTGTTCACTGCGGCGGGGTCTTTAGCGCCCTTAAACGCATGCGCATGGAGGCCAGTGCGCACGAGGCATGTGTCTATATTCATCAAATGCCCGCCAGTGATATCATGGGTCATGGAATCGCCGATGACGATGGTTTGTCCCGGAAATACGTTATTGGCCTGAAGTCGCTTTATGCATTCCTTAAAGATTGGTTGGTGCGGCTTGCCGATGTAATGGACAACGCCGCCGTAATCAGAATAGCGCCGTGCGATAGTTCCTGCGCCCATAATGCTTTGGCTGCCCATCACGCCGAGGCTGTCGGGGTTGGCGCAGAGAGCGACGAGTTGTTTTCGCACTGCTTTTTTGAGCATTGGCTCGTAATCAGCAAGGGTTTTTTCCGGCGCATCAGAGCCGCTTATGATCATGAAATCAGCGTCCATTGGGTCTTCAACGACCTCAACATCCAAACCATCGACGATGGTGCGGTCATTGCCGCGGCTGATGACGAATACTTTTTTACCCAAATTTTGGAAGAAGCCTTCATTTTGTGCGTTCAGCCCTTGCCATGTCATTTCACCGGAGGTCAGGATTTCATCATATAAGCTTGGGCCGATGCCGAGCTTTTTGAGGCGGTCTTTATTGATGTCTGATCGTTTGCCGGAATTTGAGAGGATGATGATGTGTTTTTTGCGTGACTTTAATTCCTTGAGACAGTCAACAACGCCGTCATATACCTTTTCACCATTATGAAGCACCCCCCATTGATCAATGATGAATCCCATATAGCTGTCGGAAATATCGGAGATACCGCGGCAGAATTTAGTCTTTTGAAGTTGGCTCATTGTGGCAGAACACCCGAATTGTTGAAGTTCATTATATGGTTTTTAACCCGTTAATCAATATCCATTATTCGCAAAAATGGTTAAGGGGGAGTTAGCATAATGCGATCATTGGTTATTCAATTACGCCGCTTCTTTTTGCGCCTTTAGCTTTGCGGTGTATAGCTTGACCTCACGTCTGATCACACCTGCCAGCAGGAACAGGCCGATGATGTTTGGAATACCCATTGAGAAGATCATGGCATCGGTGAACATGATGATGCTGTCAAGCTCAGTTGATGCGCCGATAACAATGCAGAAGCAGAAAAAGATTTTATAGGCCAGCTCGACCCAAGGACGCTCGCCGAAGAGGAAGCCAATTGCTTTTACGCCATAATATGACCATGTGATCATGGTTGAATATGCGAACAGGAAGACAGCCACAGCAAGGATATAAGGGAACCATGACACACCGCTTTCTAGGGCGGCGGAGGTTAGTTCGACCCCTGCCATGCCGTCTACGTTTTCGTATGTGCCGGAGATTACAATGACAAGCGCGGTAACAAGGCAGATGATGACCGTATCAATAAACGGCCCGAGCATGCCGACCATGCCTTGGCTGACTGCGTCTTTTGTGTTTGCGTTGGCGTGGACGATTGCGGCGGAGCCGAGGCCAGCTTCATTTGAAAATGCCGCGCGCTGAACACCGACAAGGATCACACCAAGCAATCCACCAAACCCAGCAGCAGGATTAAAGGCTTCGGTGAACATGGTGACGAAAGCGGCGGGAATGTTGGCGTAATGAATTGCGATTACGATGAACCCTGCTGCAAGATATAAGATACCCATCGCAGGGACAAGTTTTGATGCGACATTGGCAATCTTTTTAATGCCGCCGATAATCACAATCCCGACCATAATGGCAAGTCCAATACCGAATAACCAGCCTTTGCCCGCAAGCGGCCCAGTTTCACCGCCTGTCACGCTATAGAGCATTCCGAACGCTTGGTTGGCTTGGAACATGTTTCCACCGCCGAGCGATCCACCAATACAGCAGATGGCAAAAATGACAGCCATAATTGAGCCGACATAAGGAATATTGTGATGGGCGAAGGCTTCTTTCAGGTAATACATTGGCCCGCCGGATACTTCATGTTTGTCTTCGGGGGCACGTTTTCTGCGGTATTTTACCGCCAGCATGACTTCGGCGAATTTTGTGCTCATGGAGAAAAACGCCATGACGATCATCCAGATGACCGCACCGGGGCCACCAACAGATACGGCGACGGCCACACCCGCGATGTTACCAAGGCCGACCGTCCCCGAGAGGGATGTGGCGAGCGCTTGAAAGCGGCTGATTTCTCCGCTGTGTTCATTTGGGTCATCGTATTTTCCACGCACCACGTCGATGGCATGTTTGAAATAACGGAAATTGATGAAGCCAAGAAAGACGGTAAAAAAGATGGCTGCGCCGGATAGCCAGACGAGGATTAATTGGACATCTAAAGTATCCGTGATTGGCACGCTGTAAAATATGACCGAGGAAATTGCGTCTGCAATTGGTGAAAACCTGTCGTCTATAATCTTATCAATACCCATCAAAATCCCCTTACAGCTTTATGCTTTTTTATAAATTACGGATGTAACTTAAATTTAGCATACGGATTTATGAGTAAAAATAAAGGGCTAGCCTGAAACAGTGCACAGTTAGCACTACTTAACCATTACAGAGAGGCTTAGATACAGGGTGTGATGGATAGAATGTTGCAGCCCATTTGCGGATGTCGTCACGCTGCATCTCGCTCGCCTTCATCACGCGTGGCGCATATTTTGAGCAGAAGATATCAGGGCGCATGCCAGCCGCATCTTTAGAAATTTTATTGGCGTAGCCCGTGCGAAGCAGATTGATGTCGGCTTCAGGGTTTTTGCTGCCATTCGCTTTAAAATGCTTGAGGAGGATTTTTTCGTAAGTGGCAAAAAGATCACCATGATCAGCAGTAAATTGACGATATTGACCGTAAAGATTGATCCCTGAGCGTGCGCCTATATGGGTACAGTTGAGGCCGATGACCATAAGCTCGCTATGAATGCGAATCCCCTGCTCCGCTTCGGCTTCTGCGTTGGAATAGCATTGCGCAGCAACGGCTTGTGAGGCGTTTGTGGCGGTCATGAGGAATAAAGCGATGAGTAAATATCTATGCATGGACGGTATATAGTCTGATGGGATTAAAACTGTCCAGTCATTAATCTTGATTTTTGTGTCTAATTCATGGTTAATGCGCGTCATGAGCACAAAATTACAAACAAAACCAGATACAAAGCCCGCAAAAAAATTATTCATCAAGACATGGGGATGTCAGATGAATGTTTACGACTCGCATCGTATGGCGGATATTCTTATGCCTTTTGGCTATCAGACCACGGATACCGCCGATGATGCGGATATGGTGATTCTCAACACATGTCATATTCGTGAAAAAGCCACGGACAAGGTTTTCTCCGATCTTGGGCGACTTCGTCCGCTTAAGGATAAGAAAGAAGCCAAGGGCGAGCAGATGGTCATGGCGGTTGCCGGATGTGTGGCGCAGGCCGAGGGTGATTTCATCCTTGAGCGCGCGCCATATGTCGACATGGTCTTTGGCCCGCAAACCTATCACGAACTTCCCGAAATGATGGCGAAGGTGACGCAGGCCTATGGCGATGCCCGTGTTGTTAACACGGAATTTCCCGAAGAGAGCAAATTCGATAAGCTCCCCGAGGAACATAAATCACAGGGTGCGGCGGCGTTTTTATCTATTCAGGAAGGCTGCGATAAGTTTTGCGCGTTTTGTGTTGTGCCTTATACTCGCGGCGCGGAATATTCACGCACGGCGCAAGAGATTGTTGATGAAGCGAAATGGCTTGTCGATCACGGCACATTAGAGATCACGCTTTTGGGACAAAATGTGAACGCGTTTCATGGCAAAGGGCCAGATGGCAGCACGTGGGGGCTTGCGAAATTAATCGAAGAGATTGCGGAGATTGATGGGCTTGAGCGTATTCGTTATACGACGTCGCATCCGCGTGACATGGATGATGATTTGATTGCCGT
>JAACQG010000007.1:23848-181640 GCA_009995045.1 Alphaproteobacteria bacterium
TTCTTCATCTTCCTGTTCAATCAGGGGCAGATAAGATTTTAAAAGCGATGAACCGCAAGCATACATCCGATCATTACCGCGATATTATTGCCAAGCTTCGTAAGGCGCGCCCTGATCTTGCGTTTTCTTCGGACTTTATTGTCGGCTTCCCCGGTGAGAGTGAAGAGGATTTTGAAGAGACGATGCGCCTGACGCGGGATGTGAAATTTGCATCATGTTATTCCTTTACCTATTCATCGCGTCCGGGCACTCCGGCGGCGAATATGGGTGGATTGGTGCGTGAAGATATTGCAAAACAACGCCTATCACGCCTTCAAGGGTTGATTGATGAGCAGCAAAAAGAGTTTAACCACAGCACGCGCGGCCTCACCCTGCCCGTCCTTCTTGACCGTAAAGGCAAGCGTGCAGGACAGGTTCAGGGGCGCTCACCGTTTAACCAATCGGTGTATATTGAAGCCAATGAAAGGCTGCTTGATACAATCGTGAATGTCCACATTACGGAAACATTTGACAAATCCCTGACCGGTGTTATAGAAACTCAGGAAACTATATTAGGGAACGCTAAATAGGCGCTAATCCCTGATGAATTGAAAACAGGGAACTGCGTAACATGGGTAACAAAAAACAACGTGAAGGTGCTTCACGTCAGTCAAAAACATATGAATTTCATTTAGCCTTTAAAGAAGTTAACGGTAGCGTCGGCAAGCTTGTTACCGGCTCGACTAAAGTGACACAACGCTTTAATAGAGCTAACCAGTCCAAAACCCCCGACGTTACGGCAAAAGCGATTGACACTCCTTATAGCAAAACGGCGCATGATAACCCATATGATGCGCGGATGAGCGCGATTGAGCAATTGCTTCATAAGGCAAGGTCAGGCGATCAAATTTATATTTTCACAACAGATCAGTGCATTAAAGACATTGCAAATGATGACCCTGATGTTTCTTCTGAGGTGAGAAAGAAATTTAAAGCCATTGCAGAACGCGATATTACAATTGAAGTTGCAGACCCGAGCGTTCTTGAGGATCAAGATTATATTGAGATGGCAGATAAAATGGCGCGCATTCGTGTCAATAATCTATCAAAGCCCAGCTCAGGTCTTCGTGGCTATCATCGTTAATTCATTGCTGATATGCGCTTAATTCTGCTATAATGGTTATATAACCCAATGACAGGATGATATTTGCCTAAACCCCATAAAGACGCTTCAAAGACTCTGGAATTTCCCGATAACGGTCTTGCGACGTTGTTGTTCGGGATGAATAACGAAAATCTTTCATATTTAGAAAATGCGCTATCTATCGCGATTCATGATCGCGGTAATAAAGTTAGCTTATCGGGCGATGGCGCGGCTGTTGGCTATGCGGAAACGGTTTTGAATGATTTATGGGCAAGCCTTAAAAAAGGTGGCAGCGTGGGCACAGCCGATATTGATGCTAAATTGCGATTTTTACAAAATGATGACGTCAAGAGTGATGGAGACAAAGCGCGTATGAGCGATGATGAAAAAATTACCATTTCCACCAAACGAAAAGAGATTAAGCCGAGATCTCCGAATCAGGCAAAATATCTCAAGCTCATGCAGACTCATGAGATGGTGTTTGGCCTTGGCCCTGCGGGGACTGGGAAAACGTATTTGGCGGTTGCGATGGGCGTTGCGGCGTTTTTGAATGGTGATGTGGAACGTCTTATCTTCACGCGCCCTGCGGTTGAAGCGGGTGAAAACCTTGGTTTCTTGCCAGGGGATATGAAGGAAAAGGTTGATCCTTATTTGCGCCCTATCTATGACGCGCTGCATGACATGATCCCGATGGAGATTTTGACCAAGAAAATGGAAAGTGGCGAGATTGAGATTGCCCCGCTAGCATTCATGCGGGGGCGGACATTATCGAACGCATTTGTCATTCTTGATGAGGCGCAGAACGCGACCACGGTTCAAATGAAGATGTTCCTGACCCGCATTGGCGAGAGATCGCGCATGGTTGTGACCGGTGACCTCACACAGACAGATTTGCCCAAGGGGATGAAATCAGGTTTACGGGATGCGACAGAGACGCTTGAACATGTTGAAGAGATTGCGTTTCATCATTTCACACCGAAAGATGTTGTGCGTCACAAATTGGTGAGTAAAATTGTCGATGCCTATGAGAACAAGAAGCAACCCGATTAACCATGTCCATTATCATTGATATTGACACCCATTCAGGCGATTGGCCCGATAGCGCGGACGCAGTGATTGAGCGCGGCATTCACGCGGTGCTGGCGCATCAAGATATTGAAGAGGCCGAGGCGAGTGTTGTTTTGGGCGATGATGATTTTGTCCAAGTGCTCAACCGTGATTATCGTGATAAAGACAAGCCGACCAATGTTTTATCATTCCCGCAAGATCTTCCGATGATGGGGGATTTGGTGTTTGCTTATGGCGTTGTTAAGCGCGAAGCCGAGGAGCAAAGTAAAACATTTGAAAACCATCTTTTGCATCTCACGGTACATGGCAGCTTGCATCTTTTGGGGTATGACCACATTGATGATGGCGAGGCCGAGGCGATGGAGGCGATTGAGATTGCTGTTTTACATGGTTTGGGCGTAAAAAACCCCTATGAAATTTTTTGATTTGTGCGATAGTTATTTTATTATGAGCCCCAAGACTTTTTTCAAATCATTATTCCCCGCAAAACAAGATACGTCTTTGCGTGATGCTATTGAAGAATATATCGAAGAACCGGATAATTATTCGCTTGATGGAATGAATTCTGATTCCATTCATGAACGCGCCCTGCTCTCTAATATTCTGGCTTTACGTGATATTAGCGTGGATAAGGTGATGGTGCCGCGTGCGGACATTGTTGCGATTGATGCCAAGGCAAGCGGCGAGGAATTATTTGCGTTGATTGCGGATAATCAGGTGAGCCGCCTTCCCGTTTTTAATGACAATCTTGATGACGTGATGGGCACGATCCATCTTAAGGATATTTTGGCAGCGAAAGCGCGTGGGCATGATTTTGTGATTGCCGATAATATCACTGAAATTCCGATTGTATCGCCCGCGATGCCGATCCTCGATTTGCTTTTGACGATGCGTCAAAGCCGCCGCCACATGGCGTTGGTTGTTGATGAGTATGGGGGAATTGATGGCCTTGTAACTATTGGCGACATTGTCGAAAGTGTACTTGGTGAGATTGAAGATGAGCATGACACGCAGGAAGAGCCGCAGTTGATGCCATCCGCGGATGGAACGGTCTTGGCGGATGCGCGTGTGAGCATTGATGATTTCGAAGAAGAATATGGCACATTGCTAAGCGATGATGAACGCAGCGAGAGCGACACGCTTGGCGGGTTGGTGTTTACAATTGCCGGACGCATTCCCGTGCGCGGTGAAGTTTTGACCCATGATAGCGGTATGGAATTTGAAATTATGGACGCCGACCCACGGCGCATTAATGTGGTGCGCATTCGCAATATCCCCGAAGCGCTTGCGGCGGAATAGCATGGCGCGCTATAAGCGTTATCAATGACAGATATCCTGAATAAACGATTTATCACTCCACTGCTCTGCTTTTTTAGCGGATCGCTCTGTGCGTTTGCTATGGCGCCCTATAATGTGTGGGGCATTTTCCTGTTTGGGTTTGCCGTGCTTTATTGGGCGATTGATAAGGCACCTTCGAAGCGCAAGGCGTTTGCGTATGGCTGGCTTTGGGCGTTTGGGTATTTTGTCTTTAGCTTGTATTGGATTGGCAATGCGTTGTTGGTTGATGGAAATCCTTATCAATGGGCATGGCCATTGGCGGTGTGCGGGCTTCCTGCGTTGCTTGCGTTTTTTAATGGGTTTGCATGTTTATTTGCCAAACGCTTTTGCGCGCTGAAGCGGTGGCATGGTTACCTTGGGTTTGTGTCGGTTTTAAGCTTGTCTGAATATGCGCGGGGGCATGTGTTTACGGGGTTTCCGTGGAATTTATTTGGCTATACATGGATTGATACAACAATCGCACAGATTGCCTCTTTTGAAAGCGTGTATTTGCTGACCTTTTTGACATTGCTTTGGCTTGGCAGCGCGGGGTTTTATATTGTCGGGGCGAAAACACGGGCGACATCGATTTTTCTTTTCGTGATCGCGGCGAGTTTTTTCGCCAGCTTTTTGCTTGGCGCGAGCCTTATTCATGACACTGGCGAGAATGATGATGTTATCGTTAAAATCGTTCAGCCCAACACCGATCAGGCCGAGAAATGGCAACGTGAGAAGATGGATGGGCATTTTATGAATGCGATCGAGCTGTCGAAAGCGACAGAGGAAGATGTTGGCAAAAAAACATTGATCGTTTGGCCAGAAACAACGCTTAGCCCCTCCTTTTTAAACGCGCCCTATTACCGTCAACAGATCGCCGAGATGTTACAGGCGTACAAAGGTGAGGCCGTTTTGATGACCGGGGCGCTGCGATATGATTCGCAGAATAAAGTTTATTACAATTCACTGCTGACGATTGATGATCAGGGGGAAATTGGGCATGTCTACGATAAGTCGCATTTGGTCCCTTTTGGTGAATATATTCCGTTTCAAAACCTCATTCCCATCCCGACGGTTACTCAATTTACGGGATTTGCAAAAGGCGATGGCCCCACGACGTTTACAATTTTTGACGGCCTCAGCTACAGCCCACTGGTTTGTTATGAGATTTTATTTCCGCATCACGCCGTTTCGCGCAAGGCACATCCCGATATGATTGTGAATGTGACCAATGATGGCTGGTATGGCGATAGCGCGGGGCCGCGCCAGCATTTGGTGAAAGCACAGTTTCGGGCGATTGAGGAACGCGTGAGTGTTTTACGCGCCGCCAACACAGGAATATCTGCAATTATTACACCATACGGGGAAATTATTAAACGTAGTGATATTTATAAACGAAGTGTTTTATTCAATGCATTACCAAATACAACTATAAACACTTATAAAAATGCAATTATTTCATTTTTTATTTTCCCCCTCTTCCCCCTTTGTTTGCTTGCGTTTTCATGCTGCCTGAGACAAAAGAAATGTTTAAAAAATTAATTATTTATACAAATTATACCTAAGGTTAGTTGCGTATGCATGTAACCATTTGCAATAACATAAGGAATAATACACGTACGGCCTGCATTGACATCTTTGACAACCTGTCAATATCACTGCATAGTCCTTTTTAACATTGCGTATGAAGAAGTAAAAAATATATGACCCAAAGAAAAACCAAAGGTACGCCAGACTCAGTAGATGTTCATGTAGGACAAAGATTACGTGTTCGACGTTCATTACTTGGCATGAGCCAAGAAAAACTAGCTGAAGCCATCGGCTTAACTTTTCAGCAGATACAGAAATACGAACGTGGTGTTAACCGCGTTAGTGCAGGACGCCTGTTTCAATTTAGTAAAATCTTGGATGTTCCTATTGCATATTTCTACGACCAAATTGGCGGGGAACCTGCGCAGGTTTCTTATGGCATGTCGGATAACGATCAAGAAGCGTTTGGTGGTGAAGACGACGTTATGCAGCGTAAAGAGACTATTGACCTTGTGCGTGCTTATTATTCGATCGAAGATCCAGCAAAGCGCAAAGAAATGCTTCGCTTTATCAAATCAATGATCAGCACCTCTTCCGATTCTTAACTTTTTTTCATGTAAAATCGCTTGAACCCTGCGTTAAGTGTGATTAGTGTTCCTAACTAGGATTTATTCACACGAACATATAAGAGTTATTTATGACGCAGCCCCTAGCAAAAGCACAGACCATGACGGATCAAAATAAGAATTTAGACCTAAAAGACTATATTTTCACCAGTGAATCCGTATCTGAGGGGCATCCTGATAAAATCTGTGACCGCATTTCCGATGCTGTCTGTGATTTGTTTTTAGCCGCAGACCCACAAAGCCGCGTTGCGTGTGAGACACTTGTGACAACGGATAAGGTTGTTTTGGCGGGTGAAATTCGTGGTCCTGACAACATTACCAAAGACGATATTGAAGCCGCAGCGCGTCGTGCGATTAAAGATATTGGGTATGAGCAAGAGGGTTTTCACTGGAAAACGGCTGATGTTGAAGTTTTGCTTCACAAGCAATCTGTTGATATTGCACAAGGCGTTGATGCAGGGACTGGCCTTGATAAGGAAGAAGGCGCTGGCGACCAAGGAATTATGTTCGGCTATGCTACACGCGAGACCGATGCGTTGATGCCTGCGGCCATCCATTACTCCCACGAAATATTACGCGGCCTTGCCGAGGCACGCCACAGCGGCGCGGTTAAGGGCATTGAGCCTGATGCTAAATCGCAGGTAACGCTTGAGTTTCGCAATGATAAGCCTGTGCGTGCGACTTCAGTCGTTGTCTCAACGCAGCATACCGAAGATTTGAGCCATGATGATGTGCGTGCGGCAGTCATGCCATATATTGAGCGTGTATTGCCGGAAGGTTTTATGCCGCCGGAAGAAGAGATTTATATCAATCCGACTGGTCGTTTTGTGATCGGTGGACCGGTTGGTGACGCCGGATTGACGGGTCGTAAGATTATTGTTGATACATATGGCGGCGCTGCGCCCCATGGTGGCGGTGCGTTTTCAGGGAAAGACCCGACAAAGGTTGACCGTTCTGCGGCTTATGCGGCGCGCTATTTGGCGAAGAATATTGTTGCCGCCGGATATGCGGATGGATGCACAATTCAGCTTGCTTATGCGATTGGTGTATCTAAGCCACTTGGTTTTTACGTGAATACCCATGGAACAGGCACTGTGCCAGAGGCGGAATTGATTAAAGCGCTTACGCAGCTTGTTGATTTGAGCCCGCGAGGCATTCGTGAGCATTTGAATTTGCATCGCCCGATTTACGAGCGTACAGCGGCTTATGGTCACTTTGGCCGTACACCTGATGCAGATGGCGGCTTCTCTTGGGAGAAGACCGACCTTGTTGAGAAGCTTCAGCAGATCATTGGTTAGTAACAACACCAGCAAAGAAAAACGAGTATACGGGCGCAAATATGGTCGCCCGTTGAATGCGTCACGCAAGGCTGCGCTCGAATCCGTATTACCAGATGTAAAAATCGAAGATCGGCATTTAACCGAAAACGGTGATATTGAGCCATGCATTTTGTTTGATGCGGGGTTTGATGAATGCTGGCTTGAGGTTGGATTTGGCACGGGCGAGCATTTGTCAGGATTGATGCAACTTCATCCGCAAAATGCCTATATCGGCGCGGAGCCATTTGTGAATGGCATGTCGGCGTTTCTCAAAGACATTGAAGATGAACCGAAGGAACGTGTTCGTGTGCACATGGATGATGCGATGATGGTGGCTAATTCACTCACCGAGAATTCACTTGATGGGATCTATGTGCTCAACCCTGATCCTTGGCACAAAAAGCGCCATTATAAGCGCCGCATTATCAGCCAAGATAATCTGGATTGTTTTGCGCGCATTTTAAAACCCCAAGGACAATTGATCATGAGCACCGATGTGCCAGACCTTGCCGATTGGATGGTGACGCAGGCGATGATGCATGATGCGTTTGAATGGGAAGCCAAATGCGCCGATGATTGGCGCGTGCCCCCCGCCGATTGGATCACCACGCAATATGAGGTCAAGGGCGCAAAGAATGCGGGCCGTATGGTTTATTTGTTTTTTCGGCGGAAATAACTTGCAAAATTTTGAGGGTCGCCTTATATTCCTTTTCAACATCTCAGATAAAATGAGGGTGGGTCATCATAGACCCGCCTTTTTTATTGGGAAAAAAGGATTGATAGACTATGCGCTTAACGCCGCTTGAAACACGAATAACGGAAATTACGAATCCGGTCATAGAAGACCTTGGCTTCGTGCCGTTTGCTGTGCGTATGACGAGCGATGCGGAGCAGCAGATCGTTCAAATCATGGCGGAAGACCCCGCAACTCAGCGCCTTGGCGTTGATGATTGCGCGAAGATTAGTCGCGCGGTTTCTGCGGTGATGGATGTGGAAGACCCTATCTCTGGCAATTACCGACTTGAGGTTAGCTCGCCGGGGATTGATCGCTTGCTTCTTACCATGGAACATTATGCGCGCTATATTGGTCATGATGTGAAGGTGGAGAGCGATACGCCCGCCGAAAACGGACAGAGAAAATTTCGCGGTGTGATCAAAAGCGCCGCCAATAATGTTGTTACGCTTGATACAGATACGGGTGAGGCGGAAATCCCCTACCCCACTATTTTAAAAGCGAAACTTGTTTTAACGGATGAATTAATTAAAGCTACTGCGCATAAAGAAGAAAAGGAATAAATCATGGAATTAGTACAGGTTGCAGATACCGTTGCCCGCGAAAAGAATATTGATCGCGAGATTGTTTTGGAAGCAATGGAAGAGGCCATTCAAAAGGCCGGACGCTCCAAATATGGGCATGACCATGATATTCGCGCGCATATCAGCCGCGAAAACGGTGATATCACGCTTAAACGTTACCGCGAAATTGTTGAAGAAGATGCGGAGATCGAGAACGAATTGGTTCAGATGACTCCAACACAAGCCAAGCGTATCAAGCCGGATGCAAAGCCAGGCGATATTCTTGTTGATGATCTTCCGCCGCTTGATTTCGGTCGCATTGCGGCGCAGACAGCCAAGCAGGTTATTATGCAAAAAGTGCGTGAAGCAGAGCGCGCGCGTCAATACCAAGAGTTTAAAGACCGTGTTGGCGAGATCATCAATGGTGTTGTTAAACGTGTTGAATACGGCAACGCGACAATTGATATTCAAGGGCGCGCGGAAGCGGTTCTTCGTCGCGATGAATCCTTGCCACGTGAACACCTTAAGACTGGTGATCGTGTCCGTGCGATTATTTATGAAGTGCGTGAAGAATTACGCGGCCCACAAATTTTCCTTTCTCGCACCCATCCAGAATTTATGGCGAAATTGTTCACACAAGAAGTGCCGGAAATTTATGATGGTATGATTGAGATTAAAGCCGTTGCCCGTGACCCGGGTAGCCGCGCGAAGATTTCTGTTCAATCACGCGATAGCTCGGTTGATCCGGTAGGTGCGTGTGTTGGTATGCGCGGTAGCCGTGTTCAAGCGGTTGTAAACGAGCTTGGTGGAGAGAAAATCGACATTATTCCATGGATTGATGACCTTGCGGCATTTACCGTGAACGCGTTGCAGCCTGCGGAAGTGTCAAAGGTTGTTTTGGATGAAGAGACAAACCGCATGGATGTTGTTGTTCCAGATGAGCAGCTCTCTCTTGCGATTGGTCGTCGTGGTCAGAATGTTCGCCTTGCGTCAATGTTGACGGGTTGGGATATCGACATCATGACAGAGGCCGAAGAATCAGAGCGCCGTGCGAAAGAATTCGAAATTCGTTCAACATTGTTCATCGAAGCGATGGATGTTGATGAAGTGATTGCACAATTGCTTGTGACTGAAGGTTTCGTTCGCGTTGAAGAAATTGCGGATGCAACAATCGACGAGCTTGCGAATATTGAAGGGTTTGAAGAAGAGATTGCGATCGAGCTTCAAAACCGTGCGATTGCTTTCCTTGAGGCAAAACAAGCAGAGCTTGTGGAAAAGCAAAGCGAACTTGGTTTGAAAGATGATTTGATTGCGTTTGAGGGGCTTACACCATCTCAAATCCTTCAGGTCGGTCAAAAAGGTATCAAAACTCTTGATGATCTTGCTGATTTGGCGGGTGATGAATTGGTTGAACAGCTCGGTGATGGTGAACTTACCGTGAACGAAGCCAACAACGTCATCATGGCAGCACGCGAGCAGCTTGGCTGGTTTGCTGAAGATGATGCCGCAGCAGCAGCGGAAGCAAGCAACGAAGATGCAGCAGCGGGCGATGAGGCAGCGCAAGCCCCTCAAGCCGCCGCGAATTCATAATGTTTAGGGGAGCGAAACCATTACTGATTGGACACATGTTCAAAATTTAATATTGGTTACGGGTAGCAAATTGCTACACGGCGCTCCCTTTTGCTTAAAAACTCCGCTTAAATCCTTTATTTTCAACAAAAATTTTGCACGGCAGCACTTCGCCGTGTATAACCGTTTGATCCCAGCTTTGGGATTGCATTCAATTAAGGCGTAGACATGACAGAAACGAAGAAAACAGATAACGATTCAGGCGACAAAAAAGAGGACAAGCCAAAGAAGACACTTAGTCTTGGCGGTACTTTAAGCCTTAAAGGTGGAAGCGGTGGTGCAAACCGCCCTGCTCCATCGCCGGGTACTGTTGCCGTTGAAGTTCGCAACCGCAAGCGCACCGCGCCGGTTACGCGCAATACTGACAATAACGATGTGTCCAAACGTGGCACAGCGGGCGATACCGCATTGTCATCACAAGAGCGTGAAGCGCGGGCGAAAGCATTGCAGCGTGCGATGTCTAGCGAGCCCGTAAAGAAAACCACTTTGCCGAAACGTCGCACGACGATTGAAGATGTGAAAGCCGAAGAAGCGCAAAACCGTCAAGGGTCATTGAGCGCACGTGAAGCGGAACTTGCGGAGCTTAACCGCATTGAAGAAGAAGAAAAAGCAAAACAGGCCGAAGCACAAGCCAACGCCCCAGCTATTCCCGACAGCAATAGAAATAATAATGACTATAACAGCCCGTCATCTGCGCCAGATCGTCGGAAGAACTTTTCTTCACCAGATGCGGAGCCAGTGAGCTATCGCGACAAAATGAAGAAAGATACACCGAAGGCGCCGCCGCGCACCCTTGGTGATCGTCGTGGTGGCCGATTGACCGTTACACAGGCGCTGAACAAAGATTATGAACGTGATCGTTCTATGTCATTGGCTGCGCAAAAACGCGCGCGTGAAAAAGCACGTTTGGCATCACAAGGGCCAAAAGAAGATGCGAAAAAAGTTTATCGCGAAGTGACTGTCCCTGAGACGATCACCGTTGCCGAGCTTTCCAATCGTATGACAGAACCAACAAAAGACGTGATTAAAGCGTTGATGAAAATGGGTGTCATGGCGACCAGCTCCGAAAATATTGATGCGGATACAGCCGAGCTTGTTATCGAAGAATTTGGTCACACCATTAAACGCGTTACCGCAGGCGATGTAGAGATTGGCCTTGATGGTATTGAAGATAAAGAAGAAGACCTTGTTACACGTCCACCTGTTGTGACAATTATGGGTCACGTTGACCATGGTAAGACGTCATTGCTTGATGCGCTTCGCAAGACGGATGTTGTTGCGGGCGAAGCGGGCGGTATTACACAGCATATCGGTGCATATCAGGTTAAAATGGCGACAGGTCAGAAAATTACATTCCTTGATACACCTGGTCACGCGGCCTTTACGGAGATGCGTGCGCGTGGTGCGAATGCGACGGATATTGTTGTGATTGTTGTCTCCGCAGAAGACAGTGTGATGCCACAGACAATTGAAGCGATTAATCACGCGAAAGCGGCAGGAGTGCCGATTATTATCGCGGTGAACAAGATTGATTTGCCTGATGCCGATCCGATGAAGGTTAAGACAGAATTGCTTCAATACGAAGTGATTGTTGAAGAGCTATCAGGGGATGTGCAATGTGTCGAGATTTCAGCGAAACAAGGGACGAACCTTGATAAGCTTGAAGAGGCTATCATTTTGCAATCTGAATATCTTGAGCTTAAAGCGAATCCAAACCGTCCTGCGTCTGGTGTTATCATCGAGAGCAAGCTTGAAAAAGGACGTGGATCTGTTGCGACGGCGCTTATTCAAAACGGGACATTGCGCGTTGGTCACATTTTCGTGGCGGGTGCGGAATATGGTAAGGTGCGTGGCTTGATCAATGATCAGGGTAAAAACGTGATTGAAGCTGTTCCCGGACAACCAATTGAAATTCTTGGTATCAATGGATCACCGAAAGCGGGTGACCCGCTCAATGTGGTTCCTGATGAGGCGAAAGCGCGTGAAGTTGCGGAATATCGTCTTCACCGTGAAAAAGAAGCCGCCGCCGCGCAAGCCGTTAAAGGCCGCGTCACGATGGATGATATCTTGCTTCAACGTGAAATGGGTGAGGACAAATCCTTGGCTGTTATCATTAAAGGGGATGTGCATGGCTCGGTTGAAGCGATTGCCGGTTCTCTGGATAAGATGGTTGAAGAAAACGAAGGCATTGCGGTTAAGATTCTGCACACTGGTGTTGGTGGTATCACCGAATCCGATGTTTCCCTTGCGGCGACTACGGGTGCGTTGATCATTGGCTTTAACGTGCGTGCAAATTCTCAGGCGCAAGCGCTTGTGAATCGTGACCGCGTTGATGTTCGTTATTACAACGTGATTTACGATGTGATTGACGATGCGAAAGCGATTCTCGGCGGTATGCTTGATCCGGTTGAACGTGAAGAATATATCGGTCAGGCGAAGATCCTTGAAGTGTTTAACGTATCGAAGGTCGGTAAAGTTGCCGGTTGTGAGGTTATTCTTGGTATGGTTAAACGCGGCGCGCGTGTTCGCTTGCTTCGTGATGATGTTGTTATCCATGAAGGTACACTGAAAACGCTTCAACGCTTCAAAGATGAAGTTAAAGAAGTGAAAGAAGGTACGGAATGTGGTATGGCGTTCGAGAAATATGAAGACATCCGTAAGGATGACATTATCGAATGTTATGATGTGACCGAAGAAAAACGGGTCGTTTCATAGGCTTTCAACGCTCAGCTATAGATATAATGCCTCGCCTGTTGATCTCACTCTTTGCCGTATGTGCATAGCGATGTATCAACGCCGTTTGCTTTATAATAAAGGATTTTAGATTATGAAATCACATATGTCAGAAAAAGGACCATCACAGCGCCAATTGCGCGTGGGTGAACAGGTTAAGCAGATTATTGCGGAAACGCTTTTGCGTGGGCATTTTCATCACGAGGCATTGATTGATGCGGATATTACCGTGGGTGAGGTTCGTGTGACCCCTGACCTTCGCAATGCGCGGGCTTTTGTGATGTCGCTTGGCGGGAAGAATATGGATGCGATCATTCCTGCGCTGAACGAAGAAAGCCAGCAATTTTCAAAGGCGATCAATCGTCAATCCAACATGAAATTCACCCCCAAAGTTACATTCGTTAAAGACGAAAGCTTTGAGGAAGCACAGCGCATTGACGAGCTGTTGCGCTCGGTTCACATCCCAAAAGATGATGACGACGAAACGGCTGAGGAATAGCCATGGGTCGCCGCAATAAAAAAGGTGACAAGGTTGATGGTTGGGTCAACCTGGATAAGCCGCTTGGCATGACATCAACACAGGCCGTCGGGAAGATACGCCGCATTATGAATGGGCAAAAGGTTGGGCATGCGGGCACGCTTGATCCGCTTGCGTCGGGGGTTTTGCCGATTGCGCTTGGTGAGGCGACGAAGACTATTCCTTATATGCAGGATGCTTTCAAGACATATGAATATACCGTGACATGGGGCGAGCAACGCAGCACCGATGATGCGGAAGGTGAGGTTATGGCGTCGAGCGATGTGCGCCCCGCGCGTGATCAAATCGAAGCCACCCTGCCCGTTTTCATGGGACAGATTGTTCAGACGCCGCCGAAATTCTCTGCGATTAAAATTGATGGGCAACGGGCCTATGACCTTGCGCGCAAAGGTGAAGCCGTTACCGTTCAGCCACGCGATGTTTATGTTGAGAGCCTTGAGCTTTTGTCATGCGACGAAAACACCGCCACATTTTTGATGACATGCGGCAAGGGAACATATGTGCGATCCATTGCGCGTGATATGGCACTTCAGATGGGGACATATGGATATGTATCGGCGTTACGGCGCATGGCGGTTGGGTGTTTTGACGCGCAGGATACGATTTCTCTTGAAATGCTTGAGGAATTAGAGCATATTCCCGCACGTGACGCGGCATTGCTGCCTGTTCAAGTTGTTCTGGACGACATCCCGGCACTTGAAGTTAAACAGGCAGAAGTAACCGCATTGCGGAATGGGCGGGCTTTATCGCTTATATCACGGTCAGATTTTCAACGGATTGAAGATTTGCATCTTGATGGTGAAGCCCCTTATGAAGCCTTGGCCATTCATCAAGGAACAGCGATTGCGATTGTTGATATTGATGGGCCACAGGTGAAACCCGTTCGTGTTTTTAATATTTAAATTTAACCATAGGAGAATATGATGTCGGCTAGAGAACTATATAAAGACCAATCTGCGAAACATACCGCAATTGAAGAAAATGCAACTAAGAAGAATGATACTGGATCGCCTGAAGTTCAGGTAGCTGTTTTAACAAACCGTATCTCTTATTTGTCTGAGCATATGCAAGAACACAAAAAAGACCTCCACAGCCGCCACGGCCTTTTGGCGATGGTTGCGAAGCGTCGTAAGCTTTTGGATTACCTTAAGAAAAAAGACGAAGGCCGTTACAAAGCACTCATCGAGAAGCTTGGCTTGCGTCGTTAATTCGATTTTTGATATTTATAAAAAAGTCGCCACTTAATGTGTGCGGCTTTTTTTGTGGGAACCTTTTTGATTGCCATGCATTGGCTTCATAACATTACAACATAAGAGAGAAAAACATGACTAATACGACTAAAACTATTTTGATTGCTGCTGCTGTTGCCGTTATTGCGGCTGTTGCTGTTGTTGCATTGACCACCCCTGAAGACCGCACAGTTGGCGAGAAAATCGGTGATGTTGTCGATAGCGCGAGCGAAGGCGAAGGCATTGATGAGGCAGCGGAAGAGCTTCAAGATCGCAGCGCGCTTGAGCGTTTACAAGATAACGTCAATGACGCTGTTGACGATGTACAAGATAGCGCTTCAGATACCGCTCAAGATGTAGAGGATGCTTTTGATGATGCGGTTGAAGACAGCCCGGAAGCGGATGTTGACGTTACCATTAAGAACAAAGAATAAGTTATTTTATTCCCCCACTAAAGGCCGCCGCTTCATGTGTGCGGCCTTTTTTATTGCTCAAATTTAGAACAATATGTCATTATCCTTGCCATGAGAAATGTAACACTCGCCATTCCGTTCATTTTAGCCACGCAGGCTGGCGAGGCTTATGCGCAGCAACCTGAAATTCCTATCCCCGGATTGGCAAGCCGTATTGATGCCAGCCTTTCACAAGGATGCCCAGACCCTACCCCAGGCTTAAACACGCCGTCATTAAAAGCATGCGCCGATGCTATATGGGGGGCGTCTTATACGGTTGCATCGGAGGTCAGTGGGTATATTAAAAACCATCCTTCCGGAGGGTTATTAGGGTCGCTTAACGATGGCCGCGCGCAGGGGTATTTGCTGGCGTGTGAGAAACGAGCTAGCGCCATGAGCAAGACTGCTTTTTCCGCCCCTAAAACTTATGCCGAAGATGCAATTGCAACCGCCAGTTTTTGTATTAGACAGACTGATTATGCCGAAGGTGCATATGGGGCGTTTATTGATACCCGCGCACAGAACATAGTCATTGATGCCATTAATTGTTTTCGTGATCCCAATGGATGTAAGCGTGAAGAAGCCAAAGACTATGATGCGCCTGCCTCCTTGCCAGAGTTGGCTCAATTAAGCTTTTGAGCACGTCAGTGATTTATAGACCCTAAAGCACCAAAATATCGCCGTCCATTTCTTCTGGTTGGTCGATGCCTAGATAGTGGAGCATTGTCGGGGCGATGTCGGCTAGTTTTCCGTCAGTCTTTAGGTCTGCGTTATCGTCGCCGACCACAATGAAGGGAACGGGGTTTAAGGTGTGCGCCGTATGCGGGCCGTTTGTTTTGGGGTCAAACATTTGATCGGCGTTGCCATGATCGGCGGTGACGAGCAATATTCCGCCATGTGCGAGAACAGCAGCTTTTAACTTACATAAAGTGCTATCAACGCTTTCGGCGGCTTTGCGCGCGGCATCAATCGAGCCGGTATGGCCGACCATATCCGTGTTGGCGAAATTAATGATGACCGCATCATGATTGTTATCGTCGACGACTTTCAACAGTTTTTCAGAGAGTTCTGGCGCGGACATTTCGGGTTGCAAATCATATGTTGCGACCTTTGGTGAATTGACCAGGATGCGTTCTTCTCCGTCGAATGGCACTTCACGCCCTGCGTTGAAGAAGAATGTGACATGCGGGTATTTTTCGGTTTCTGCCATGCGCATTTGCTTAAGGCCGTTTGCGGCAATGACCGAGCCGAGGATATTTCTGTGTTTTACGGGTGGGAATAAGACATCCATGACCGTGTTCAGGTCATCGGAATATTCCACCATGGAGATGGCTTGGCTGATTTGGCGAAAGCCCCCTGCTCGCTTGAAGCCATCGAAGTCCTCAAACATGATTGCATTTAGAATTTCGCGGGCGCGGTCGCTGCGGAAATTGGCAAAGATGATGGCGTCGCCATCTTTGAACCCTTCATAGCCGCCGAGGATGAGTGGTTTTAGGAATTCATCGAATGTGCCTTGGGTGTAGTTGTTTTGGATGGATTGTGATGTGTTGTTTGTTTCTGTGCCATCAGCATTCATGATTGCGTTATAGGCGATTTCGACACGTTCCCAACGGTTATCGCGATCCATCGCGTAATAGCGCCCACAGATTGTCGCGAGGTTTGCGTGTTGCGCGTCGTTTAATTTTTCTTCGAGGGTTTCGATGAATGCTTTGCCGCTTTGTGGGGGGCAATCGCGTCCGTCGGTGAAGGCGTGGACATGGGTGTCTATCCCTTCATTATTCATGATATCCGCGAGGGCGATGATATGATCGATATGCGCATGCACCCCGCCATCAGAGGCAAGACCAATAACGTGACAGGCTTTGCCGCTTTCTTTGAGGGTGCTGACCATCGCCTTAAGGAATTCGTTGTCTTGCACCTGGGCGTTATCGAATGCCTTATCGATGCGCGGTAGATATTGCATGACAACGCGCCCCGCCCCGATATTCATATGACCGACCTCGGAATTGCCCATTTGTCCTTCGGGGAGGCCGACCGCATTGCCGAATGTGGTGAGGGTTGTGTTTGGATGATCTTTCATCATCGCGTCATAGCACGGGGTGTTGGCAGAGGCGATTGCATCAAATTCACCGCCATCACCAATGCCCCATCCATCGAGGATACAGAGGACAACAGGTTTTTTCTTTGGGGTAAAAATAGACATAGTTATTCATGCAGCGTTTGCTGCCCTTACTTTTTTAATGCGCGTTAACCTTATGGCTTTAAAGATTTGAGTTCGTTTAAAACCGATTCTTTTGATGCGGGTGTGCGTTTTTCATTCAAGCGATATCCTGCAAACATCGCGGCGAGCGCGAAGAGGTTGATCAGCGGGGATATCACCAATGCCAATACGCCGTTGCTCCCTAGGATGATAGATAAAATCACGCCGAGGAAGAAGGAAGCAATAAAGACCACACCAACATATTTGAAATGAGACAATTGCGCGTCCGTGAATTCTATTGCGAACATAAAGAATCCCAAAAGCGCAAGAACCACGCCAACCAAACCTATAAGGCCGACTATTCCGGATAATCCACCGATGAACATCGCGGGAATACCAAGCGCGCTTGCCGTCATGAGCAAGATATAGGTGAGCTTAATATAATTTTTCTTTGGTATGCCCAACACTGTTTTAGCCGGTGGCGGCGTTGTATCTTGTGTGAGGGGTTCGGTTATTGGTGTCTCATCTGGAGTTTCTTTGATTTGGTCGTCATTCATTGTGCGGCTCTTACCTAAGGTTATAATAAATTTGACTTATAAGTATGATAATGGCATGACTAGTCGTAATTGGAAAGGGAGAAAGCTTTCCGGTTGACCGTAAAGGTCAGATTGATGGTCCTTTCTGATCTTTACAGTCCGCCCGAATGGACTTCCCCCTTAAATTTTGAAACCACGTTCAACCACAACGCCATGAATCTCATTTTCGTGAGGTGGGTAGAACAACGAGAAAGGTAAACTTTATGTTTAACGTATTTAAAAAAGAAATAGAATTCGGTGGTAAGACACTGACACTCGAGACGGGCAAAGTTGCACGTCAGGCCGATGGTTGTGTGATTGCAACGATTGGTGAAACATCCGTTCTTTGTGCTGTCACTGGCGCAAAAAGCATTCGCGAAGGGCAGGACTTCTTCCCGCTTTCCGTTCACTACCAAGAAAAAACATATTCCGCAGGTAAAATCCCTGGTGGCTTCTTCAAACGTGAAGCCCGCCCAAGCGAGAAAGAAACACTCACATCACGTCTTATTGACCGTCCAATCCGCCCGTTGTTCCCGAAAGGCTTCTTGAACGAGGTTCAGGTTGTTTTGACGGTTATCTCTCATGACCTTGAGAATGACCCAGACATCATTGCACTTGTTGGTGCGTCTGCTGCGCTTACAATTTCCGGTATCCCGTTCATGGGCCCAATCGGTGGCGCACGCGTGTGTTATAAAGACGGTGAATACCTCATCAACCCGCCAATGTACGAAGTTGCTGATACTGATCTTGACTTGATCGTTGCAGGTACAAAAGAAGGCGTTTTGATGGTTGAATCAGAAGCACAAGAGCTTTCCGAAGAAGTGATGCTCGGCGCGGTTGCTGCTGGTCACAAAGCATATCAGCCTGTTATCGATGGTATCATTGAGCTTGCTGAGATGTGTGCAAAAGACATGTGGGATATTCCTGAAACACCGAAGGCGATTGTTAAGCTTGAAGCGGATATCAAAAAAGCATACGCCAAAGATGTTGAAAAAGCGTACGCCATTACAGACAAGCTTGAGCGTCAAGCAGCCGTTGGTGCGGCGCGTGATGCGGCGATTGAGAAATATGCGGATGCGGATAATGGCATTGATGCAAACCTCATCAAATCCAAGTTTAAATCACTTGAAGCGGATGTTGTTCGCGGATCCATCATCAAGACAGGCAAGCGCATTGACGCACGTGATACGAAGACTGTACGTCCTATCGTATCCGAAGTTGGTATTTTGCCACGTACACATGGTTCTGCGCTCTTCACACGGGGTGAGACACAGGCACTTGTGGTTTCCACATTGGGAACTGGTCAAGATGAACAGATCATGGACACGTTAGAAGGCGAATATCGTGAACGCTTCTTGCTTCACTATAACTTCCCTCCTTATTCTGTTGGTGAAGCTGGTCGTATGGGCCCTCCAGGTCGTCGTGAAATTGGTCATGGTAAATTGGCTTGGCGCGCGATTCGTCCGCTCCTTCCGACTGCCGAAGAATTCCCTTATACAATGCGTACAGTGTCAGAGATCACTGAATCTAACGGTTCATCCTCTATGGCGACTGTTTGTGGTACATCGCTTGCGTTGATGGATGCGGGTGTTCCGCTTAAGGCTCCGGTTGCGGGTATTGCGATGGGCTTGATTAAAGAAGGTAAAGACTTTGCTATTCTGTCTGACATTCTTGGTGATGAAGATCATCTTGGCGATATGGACTTTAAAGTTGCGGGTACTGAAAACGGTATTACTGCGCTTCAGATGGACATTAAGATCACATCGATCACTGAAGACATCATGACTCAGGCATTGGATCAGGCTAAAGAAGGCCGTATCCATATCCTTGGCGAAATGGCGAAAGCATTGACCGAAGGTCGTTCAGAATTGAACGCGAACGCTCCACAAATCGTATCGATTAAAATTCCAGTTGATAAGATCCGTGATGTTATCGGTACTGGCGGTAAAGTTATCCGCGAGATCACTGAAACAACAGGCGTGAAGATGGATGTTGAAGATGACGGCACAATCAAGGTTGCGGCGGCTAATCAAGAATCAATCGACGCGGCAGTGAAGTGGATTAAAGGTCTTACGGATGAACCGGAAGTTGGCAAGGTTTACGACGGTAAAGTTGTGAAAACTGTTGATTTTGGTGCGTTTGTAAACTTTATGGGCGCGAAAGACGGTCTTGTTCATATCTCTGAACTTCAAGATGCACGTACAGCGAATACAACAGATGTTGTGAGCGAAGGCGATGCGGTTAAAGTTCTTCTTATGGGCATTGATGATCGCGGCAAGATCAAGCTTTCTATGAAACGTGTTGATCAAGAAACCGGCGAAGAAATCAAAAAAGAAGAAGAAGACGCGGCTTAATTGTCGCGCCTTTTGGCTCATTTTACCTTTAGGAATTTTATGACACGCTTTTTAATGATTTCAGCTTCTATCATTGTGTTGTCGGCATGTACGACACAGAACAAGAATGCTGATAATTTCGCAACGCAGCTTCAGGCAAAAGGATCCGAGTATTCTCAGATTGCTGATAGCTGGAAAAAAGGTGATGAATTGATTGCTGAAGGTAAGAGCCTTGTTGAAAGAGGCGAAGATGATATCTCCCGCGGTGAGAAGCTTTTGAAAAAAGGCAATAAAGAGCTTAAAAAGGGAGAATCGCTTATTCGTAGAGGACAGACGTTAAAGCAAAACGCTGAATCTTCTTATGAAGCGATCAAACGCCCTACCCTTTAGGCACTATAAATACCATCAATTTAAGGCGCTTTTTGTAAAGGCGCCTTTTTTTATGTTTGATGTGATCTATGTTATTATTAGATATGTTAAGTCAAGATATTCATCCCGCGCGTCGTGCGTTTCGTAAAGCATTGCTTGCCCTGATGGGGTTAAGTTTTGTGTTCTTATTATTTGTGGTTGGTTTGCGCATCCATTATCGCGATGGACGCATTGAAGGCCCCGTTCAAACGGCCTTATTTGAGGCGGATGTTCTTCAACATAAAGCACGGGCATTTGTCGGCGATGACGAAGAGGACATGGTTGTTATTAATTCGCTGCTCCAGCTCAGTGTTTTCTCGCCTATTTACACCTATGCGGGAATTGAGATGCTGGAGAAGAAAGCCGAGACGGGATATTATCCTGCGGTTATCCGCAATGAGGAAATCCAGACGCTTATTGGACGTCGCCCTGTACAAGCGCAGCCATAACCTTTATAAAATTCAACATGATTTAGAATTGCTTTTATAGGAAATTTATCCTATAATTTTGCGTGTTCTGGCCTTTATTTTGATGAGAGGCCGCCTTAAAACAAAGTGAAAGAATAATCATGGCACTTATACTCCCCAACATTATTGGACATCGCGGATGCGCGGGATATGCACCGGAAAACACGCTTGAGGGCATCCATACGGCGGCGGATATGGGCGTTGAGTGGGTTGAGCTTGATGTGAAGCTGACCAAAGACCAAGTGCCGATTATCTTTCATGACGACGATGCTGGGCGCACGACCGACACAACAGGGCCAATCGCGCTCATGACATATGATGAAATTCGCGAATTGGACGCGGGTAGCTGGTTTGGCGAAAGTTTTATCGGTGCGAAAATTCCTACTCTTGAAGAGGCGGTTGATGTTTTGATTGAGCGCGGTTTGGGTGTAAATTTCGAGATTAAGCCCTGCCCGTCGCGGGAAAAAGAAACGGCGGAAGCCGCGCTTGATATCCTATCCACCATTTGGGATGACCATGATAAATTGCTCATTTCATCCTTCTCGCATGTATCCTTGGAAGTGGCGTTTGATATGGCGGAGACTTGGAATCGTGGTTTTTTGCTGCCCGATTCTGAATCCGAAGTCTGGATGGACAATTGGGAAGAATTGGCGAAATATTTGAAAGTGTCCTCGATTAACCTCAACGGTAACACCGCCACGCGCGATCAGGTTGAAGCGGCGCTTGATTTGGACGTGCCCGTTCTGGCCTACACGATCAACGAACCTGATCGTGGACGTTTCCTACAGGCATGGGGCGTGGATGGGTTCTTTAGTGACGTGCCAGATGTGTTGCAGGAAACGTTATTTGTGGTGCATTAAAAGTTAAGCGCTACATTTCACTCACATTATTTCGACATAACGATGCGCAGTATTTTGGCTGGTTGAGGATTTAAAGCTCATCCAACTGTGCATGCGGGGCCATGCCCATGGCGTTGAAACCGCAATCGACGTAGTGGATTTCTCCTGTGACTGCGGATGATAAATCGGACATGAGGTAGAGGGCGGTTCCGCCAAGCTCGTCAAGTTCAACCGGGCGGCGAAGTGGGCTTGTTAGGTTGCAATATTTGAAAGTCTTACGGCTTCCACCGATCACTGCGCCCGCGAGGGTTCTCATTGGCCCTGCGCTGATGGCGTTCACGCGGATATTGTCGGGGCCGAGATCGGCAGCGAGGTAACGTGTGGATGCCTCAAGCGCGGCTTTTGCAACGCCCATGACGTTGTAATTGGGCATGACTTTTTCTGCGCCGTAATAGGTAAGCGTGACTGCGCTTCCGCCATCTGTCATCAAATCTTTCGCGCGATGCATCACGGATGTGAAGCTGTAGCACGAGATATGCATGGTTTTGAGGAAGTTTTCGAGGGTTGTATCGACGTAGCGTCCCTGAAGTTCGTTCTTGTCGGAATATGCAATGGCATGAATCACGAAATCTAGTTTGCCCCATTTGTCTTTGAGGGTTGCGAATAGATCATCCAGCCCCGCTTCGGATGTTACGTCGCAATCGATCAGGATATCGGAGCCAAGGCTTGCAGCAAGTGGTTTTACGCGTTTTCCGAAAGCTTCTCCCTGATAGGTGAAAGCGAGTTCCGCGCCAGCTGCGTGTAATGATTTCGCCATGCCCCATGCGATCGAGTGGTCATTGGCGACACCCATAACCAGGCCGCGTTTACCCTTCATTAGTTCATTCATATTTTTAATCCTCGTATCGGCTCATGGCCAATGTGCAGTTAGTGCCCCCGAACCCGAACGAGTTTGAGATCAATGTTTCATGTTTTACGTTATCAATGCGTTCGCGTGCGATTGGCATGCCTTTTGCGCCCTCGTCCAGTTCTTCGATATTGATACTGGGGCAGACAAAATCGTTTTTGAGCATGAGCAAGCTGTAGATGGTTTCTTGTACGCCTGTACCGCCCAATGAGTGGCCGGTCATGGATTTTGTTGCGCTGATATGCGGCATATCTTGGTCGCGCGGCTCGAACACTTCGCGCACTGCGTTGAGTTCAGTAATGTCGCCCGCAGGTGTGGATGTGCCGTGGGTGTTGATATATGTCACGGGGGTTTTGACCGTGGATAATGCCTGGTTCATGCAGCGGACTGCGCCCTCGCCGCTTGGTGCGACCATGTCTGCGCCATCCGATGTTGCGCCGTAACCAGTGATTTCGGCATAGATTTTTGCGCCGCGGGCTTTTGCGTGCTCAAGCTCCTCAAGGACGACGATGCCGCCGCCGCCAGCAATCACAAAACCATCACGGTTTGCATCATATGCGCGTGCGGCTTTTGTCGGGGTATCGTTATATTTGGATGACATTGCGCCCATGGCGTCGAACAGGACGGATAATGTCCAGTCCAGCTCTTCTCCACCACCTGCGAACATGACGTCTTGTTTGCCCCACTGGATCAATTCCGTCGCGTTGCCGATGCAATGCGCCGATGTTGAGCATGCGGATGAGATTGAGTAATTCACGCCTTTGATTTCGAAATTTGTTGCGGCGGTGGCGGATGTGGTTGAGCACATTGCCTTTGGCACAGCGAATGGGCCGACGCGTTTAGGGCTTTTTTCACGGGTGATATCGGCGGCGGCGACTTGGGCGCGTGTGGATGGCCCGCCAGAACCTACGATAATGCCTGTGCGTTCATTCGAGATATCGGATTTTTCCAATCCAGCATCTTTGATTGCTTGCTCCATTGAGAGATGCGTATACGCCGCGGCGTCACCCATAAAGCGGAAAAGGCGTTTGTCGATAGCGGCGGCCAGATCGATGTCGGGCTTTCCGTGTACCTGTGAGCGGAAACCCAATTCAGCATATTCGGGTGAGGCCGTAATGCCGGATTTACCGTCTTTTAAGCTGACGAGGACTTCGTCTTGGTTGTTTCCGATGCACGATACAATTCCGATTCCTGTGATAACGACGCGTCTCATGGCATTAGCCTTCCTTGTTAGCCGAATTATCGAAGAGGCCGACTTTCATGTCGGTGACTTCAAAGGCGGTTTTACCGTCTACCTCAACATGGCCGTCAGCAACGCCCATGACAAGGCGGCGGTTGATGAAACGTTTGATGTTCACGGTATATGTGACTAATTTTGCGGATGGCAGAATTTGTTCGGTCAGTTTGACTTCGCCTACGCCCAATGCACGCCCTGATCCTTTTGCGCCTGTCCAGCCCATCCAAAACCCTGTGAGCTGCCAAAGAGCGTCGAGGCCGAGACAACCGGGCATGACCGGGTCGCCTTTGAAATGACAATCGAAGAACCAGAGATCGGGTTTGACGTCTAATTCCGCAACAACCTGCCCTTTGGCATGCTCGCCACCTTCATCCGCGATATGCGTGATGCGGTCGAACATCAACATGTTCGGTAGCGGAAGTTGCGCGTTGCCGGGGCCAAACATTTTGCCCTCGCCGCAGGTTAGGATTTCTTCGTATGTGTAGCTCGACTTTTGTGTGAAACTCATGGCTATCCTGTTTTGTTCATTGAAACCACCATAGTTATAGGCGTTTCAATGCGCTCTCGCAACCATTGGAAAGGCATATTTTACGGTTATTCAACACGTAATTAACAATATTATAGAGGGGGAATTATCGGCGCATTAATATGTCGCGACGCTGTGGGTCATGCAGACGGATTTATAGGTCTCTGACATTGCGGACATGGCAAGCGGCTTGGCGATTGCGGGTTCGATTTCAGGAATCTCTCCACCTGCGGCAACGGCAACCATGCGTCCGGCGGCTTTGGCGAGGCAGATTGATTGGAAATAGTGATCGTCAATTTTAAGGGCGTCGAAAAAGGCGGCGCAATATGGTTCAATCCCGAAGATCAAATCAATGGGCGCATTGACGGGTATGTCATTGGCAGGAAGGCCAAAACGCCAGTCACTGCCCGCGGGCACACCTAAACGTACGGCTTCTTGTGTCATGACGTACGCGATGCGATCAAGATTTTCAGGGACATCAGAGCCGCTAAATATTTCGCAGTATTCTGCCTGCAGGGATATGGCGAGGCGACGTCCCGATACGGCGGATAATGACGCGATGCATTCTTGCAGACCCCAGCCCTCGCCCGCGACTTTTTCCTCAATAACCACATCGCATAATTCTTGGGCAGCGATTTCGAACACCATGCAGCGCATTGCGCATTCAGCCAGCAAGCGAAGCGTTTCTTCGCGTGACTGTCCGTCTTCTTCCCAGCTGACGATGATGTTGTGGATGATGGTGATGATTAAATCATGGAATTCATATGCGCAGTCGAGCCAATCTTCGAATAATGCGCGGGCGGCTAATCTGCCGCGTTCGGTTTCGCAGTCGATGATATTCGCGGGCGGCAATGCATTGATATCAAGATCACCCGCAAGAGGCTCCGCGCCTAAAAGTTCGGAAAGCTTTGACAGCCCGGCCATCATGGCTTCGTCGGGTTTTTCGAAAACGAGATATGTTTCAACCAACACGCCAGCCATATGCTGGATGACCATCATCGCATCCGTGCCGCGATCCTTATCGGTCGCGAGGGAAATGATGTCTTTATAGAGACGCGCCCCCATGTCGGGTTTGTTGGTTAAAGCGAACATAAAATTTTAATTCTTGGAAGACTTGCCCACAAGGATTTGTGGATAAGTGTGTGGATAATCAGTGAAAGACACGGCGGAATGCCGATATCAATAAAGGTAATCGAATTTGATTCTGGGGTAAATAGCTTTCTTTCAAATAAATTTGGGGAGAAGGGAAATATTAGCCTTCATTAATCTTCGATGATCTCATTCGGGTATACGCCCCAAAGATTCTCTTTGGTGATCCATCCCTTATATCCTGAGGCCTCGACATTGCACCAAAGAGCGTCGCATTCTTCGATTTGGACAATTACGTTTGGCTCTAATAAAGCGATGAGGCGGCTATCCAATTCGGGTTTGCGAAAGAGTGAGACGGTGTCATTGGATTGAACCATGGCGTTACGGCGTCCGGATAACAATGATTTATGGATCCAGCCCACCTGCCCTTCGAAATCACGGATTTTGCGCCAGTGGTCAAATTCTAATGTGATCTCGACCGGCAATCCTGATCGCTTATAGACCCATTGGATCGGATATTTTGTTCCCGGCCCCGCGCGTACGTATGCTTCGCCGGATGCAATGGTGACAAAGCGTGGCAAGGGATAGGTTGTGGAGCGGAATGGGTTGTCTTTATCCGATGCCGCATCTTGGGGGAATGCGGGGGTTGATAGGAAAAGCATGGCGATAAGGAGTAAAAATCTCATGCTTGTTTTTACCGCATCCTGTACATCTGGTGCAATGCGTATTATTTAATGCGCATGAATAAAGATTTTGAAATATCGGTTGCGCCGATGATGGATTGGACGGACAGGCATTGTCGCTATTTTCATCGCCTGATTAGCCCGCATGCAAAATTGTATACCGAAATGGTGACGGCGGGCGCATTGATCCATGGTGATGCAGCGCGGTTTTTGCGCTTTGATAAGGCGGAGCATCCTGTTGCCCTGCAGCTTGGTGGATCTGACGAGGCTCCCCTCGCCCGCTCTGCGGAGATGGGGGCGGCGCATGGATATGATGAGATTAACCTCAATTGCGGCTGTCCGAGTGACCGTGTGCAAAGCGGCAGTTTTGGCGCATGTTTGATGAACGAACCTGCGCATGTCGCCGCCTGTATTGGCGCGATGATTGATGCGGTGGATATTCCCGTGACGGTGAAATGCCGCATCGGGATAGACAAAGAAGACAGCTTCGAATTTCTTGATCGGTTTGTGGGCACAATTGCGGATAAGGGGTGTAAAACTTTTATTATCCACGCCCGCAGCGCTTGGCTTAAAGGGTTATCCCCCAAGGAAAACCGCGATGTTCCACCGCTTAATTATGCGCGTGTGCATGAGGTGAAAGAAAAATATCCCGAGTTGAGGATTATTCTAAATGGCGGCGTGACGCAGATGACGCGGATTGAAGAGGCCGAGGGGCTCGATGGGGTTATGATTGGGCGGGAGGCTTATCAAAATCCGTATTGGCTCGCGGAGGTTGAGCGTAAAATATTTGGCAATCATGAGGTTTTAGGGCGCGATAAGATTGCGCGCGCGATGATCCCTTACATTGAGCGGCAAGCGGCGGAATTTGATACGCCCGTTAAATCGATCACGCGTCATATGATGGGGCTTTATCATCATCAACCGGGCGCGAAACATTGGCGGCGAGCGCTTAGCAATTATCCGTATGAAGACGGCGCGGGCAGTGAGGTGATTGAAAAAGCCATTGCCGATAAAGACGCCGCCGTAAAAGTGCATGCCGACGCACGTAAAGAGTGATAAACTCAATTGTATGAGCAGTAATTGGAAACAAGTTAAGCCCGATGATGCGTTTCAGTTTTTAGATGCTGTGCGCGAGACGGATCATTCTGTTTTATTTGAACCGTCTTTATGTGATGTGTTCTTGCATCCGCTTGATTTCTTTGACGGGTATGATTTGCTTAGGATATCGAACACATACGCCCCGCCATTTGTGATTATGGATTACGTAAGCAATGGGGAAAACCATTATTACCTCGACGGCTCTGACCATGCGTTGCAGACATTATGCACGCAAGGGTCGGTGCGCCTTACCGAAGACAATGTGCTTGATTATATCGATTTATATTTCTCGTATGTGTATGAGCGCGGCAACAGCATTGTGTTTATTCGCAATCCGCAGAATACGAATTTTAAAGGATCGGACGGGATGGGTAATCATTTCAAAGCGATCCAAAAGCATACAAGCGTACGTGTAAATTGGAGCGACGAGGATGATGCGTTTGTGATTCATGCACCGCTTTTGTATCAGGATAAAACGCGCGAAGGTGTTATTCACGTTGCCAAAAACGGGCGTATTGATTTGATTGCACCGCTTAAAGTGAGCTTTCTTGATGCGCCGCGTGGCGTGGAGAGCATACCCATCGCCCACCCCAAAGCCGATGATATCTTGCGCCAGATGCGTGATTTGTTGGTTAAGGTTCCGACGGGTGAGCGGTTGTTGAAGATTGCAGATGAAAAAGACGTTGAAATCCATGTGATCGGCTCGCCCAATTATCAGGCGATTGCGACCAATAAACCAACCATTTACCTGTTCATGCCAGAGGCACAATTTAACGCAGACATGCATCAAGCGCTTCAATTGGGCGGTGCGCTAAGGGATATGGAGCAGATATTGGGCGGTTATCCGCGGCCATCGAAAGACGAGGACCCGCAAATCTTCTTTGCTATCAATTACGACAAGAATTTGAATCTTTTGATGGAAATTTGTAAAATAGTAGAAGAGTTTGAAGAAATTAATATACCTGAAGCTGTTGCGGCGATGCGCCGGATTGGTATTGAGGATATATATGGCGGTTATAAAAACAAGGCCGAGCCAGACGAGATGCATCAGATTTACATTAAGATGATGACGAAACAGGGATTTATATTATGAGCGGCAGTATTTTTTACACATGGGAAGGTGCAGGCATGGGGTGGATGGACCCTGGTGCGCCCGGCGTATCGCAAGTGACAGCCAATCTTCGCAACAGATTTTACCCTATTGATTATTCAATGTCCTCACGCATTCAATCCGGCTCAGCGCAAAACCGCGCCGATTTCTCTCAGTTTAGTGAGGCAGTGAAACATGCGGGTGTGGATTCGAAAAAGAATTTACGGTAGCTAGGATGTGGCGCTACGTTTTTGGCGCTTCGGATTTTTGAACGTCTTCTGGTTTTAACTTACTCACATCCACGTTAAAACTTTCTCCACAGCCACAACGCCCAGCCTCATTGGGATTGATGAATTCAAAACGAGAATTCCCCAATTCATCCACAGTATAATCCACAGTGGTTCCAATCAGCATCCATGAGTACATTTTGGGAATGTTGAGTGTAGCGCCGTGCTCGGTGAAGATATCATCATTGTCGATGTCATCATCCGCTTTGATGTAATCCATTTTATATGAATTGCCTGAACAGCCCGTGGTTTTGATAGAAAGACGCACGCCTTTTGCGTCCTCTGGCGCTTTATCCATCAGGGTGTCGATTTGTTTTGCTGCGTTTTTTGTAATTGTGATCATTTTTATCTAATCTTTAATCTATACAAACATACCTGCGGTTTGCTTTTTGAGTTTGCGAACAAACCTGCGGTTTGCTTTTTGAGTTTGCGAACAAACCTGCGATTTGCTTCGCGCTAATAAAACATATTCAGTTGCATCTTCGCCGTTTCTGACATTTTTGACGGGTCCCACGGTGGGTCCCAGATAATTTCGACATCCACTTCACCGATCGTATCAATCGGGAAGATTGCGCCTTGCACCCATCCGGGCATTTCTTGGGCGACGGGACAGCCCGGTGATGTCAGGGTCATTTTGACTTCGACATCCGACAGGTCGCCATCATCAAGGAATTTCACGGCATAGATAAGGCCTAGCTCGTAGATGTTTACGGGGATTTCAGGGTCGTAGATTTCTTTTAATGCATCACGCACGGCAGGCCATAATTTATGATCACGATCGGCCTCCACATGCGCAGGTTCGGTCAGCGCCTCTTCATCGAATGCGTTGACGGGTTTGGGGACTTGGTTTTTCAAGCCCTTGTTTTCCACGCTTGGCTCCGCAATATTATCTGTTGCAGCTTCTGGTGCTTGCGTTTCCACGATATCTTCTGTTTTTTCTTGTGCCATCATCTTTGTCCTATTGGTCATTATATCAGCATTTCTTTTGCTTTGACCAATGCATCGTATAATTGATCTAAATCTGTTTTGTTTGAATACAAGCCCATTGAGGCGCGGATCGTTCCTTCAATGCCGAAGCGTTGCAATAGCGGCATGCAGCAATGATGCCCCGTACGCACCGCAACGCCGCACTGATCAAGGATCATCGCAACATCGCTGATATGGAGATCATCTATTGTGAAGCTGAGAATGGCGGCTTTTTCGGGGGCTGTGCCGTAGAGTTTCAAGCCTTCAATGGAGGCGAGTTTTTCCGTGCCGTATGCGAGCAGCTCTTGTTCATGTGCGTGAATATTGTGCATGCCGATATTTTGCACATAATCAATCGCCGCGCCGAGGCCGATCACTTCGGTGATTGCGGGGGTTCCGGCTTCGAAACGGTAAGGCGGTTCTTTATATGTGGTTTTATCGAATGTGACGCGCTCGATCATATCGCCGCCGCCTTGGTAGGGTGTCATTGTCTCCAGGATTTCGTATTTACCGTAAAGCACGCCGATCCCAGTAGGGCCGTATAGCTTATGGCCGGTGAACGCGAAGAAGTCACAATCGAGCTCTTTTATGTTGATAAGGCTGTGGACAATGCTTTGCGTGCCATCAATTGCCACTTTAATTTCAGGATTAAATTCGCGTGATAAACCTATGATTTTCTTTATATTATTAACTGTGCCGAGCGCGTTAGAGATATGCACAACACCGATGAGCTTTGTCTTTGTGGATAAGAGCGTTTCAAACGCGTCATAATCAAGCGTGCCATCATCAAGCACAGGGATAACCTTAATAACGATGCCGATTTCATCGCGCAGCAACTGCCATGGGACGATGTTGGCGTGATGCTCCATCTCCGTGATGATAACTTCATCGCCCTCTTTCAGGTGCTTACGCCCCCAGCTATGCGCGATCAGGTTCATGCTTTCGGTGGCGTTGCGGGTGAAGATGATTTCTTTATCGCTATTTGCGCCGATGAAATTTGCAATTTTGGCGCGCACAGCTTCAAAATCTGACGTTAAATCCTGAGAAATACGATACAAACCGCGGTGAATGTTGGAATATCCGCCTGTTTGCAGGGCGTTCATTGCGTCAATCACGCTTTGCGGCTTTTGTGCGCTTGCGCCAGAATCAAGAAACGCTAGAGGCTTGCCGTTCATTTTGGTGGCAAGGACGGGAAAATCGTTGCGATATGGTGATATATCGGTCATGCGCTTATGCCTTTAGGGCGTTTTCGAGCCATGTCGTGGTGATGGAGAGTATTTCTTCGCGAAGGCTTTCATTGCTGACCTTATCAACGGCTTCGTAGATAAATGCCTGAATGAGCAAAAGCCGTGCTTGTGCCTCGCTGAGGCCGCGCTGACGCAGGTAAAATAGCGGCTCTTCATCAAGCTGACCCGTTGTTGCACCATGTGAGCATTTCACATCATCGGCGTATATTTCCAGCTCCGGCTTTGTGTCCATCTCCGCATCGGGGGAGAGGAGCAGCGCGTTGGATAGCTGGTATCCGTCGGTTTTCTGGGCTTCTTGATGTACGTGTACTTTGCCTTGGAACACGCCGCGGGCCTTATCGTCGAGGAGCGTGCGGTAGAATTGGTTGGATTGGCAATTGGGTGCTTGGTGCTCAATCACGATTGTTGTATCGCCGTGCTGGCTTCCCTGAAGGAGGTTTGCACCGTTGAATGATGCCTCTGCGCCTTTACCCGCGATTTCGGCATGGATTTCATGGCGCGACAATTTGCCGCCCATATTCAAATTGAAGCTGTCATAGGTCGCGTTTTGATCGATGGTCATGTGAACGATGTTTGTGTTCACCGCGTCATGCGTGTCATTTTGAAGACGAATATGTTTGAGATGTGCGTTTTTGCCGATTTCAATTTTTGTGGTGTGATTTTTCCAATATGCGCCCTGCCCCTCATGGCGTTCAATGATGGTCGCTTGTGCGCCTTCTTCAAGGGTGATGATGATGTGATCAACCTGATAGGCGTTATCCACACCCTTAAAGTTAATTTCCACAGGGTTATCCCGGATTTCTCCACGCTTTATGTGGATAACATGCTCGCCCGCGTCGCCATCACGATTTAAATTCGCGGGAATAGCGCGTGGAAGATTTGTGAATTTCCACTCTTCCACTTTTTGCGTTGGAAGGTTATCTGGATCGATTGCTGTTATTGGCATTTTAAGCAGCCTCTTCCACGAATTCTGAGTAGCCTTTTTTCTCTAACTCTAACGCGAGTTCAGGGCCGCCGGTTTTGATGATGCGGCCTTTTGCAAGGACATGCACCACGTCAGGCTTGATGTAGTCGAGCAAGCGCTGGTAATGGGTGATAATCAGGAATGAGCGTTTTGGATCGCGCAGCGCGTTCACACCATCGGCGACAACCTTTAGCGCGTCGATATCCAGACCGGAATCTGTTTCATCGAGGACGCAGAATTTTGGCTCAAGCATTGCCATTTGAAGCACTTCGTTGCGCTTTTTCTCACCGCCGGAAAATCCGACATTGACCGCGCGCTTCATCATGTCATCGCGAATGCCCAATTCGGCGCATTTTGTTTTGATGAGTTTTAGCATGCCAAGTGCATCCAATTCCTTTTCACCGCGTTGTTTGCGAATGGAATTGATGGAGGTTTTCAGGAAGGTGCTCATATTCACACCCGGAATTTCAACAGGGTATTGGAACGCGAGAAAAAGGCCAGCAGCGGCACGTTCCTCGGGTGACATCTCAAGCAAATCTTCACCGTCCAAAGTCGCAGAACCGCCCGTCACGTCATAATCTTCCTGCCCCGCAAGAACGTAAGACAATGTGGATTTACCAGAGCCGTTTGGCCCCATGATGGCATGAACCTCCCCATCAGGGATATCAAGCGTAATCCCTTTCAGAATATCTACTGCACCATCATCGGTTTCAACATTTGCTTTTAAATCTTTAATTTTAATCATTGCACTCTTCTTTTTTGATTCATATTACAGCAGCAACATCGCCAAACCCAACGTTATGCCAGAGACACCATCGAGCCATAACCATTTGCGGACGAATTCTTTTCTCACAAAATTTTGGAATATGCTTGGGCGCATCAATAAGGTCAGCGCTTTTATCAAAGCCAAGATACCAGTGACCATCAAAATAGTTGAGCCGAGCGTTTCCCAGTTCCAATAAAAAGCGATGATTGATAAGGATATAGGAAGTATCAAAACCCCCATAATGAGGCTTAAGGCATCATTATCAACAAATAGTGCCGCAAATTCTTTCCATGCATTCCGAGCGAAAAAGCAAGATACGCCTAAAACAAAATAGAAGCTGCCGAAGAAAAGCAAGAAAGGATCATGTGTGTTGATGTAACCGGCTAAAATATTGGTGATGTCTGTCATAATTTACCTCCTGAATCAGATGCGTATATAAGCGTACACTTATCCAACGCTTCCCTCCAGTGATATTCCCACAAGCTTTTGCGCTTCGACCGCAAATTCCATCGGCAATTCCTGCATAACCTCTCGCGCGAAGCCGTTCACGATCAAAGCAATCGCTTCTTCTTCGGACAAGCCGCGTTGCATACAATAAAATAATTGGTCTTCGCCAATCTTGGATGTTGTTGCCTCATGCTCAAGGTTGGCAGATTTATTTTTGCTTTCGATGTAAGGCACGGTATGTGCACCGCATTGGTCGCCAATCAACAAGGAATCGCAGACCGTAAAATTACGCGCGCCCTCTGCCCCCGCGAGGATTTTAACCTGACCGCGATAGGTGTTGTTGGATTTTCCTGCGCTAATTCCTTTTGAGATGATACGGCTTTTTGTGTTTTTACCGATATGGATCATCTTTGTGCCAGTGTCAGCTTGTTGGCGGCCATTTGTAATGGCAACAGAGTAAAACTCGCCCTGGCTGTTATCGCCTTTTAGGATGCAGGATGGATACTTCCATGTAATGGCAGACCCTGTTTCGACTTGCGTCCAGCTGATCTTAGAATTACGCCCTTCGCACATTCCGCGCTTGGTCACGAAATTATAGATGCCGCCTTGTCCCGTTTCGAAGTCACCAGGATACCAGTTTTGAACGGTGGAATATTTGATTTCCGCATCATCATGTGCAACCAATTCAACAACCGCCGCATGGAGCTGATTCTCATCGCGCATTGGGGCGGTGCAGCCCTCAAGGTAAGATACATATGATCCTTTATCGGCAATGATGAGTGTACGTTCGAATTGCCCGGTATTAAGCTCGTTGATTCTGAAATACGTACTTAACTCCATCGGGCAGCGTACACCCTCGGGGATATAGACAAATGAGCCGTCAGTGAAGACCGCGCTGTTGAGGCATGCATGCTTGTTATCACCCGCAGGCACGACAGAGCCGATGTATTTTTTAATGAGATCGGGATGTTCTTGAATAGCTTCGGAGATCGAGCAAAAGATGACGCCAGCCTCGGCCAATTTCTTTTTGAATGTTGTCGCAACAGAGACAGAATCGAAGACAACGTCAACAGCAACAGGGGTGCGCTCCTGCACGCCCGCCAGTATTTCCTGCTCTCGCAGAGGGATGCCCAGTTTTGCGTATGTATCAAGAAGTATAGGGTCAACGTCATCAATGGTTTTTGGGCCATCTTTGTGGTCTTTGGGTGCGGAGTAATAATAGCTGTCTTGGTAATCAATTGGTTTAATATCCAATTTCGCCCAATCAGGTTCGGGCATCTCAAGCCATTTGCGATATGCTTTCAAACGCCATTCAAGCATCCATTCCGGCTCATTTTTCTTGGCCGAAATAAAGCGCACGATGTCTTCAGAAAGGCCTTTTGGGGCTTTTTCTGTTTCGATATCGGTGACGAAACCGGCGGAATATTTTCCGGCCATGTCCGTGACTGTTTGAATGGTTTCTTCTGAAACGCCGCTCATAATGCTGTGATCCTATATTTTCTTAGGTTTATATGGCATTGAAAGGCTTATAATTCAAGGATATATGCAATTTAATGTGTGGAAAAAAGTATTCATTACCCCTATTGAATTTTTTAACTTGAGAATCCTGATACTCTATTGAGATGAATATTCGATTATACATCCCTGTTTATGCTGCAACATTGCTTTTAAGTGCGGCTTTGTTGTTTTCCGTTCAGCCAATGTTTTCCAAAATGGTGCTGCCCATGCTTGGTGGTACGCCTCAAGTTTGGAATACTGCGATGCTGTTTTTTCAAGCTACGCTTTTGGCGGGTTACGCTTATGCGCATGGCACGACGCGCTTTTTGAGTATCCCCGTTCAAGCCGCCGTGCATGTAGCGTTATTAATTGCTTGCGTGGTGTTTTTGCCTTTGGCGATTCCCGCGGGGTGGACACCGCCCACCGATAGCGATCCTACCCTGTGGCAGCTTAGTCTTATGGCGGTCAGCATTGGTGGGCCTTTTTTCGTGATCGCAGGGTCTGCGCCGATGTTACAACGCTGGTTCTCTGCGACCCCTCACCCTGATGCAGACAACCCTTATTTTCTATATGGAGCGAGCAATTTAGGCAGCATGACTGTCTTGCTTAGCTATCCGTTTATTATTGATCCATTGCTCGCATTAAATGAGCAATCCTCCACTTGGAGTATTGGCTATATCGGGCTTATCGTGCTGAGCATTTTTGCCGCTATCCTTGTTTGTAAAGGTGGTGTTTTCGCCAAGAGACAGGCAGTAGAAAAAAATGCGGCAGCTACTAAAAGCGAGATCAGCTGGAAGCTGAGGCTGTCTTGGTTGTTTTGGGCGTTTATTCCCTCTTCGATGATGCTTGGTGTGACCACATACATAACAACAGATATTGCGACTGCGCCGCTGTTATGGATTGTGCCACTAGCGCTTTATGTCGGAAGCTTTATTATTGTTTTTTCCAGAAAACAAATTATCAGTAACCTGATGATTACGCATTTATTATTTGCTGGCTTGTGCATGATTTTGCTGTTTTCTTTTGGCTTTGGTGAACTTATCAGCAATCCTTTTATTATAATCGGCATTCATTTTAGTTTTTTCTTTATCGCTGCGGTTGCGTGCCACCAACGCCTTGCTGATTTAAAACCGAGCCCGGTTAACCTGACTGAATTTTATCTTATTATGTCTGTTGGCGGCGTGCTTGGTGGGTTTTTTAATGCCATCATCGCCCCGCAGTTTTTCATCAGCGCTGTTGAATATCCAATCGCCATCTGCCTTGCGGTTTTTGCACGTTATAGCTGGCAAGATGAGCAGAGTTTTTCGAATTTTGTGATGCAGATTAAGTCTTCGTTTGCGCGTGATCATTATAAAGTGATCATCAATGAACGAAACATGATTCCCTGTATCATTATTGCGTCCGCTATTTTTATCTTTTTGTTTGAATCCTCATTAATGAGCATGCTTGTTGGCATTATCATCATCATTCTTCTTGCGGATAGCTATCAAAAGAGATGGCTTTCTACATTTTTAATTTTATTTCTACTCTGCTTATTTCCGCCGACCTCTAACAAACTTTCATTTGAAACGGAGTTATTGCAACAAGAGAGAAATTTCTTTGGGATTATTCGCGTCATGAATATGAACAATTCAAGCCGAATATTATTGCACGGAACGACCACTCACGGCGTTCAGGCCCTAGACGAGGAAAACCGTTTATTGCCACTTTCATATTACAGCTATGAGTCGCCTTTGAGTGATGTTGTTGATCTTTACAATCCCCAATCAGGCGCGCAGAATTTTGCTGTTATCGGATTGGGATCCGGCGTGACGGCGTGTTATCGAAAAGATAAACGGCATTTTGATTTCTTTGAAATCGATCCTAGCGTAGCGCGCATTGCACAAGACCCACAATATTTCACATTCTTGAGTGATTGCGGCTCGCCTTACGATGTCATTCTTGGCGATGGACGACTGACTATTCGGGAACAAGCAGATCATAAATACGATATGATTTCACTTGATGCCTTTAGCTCGGATAGCATTCCGGTTCATCTCATAACATTAGAAGCGATTGAGCTTTATTTATCCAAGTTAAAGCCAGACGGTGTTTTGCTGTTTCATATTTCCAATCGTCATCTTGACCTTGAATCGGTGTTATCGATAGCATCTGAGAAGCTCGACATTCCCAGCTTTGCGAAAGTCTCCCTTTATAAAAATGTTGAAGGCACGAAGCTTGATTATTTCCCGACACATTATGTCGCGTTTACCGCTGACCAAGAGAAAATTGAAAAGCTCAAAGCAGATGGATGGGATGAAACGCGCAAGGTTGACGGCGTTAAATTATGGACAGATCAGTATTCCAATATTTTGAGCGTTTTTGGCTCAACGATTACGAAAGAGCGCATTAACGCGGCTGAGCGTGCGCGTAAAGCGGAGCGTGCAGCCAAAGCGGAGTAAGAGAGCGCGGAGTAATTTACATGACTTCGAACGGCTCACATTTTATTTCGTTGATTTGAATATGATATCCGGATTTTTGGATAATGCATCGTCGAGGTGCCATGCGTTGCGCGCCATAAAGACGGGGTCGCCGTCGTGATCATTGGCGACGGATGATTGATTGGCGTCGAGGAATTTCTTGAGCTTTGACGCGTCATCGCATTCGAGCCAACGCGCCGTATACAGCTCGGTCGCTTCGAATTTTACAGGGATTTCATATTCGCTGCGGATTCGATCGCGCAGCACGTCAAATTGCAATGCGCCAACAACGCCAACAACCCAATCCGATCCCATGACAGGTTTAAACACACGCGCAGCGCCCTCTTCGGCAAGTTGCTCAAGAGCTTTGCCGAGATGCTTAGCTTTTAGCGGGTCTTCGGGGCGGGCTTTTTGCATGAGTTCAGGGGCGAAGCTTGGAATGTCGGAAAAGACAAGGTCTTCGCCTTCGGTGAGGCCGTCGCCGATGCGTAAGCCACCGTAATTGGGCAGGCCGATGATATCGCCGGGGAATGCTTCTTCGGCCATTTCACGGTCTTGGGCGAGGAAGAGTTGCGGAGAATGGATGGTTAGGTTTTTATTGGTGCGTACGTGTTTTAATTTCATGCCGCGTTTAAATTTGCCGGAACAAATACGTGCAAAAGCCATGCGGTCCCGGTGCTTTGGGTCCATATTGGCCTGGATTTTAAAGATGAAGGCCGACACCTTTTCTTCCATCGGGTCGATCATGCGGCTTTCGGTTTTTTGGGTGCGTGGATATGGCGCGTATGTACCAATGCCGCCCAACATTTCACGTACACCAAAATTATTCACCGCAGAGCCGAAAAATACGGGGGTTTGTGTACCGTCAAGATAGGCTTGTCTGTCGAATTCGGGGCAGAGGCCGCGCACCATTTCGATATCTTCGCGCAGTTTTGTGACTTCTTGGGTGGTTAAAAGCTCATCGAGTTTTGGGTCATCCAATCCGTTACATGAAATACCCGCATCGAGCTTTTCACCTTTTGAGCGGGCGAAGAGGATGAGTTGGTCATTGATGAGGTCGTAACAGCCCTTAAAATCACGGCCCATACCGATGGGCCAGCTTGCGGGGGATACGTCGAGGGCGAGTTTTTGTTCGATTTCATCGAGCAGGTCAAATGGGTCTTGTCCGTCACGGTCGAGTTTGTTGATGAATGTAATGATCGGCATATCACGCAGGCGGCAGACTTCGAATAATTTTTGCGTTTGCGTTTCAATCCCTTTGGCACAGTCGAGCACCATGATTGCGCTGTCCACGGCGGTCAGGACGCGGTAGGTATCTTCGGAGAAATCTTCGTGCCCTGGTGTATCGAGCAGGTTATAGGTGATGCCGCTATTTTCAAACGTCATCACGGACGATGCCACGGAAATTCCGCGTTCTTGTTCGACTTTCATCCAGTCAGAGCGCGCGCGGCGGCGGTCGCCTTTTGCCTTCACGGCGCCAGCAAGTTCAATCGCGCCCCCAAAGAGGAGGAGTTTTTCCGTCAATGTTGTCTTACCCGCATCAGGATGCGAGATGATCGCGAAGGTGCGACGGTTTTCGATGATGTCTTTTAGCGTTTGGCTCATTTTATAATTCGTTTTTATTCAGTTTGTTTTTTGGATTTATTGGGTATACGCCCCTCTATGGCTTTGTATTACATAGAGTTTTATCAGTTTGTTTTCCAGTGGTTTATATCGCGTTCACCGCATTTACACAAACCAAAGATCATTATAGGATATATTTCCTATTCCGTGAAGGGGTTTTGCATGTCTTTGTCTTCGATTTCGATCACCCAGAGATCGGGATCACGGTCAATTGCACGGGTGATGAAAGCATCGGCGTCTTTTTCTTCGATGATGTCTTCTTGCAATGCTGCGACCCATTTCATTTGATCGGTCATGAAATCACGCTCTTGAATTATCAGTTTAACTTTTCCTAATAAGCTATTGATTTTTAACATGACTATGCCGGAGCTGTGGTTGCCCTTTTGGATGAAATGATAGAATCTGCCCTGCGCCGTGAGGGTTTGCAGCTGCGCGTCAACATAGAGAGCCGTGGGGAGGCGATCGGACATTGCTACTGCACGCGGCTTTCGTTGATCCAACGCTCTACCGTGATCGCCGCGTCTAGTTTTGTATCCTCGGGGTGGTGGAAACGATAGACGCGTTTTGCCGCGTCCAATGCGATGTTTTGAGGAACATCGATCATAGATTTGTAGGTGCGCATGACCGCGCCGTAGCATTTGCAATCTGCAGCTTCTTTAATGCCGTTTTGGAGCGGCTCTTCATTGGGGAGTTTGCAGGACATTCGTAATTACTCTATTTTATTTTTTTGCCGTATAGCTCTAGGCGGTGATCAACAAGTTCGTAGCCAAGGTCTTTGGCGATTTTGATTTTTAATTTCTCAAGCTCTTCGTTTTGAAATTCAATCACTTTGCCTGTTTCCAGATCAACGAGGTGGTGGTGGTGATCCCAGTTTACTTCGTAGCGGGAATAGCCTTCCTGAAATTCGTGGCGGATGACGATATCAAGCTCATCAAGCAAGCTTAGCGTGCGGTAAACAGTGGCGATTGAGATGGATTTATCGAATTTCTTGGCGCGATCATAAACATCTTCAACGGATGGGTGATCCTCAGCCTTGCTAAGGATTTTTAAGATGACCTTGCGCTGCCCTGTCATTTTTAAGCCAGCTTCCGAGCATTTTACTTCTAAGTCTGATGGCATGATGTGATCCTGTGTTTATGAATATAAAAACATCATAGAACTGTGGATTTGATTTCGCAAATATTTCTTATGCGGTTTTGGCTTTTTTTAAGATGCGTGTGGGCGGAATGCGGAATATGACTGTTGTGCCCTGCCCCGTATCGGAATCGAGCATGATAGAGCCTTGGTGGAGTTGTATCATAGCCTTGGCGAGAGGCAGGCCGAGGCCGGTTCCCTGCTGCCCTGAATTTTCGGCCTTATCGGTGACTTGGCCGAATGGCTCCATTGCTTGTTTGAGTTTGTCTTTTGGTATCCCTATGCCTTCGTCACGGATGGTGACTTGCATGATGTTGTTTTCGACCATTTTTGCGTTGATGTAAATATTACCGCCAGGATTGGAGAATTTTATAGAGTTGGTAATAAGGTTAATCAGCACCTGACGCATGAGGCGTTGATCGGCAAATATATATGGTAGGTCAGGTTCTAAATCCTGATGCAGGACAAGGTCTTTGCCGAAAATGCGCGATTCCATCATGCGGAAGACGGATTTGATCAGCTCACTCATGCAGACTTCTGATTCATCCAGCTCGATCCGTCCCGCTTCGATTTTGGACATGTCGAGGACTTCGTTGATGATCTCTAACAGATGCCCTGCGCTTGTGTGGACGTCGCCGATATATTCGATATATTTGTCGTTGCCGATTGGGCCGAAGGTTTCTTTTAGGATCATCTCGGAAAAACCGATAATGGCGTTCATGGGGGTGCGTAGCTCGTGCGACATATTGGCGAGGAAGGCTGATTTTGCGCGGTTGGCGGTGTCGGCCTGTTCTTTTGCGTGACGCAGGGAGACTTCCATTTGTTTGCGCAAGGTGATGTCCATCACCGTTGTGACCTGAAAGCGGCGCTTTTGGCTTAGCTCGATTGTGGCGGTGGTGTAGAGGGCGTTGGCGATGCTGCCGTCTTTGCGGATAAGTTTTACTTCGCCAGAGGAGCGCACGCCGTTGGTGATAAATTCATCGTGGTTGCGGTATGCCATTTCGCGTTCATCAGGTGTGATGAAGTCCACGACGTCGGAATTGATAAGCTCATCACGCGTCCAGCCGTATGTGCGCACGAAGCTGTCGTTCACGCGCACGATGCGGCGATTGTGGTCTGAAACGACGATACCGATCTCGCTGACCTCGAAGATTGAGGTGAGGAGAGAAATTGCGTCGTCACGTTCGCGTTGAAGGATGGATTGGTCTGCAACGTCGAGATGACCGATGACATCAAGATGCGTCACATCGCCATTATCGTTCATGATGGGGCTGATGTAAAAGCCATAGATGCGGATGCCGCCAGGCACGCCGGGGAGTGCTTGAATAGTGACGGAGCGTTTCTTTTCAATGCAAACTTCGAAAGATTGCTCGAAATGCATGACGTTTTCGTTGCTTAATACATCTGATATTTTTTTACCCGCGACTTGGTCGTGATCCATGTCGAAATATTTCAGGGCGAGCATGTTGGCGTCATCAAACCTGAAATTTTCGGTGTCGTCGGCGCGAATTAAAAACCGCGGGATCGCCATTTCCTTGAATAGCTTTTGATAATGATCGTTATTGTCGGATGTCATTTGTGATGAAATCTTTGCGGTTTATTTAATGTGTTTTTATATAACGTTGCAGCGGGCTGAGTTCGTAATATTCGAGGACAGCATCTTCATTTTTGTCGGTTGTGTCTAAATCATTTCTCATATTGGCGAGCAGATTATCGAGATTGTCATTAGGGAGAGGCTCGGCAACACAGCATGATAATGAGGCTTTTTTTGATTCCAACTCTTTTGATTTAAAGCTGTAGCTATAGCCCTGCAGCAATTCTTTAAGACGCTCAAGCGCCCTTACACCGCCCGTAACATCAGCTTGTTTGAGGGAGAGGATAAACTCGCCGTCGTTCATTTTATAAGCGTCATCGAAAGAGCGCATGGATTTTTTAATCAGCTCGGCAATGTGTTTGAGATATTCGGGCAGGTGTTCGCCTTCGTGTTTTGCGATTTCATCGTAATGGTCAAGGCGGATGAGCGCGAGGGAGAATGGTTTTCCTTGGCGGGCAAGACGCTGCATTTCACGGTCGAGTTCTTTTTTGAGAACCGATTTTTTACGCAGGCCCGTGTCGGGGTCGATGCCGTTTTTGTCGAGAATCATTTCTTTTTCGACGCGGCGGAGCGTGTCCATGAACCCTTCGAAAAAGCGGGTTAGCTCGTCATAGTCTTGGTAATCAGACGGTTTTTTGAATTTGAGGTGATTGTTGATGAGCTTATCAGATAAATTCACGAGGCGCTCATAGCGGGTATTGAGGCTTAACAACAGATCTTCGTCGATTTCGCTGCTTTCTTTTGCCTCTTCGTACCATGCCGTATAGCTTTGCGGGCGCGAGAAATTTTGGCCTTCCGCATGCTCACCGACGAATAAAATCCGCTTGGTGAGTTGCATGAACCAGTCAAGATGCTCAGCCGATATCTCGGTTAGCTCCTTGAGTTGATTATCTAAACCATAGTCCAATGCCATGTTATTTGCTCTTTGCCCTTATATGCATCAAATTCTATTCTATCGTATATTTTAAAAGTATGGAATTGGTTAATATTTACAAGAAATATCAATGTTTTAACGTGCCGCATAATGGTTGGCACGCTATTGACCGAGCCATTCTTTTTCGAGGGCATCCAATGTGTCGGCTTTGATGGCGGCGCGGACTTCGCGCATCAGGCGGTTTATGGTGGCGACATTGTGTTGCGCAAGGAGTTGCATGCCGAGGATTTCCCCCGCCTTGATGAGGTGGTGGATATAGGCTTTTGAGAAATCAGTTGATGCGGGAATGCCGTTGGCTTCGTCTAATGGGGTATTGTCCTCACGGTATTTGGCGTTCTTGAGGTTTATTGTTTCCCCCGGATGCCCCTTTATGAAAGCAGAGCCATGGCGCGCGAGTCGGGTTGGAATGACGCAATCAAATGTATCAATGCCGAGGCGCACAAAGGTGAAGATATCTTTGATTTGACCGATACCTAGGAAATGCACAGGGCGATCAGGATGAGCATGCGGCAAGGATTCGTTGACGATATCGTACATTTCCTTCGGCGATCCCCCTAAGCACCCACCGACAGCCGTGCCGAAGAAATCGCGGTCTTTTGTATATTCAGCGGAGGTTTTACGCAGGTCTTTATAGACGCCGCCCTGAATGATTCCATAGACAGCTTGTGCGCCCGTATCCGTGCGCTCAAATTCCGCGAGGGAGCGATCCCCCCATCTTATGCTCATCTCCATGGAACGGGCGGTATAGTCTTTTGTGACGTGATACGGGGTGCATTCGTCAAATTGCATGAGCAAATCAGCGCCGAGTTTGCGTTGAATGTCCATTGCGCTTTCGGGGGTGAGTTTGATTTTCTCGCCGTTCACATAGGAGCGGAACACGCAGCCGTCTTCGGATATGCCGAGGAGGCTTTTGTTTTCGTGTTTGCCGGAATTTTTGCCTTTGATCTCATTGGCCATTGTCCCCTCGCCGAGGGAGAAGACCTGAAACCCGCCGCTATCGGTGAGCATGGGGCCGTCCCATTGCATGAATTTATGCAGGCCGCCCATCTTTTCGATCACATCTGCGCCGGGTTGGAGCATGAGGTGATAGGTATTGGCGAGAATGATATCGGTTTTTGCCTCACGCATTTGGGCGGGCGCAACGGCTTTGATGGCGGCTTTGGTGCCGCAGAAGATGTAATTCGGGGTTTCGATTTCACCATGCGGCGTTTTTAGCGTGCCGATACGGGCGCGGGATTTTGGGTCACGGTGTTTGATATCAAAGCTGAAATTCGGATATTTGAGCATTTGCGCCACGTTCCTTGGTTATCGACAATAAAAAACCCGCCAACGTTACGCGGCGGGCATTTTTTGTTTCATAGCAGCGAAATTAAGCAGCTTCAGCGCGCTTCTTTTCGATTTCTGCTTTTACTGGGCGAAGTTTTTCGTCCAATTTTGTTTTTGCTGTTCCAGTGAGGAACTCATCGAGGCCACCTTTATGCTCAACCGTGCGAAGACCAGCAGCAGATGCACGAACCTTAACCCAACGGCCAAGTGTTACGCTATAGATGCTTGTGTCTTGTACGTTTGGCAAGAAACGACGACGTGTTCTGTTCAAAGCGTGGGAAACGTTGTTTCCTGCCATTACAGATTTTCCAGTTATTTGACAACGGCGGGCCATGGCTCTCTATCCTTATTTATCAATAGTATTCGTTATAGTGGGCGCAAAGTAATGCATTTTACGGACATAAGTCAAGCACTTAATTTGCGCATTTGGGCGGCTTATTTGATTTACAGGCAAAACAAGGTTTTCCTCCGCCCTTTAACTGCCTAAAATTCCTGACCATGTATAGAGTGAAAGCAGCGTCATCACAAACAAAATATGCGCGATGACATTGATGTAGATGGCGCGGCGCAGGTGTTTATGGTTGTTTTTGGCGGTCGCGCCCTTTGGCCCGACCCATGGGGTTTTGATCGCGTCGCCTTTGAGGTCTTTTGCAGGGCCGCCGAGGCTCACGTTTAAGCTCCACGCCATTGCGGAGAGCGCGAAACCGCCCTGCTCATAGGATGCGCGGTTTTTATGGCCGAGCCATGCGGTGATTCCTTTATGCAGTTTTGCGGTGGGGGTGAATAATCCCGCCATTGTGATCAGCAGCCCGCTGAGGATTGCGGGGAAGAAGCCGAGGAGTTTTTCGAGGGCGAGCGCGGTTGCACCGAATCCTTTGGTTGCGCCGTCTTTACCGAATCGCCAGCTAAGCGCTGCTAATCCTGCGTATAGGCAGGAGCCGACGAATCCGGCGATGAGGAACCAGATAACGGGAGCGACCATGTTTTTATCAAAGCTACGGGCGGCGAAGTTCATACCCATGCGTGTGATGCCGAAATTATCAGAGGCGGTCAGGTCGCTGCGTGTTGAGCGGGCAATGCCGAGATATGCACCTTTTACGACTTTGCCATTTTCTTTGTCTTGCTCTTGAGCGAAATAGAGTTTGAGCAATGCAAACCAAACCGTGCCGACACTGAGTGATAATGACAGGAGGATGATCTCGGTGAAGCCGTATAGTGGTTTGGCGGCGGCGATGGATTCGAATCCTTTGCCCATTGCGCCCATAATGACGATCACCAGCATTGTGATCAGGAAACCACGGAAGATCAGATCGGGTTGGGGGCGGCTGGGTTTATCTATTTTATCGCCGAATTTGCCGATCATGCGATCAATGAATTGCCACAAGAACGCATTGGCGTTGCCGGTCATTGGCCCGGTGATCATTCCGACAACCACGCAAAGAAGCATTGCAGCAAGCACGGTTGGGATGCGGTCGGGGTCAAAGAAATTTGAATGCCATTGTGTTAGAAAATCAATCATATGCGGTCTATTTATTGTGCAGATGCACAAAAGCCTTTTTCCTGTTACAATAGCAGTATATGATTATCCTCTAAAGTTTTCTAGGCGCTTTGATACGAAAGGAATTCTGTTTCATCATGCTCTATCACCTTCACGACCTTCAACACGCGGTAATGACCCCTCTTCGGATTCAGGCGGAGCTTATGCGTTCAGCGTTTCAAAGCCCGTTTAACCCGTTATCCTACACACAGGCGGGACGCACAGTCAGCGCGGGAGCCGAAGTTATCGAGCGGATGACGCGGCGTTTTGGCAAACCTGCGTTTGGTTTGCATGAGACGATGATTGATGGTGAGGCTGTTGGTGTTACCGAAGAGGTGCTTGTTGAAAACTCGTTTTGCCGTTTGGTGCATTTTAAGCGCGATTGCAAGCGCAATGATCCAACCGTTTTGGTTGCTGCGCCGATGTCGGGGCATTATGCGACTCTGTTGCGCGGCACGGTGAAGGCGTTATTGCCGCATCACGATGTTTACATCACCGATTGGGAAGATGCGCGCATGGTGCCTTATTCCGAGGGTGAATTTAACCTTGATACATATATTGCGTATCTGCGCGAATTTTTGACCTTCCTTGGCCCTGATACGCATATCATGGCGGTGTGTCAGCCTGCGGTTCCTGTTTTGGCGGCGGTTGCGTTGATGGCGTCGGATAATGATCCCAACCAACCACGCAGCATGGTGTTGATGGGCGGGCCGATTGACACGCGCATTTCAAAGACAACCGTGACCGAATTGGCGGAGACCCGTCCGCTTTCATGGTTTGAAAAATCGGTCGTGATGGGGGTTCCGATGTACTACCCTGGTGCGCAGCGCAAGGTTTACCCCGGGTTTATGCAGTTGAGCGGGTTTATGTCGATGAATTTGGATAAGCATGTCAGCGCGAATATGAACTTTTACAAACATCTGGTGCAGGGTGACGGTGAAAGCTCGGAAAAGCATCGTGTGTTTTACAATGAATATATGTCGGTGATGGATATTCCTGCAGAGTTTTACCTACAGACAGTTGAGACGGTGTTCCAGAAACACTCCCTGCCCCGAGGGTTGATGAAATGGCGTGATCCGAAAACCGGCAAGGTTTTTGATGTACGTCCGCAGGATATTAAAAAGACAGCGCTGTTGACGATTGAAGGGGAAATGGATGATATTTCGGCGCGTGGACAAACCACAGCGGCGCATGAGATATGCTATTCCATCCCTCAGGCCAAGCAATGCCATTATTTCCAATTGGGCACAGGACATTACGGGATATTTAACGGGAAGAAATGGCGTGAACAGATTATGCCGCGGCTTCGTCACTTCTTCCGTGACAATGATCGCAAGCGCGATGTTATCCCCAAAAAAGACCTCAAGAAGATTCCTGATCTCGCGCCCGATGTTTATAACCGCGACAAACATGGAATAGCCGCCATTCGCCGCTGGTTACGCGACCATCGCAGCGAGTCGTTCCGTGAGAGCGTTGACTAAAAACATCATAATATCATCAATTTTTGTTATAATGTTTCAAAACGCTTGTGCATTGCCGCAACTTTTGTTCTGGCGCAGATAGGCTTCTTGTTTGTAAGTTCTTCCAAATGAAAAATAAAAGGGAGAATTTATGGGGTCTAGTTGTGGTAATTTACACGGCAATATTGAAGCAGCGCAACGCCTTACACGTTTGGGACTAAACCAACTTGCGGCAGCTAACTCACTTGCGGCTATGATGTGTGCAGGAGCTCCCCAGTTAGCGCGCGTATTTGATGCAAACGCTGCTTGCGCCAGATTATCGGCCCACACCCCCGAACGCGCTCAATTTAAAATTACAGAAACAGAAATTAATGGGCGTCGCTATGACGTTGAGGAACAAGATGTTTTGACTCTTCCGCATGGGACATTAAAACGCTTTCATGTACCTGGCCTCGAGGAGGATCGTTCAAAGGTCTTGGAAATCCCACCAATGTCCGGCCACCCTGCCCCTACAATTTTAAAAAACTCTGCGATTGAGATGATCAAGCATCATGATCTGTATATGTTTGATTGGCACGATCCACGTGATGTTCCGCTTACAAAAGGAACATTCGATTTGAATGATTACATCAGCTATATCGTCAAGGCATTACACGAGATAGGTCCAAATGCACATGTTGTCGCGGATTGCCAACCGGGCGTGCCCTTGATTGCGGCATTATCGTTTATGGAGGCAAATGATGATCCTTGCCTCCCCCTAAGCGCGACCTTTAAAGGAAGCCCCCTTAATACCGCTATTAGCCCTACAGGTGTGAATTCATCACCCCAAGCGATGGTCGATTTGTTCGGAAGCAAGGACGCGGCTGTATCGGGCTTTAGGGAGCATTTTATACAAACTGTTTCCGCACCTCATGTGGGTGAAGGACAGCCTGTTTTGCATGGCTCCATCCAATTGGCTAATTTTTACCGTCTTGCACCTGCCGATCATGCGAATGCACGTTTGAAATTCTGGTGGCAAACCGCTTTAGATACAGCACCAGAAGAGCGTGAACGTCATAGTGATTTTTATCAAAATTATGATCATGTTACCGATTTGCCCGGGGAATATCTCGTGCAGACTTTTGATACAGCATTTTTAAATCAACGCATCGCGGATGGCAGCTTCTTTTATACTGATCCAGATAGCGGCATTGTGCATCATGTTGATCCGGCGAATATTTCACGCGTTTCCACGCTTGTTGTTGAAGGACGCAAAGACACCATTACGGGATTGGGGCAAACAGCTGATATATTGAATATGATGACAAATCTGTCACCAGAATTGAAACGTTATCGCGTTGGGACTACAGGGCATTATGGCTTGTTTGACGGAAGCGACTATCGTAATAACACACGCCCTCTCACGAGTGCGCATATGCGGGAAGCGGAAGCTAGAATTTTGGGTGTAAGAAGAACAACTTCTGACCCTGACGTAGATTTAAAAAGTTTTCAATATTCTATCCATCGTTCTCCTGCCCTCTTGGAAGCAAGACCAGAATATGCTGAACTGGCGGCATGATTGAATTACCACCTCACATTCAGATAAAACACAGTGCGCGCGCTCGGCGGGTGGCGCTTCGGCTTGATCCGATTGAGCGGGTGTTTCATTTGGTTGTCCCAAAGGGCGTCAGCATGCGCAAGGCGGCGGCGTTTGCAGAGGGGCAAGAGAGGTGGATGCAGGAGAAGCTTTCCGCCCTGCCCCCGAAAGTATCGTTTGCGCATGGCACGATTATTCCAATTTTAGGGCAGCGCAGCGAAATCCGTGTGCATTATGAGCCTGATCTTAAAGTGACCAAGATTCTTTTAGAGGATGGTATTTTACATGTCCGCACCAATAAGGATGATCCGTCGGGGCGGATTGAACGATTTTTGAAGGCGATGATTAAAGACGAGCTTTCGATTTTATCACATGAAAAAGTGGCGCGGATTGGCAAGACCATATCAAGCGTTTCGGTGCGCGACACCAAAAGCCGTTGGGGCAGCTGTTCGAGCGATAATGCCCTGTCCTATTCATGGCGCTTGGTGTTTGCGCCACCAGAGGCGTTTGATTATGTCGTGGCGCATGAGGTTGCGCATTTGCGCCATTTGAACCATTCAAAACAGTTTTGGGATTTATGCGCGCAATTATCCGATCAATATGATGAGGGTAAATATTGGATGAAGGCGCATGGGAATGAGCTTATGCGCTATGGGTGATTCTTTTGCGAAACGCATTCGCGTTTCTAGTGGCGAACAAACCTATGGTTTGCTTCGCTGACCTCATATTATTTGTCATTGCGAGCGTAGCGAAGCAATCCATCTTCTTTTCTTACCGACGATGCGGATGCTGGATTGCCGCGTCGGCGTTGCCTCCTCGCAATGACGTCAGTTTGAAAGGTAATCCAATGCCCCCTGTAAAATTGCTTGGGCGGCGAGTTTGTCGATGAGGCCAGAAGCCTTTGCATTTGTTTTGGTTTTTCGTTTTTCCACCAATGTATCCACAATGTTATCCGCAGAAACTGTGGATAACCTTTCATCCCAAAATGCGATCCATGGCTCGCCTAATTCATCGCTGATGAAGCGTTGCATCTCTGCGGCGAAATCCTTGATGGATTGGGCGCGGCGTCCTTCGGTGCCGTTCATATTCACGGGCAAGCCAATCACGTAGCCGCCGACTTCGTATTCTTTTGCGATCTGGGTCAGGGTGATCATGTCTTTGGTGAATTTTGTGCGATTGATCGTCAATAGCGGCGTGGCGATAGAATGTGTAGGATCAGCGAGCGCGAGGCCGATTGTCTTCTTGCCGACATCAAGGCCGAGCAATGCCTCTTCTTTTGGGCAAATATCTACAATATTTTTGAGGTAATCGATTGTCATTTTTAGTTTTTACGCACTTCGTGCGCCTTACACTTGCTCGGTACAATTTTAAATCCTGATGATTTAAAATCACACTATGGTCTTGCGGCTTATTATAATTAATATTTTTTAGTTAGCACATTGTGTTTGCGCGTTTATAGCGTTAAAAAGCTAATTCGAAAAGGATTTTGATACTATGGATACAAAAGACGTTTTAAAAGTTGCGCGACTTGCGCGGATTGAAACCACCGAAGCACAGGCCGAAGCGCTATTGCCGCAGCTCAATAATATTATTGGCTGGATTGAGCAATTGTCGGAAGTGGATACGGATAATGTTGAGCCATTAGCCAATGTTGCGAATATCGAATTGCCGCTGCGTAAAGATGAGGTCAGTGATGGCAATTGCGCGGACAAGGTTTTGGCCAACGCACCCGATGAAATGCAGGGTTTCTTTAGCGTGCCGAAGGTTGTTGAGTAAATTATGAGCGCACAAGACGACAAGAAAAAGCTTTTGAACACAATTATTAGAGTGGAGGGATTTGCTCTTTTTGTTGTGGGGGTGTTTTTTGTTTTGAAGCCGCAATTTACTGATTTTACCTTGCTTGATGCGGAGCTAGATTTTTACCTTGGATGTGCGCTTATCTTGGTGGCCTTTACGAATATTTTTATCGCGAATAAAATTTTTAATTATAAGAAGACAAAATGACAGATTTAACGAACCTAACGATTTCAGATGCTCTTAAAGGGCTTGATGCAAAAGATTTTACTGCGGTTGAACTTACGCAGGCGCATATTGATGCGGGTGAAGCGGCCAAAGGGTTGAACGCGTATATCACCGAAACGCCCGAGCTTGCGATTGAACAGGCGAAAGCATCGGATGCGCGTCGCGCAGCAGGCAAAGCGGGTGCGCTTGACGGGATACCGCTGGCGATTAAGGATTTGTTTTGTACCGATGGTGTGCAGACAACGGCGGCGTCACATATTCTTGAAGGGTTTGTTCCGCAATATGAATCAACCGTGACGGCGAATTTATTTGCCGATGGTGCGGTGATGTTAGGCAAAGCCAATCTTGATGAGTTTGCGATGGGTTCGGCGAATACGACCAGTTATTTCGGGAATGTCATTAACCCTTGGACGCGTGAAGACGGCAAGGATTTGGTTCCTGGTGGCTCGTCCGGCGGGTCTGCGGCGGCGGTTGCGGCGCGTATTGCGATGGGCGCGACGGGAACCGATACGGGTGGATCCATCCGACAGCCCGCGGCGTTTTGCGGAATTTCAGGGATTAAGCCAACTTATGGGCGTTGTTCACGTTGGGGGACGGTTGCGTTTGCAAGCTCTCTCGATCAGGCGGGGACATTTGCGCGCAGCGTTGAAGACAACGCGCTGTTGCTGCAATCCATGTCGGGATTTGATCCGAAGGATTCAACATCGGCGGATATTGCCGTGCCTGATTTTGCGGGCGCTTTGACGGGAGATGTGAAGGGTTTGCGCGTTGGTATTCCGAAAGAATATAAAGTTGAGGGCATGCCTGCGGAGATTGAAAAGCTCTGGGAAGATGGCATTGCGATGCTTAAGGATGCGGGCGCGCAAATCGTTGATATATCCTTGCCGCATACGAAATATGCTCTGCCGACCTATTACATCATCGCGCCAGCCGAATGCTCATCGAATCTTGCACGATATGATGGTGTACGTTTCGGACAACGTGTTGAGGGTGAAGATTTGAATGAAATGTATTCAAAGACACGCGCCGAAGGATTTGGTGATGAAGTTAAGCGCCGCATTATGATCGGTACATACGCTCTATCCGCGGGATATTACGATGCGTATTACATCAAGGCGCAAAAAGTGCGTCGTTTGATTGCGCAGGATTTTGATAAAGCGTATGAGCAATGTGACGTTATTCTTACCCCCACTGCGCCATCGGCGGCGTTTGCCATTGGTGAGAATGAAGGCGATCCGATTAAGATGTATTTGAATGATGTGTTTACGGTTCCTGCATCGCTTGCGGGTTTGCCGGGGATGAGCATTCCGACCGGACTTGATGCGAATGGTTTGCCGCTTGGTATGCAAATCTTGGGCAAGGCGTGGGATGAGGAAACCGTTTTCCGCACGGCATTTGCCTTGGAAAAAGCAGCGAATTTTACAGCGTTGCCGCAAAGCATTGTTCGACAAGCCGCATAAGCTTTGTCATACTTGATTTATGCGGATTTTCTTCCTCTTCATTGTCTCTTTTTTCCTTATCACCCCTGCGTTTGCGCAGGGCGCTTACGTGCCCCCGCGCAATGCACCCAATATCGGCCCCACTCCATCGACACCGCAAGGTGAGTTGGATGAGTTGCTTGACGGTAAGAAAGTTATTCGACAGCCAGAGACCATCGCAGATTATACCTATCTTCACTACAAACAATGCCTTGCGACAGAGCACCCGATTTTGGCGGGCAAAGATTTGCAGCGTATGTGTTCTTGTACAGCGGCCAATTTCTCCAAAACCATGAGCGTTGCCGACATTCGTGAAATTGAAGCGGGCAGCGCGGAAGGTGTGTTTCAACGCAATCGGTTGCTCTATTTTGTCTATGCGCCATGCGTGCCGCCTATCATTGCCAAAATGGTAACGAGCCAATGCATGAGCAACAAGAAAAATGCCTATATGATGAAAAATCAAGGCGGTATGTGTGCCTGTTTGGGTGATAGAATGGAGACTAAATTTGAAGAAATTGTGCCGGCTTATATTCAAGATTCGATGCTTTTTCCATCATCGCCGCCAAATCCTCTCGACTTGCTCGTGCATGAGCGAACCTTTGAAACGCAATTGCGTCACTTCACCAATACTTGCTTGTTCAAATATGAGCGGCGCGTTCGATAAAGCTGGACTTCGCGGGGCTTGGTGTTTATTTTGGCACTCTTAATTATAGGAGTTTGTGATGGCAAAATTGATCCAAGGCGAGAGCGGAGAGTGGGAAATTGTAATTGGCATGGAAGTGCATGCGCAAGTGATTGCCAATTCCAAATTATTTTCCGGTGCATCCACCCAATTCGGCGCGAAGCCTAATTCTCAGGTTTCTCTTGTTGATGCCGCGATGCCGGGCATGCTTCCTGTTTTGAATGAATTTGTGGTTGAGCAGGCGATTAAGACCGGGCTTGGTATTAATTCCGTGATTAACAATACCTCTGTTTTTGCCCGTAAGAATTATTTCTATGCGGATTTGCCGCAAGGCTATCAAATTTCGCAATTCGACCAGCCGATTGTTGGCGAGGGTGTGATTGAGATTGATCTTGAGGACGGGACAACAAAAGATATTCGTGTTGAGCGTCTTCATTTGGAGCAAGATGCGGGTAAATCTATGCATGACCAACATCCGACGAAATCATTTGTTGATTTGAACCGTTCAGGATGCGCGTTGATGGAGATTGTATCCTATCCCGATATTCGTGGGCCGGAAGAAGCGGCTGCCTATATTTCTAAACTCCGTATGATTTTGCGTTATCTTGGTACATGTGACGGCAATATGGATGAAGGGTCCATGCGTGCGGATGTGAATATCTCTGTGCGTCATCCTGGGGATGAATTGGGGACACGGGCGGAAATCAAGAACGTGAATTCGGTTAAGGCCATTCAACAAGCGATTGATTTCGAAGTGGCGCGTCAGATTGAATTGATCGAAGATGGTGGCACAGTGGTGCAAGAAACGCGCCTTTGGGACCCTGTTAAGATGGAAACACGATCCATGCGATCCAAAGAAGAAGCGCATGATTATCGTTATTTCCCTGATCCTGATTTATTGCCGCTTCATGTGAGCAATGACCAGATTGAAAGCATTCGCGCCACCCTGCCCGAGCTGCCCGATCAGAAGAAGCATCGCTTTATTGGGGATTATGGGCTTGGTGTTTATGATGCGAGTGTTTTAATCGCTGAACAAGCGCGGGCCGATTATTATGAGAGCGTTATTCCAGATGGCGCGAATGATAATGATGCGAAGCTGGCCGCGAACTGGGTGATTAATGAATTGCTTGGGATTTTGAAAAAGAACGAAACCCCCTTGTCACAATCGCCTGTCTCTGCGGAGAGTTTGGCGGGGCTGATTACGTTGATTAAGGATGATACGATTTCAGGCAAAATTGCCAAGGACGTCTTCGCCGAGATGTATGCAACCGGTAAGGATGCGGAAACGATCGTTGAAGAAAAAGGCCTTAAACAGGTGACTGATACAGGCGCGATTGAGGCGATTGTCGATGAGGTGATTGCCGAAAACCAAGGACAGGTTGAAGCTTATCGCAGCGGTAAAGACAAATTGTTCGGTTTCTTCGTCGGTCAGGTGATGAAAAAATCACAAGGCAAAGCCAACCCGGGCGTTGTTAATTCCTTGTTGAAGGAAAAATTATAATGGCGGAGACTTTTGAATATAAGGTTGCGATTTATCGTGAAGGGATGCTGGGGTCACTTTTCCTTGGCAGTTCAAAGGTTGATCCAATTAAGTTTTCAAATTTCTTGAATGAGAATGGCGCGCTTGGCTGGGAAGTGATTACGATGGAGCGTGAAATACGCCGTATGCTTTTATTCTTTGAACGTGAAGCGTTTTTGGTCGTTATGAAGAGAGCCAAGTAAGGATTTTTGATGTTAGACAAATTGCATAAGCCGTTTTTGATTGGTCTGATCTCACTTGTTTGTGCGGTGGCGGCGATTATTATTGCCAAGATTTGGGGCTTTGATTTACCAGAGGATTTGTTCTTTAAAATTCTTGCAACACTTGGTGTGCTTATCGTTTTGTTTGGCTTTTTGATGGTTGTAAACTCCGATTTTGGAGAGCATAAGAAGCTCAAAGACGAGCATTATATTGATTGATTTATGAACACCCCTAGCCCCCTTAACGTCTCGCAAACAGACTCTCAACGCATCTTTGTCGGGTTGGGATGGGATCCTAATGATTCCCCTACCCTTATTGATAAGGTTGGCGCGTTGATTGGGCGGCGGGAATCGCATCATGACCTTGACCTTGCGTGTTATTACTTCAATCAGGATGGCGCGTGTTTGGGCTATATCAGCGCAGATGTGGCGCATGCAACAAATGCGAGCGGCAGCATCTATCACAGCGGTGACAGCATTGAGGGGGTTGGCGATGGCGATGATGAGCAAATCTCGGTCGAGCTCAAAAATTTACCGCCAAATGTGCATCATTTAATCTTTAAAGCCTCCATAAAAAGCGGTCATCATTTTGGTGAAGTTGCGATGCCTGAGATTCGTTTATGTGATGGATATACCGAGCGTGTGTTTTTGGATAAAAGCCTGGAAGATGGTGGGCAGCATAACGGATATATCTTCGCCCGCGTTTTTCGCGGCGGTGGCGATGGTGAATGGATGTTGGAAGATATCGGTGTATTCAGCGAGCATGTCAGCGCTCAGGCATGGGCAGATACCCTTGCGCAATATCTCTAAATTTTATCAATACAACGGGCAATAAAAAAGCCGAGACAAGCTCGACTATTTTTATGAAATGGCGGACACGGAGGGATTCGAACCCTCGATAGAGCTATTAACCCTATACTCCCTTAGCAGGGGAGCGCCTTCAGCCACTCGGCCACGTATCCTTGTTTCATTTCAGGGCGCCATTAGCGGTGACCCTGTATCAAAACTAAACAATCTGATAGCAGATAAAATTTTCAGGATCAACGCCTTATAGAGGATTGTGTCCTTTTTGATGAAAAAACATGACAATGCTTGAATTCTTTTTCAAATCGCTGTCTGCTGAGTATATTGATTTGCAATTCATTGTTTAAGGATTAGACGCATGGCGGACACGATATTTAACTTTCCCAAGACCTTTTTATCCAAGGCGCGGGATACGAGCATTTCGCTGATCCTGTTGAAGGATGGCGACTATAAAGCGTGGCTTAAGGGCTTGGGGAAAGAGGATAAGGCACGGGCGCAGGCAATTGGATTTAGTGCGGGGAGCGGCGCGTATGTTGCATATGGCGCGAAGGGAGATGTTAAAGAGGTTATCCTTGGTGTGAAAGACGAGATTGATCTTTATGATGCGGCGCGGGCGGCGGATGCTTTGCGCGGCGCGCTTGGTAAGGATATTTTTAAAAGCGCGAGTTTTGACATTAAAAGTGATGCGCTTAAGCCGCGTGAGATTGAGCAGGCATTGATTGGATTCGCGCTTTCGAATTATGTGTTTGATACATATAAAGAATCGTCAAAAGCGCAGATCGCCCTCATTTGGCCGCCCAAGGTGGATAAGAAATGGGTTCAAGCCTATAGCGAGGCGGCGTTTACCGCGCGTAATTTGATCAATATTCCCGCCAATGATATGGGCCCCGATGAGATGGAAGCGGCGGCCAAGTATATTGCGGAAAAAGGCAACGCGACATTTAAGGTGATTAAAGGTGCGAAGTTGGAAAAAGAATTCCCGCTTGTTCATACCGTTGGCAAGGCAAGCCCACGCAGCCCACGTCTGATTGAATTTACGTGGCAGCGTTCGGGGGGTAAGGCGGATGCGCCGAAGCTCACCATTGTTGGTAAGGGCGTTGTGTTTGACACGGGGGGGCTTGATATTAAGCCGTCGCAATATATGCGCCTGATGAAAAAGGATATGGGCGGTGGAGCGCATGCTTTGGCGCTCGCGAAAATGGTGATGGATTTGAAATTGCCGGTAAATCTTCGTGTGCTTGTGCCATGTGTTGAGAACGCGGTTGGGGGTGCGTCGTTCCGTCCCGGTGATATTATTACGTCGCGTAAGGGTTTGACGGTAGAAAACACCAATACAGATGCGGAAGGACGCCTTATCTTGGCGGATGCGCTGACATATGCGAGTGAAGAAAATCCCGATTTGATCATAGATTTTGCGACATTGACGGGATCGGCGCGGGCGGCGCTTGGGCCGGACATTCCGGCAATGTTTTCCAATAGCGATAAAGTCGCCCAGAGCTTACAATCTTTTTCCATGAAAGAAGATGATCCGTTGTGGCAGATGCCGTTATGGGCGGCGTATAATAAAACCATTGAACCGTCAGACGCGGATCTTCACAATTCGGCCAGTGTGCCGGGTGATTTGATTTATTCCGCGTTGTTCCTTCAGCGTTTCTTGGTTGAAACGAAGAAAAAAGCGCCCGATTGGATTCATCTTGATTTGTTTGCGTGGGATTCCTCGGGGCGTCCAGGGCGTGCACAGGGGGGAACCGATATGGGTTTGCGTGCGTTATATAATTATCTGGAGGAACGTTATGGGTAAAAAATATCAAGTATTGGCCGATTCTGTTGTGATGACAGCAACGCCGGAAATGATCGCCGAAGCAACGAATGAGCTGCTTTACGGTGAACAGGTTGAGGTGATCGGCCAAGATGATGAAGAATGGGTGCAATGCCGTAGCCTTCGTGATGAGTATGAAGGATATGTGCCACGCGGGGAAATGGATGATGAAATTACGGATGCGACGCATAAAATCGCGGGTATTCGCGGTTTTGCGTATACTGAGGCGGATTATAAATCCCCGCCTGTACGCTCCTTGTCATTTGGCTCACCGCTGAGCGTCTTCATGGAAGAAAATGGATATGCGTTGCTCTCACAGGGCGGATGGATTCCGATGCAGCAGATTCGCCAAATCCACGCATACAGCCCCGACATCGCGGCAACGGCTGAAAAATTTTTGGGTGTTCCATATTTATGGGGTGGGCGTACGTCTATTGGGCTTGATTGTTCCGCGCTTGTTCAGCTCTGTTTGTTAGAGGCGGGAATTCCTTGCCCGCGTGACACCAAGGATCAGATCGAAAGCGTTGGTGAAACAATTGAGTTTGGTGATACCATTGCTTATGGCGCACTCCAACGCGGCGATCTTGTGTTTTTTGATGGGCATGTCGGCATTATGATGGATGATAAGAAAATCATTAACGCAACCGCGCGCAAGATGCATGTTGTTATTGAGAGCCTAGACGAGCTTAGCGCGACATATGGCGGAATATTGGGCGTACGACGTGTGAGCGCCTAGGATATAGGCTTACACATATGCGTCATGCGCCTTTTATTCGCCCGGAATGATTGGCGTTGGGCCATTGCTTGCCGCGGGGTTTAGATCGCTAGCGTAGGCATCGACGACTGATTGCAAATCGCCTTTGTCAGATGAATAACCTTCGCCTTCACTAAATGCATTTGATTGTGACGATGACGATGATGACGGTGCTGAAGACGCTGTTTCATCGCGGCGCACGAATGTTGTTGGCATTTTATTGTATTTATCCGAATTCATGCGTGGTTGCGATGGACGAAACTCCTCGAGGTCGTATGTCTCTGGCTGGCGGACATCCGGGTTGTTTTGATCGGGGATCAATGCGGGGCCTTCCGGCATACCGATAAAGCTAATCTCGACGACATCAGGATAGGTGAATAATGCGCCCGAAGCGTAATCCCATGCGAGGCCGACGCCCGCGGTTGCAACGTTACCAACAGCTTTGTCGGAATATGATGGTTCAATCACCACTTTCTTACGGCGATTGCCAGGCGCAAGACAGTCAATGATCAAATCGTTTTTGGTGCGGAAGATGCTGGTCGCTTGTGGGGGGTGTACGCGATATTTCACGTTATCAACGAACATGTAACACACCGCGTTTTTCGCGCCGGGTGTGCGGAGAGTGATTTCCTGAACGGAGGTATCAGTTGCGTAGGCACAGGCCGATAAAACTGCGAGTGTTGCGAGGGGAAGAATTTTTTTATGCATGAGGCGATTTCCGATATGGAATGAATATTACCCCACCACAATATCCCAAAACGCGGTGTGGCGCAATCATGTGCGTGCAATCGTTTTTATACGACTTTATTCTCTTTTATTCGGCGGCTTGTTGTTTTTGTGCATTGGTCGTTTTAAACGCCAACTCGCCGCCTTTGATGGATACGCTGACGGTTGAACCATCGGTGACATCACCCTGCAGCATCAATTCTGCCAATTTGTTTTGCAGATGCGTTTGGATCACACGTTTAAGCGGACGCGCGCCATAGGCGGGATCATAGCCCTTATCAGCAATCCAGACTTTCGCATCCTCATTGATGTCCAATTTGATATGGCGATCCTCAAGCAGCTTGTGCAGGTAATTGAGCTGGATATCGACAATGCCGGTCATCAGCTTTCTATCTAGGCGTTTGAAGAGGAGGATATCGTCAATGCGGTTTAGAAATTCCGGGCGGAAGGCGGCGCGCACTGTGGTCATGACGTCATCACGGACCTCTTCCACATCCGCGCCGTCTTTTTGATTGACCAGAAATTCTGAACCGAGGTTAGATGTCATGATGAGCAAGGTGTTGCTGAAATCAACTGTACGCCCCTGCCCGTCGGTTAAGCGACCATCATCAAGCACCTGAAGCAGGATGTTGAAGACATCTGGGTGGGCTTTTTCGATTTCGTCGAAAAGCACGACTTGGTATGGGCGGCGGCGAACGGATTCGGTTAATGCACCGCCTTCTTCATACCCAACATAGCCCGGAGGTGCGCCGATGAGGCGGGCGACGGAATGTTTTTCCATGTATTCGGACATATCCATGCGCAAGATTGCCTGATCGTCATCGAAGAGGAATTCGGCCAAGGCTTTGGTTAATTCCGTTTTTCCGACCCCTGTAGGCCCTAAGAACAAAAACGAACCCATTGGGCGGCGAGAATCTTGCAGCCCTGCTCTGGCGCGTCTGATGGCATTTGAGACAGCTTTGAGGGCCTCGTCTTGGCCGACCACACGGCGGGAGAGATTTTCTTCCATTTTCAAGAGCTTATCACGCTCACCTTCAAGCATTTTATCAACGGGAATCCCTGTCCATTTGCTGACGATGCCGGCGATGTCATTATCGGTGACTTCTTCGTTGATGAGGCTGGAGGTGGTTGTGGTGTCGTCATGCTGCGCGGCTTGGGCGAGCTTTTCTTGCATCTCTGGGATTTTGCCGTATTTCAGCTCACTGGCGCGGCTCCAATTGCCTTCACGCTCAGCCTGCTCTAGCTCTATGCGGGCTTTGTCGAGTTGTTCGGTGTATTTTTGGCCTGCGTTGAGCTTTTCTTTTTCAATGCTCCACTGGCTGGTGAGGTCGGCGGATTTTGATTCGAGGTCGGATAATTCCTCTTCAAGCTTGGATAGGCGCTCTTTCGAAGCTTTGTCTTTTTCTTTCTTTAAGGCTTCGCGTTCGATTTTTAGCTGTATGATGCGGCGGTCTAGCTCGTCCACCTCTTCGGGTTTTGAATCGACCTGCATGCGGATGCGGCTGGCGGCTTCATCGACCAAATCGATGGCTTTATCGGGCAAGAAACGATCCGTGATGTAGCGATTCGATAATGTTGCGGCGGCGACAATGGCGTTATCGGTGATGCGTACACCATGATGCAGTTCGTATTTTTCCTTAAGGCCGCGCAGGATTGAAACGGTATCGCTGACGGTTGGTTCCGATACAAATACGGGTTGGAAACGGCGGGCGAGCGCGGCGTCTTTTTCGACATGTTGGCGGTATTCATTGAGGGTGGTTGCACCGACCATATGAAGTTCTCCGCGTGCAAGAGCGGGTTTTAGCATGTTTCCGGCATCCATGGAGCCTTCGGTTTTTCCTGCGCCGACGAGGGTGTGAAGTTCATCGAGGAAGAGAACGATACCACCATGGGCGGATTTGACCTCATCCAGCACAGCTTTCAAGCGCTCTTCGAAGTCGCCGCGATATTTTGCACCCGCAAGAAGCGCGCCGAGATCGAGCGACATGAGGCGCTTGTTCTTAAGGCTTTCAGGGACGTCGCCATTGACGATGCGTTGGGCAAGCCCTTCGGCGATGGCGGTTTTACCAACGCCAGGTTCACCGATGAGGACAGGGTTGTTTTTTGTGCGGCGTGAGAGCACCTGAATTGTGCGGCGAATTTCTTCGTCGCGGCCAATGATCGGGTCAATCTTACCATCTTCTGCGGCCTTGGTGAGGTCGTGTGCGTATTTCGACAGCGCTTCAAACTGGTCTTCGGCGTTTGCGCTATCGGCTGTGCGCCCTTTACGGATATCGTTGATGGCGTGATTGATGTTTGTGTCTGTGATTTTTGCCGCCTCGAGATAGCCACCGAGATCGGTTTTTTTGGCCATGAGCATGGCTTGGAAAATGCGTTCCAAAGTGACGAACTTGTCACCGCTTTTTTCTGCTAAAATCAATGCGTTATCAATAATCTTTGATAAATCACCCGAGATACGCAATTGCCCGGAACCGGGGCCGGAAACCGCGGGCAGTTTGGCGAGGGCGGTATCTATTGATTTTTGGAGTTTTACAATGTCGGCGTCTGTGGTTTTGATCAGTTTTTTGATCAAACCATCGGGATCATCAATCATCGTTTTGAGCAGATGCTCTGGCTCAAGGGATTGATGGTCGCTCCTTAACGCTAGGGTTTGGGCGGCCTGAAGGGCGGATTTGGATTTTTCTGTCAGCTTATCAAAGTTCATAACAATGATCATAATACGATTCATTTGCGGGTCAATTGATTTGAGTCAAATCGCACCCGCTTAAAGTCGCGCATGAAAAAGGCGGTGTTAACCGCCTCATCTGGTTAGGAAATATGTGTATGTGTTTATGCTGTTGCTTCAGCTGTACGTTCTTTAACTTCTACTTTAGCACCATCGCCTATGATACTGGCAGGTAAGCCTAATTCAGCTTCGTCGTCGTTATTTTTAGACGCTTTATTGCCATCAGCATTTTGCTTTTCTTTTGCAGGCTCATTGGCGGTTTCTTCTTGAACCCAGCTATTGATAACACGTTGATAATGCTCAGCATGCTGTAGGTAGTTCTCAGCAAGGGTTCTATCGCCGCTAGAGGCTGCGTCCTTTGCGAGAGTTAGGTATTTCTCTGTAATTTGGTGCGCGGTGCCGCGGATACGTACATCCGGTCCATTGCTGTCGAAGACTTGCATTTTTTGTTGGCCGCCGCGACGGTTTGAACCCGTGCGATTACGTTGTCTTCTGTTTGTTGTCCCGTGTCTCATAACTCTTGATATTCCCTCTATTTAAATAAACATACATACACGTACACCATACATGATTCACATACATATGGCTACCCCTTAAACATGGGAACAAATACTACATATTGGGCTTTTGGCTTTCGTGCCCAACCGCATATTGCGTTACTTCGTGTTGATGAAAAGACCATACCTCGGATGCAAAATTTTAAGCAACGCGGCGAATCAAAAAAAAATCATTTATCCCCACAGGAATTGATTTTTTTACTTTTTAAACATATCCACAGCCCGCGGATTCCCTGATAAATCGGCGTGGATCGTTCCGATGCGAATCTCATATTTATTGCTGAGTCGCGTGATATCGTCGGCTTGATCGAATCCGATCTCAAACACGGCCAATCCATCATCATTCATCAGGCGAAAAAGATCGGAAAAAATTTCGTTATATGCATCTAATCCGTCATTTCCTCCATCCAACGCCCCCATCGGGTCGTGATTTTTGACGTTTTTTTCCAGATTCGGAATCACTTTTGATGCGATATAGGGGGGATTCGAGATGATGAGGTCGAATGATTCATTAAGAGATTCTCCCCATTTGCCCTTTATAAATTCTGCGCGACCATCCAGCCCCAAGGCTTTTGCGTTGTTTTGTGCGGCTTTGACCGCGCCCTCGCTGATATCAACGCCGATTCCTTTGGCGGATTTAAACTCGCTTAACAGTGCAAGAAGAAGGCACCCTGATCCTGTGCCGAGATCAAGGATCGTTTTGGGGGCGGGTTTGTTTTTGTAATGCGCGAGCGCGACCTCGATCAGTGTTTCGCTGTCTGCGCGTGGATCGAGGGTGTGTTCGTCGATGGAAAATTCCAGCCCCCAAAATTCACGCTTGCCGTATATGCGTGAAAGCGGTTTGCCGCTTTGGAATTGCTCCAGATCACGTTCAATCAGCGCCATTGCATTGTCGTCGATCAGATCATCGGGGCGGGTGATGATGTCCGCCCATGACACATCGCTGCGTTCTTTCAAGATGATGCGCGCCTCAAGATCGGAGGTTTTTTCCGACAGTAATTTATAAGTTTGATGGATGGTTTTGGGCATTTTAGCTAAAATCAGCGAGGGCGGCGGCATGATCTTCGGCGATGCAGGCTTCGATGATTTCGTTGAGCTCTTCGCCGCTCAGCACCTCGTTAAGGCGGTGGAGCGTCAGGTTAATACGGTGATCTGTAACACGCCCTTGCGGGAAATTATACGTGCGTATGCGTTCGGAGCGATCACCAGAGCCGACCTGAGATTTACGGTCTTCGGCGCGTTCATCGGCTAATTTTTGGCGGCGTTGTTCGTAAATGCGCGAGGCCAGAACCTTCATCGCTTTGGCTCTGTTTTTGTGTTGGCTGCGCTCTTCTTGCATTTCGACGACGGTTCCCGTGGGGATGTGGACGATGCGCACGGCGGAGTCGGTGGTGTTGACGTGCTGTCCCCCTGCCCCTTGGGAGCGATAGGTATCAATGCGCAGATCTTTGTCCTGAATATCCACATCGGCTTCCTCGGCTTCTGGCAGGACGGCGACGGTTGCGGCCGAAGTGTGGATGCGCCCTTGGCTTTCGGTTTTGGGGACGCGTTGAACGCGGTGCGTGCCGGATTCGTATTTGAGGCGTTGGAACACATTGCGCCCCGTGACTTCGCAGATAATCTCTTTATAGCCGCCGATATCGCTTTCGGAGGCTTCAACCACGTCGAATTTCCATCCTTGTGTTGCGGCGTATCCTTTGAACATGCCAAAGAGGTCGGCGGCGAAAAGCGCGGCTTCATCCCCGCCTGTTCCTGCGCGGATTTCGAGGATGGCGTTTTTAGCGTCGTCTTCATCTTTTGGGATGAGGGACATTTTAATTTTATATTCTAATTTAGGAAGCTTTGCTTCAATCGCGCGAAGTTCTTCGGCGGCGATATCCTTCATTTCAGGATCAGAAAGCATTTCTTTGAGGTCTTGTTTTTCAGCATTCGCGCTCGCGAGCTCTTCAATGGCCTCGACTACGGGCGAAAGCTCGGCGTATTCCATGGAGAGTTTTGTGAACTCTTCGCCGGACAAGCCCGTTTGTGACATGAGGTTGGCTAACTCTTCATGGCGGCCTTTGATCGACTGTAGTTTTTCTTGAAATCCTGACATTTAGCGAAGCTATTCGTTTTCTACGCCAGATTCAACAGGCTTTTGCGCTTTTGACGGAAAGCGTGCTTTTAATGTTGCGGCGTTGAGAGGGATGCGGCGCAGGACTTGTCCTTCTTTACCCAGATCTTCGAGGGCGACACCATCGACCAAAATCTCTACACCGCCTGCATTGCCAATGGAAATGGACAGTCCCAAGCGATCGGGGACAAAATATTGATCCCCTGCGTCCAGCACGCGGGAAATGAGTTTGCGGTTATTTTGATCGCGAATCTCAACCCAGCTGTTTTGCACCATTTTCAAAACGATGCCTTCTTGTTTTTCCACCACTGGTTCTGGCTCTGGCGCGGGTTCAGGTTTTGGTTCCGGCTTCTTGGCGAGCGTGGCGACTTTAAGCTCTTCCGGGACTTCGGGGATCATATCCTCGTCGATGTCTTCATTGTCCGCGGCTTGCGCAACTTGGTCGCTATTATCAATCTGAGTTTCGCTTATGGCTTGTTCGGTTTGTGCTGGTTTATCATTGTTCATGCTCATCAGCGCGATCATTGCGCCGCAAGCCAGCACCAGTAAGCCAACAACCAATGTCACCGGCGGGGTTTTTGATGGCGGCGGCACAGGGTTTGTTTCTTTTAAATCTTTCGTCGATTTCATTGCGCCAGATGATTGCGTTTTAAACAGGCTGACGATTTTATCGCCGTCTAAACCAAGGTATTCGGCGTAGCTTCGGACAAAACCGATGGCATAAACACGGGCGGGCAATGTTTCGGTGTCGCCGGTTTCGATGGCGTGAATTTGCTTTGCCTGAATGCGGAGTGCGGCTTCTACGTCATCAATGCTACGATTATAGTGGATGCGGGTGCGCCGCAGAATTTCCCCTACGGGAAGGTCTGATGAATCATTTTGGGATTGTTGTGTAGCAGGGTCGCTCATGGAATCAATGTAACGCAATTACCCACAGAGTTCCAGTGGGTTTTCCACAGTTAAATGCACATCATTTTTAAACGCTTAAGCTGCGCCTGATTCTAAACCATATGCGGCGTGAAGCGCACGTACGGCCAGCTCGACATAATCTTCTTCCACAAGGATGGAGATTTTGATCTCTGATGTAGAAATCACCTGAATGTTGATCCCTTTTGCCGCCAAAGTCGCGAACATTTTTTCGGCAACACCAGAATGGCTCTTCATGCCGATCCCGACGACAGATACTTTTGCGACGTCATCGGCGGTGATCAATTTTTCGTATTCAAGATCAGGAGCATCTTCAAGTGTTTTGATCGCTCTTTCCAAATCGGCGCGGGCGATTGTGAAGGTGATATCGGTGGTTTTACCATCGGCGGCGACGTTTTGCACGATCATGTCGATGTTGATTGCCGCCTTGGCAAGGGGTGAGAACACCTTTGACGCAACGCCCGGTACGTCCGGCACGCGCAAGATGGTTACTTTTGCTTCATCGCGGCTGAATGCTATTCCGCTTACGAGTTCTTCTTCCATGATTTTCTCCTCATTTACGACCAATGTTCCGGGTAAATCACTCCCGATATGATCTTCAAAACTTGATAATACTTGTAGGGCGACGCCCTTTTTCATTGCGATTTCGACAGAACGTGTTTGCAAGACTTTCGCGCCGAGCGACGCAAGCTCCATCATTTCTTCAAATGATATGGTTTTCAGCTTTCTTGCCTGTGGAACGACGCGTGGATCAGTTGTGTATACGCCGTCGACATCTGTGTATATGTCGCAACGCTCCGCGCCTAAAGCGGCGGCGAGCGCCACGGCTGAGGTATCGGAACCGCCGCGTCCTAATGTGGATATTCTTCCCGCTTCTGTTACGCCTTGGAAGCCTGGAACAACGCAAACTTCGCCATCATTTAGGCGCTCAAGCAATAGCTCTGCGTCAACATCGGTGATGCGCGCTCTGCCGTGTTGATCGGTTGTTTTGAACGGAATTTGCCAGCCGAGCCATGAGCGCGCGGAGATGCCTTGTTTTTGCAACGCCATCGCCATGAGGCCGGATGTGATTTGTTCGCCGCTTGATACGACAACGTCATATTCGCGGGTGTCGTGGAGTTTATTGATCTCACCACAATAGCCAACAAGCTGATTGGTAACGCCCGACATTGCGGATACCACAACGCAGACTTTGTTCCCTGCTTTGACTTCGCGGACGACTTTTGCCGCGGCACGTTCGATGCGTTCGACGTCTGCGACGGATGTTCCACCAAATTTTGCAACAATGAGTGCCATATTCTTATTTTTCTCGACTTTTTAACTGTGTGCGCTTACATAAAACTCATGACAAATAGCGTTGATCAAAAAGAAATTCAACAGTTTTCCAAAGATTCTCTTTCATGGTGGGATGAAAAAGGGCCGTTTGCGCCGTTGCATCGCCTCAATCCGGTGCGTCTTTCCTATATAAAAGCGCAAATTTGCGAGCATTATGGCCGTGATGTGAAAGCGCTTAAGGCTTTAGAGGGGCTTGATGTCCTTGATATTGGATGTGGCGGTGGATTGGTGTGCGAACCTTTGGCGCGACTTGGCGCAAATACCACTGGCGCGGATGCGGACAGCCAAGCGATTGCAGTCGCAAAGGCGCATGCGGATGACAATGGCCTTGATATTACTTATGAGAACAAGCCTGCCGAAGATATTGATAAGCAATTTGATGTCGTGCTTGCGCTTGAGATTATTGAGCATGTTAAAGAGCCGAGTGCGTTTGTGGCGAGTGTTGCTGGCCGAGTGAAGCCCGGCGGGCTCGTTATCTTTTCAACGCTAAACCGCAATCCAAAATCGTTTTTGCTTGGGATTGTAGCGGCGGAATATATTTTGCGATGGGTTCCTGCGGGGACGCATTCCTGGAATAAATTTATTAAACCGTCCGAATTATCGCGCTTTGCCCGTAATGCCGCCCTGAAGCCGCATAACATTACGGGGTTGATATACAACCCCGTAAGTGACGTGTTTTCCCTCTCGAAAACGGATATTGATGTGAATTACCTTTTATCGGCGAAGAAGCCAGCTTAGGCGGTTTTTTGTCCACCGTAGACTTGCTCGCTTAAAAAGCTTTGTAAGGCTTCAATCAAAATATTATGCGGAACGGTTGCGCCTGTTTTACCGACTAAAATCTCGTTTAAATTCTGATATGTATAAATAATGTTTGTTTTAATGTGCGGTGCGGTGAACATCGCTACATAGTTAGATTTGCCAGGAACACCCATGTTTGTCCATTTGAATGACCAGTTTTTGTTTCTAATAATATCCATAACACTCTCCACTTCATACGTCTTTTCTTAACGTTTTGTTTACTTTTATGATTACACTATACATAAATGTATTTATTATGTCAAATAAATAATACTGGTCAATCGTATATCCCTGCCCTATCTAATATGTATGAACATGTTTTTTATACTCTCAGCTATTCTTGCAGGCATCGCGACACTCGGCGCGCTTGGCCTTGGTTTATTCTCAATGATCAAAGGCGGCGAGTTTAATAAAAAATACGGTAACAAGCTCATGCAGCTGCGTGTGATGTTACAAGGGGTTGCTCTGGCTATGCTTGCCTTGGCATACTATTCTTCACAAAACTGATTCTTTCACTCTTAAGGATATTCCTATGAAAATACTCGTTCCCATTAAACGTGTCGTTGATTACAACGTCAAAATTCGTGTCAAAGCCGATCAAAGCGGTGTTGAACTGGCGAATGTGAAAATGTCGGTGAACCCGTTTGATGAAATCGCGATTGAAGAAGCGGTTCGCCTTAAAGAGGCGGGCAAAGCTACGGAAGTGATTGCGGTCTCAATTGGCCCCGATAAAGCACAGGAACAGCTTCGTACGGCTTTGGCGATTGGTGCGGATCGCGCGATTTTGGTCAAAACTGATGCGCCGATTGATTTGGGCGGGGTTGAGCCTTTAGCCGTTGCCAAGATACTTAAGGCATTGGTCGAGAAAGAAAATCCTGACCTTGTTATTATGGGCAAGCAATCTATTGACGATGATTCAAACCAAACAGGACAAATGCTTTCGGCTTTGCTTGGTTGGGCACAAGGGACGTTTGCAGGCAAGCTTGATATCGGCAGTGGTGATCTTAAGATTACGCGTGAGATTGATGGCGGTCTGGAGACTTTAACGCTTAAGACACCTGCGGTTATCACAACGGACCTTCGTTTGAATGAGCCGCGTTACGCAAAGCTTCCTGATATTATGAAGGCGAAGAAAAAGCCACTTGAAGAGATGACCCCTGAAGATTTGGGTGTTGATATCTCCCCGCGTCTATCGATTGTTAAAGTTGCAGAACCGCCGGTTCGTCAAGGTGGCGGCAAGGTTGCGTCAGTTGATGAATTGATTGATAAATTAAAGACCGAAGCAAAGGTTATTTAAGCATGGTCTATGCGGGGTTTTGGCGCAGAAATATTGCTCTCACCATTGATACGGTGATTTTTTGCTGCGTCGTTTTCGCGCTTGATAGCATGATTAGCTATAACTTCTTTATTCTTAATCTTTTTTATCAGGCTATATGCCTTTTGTATTTTGTCGGGCTTACCGCGTCACCGAAACAAGGGACTATTGGGCAAGGTGTTATGAAGATTAAAGTGGGTGACCTTTATGGTGAGGTTTTATCCCCTCTTCAATCACTTATACGCTACATCGCTTGGGGATTGCCGTTTTGGCCTTTGGTTTTATATACATCCATGCCATCGACGGATGCGATGTTGGCAAAATTTGACGCCATATCGACCAATCCTGAATTGATTGAGGGACTTCTCAAAACTCCGGAAACCGATGCATACATGCAGATGTTGGGGCTGACGGGGGTTATTATGTTTGTTGGCAGTCTTATTTGGTATCTGCCAATTTTATTTACTAAAGAAAAAACAGGGATCCATGATCTCGTTTGTAAACAACGCGTTTTTAAAGAGGACACTTAAACATGAGCATTTTAGTTTTAGCAGAACACGATAATTCAGAGTTAAAAGCGGCGACGCTCAATACGATTGGCGCGGCGAAACAATTGGGCGATGATATTCATGTGCTTGTTGCGGGATCGAATTGCGGCGCGGTTGCGGATGCGGCGGCGAAAGTTGCGGGCGTTACCAAGGTTTTAAAAGCTGATGATGCGGCGTTAGAGCATGGATTGGCGGAGAATGTTGCGCCGGTGATTGTCGATCTGGCGGAGGCGTATTCGCATATTCTTGCGCCTGCAACGACATATGGTAAGAACATCCTGCCCCGCGCGGCGGCTTTTCTTGATACGCAGCAGATTTCAGATATCTCGGCTATTGTTGATGCCGATACATTTGAGCGTCCTGTCTATGCGGGCAATGCGATTGCGACGGTGAAGTCTTCGGACTCCATTAAGCTTATGACAGTGCGCGGCACGACATTTGATCCTGTTGATGCTGAAGGTGGCTCCGCGTCGATCGAAGATATTTCTGCGCAAGGCGATAGCGGCCTTTCTACATTTAACAATGTTGAATTGTCTAAAAGTGATCGCCCTGAGCTGACTGCGGCTAAAATTGTTATTTCCGGTGGGCGCGGTGTTGGTTCTGCTGAGAATTTCCAGATCATTGAAAAGCTTGCCGATAAACTTGGCGCGGCTGTTGGTGCTTCACGCGCGGCGGTTGATGCGGGTTATGTGCCCAATGATTATCAGGTTGGGCAAACCGGTAAAGTGGTTGCGCCTGATCTTTACATGGCGATTGGTATTTCCGGTGCGATCCAGCATTTGGCAGGCATGAAAGATTCCAAAACCATCGTTGCCATCAACAAAGACGAAGACGCCCCCATTTTCCAAGTTGCGGATTACGGTTTGGTTGCCGATTTGTTTGATGCCGTTCCCGAGTTAAACGAAAAGCTTTAGCCCCTACTTTCCCGGGATTTTGAAAATGGGGCGGGTGTTTTGGGGCATGATTGTGCCTTGGGTGTCGGCGTCATCTATATTTGCGCCGTCAAGGATTGCCCCCGTTAGATCGGCGTCACGCAAATCCACCCCAGTTAGATTGGCGTAGGATAGGTCAGCATTTTTGAAATTTGCCTCTTTTAATTTGGCATTTGTAAAATCCACATAGCGTAATTTTGCATCACTGAAATTACAGGGGCTAAAGCGTGATGTGCTGCTGCCCCCGCCAAACATCAGCGCGCCTGCGTTCACACCCATCATTTTTGAATGCGAGAAATTTGCACCCTTAAAGCTAGAGCCACGCAAATCGGCGTCTTCGAGGTCGCAATTGCGGAAATCGCTGTAATCAAGTGTCGCGCTTTGTAGTTCAATCTTGTAGAGGTTCATGCCGAAGAATTTCGTTTTCACAGCCTTGATTGCCGTCATTTTTTCGGATTTTAGGGAATTAAGCTCGCGCATGTCTACGCCGCTGAGATCGAGTTGGGATTCTTTTTCCCCTGATGTTTCGAGCCATGTTCGGTGTTTTTCGATCAGGTTGGCAAGCGGTTCACCGAGGTCTTTTACGGATTTTCCGATGTTATCATCTGTGACAGCATCGCTTAAATCGACCCCTGCCCCCATAATTTGCGAGACATTTACACCTGTCAGGATTGCGCCGTCCATGGTTGCGCCTTCAAATTGTGCGCCGCCGACATCAACGCCGCTTAAATCTGCGCCGCCCATTTGTGCGCCGCGCATGTCGGCATTCGCCATATTTGCGCCAGTCATGATGGCATCGGAGAAATCAGCTTTTGAAGCGATGGATCCTGCGAGCTTTGCGCCCGAGAGGTTTGCGCCGCGGAAATTGACGGCTTGCCCTGCGTCGAATGATCCTTCAGATGCAAAACCACCAATGCGTAAATCCGCGCGCTCTAAATCTGCACCCTCAAGCGAGGCGTTTTCGATTTTTGCGCCGCGCAGGTCAGAGCGGATAAAATTTGTGTTATCAAGATTTGAATAGCTAAGGTCACATGCGTAAAGCGATGCTTCCTGAAAATTGGCGCTAGAGAGATCCATCGCACGCATGGTGCAGCCCATAAAGCTGGCTTGGCGTAAATCCTTGCCAGATAAGGATAATTGAGAGAGATCGGTGTTTTTCAGGGATGCGCGGCGGCCACCGAGACGAGCGTTTAGAAAACGGTTATGGAGGTCAACAAGGGCGTCTAGCTGATCTTGTGTGATTGTATCCATCTTTTCAGAATCAGCGTTATTTTCATGCGTCATAAACTTCGGGGTTCCCTTTTAAGACGTTGCACTATAAATAGTAACAGATTGAAACTTAAAAATAACTTTAGAAATTATGCGCGATATTCTTTTACTGTCAATTTTGTTGCTAACGCTTAGCGCTTGCGGGATTAAACCGTCGAGCGTTTCGCCGCCCGATGGGTCGGGGAATAACCCATATCCTGCGACTTACCCGAAACCCGATACGGAGTCATAGACCATGGTTGGTTTTGTTGAGAAAAACGGTGTTTTGCACTGTGATGATGTTGCCCTGCCCGTGATTGCCGCGGAGGTTGATACACCGGTGTATGTTTATTCTGCGGCGCATATTCGTGCGCAATATGATGCGCTTGCGGGGGCGATGGTTAAGGCATTGCCGGAAACGCGTCAGCCGATGTTGTGTTATGCCTGCAAAGCCAATAGCAATCTTGCGGTGTTGAAAGTCTTACAAGCGCAAGGATCAGGGTTAGAAATTGTCTCCGAAGGTGAGCTTCATCGCGGTCTTGCCGCGGGATTTGATGCGGGGCGCATTGTTGCAACCGGCGTTGGTAAGCAAGATAGCGAGATTGCGGTCTGTCTTGATAAGGGGATTCATCAATTTAATGTGGAATCCCTGCCTGAGCTTGAGAATATACAAGCGATTGCGGCGCAGATGGATAAGAGCGCGGATGTTGTTTTTCGCCTCAACCCGAATGTGAGCGGCGGTGGACACCATAAGATTTCTACTGGGCGTGCGCGTGATAAATTCGGCATTTCGGTTGAGCGTATATTCGAGGCCTTCGAGATGGCGCAGGGCATGAGCCATATCAACGCGCTTGGTCTTTCCATGCATATCGGATCACAGGTCAGCACGGTTGAAACATTTGAAGATGCGTTTAAGAAGTTAGCGGGGATTGTGACTGATATCCGCGCGGCGGGGCATGAGATTACGCGGCTTGATATCGGCGGCGGCTTTCCGATCATTTATAATGAAGAGGATTTGCTCGATTTTGATGCCTATGCGAACTGGGTGAATGAGATTATCGAACCATTGGGCACAGAGATCATCATGGAGCCCGGGCGTTATCTTGTTGGCAATGGCGGCGCGTTATTGACCGAGGTTTTGTATGTGAAGGAAACGAGCGATCGTGACTTTTTGGTGATTGATGCGGCGATGAATGATTTGATTCGCCCTACCCTTTATGATGCTTATCACGGCATAGAAGCAGTTGAAAATCGCGATGCGCAAGAGCGTGTCTATGACGTGGTTGGGCCAATTTGCGAGACCGGCGATACATTCAGCCAAGAGCGCAGCCTGCCGGAGATGGCGCGCGGTGATTTGGCGGTGATTAAATCTGCGGGGGCTTATGGGTTTTGCATGGCGTCGAATTATAACACGCGCCCGCTGCCCGCCGAGGTGCTCGTTGATGGTGATCAATTCACAGTTATCCGCAAGCGTCAGACCTATCAAGAGATAATAGATAAAGACATTATACCTGAGTGGTTGTAGACTTTCGCTATTGTGAAAAATCAAACAGACATACGCGTATCCGGCCTAAGGATTTTCAGTTTTGGGGTTATTGCGTTTGAACGCTTTAGCGTTTGTTTTTGGCGTGCGATTTCTTGGTGCTTGGCGTTTTTGGCGCTGTGGCTTTTTGCTCTGCCTGCGGCGTTTGGGACGATTGTGAGCGTGATTACGCTGATCGTGTTTATTCTTGGCCTTTCCTATTTCTTTTATAATGATGTTTTTGCCTTTCGCCTGCCCTCTCTCGCGGAGGTGGATCGGCGCATTGAACGGGATAGCGGCGTTAAGAACCGCCCGCTTACGGGTGTTTATGATCATTTGGCGAATGATGATGCGGGGGCTACGCGTGACATGTGGTTACGCTCGCGTGAGGTTTTGCGGCGGCTTTTGCCTGATTTGGGCGGTGCGAAATTGCGGGGCGAATTGTCGGAGCGTGACCCCTATGCGATTCGGCTCTTTGCCTTTATGGCGTTTTTGATTGCGGTCATGGCGGCGGGGCCAGAGTGGTCGGTGCGTCTTCGTGACGGGGTGATGCCGATTTCGATCGGGCCAGAAAATGTGACTAAAGCGGATCGTTTTAATATCGTGATTACGCCGCCCGAATATACGGCGCTTCGCCAGATGATTTTGAATGACCACACGATTGACGGTGAAACGATTAACATTCCCCAAGGAAGCAGCGTTCACGCATTGGTCAATGGCGGGTTTGGCACGCCGCGCATTGTGATGGGTGATGAGGAGCATTCCTTTGACAGCGCGTTTGAAGGCGTCATTGGGCGCAGTGATGGCGAGCTGATTATAAAACAGGGGTTTTTAACCCTGGGTGGATGGCCCTATACGATTGTAACGGATCAGGTTCCGAGCCTCTCATTGGTTGCGGACGCACCGAGTGTTTTGCCTGATGGCACATTTAGCGTCGGGGTTTCGGTGAAAGATGATTACGGGGTGCAATATCTGGAGATGGATATCGCGCTTGATCCGCTTGTTGAAGAGCCGCCGCCGATTGGCAGCGCGCAGATGGTGCAACGATCCGTGATTTCACCCGATGGAGAAGATTTTGAGCTTGCGCCCATCTATGATTTATCCGCGCATCCTTGGGCGGGTTTGCCGGTCACCATGACATTTAAAGCGATTGATGAGCTTGGTCAGGCGAGCAAACCGCAAGTGATGAAAGCGCAATTGCCAGAGCGGGCGTTTCAGCATCCAGTGGCTAAAACCTTGGCGGCGCTGCGCAAAGGCTTGATTTGGAACCCGACGGATCAGGCAACCTATGACAAAATTGCGTATGACGCCTTCGTTTTATCCACTGCGAAGGAGATGATTCATAATGATATTGTCGTTTACCTTGCGCTGAAATCCATGGCCTTGCGTTTGTCGTACAACACCCCGTCGATGGATATCACGCGCAGTGTTATGGATTTGATGTGGGATACGGCGTTGCGGGTTGAAGATGGTGATTTATCCCTTGCCGCCCGCAGATTACGCTACGCACAAGCCGCGCTGGAAAAGGCGTTGCAAGATCCGAATATGTCACAAGATGATATCGCGCAATTGATGCAGGAATTTCGTGAAGCGATGGGTGAATATCTGCAGGAAATGGCGCGGGAGATGCAAAAACGCATGGCCGATGGACAACAATTCCCGCAAATGCCCGATGCGATGAACAGCATGAACCAAGACGCGCTTGCTGATTTTCTCGATCAGATGGAACAGGCGATGCGCGACGGCGACACAAAATCCGCGCAAGAGATGCTGTCGCAGATGCAGCGTTTAATGGATATGATGAACCCGTCTATGAGCGCGCAGATGCCACAAGACATGAAGATGATGCAGCAAGGCATTAGCGATTTGCAAAAATTGATTGAAAAGCAAGAAGCGTTATTGGTGCAAACCGAAAAACAAGCCGATTTGATGGATATGCTCAACGGGCTTGGGCTGAATGATCAGCGCAATCGCATTCCCGATGCGCAAAATGATGCCCCCCAAAATGCGCCGCCATTTGTGAACACGCAGGATAATCAGGTTGAGCAAGAGGCGTTGCGCTTTGTGCTGGGCAAATTGATGTTAGAGGCAAATGAAAAGATTGGCGAGATCCCCGAAAGCATGGGCCTCGCCGAGCAAGAGATGCGCGGATCATCAGAGGAATTGGGATATAACAATCCACTGGATGCGATGCCATATCAAATGCGAGCGCTTGATTATTTGAAGGATTCGCAGGAGCAAATGGCGAAGCAATTACAAAAGCGCATGGTGCAAATGACGGGATTTATGTTGAGCTTTGGCAATCAAGGGATGAAGCGTGATCCGCTTGGGCGGCCAATGATGCCCGATGATGCTAATGGTGATCTGCCTGGTGGGGAGCGTGTGAAGATTCCTGATGAGGCGGAGCGTCGTCGTGTGCAGGAGATTTTGGAGCTTTTGCGGCGTCGTGCGGGGGATGGCTCTCGTCCGCGTGAGGAACGTGAGTATTATCGTCGCCTTCTGAAACGGTTTTAGCGTCATGCGTTGGCGTTGCGTGTGATTGCGCGTGAGATTGATCCGCCCCAACATCATGCGTTTCATCTGCATGTCCTTCGTCAGCGCCGTGTTCTTCCATCTTAGAGAGGTCAACTTTCGGCGTTATCACAAAACGGATAGAGGCATCGAATACAGCGCTTGGCTCTTCGATGTCATATTCGGCTTTAATCGGCAACGTTTCTTCGGCGCTTAAAATCTCTTTTGGCATACGGATGTAATGATATCCGATGGTCTCACCGCTTTCGGCGATCAATGTTACCTCAATCAGGGGCAGGATTGAATCTTTGGCGGTGAGGTTGATCACTTGCCCCGTCAGGGTGAATTTATCATTCGTCAAATTGCCGCGCATTTGATCAAAGACGATCCCCTCGCCCGGAACATCAACGCTCATGCCGATTGCCTGATAGAAGGCGATGGTTTTTGGCCATGTTTTCGTGATGGTGTTTTTCATGATTAAAACGGGTGCGGATAAAAAAATGAACATAGCGAGCGCAGAGATGATGATGAGCGCGAGGCTTGTTTGTGTTTTTTCTCTAGGCGCGCTGTCGTCTTCGGCGGCGTCAGCACCGCCATCAGGGATTGGTTTGACGGCATTTGGGATGTCTTCCAGCCCATCATCGTCATCATCCTCAAAGCGCTCCTGACGATCACGCATTTCGATTTCCGCAATCAATTCATCGGGATCGGGCAGTTGCTGCCAGATTTCGCCGCAATTGGAGCATTTCACGCGTCGCCCTTCCGGCGCAAGAAGCGATGCCAGAAGATTAAAGCGAGATGCGCATTTGGGACAAGTCAGAATCATATATGCTTTGTTTTTGATCTTAACGCGTTGAGTGTTTATTCTTTTTCTATTCTATCGGTAATAGCCTTCGGAAGGAAGTCCCATAAGATGCTTAAATTAATCGCTTTTGTTGTTTTTATGATTGTGCTGATGCCCCTGCATGGTTTTGCGCAGGATAAAATATGTGAAGCGAGCAATCGCGAATGCATTTTTTCGGCGCTTATTCGTACCACTGGCAGCATTGAAAACCCGATTTGGCGCGATCAGAGCTATCGCGAGATTGCGAAATCCTTGGCGGCGGATGGGCGGTTTGATGATGCGTTTGATGTCTGGGAAAAGATTGAAAACCCTGACACCAAGGCACTCACCATTCGCGGGATCGGCATGGCGGTCGCTGATTTTGAATTGCCTAAGGATCAATATGACGCCCTGTTTAAGGCGTTGCGGGCGCGTTCGGAAACCATTACACACCCGCCTTCTTATGCGATTGCCCTCACCTATATTGCAATGGCGCAGGCCTTTGCCAAGGATGATGAAGGGGCATGGGCTACGGCGGCGAGCATGGAAAATGAAGCGCTTCGCTATAAAGCCTATGGCGAGAGCGCAGAGATTCAGGCCGAGCGCGGCGATCTGGGCGCGGCGATGAAAAGCATTGGATACATTGAAAGCGCCGCTTTTCGTAACAAGGCGTATGCTTTAGTGTCAAAGTTACTGGCGGATCAAGCCATGTTTGATGAGGCGCTGCAGGCGGCGGTTCCTTTGGATAATGCGTATAAAAAGGCAAAAGCTTTGCAATATATTTTGGATCAGCAAGCGGCGCTGCAGAGCGAAAATTAAAATATGATAAGGTTTGAAAATATTGGGTTGCGATATGGTGTTGGGGATGAGGTCTTGCGGGATATCAACTTCAAACTTGAACGTGGGTCTTTCAATTTTCTAACGGGACCTAGCGGCGCGGGGAAAACATCCTTGATGCGCCTTATGTATTTGGGGCGCACGCCAACACGCGGGTTGATTACGATGTTCGGCAAAAACATCAACGGCATGACCCGATCAGAGATTGGCATGATGCGTCAGAAAATCGGCGTGGTGTTTCAGGAATTTCGCCTGTTGCCGCATTTATCGGTGTTTGACAATGTCGCCCTGCCCCTGCGGATTACCGAAACGCCGGAAAAAGAAATTCAAAATAACGTGAATGAATTGCTCGATTGGGTTGGCCTTGGTGATCATAAAGATCAACTGCCCGAGACATTATCAGGCGGTCAGCAACAGCGTGTCGCGATTGCGCGTGCGGTAATTGCGCGTCCAAAACTCTTGCTTGCGGATGAGCCGACGGGGAATTTGGATGATACGATTGGTGTGCGTTTGATGAATTTGCTGGAGCAATTGAACCGCATGGGCACGACGATTGTGGTGGCAACGCATAACCAAGGTATGATGAACCAATTCGGCCATCCGCGCCTTATCCTTGAGCAAGGGCAATTGCATGTGCAGGAGCCGCAAACATGGATCCGCGATAAGATCGAAGGGGTTTATTAGCGATGGCAAAGTCGGTGCAAAGCTTTACCCAGAAAGCGGGGGGACGCTATGATTTGCCGCTTAATCGCAGCGGGAATGGGCGTTTTATTATTCTGCTGATCACGATGATGACATTTTTGGCGGTGCTTGCGATATCGGCATCCTTTGCGCTGAGCGGTGTTGCGGCGAAATGGTCGACGGGGTTGGAAAATAAGCTAACGATTGAGATTCCGGCGGGTGAAACGGATGTTTCTGCGTTAAAAGTTGAGGTTAAGAAAAAACTGGATAGCATTGATAATATTTCAAAAATTGATGTTATGAGTGATGACGCGATTGCAGCGTTGGTTGCGCCATGGCTGGGTGCGGATTTTGCATTGGAAGAGGTTCCTATGCCTGCGTTGATCGCGGTGGAAACAAAGGAGAATACCCGTGCCTTTATCGACAAGCTGCAAAAAGATTTGTCGGAGATTAATTCCGCTATCATCGTGGATGCACATGAGGAATGGCTGGAGGATTTTCTACGGATGATTGGCGCGCTGAAATTTGGCGCGATGTTTGTTAGCCTTGTGATCGCGGCGACGGCGATTGTTGCGATTACGGGGATTATCCGCGCGCGGATGTCCGAACACCGCCCCGATGTTGAACTGCTTCATTTAATGGGCGCGAGCGATGCCTATATTGCAGGGCAATTTCAGCGTTATGCGCTTCGGCTTGGCTTGCTGGGCGGGGCGTTTGGTTTGTTTGCGGGGGCGCTTGGCCTTGCGATATTTAGTGTTGGCATCAATGCGGGGGATAGTGATTTATTCCCCTCCCTTCGCCTCAGCGGTTTGGCGATATTTGTCTTATTTTGTTTGCCGTTTGTCTCTTGCGCGCTTTGTAGCACGACAGCGAAAATTACAGTCTTGCGCAGTCTGGCGCGGATGCCGTAAAAAGAGATACCATGACCAAGACACGCTTACTCACTTTCTGCTTTTTTACCCTGCCAATGGTTTGGGTGATCGGGCTTGTGGTGTTTGCAATGGTCAGCTTATCGGCCAGCCCACAAAAGCCAGCGCAGACGACGGATGCGATTGTGGTTTTAACCGGCGGGCAAAACCGCATTGATCAGGGTTTGATCTTATTCGCGCAAGGCAAGGCGAGTAATTTATTCATCAGCGGCGTGCATCCCGATGTGAAAAAATATGACATCACCAAACGATGGGCGGGCGAGACATCGCTGCCCCCCTGTTGTATTTCACTGGGCAAACACGCGACCTCTACAATCGAAAATGCGAGCGAGACAGCCGAGTGGGCCGCCGAGCATGACATTAAAAGCATACGGCTTGTGACGTCGAATTATCACATGGCGCGGGCAAAATTGGAATTATCCGCAGCAATGCCTAATGTGCGCATCATCACAAACCCGATCCAGCAAGATGATCTTGATACGTCAGAGCGCCGAATTTGGCGGTTGATGTTTAGCGAATATCATAAATTCTTGCTGCGTTATGTTCAGATTTTATTCACGTGATGCCTTATATGAAACGCAATTATATTCGCTCTCTCCTTTATAACATCCTGTTCTTTGGCTTGACGGCGGCGGCATGTGTGCTGTGCTTGCCTGCGCTTTTGTTGCCGCGTAAATTGGCGATGGGTGTTGTATGGGCGTTTGTCGGATGTAATGCCGTGCTTGAGCGATGGGTGTTGAATTTGCGATATGAGGTACGCGGCGCGGAGCATTTGCCCAAAAGCGGATCATATATTGTCGCGGCGAAACATCAATCAGCCTATGAGACGATGAAGCTGCATATTTTGTTTAGAGATCCGGCGATTATCCTTAAAAAAGAGCTATTGAGCGTGCCGCTTTGGGGGTGGTATTTGGCGAAAAGTGATGTGATTGCGATTGATCGCTCGTCCCGCAAATCTGCGGTAGAATCGATCCGCGCGGGGGCTGTTCATATGAAAGAGATGGGCCGTCCGATTGTGATCTTCCCACAAGGGACTCGGGTTTACCCCGACACCACCACAAAAGAAAAACCCTATAAGATTGGCGTGGCACGCGTGCAGGAGGCAACAGGATTGCCGATTATTCCTATGGCGATGAATGCGGGGGTTTACTGGCCACGCAATGCATTTTGGAAATCGAGCGGCACGGTTATATTTGAATTTTTACCGCCGATTGAGGTTGGCATGGCACATGGTGCGTTGATTGCGCAGCTTGAAAATGATATCGAAGAGCATTCAAACGCATTGATGGAAGAGGCTAAGACTCATGGCTGAAGCGAATAAAAAGAATAAAGGCATTATTGTCGGCATCGTCATTGTCGTTGCCCTGTTGATTGGCGGTTATAGCTATTATTGGTTTGAGGTCGCGGAGGCCGCCAAAGAATCGTATATGCGCGAGCTATCAAAAATTGCGAATGACGCGGAGATTAGCGCGCCGATCGTTTCTGGCTATCCGGGGAAAATGGTTATTCGTAAAGACGTTGAGCAAATCGCCAGTGATATGGGCACGCTTGAGGTTATGGACATTGAGGCGAAAAGCTGGCCATTTCCCAATGCCGCGATTACGATTGAAACGGGTGAGATACGCTTGCGCAGCTCCATGTGGCTTGAGGGGTTATCCTTTGACAGCTTTGACGCAGTGATGCGGGTTACACCAAGCCGTGTGTTGTTTGAAGACAGCGCCCTGAAGCAGCGTGATTTTGAAGCAAAAGTGACGGGCAGCGTTGATATTTCAGATCCTGACGTGATTATTCCTGATTTAATCGTCACCCTTTCCAATCATCAGGATTTTCTTGCTGTGCTTGTCGATTCAGGGATTATCGAAGAACAGGCCGCAACATTTCTCGGCTTCGGGTTATCGGCATTTATGAACCAAGATACGGGAAAGATAGAAGTTCCGATTTATGCGCGTAATGGCATGATCAATCTCGGCCCCTTGCCGATTTTGCAATTGCCTACTGATCGCGGCGCGCAAGCGGGCGATACGCCTAAACGTATAAAGCCGACTGTTTCTCCTGAGGAATAGTATTCTTTTTATAATTGGCCAACATAAAATCGTGATTGCGAGGCGGCGGAGTTAATGAAGTAATCATGCAATGAAAATTTCACTAGATTGCCACGCTCCCTTTGGTCCACGCGCAATGAAAAAAAGTGGGATCAGTCATCGCAAGGATCAGAATCAATCGCCATGCGTTGTGGGTTTGGATAGCCTTCTGGCCCTAGCTTCATGATCTCGCGGCGGATTTTGCGGGTTTCGGTGAATTTATTGAACAGGTAATCCCCATCTCCGCGACGAATAGCCTTTTGCATCGCCGAGAGATCCTCGCTGAAGCGTTGGAGGGATTCGAGGACGGCTTCTCTGTTGTTGAGGAATACATCGCGCCACATGGTTGGATCGCTTGCCGCGATGCGTGTGAAACCACGAAAACCGGAAGCGGCGAATTTGATAACTTCGGATTGGATATCGTCTTCTAATTCTGTTGCCGTGCCGACAATTGTGTATGCAATCAAATGCGGGAGATGCGATGTGATGCCGAAAACCAAATCGTGATGCGCAGGGTCCATGATTTCGATTTTGGCATCGAAGGCTTCCCAAAGTTTTGTTATGGCCTCAACGGCGCGGATATTTGTATCTGGGCTTGGGGTGAGGATGCACCAACGGTCTTTGAACAACTCAGCGAAGCCGCTTTCGGGGCCGGAATGCTCGGTTCCTGCAATGGGATGCGCAGGTACGAAGCTCACACTTTCGGGCAGGAGCGGCAAGACAGCGTTAACCACAGATTGTTTGACCGAGCTAACATCGGTTAGGATTGCCTTGGGCATAAGGAATGGGGCAATGGATGCAACGACCTTGCCGATGCTCCCCACGGGGATACAAAGGATGACGAGGTCACTGCCCTGCACGCCCTCTACCGCGTTGGTTGTTGCGGTATCAGCCAATCCGAGCGTATCGACAGCGTTGCAAACATCCTCGTCCGCATCCACCGCAATCAAACGATCGCACAGGCCCATTTGGCTGATCCCTCTGGCGAGTGAAGAGCCGATATGTCCCATGCCGATAATTGTAATTTGTGTAAACATCATTCATCTATTATAAGAAAACTGAACAAAAAAACAGATGTATTTGGGTGGAAGTTCTAATTTATGCCATTGGTAGCACATAACAATTTACCGAGTTTTGACCGATTAAGGGCGGAGGGGCGCACTGTGCTTAACCCGCAGCGTGCGAATAGTCAGGAAATTCGCGAGATGCATATTGGTCTTTTAAACATGATGCCCGACAAAGCATTGGAAGCGACAGAGCGCCAATTTCTGCGCCTGATCGGCGAAAGCAACCAAATTGCGCAGTTTTATGTGCATCCCTTTACCCTGCCGCAATTGGAGCGTGGGGATGATGCGAAGGCATATATTGATGAACATTACGACACGTTTGAAGATTTAAAAGAGCAAGGGCTAGATGCGCTTATTATTACGGGCGCGAATGTCGGGCAAGCCGATTTAACCTGTGAGCCGTTTTGGGAACCTCTGCAGGAGGTTATGGATTGGGCGTGGAATCATGTCGCATCGACCATTTGTTCATGCCTTGCCACGCATGCAGTGATGCAGTTTAAATACGGACAAGCGCGGGAGGCACGCGGCGAGAAATTATGGGGCGTTTATAAACATCGCGTGACAGATCGTGGGCATCCGCTTGTGAAGGGTATGAACACATCTTTTGACGCACCGCATTCACGCTTTAACCGCATCAGCACGGCGCAATTTGCCGAGGCCAATATGAAGGTACTGGCTGAAAGCGATGTTGCGGGGGTGCATATGGCGGTATCGCCCGACGGGTTTCGCTTGCTGTGTTTTCAGGGGCACCCCGAATATGACACGATCAGCCTGCATAAGGAATATAAGCGCGAGTTGGCACGCTATGAGGCGGGTGAATTAAGCAACAAACCGCCCTACCCCGAGGCGTATTACGACGCGGATTTGATCGCGCGGCTTGATGCGGCGCAAAGCTGTGATGCGATGAATGATTCGGATTTTGAGGATTTGCTCGAAAATACGTGGCGCGATAGTGCGCGCACTGTCATTGGCAATTGGGTTGGGCAGGTTTATCAAACAACCAATGTGGATCGCACGAAACAGTTCATGGACGGCGTTGATCCCGATGACCCTCTGGGCTTGAAGGCATAATTGTCATTTCGACCGTATGTGATAAATCTTTTTGTATAGTTTAATGAAAATATCCCTCGTCGCTGCGCTTTGTCGGGATGACAATATCTTAAGATCGGTTTGAGATAGCAGGTTTGGGAATTAGGCCGCGTTTGGCTTTTGTGACGATTGCGCTGCCGCTGCCTTTGTCGGCGCGGGCGTAGAGTTGTTTGCTGGCTTCGACGATATGCACGCCCGAGACGATGGGAAATGCGGTTTTTCCGATATTTTCAAATGTTTGTGCGAGCCGCAGGATAGGCGCGTAAGACAGTGGCGGCATGAAAAGCGCTTCTTCGGTGCGCTCATGGATAAATTTGTTATCACGCAAAAGCTTGCAGAGTTGGTTTGTGCTAAATGGTCGCCCCTGTCCGAACGGATTTTTATCGGAGCGCGCCCAAAACCCCGAGCGATTGGGCACAATCACAATCACGCGTCCGCTTGATTTAAGCCCGCGCCAGATTTCCGCGAGGTTTTGATTGATATGCTCGCTATGTTCCAGATCATGGATGATGATCACGCGGTCGATTGAATTTGTTTCAATCGGCAGGTCAAATTGATCCGATAGCGCGACCAGATTTTGTGCGTTTGAAGTTGATGGCCAATGGTGAACGCCGCTATGGGCATGCATGATGGCAAAGCATCGCTCGGCCCCCGGCATAAGGTTGCGCAAATATGGCACAGCGTAGCCGCATCCCATGACGCGCATGCCTTTACAATCTTCCCATATCTCGCTGATGCGGTCATTGATGATCCGCCGCGCGGCGCGCCCTAATCGGGTGTTATAGAATGCTTTGAGATCGTATGAGGACATGGTCATGTATGTTTGTCGCTTCCTCTTGATGAAACCCGATTTAAAAAATCATGGTGGGATTCAAATTACAGCAAATCACGCAGGGTGGCAATGAGAGGGACGTCTGCTTTGGGCATGTCTTTTTACGGCCTTCGGCCTCGTTTACGGGCATTCGCCCGCCTCGCACTTGCTCGGTACAATTTTAAAACCGTAGCTTTTAAAATCACTTTCTTTCTTATAACAACAAATCACGCAGGCTGGCGATTAAAGGGACGTCCGCTTTGGGCATGTCGTATTTGGGCATGTCTAGCGGGTGAACCCATTCTACTGCTTTGTGCTCTTTTGCTGTGACTTCGCCTTTCCACATTCTGAGGGCGAAGACAGGCATAAGAAGATGAAAATCATCATAGCTGTGGGATGCAAACGCGATGGGGTGGTAACAGGTTGGGCGGGTTTCTATGCCTAGCTCTTCTTCAAGCTCACGCATGAGGGCAAATTCTGGTGTTTCACCCTGCTCCACTTTTCCGCCGGGAAATTCCCAAAGGCCGGCCATGGATTTACCGTCCGGCCTTTGGGCTAATAAGATTTGTGACTTGTCATTGATTAGCGCGGCGGCGGCGACCAAGACAATCGGCAGATCAGGTGCCTCAGGTCTTGGTTTGGCTAAGCTGTCCGCGCAAGACATAGATTATTCAGCCGCTTTTTCTGCCGGTACTTTTTCTTTAGCAGGAGCGTCTGCTTCTGCTTCATCACCTGAGGCTGGCTCAATGGCGTCACCGTTGATGTCGAAGATTTCTACGCCTGCTTTTTCGCGCAGTTTTTCAACAACTTCGTTTGTCACTGTATTACGAAGTTGGCCTTCCAAAAATGGCTTGGCTTCTGCAAAATCTGCGGGTGGGCGTGGGCGGCGTTCTTCGACCTTGATGATGTGATAGCCGAATTCTGATTTCACAGGCTCAGCGGAATATACGCCAATCTCTTGTGAATATGCAGCATCGCCGAATTCTGGAACAACATCGTTTTTAAGGAAGTAGCCAAGCTCTCCGCCATCTTTTGCTGTTGAATCTTTTGAATACTCTTTTGCAAGGGCTGCGAAATCAGCGCCGTCATCCAATTGCTTCACAAGGTCATCGGCTAGTTTTTTGTCATCAACCAAGATATGCGCCGCTTTGACTTCTTCAACTTCAGGGAAGTTTGCAACATATTGATCATATGCTTCTTTCAAGCGATCTTCTGTGATTGCTTTTTCAACTTCGCGCTGAAGATAGACAACAGGAACGATGTTTGCTTTGGCCGCTTCAAGCTGTTGCTTAACCAGAGGATCGTTATCCAAATTGGCTTTTGTCGCTTGTTCTTTCACCAAAGACATATTTACGATTTGGTTTTGCACCAAGGGAAAGAGTTGATCCATTGGCATTTGGCGTGTTTGCGCAGGCATAGTCTGCATGAATTGGAACACGTCGAGGCGTTTGATTTCCTTATCTCCGACTTTAGCAACAACCGGATTGCCGGGTTTGATTTCGGTTTCTGGCTGTGCGTTTTGTGCGTCAGCGTCTTGGGCATCGGCCATGTAGGCTTCATCTGCACTGTCTACTGGTTCGCCGGTTGTAGCTTCCGCTACTTCTGTATTTTCTGCCCTGTCTGCGCTTGCGAGATGGCCAGAGAAATACGCCATTGCGCCAATCGCAATAACGACCAATGCAACGAGAACGATAATCACGGCATTGCCGGATTCTTTTGCACGAATATTATGTGTCATGTTCATTTCCTTTTATAATGAATAGAACAGCAGATTAGCCAAGTGGTGGATGCATTTCAACAGTGTTGTTGACGTTATACAGGCTGAGGCTTATACCATTTCCATACAGAATTATTTCGGAGAAAACATGGTTCTAAAACTCGCAACTAAGCTGTTTGGCTCATCTAACGAACGTGTCTTGAAACAGATACAAAAACATATTGAGCCGATTAACGCGCTTGAGGCCCATTACGAGGCGATGAGCGATGATGAATTAAAGGCGCAAACGGATGTTTTTCGCGGGCGCATAGCAGCAGGACAAACAGAAGATGATTTGATGCATGATGCGTTTGCGGTTGTGCGCGAGGCGGCCAAGCGTGTGCTTGGTATGCGACCATATGATGTGCAGTTGATTGGCGGGATTGTCATGCATCAAGGGCGTATTTCCGAGATGAAAACGGGGGAAGGAAAAACGCTTGTTGCGACCTTGCCTACTTATTTGAATGCACTTAGTGGTAAAGGCGTTCACGTTGTTACGGTGAATGACTATCTTGCCTCACGCGATGCGGAATGGATGAGCGAGATTTACAGCTTCCTTGGCCTGACCTGTGGTGTGATTACTGCGAATATCTCCGAACAGGAACGCCGCGCGGCTTACGCGTGTGACATTACATATGGAACGAATAACGAGTTCGGGTTTGATTATCTGCGCGATAATATGAAATTCTCCCTCGATCAAATGGTTCAGCGCGACTTTAACTTCGCGATCGTCGATGAGGTTGATTCGATTCTGATTGATGAAGCGCGTACACCGCTCATTATCTCCGGCCCCTCTGATCTTGATACGGCGCTTTATCCCGCGGTGGATAAAATTATTCCGTTGCTAGAGGATATCCATTACGAGATGGATGAAAAGCATAAAACGATTGTTTTGAATGAGGACGGGACAGAACGCGTTGAGCAATTATTGATTGAGCATAAGTTGATTGATGATGGCACATCCATGTACGACATTGATAATATTGCGATTGTTCATCATGTGAACCAGGCATTGCGTGCGCATAAATTGTTCTTCCCTGAAAAAGATTACATCGTCAAAGACGGTAAAGTGATTTTGATTGATGAGTTTACGGGACGGATGATGGACGGACGTCGCCTTTCCGAAGGGCTTCATCAAGCGATTGAAGCGAAGGAAAATGTTGATATTCAGACAGAGAACCAAACGCTCGCGTCGATCACATTCCAGAATTATTTCAGACTGTATCCAAAGCTTGCGGGAATGACAGGTACGGCTCTGACCGAGGCTGGGGAATTTGCAGAAATTTATAATCTTGGGGTTGTTTCCATTCCAACACATCGCCCCGTTCAACGCATTGACCACCAAGACAAGATTTATCGTTCATTGGCGGAAAAGGAAGATGCGCTTGTTGCATTGATTCGTGATTGTAAGGAGCGCGGGCAGCCTGCGCTTGTCGGGACGGTATCGATTGAAAAATCCGAGGAATTATCAGCGCGGTTGAAGAAAGAGAAAATCGAGCATAACGTTTTGAACGCACGCCAGCATGAGCGCGAAGCGTTTGTTGTGGCTCAAGCCGGTCGTCCCGGTGCGATTACGATTGCCACCAACATGGCGGGGCGTGGTACGGATATTAAGCTTGGTGGTAACCTCGAGATGCGGATTGAGGAAGAGCTTTCGACTGATCTATCCGAAGCCGCGCTGAAGACTGCGATTGCGCAGATCGAGACAGAGATTGCGGCCGATAAGGAAAAAGTGAAAGAGGCTGGCGGGCTATACATCATCGGGACAGAGCGTCACGAATCACGCCGCATTGATAACCAGCTTCGTGGTCGTTCAGGGCGTCAGGGGGATGCGGGAGCGTCCATGTTCTTCCTATCGGTTGAAGATGATTTGATGCGCATTTTTGCGGGCGACAAGCTTGAAGGATTGCTCAATAATGCACGCATCGGCCTTGAAGCGGGTGAAGCGCTTGAGCATCCATTGATCTCGAAGATGTTGGAACGCGCGCAGGGTAAGGTTGAAGGCATGCATTTTGAAGTGCGTAAGAACCTGCTGAAATTCGATAACGTGATGAATGATCAGCGCAAAGTGATTTACTCACAGCGCCGCGAATTGATGGAAGCCGATGACATTGGCGAGATCATCAAAGAGATGCGCCATGGCGTGATCGAGGATACGGTTCGTGCATGCATTCCACCGGGTGCATATGCTGAAAAATGGGACATCGAAGCCCTTGATACAGAGCTTCAGCGTCTTCTTGCGATGGATTTACCCGTTGAAGATTGGGCGAAGGAAGAAGGCATCGCGGATGCCGAAATGTTGGAGCGTATTTTGGATGCCTCCGATAAACGCATGGCGGAGAAAGTTGCCAATTGTGGGGCGGATTTATGGCGCCGCATGGAAAAAGGCATTGCCTTACAGATGCTTGACCAGAGCTGGAAAGAGCATTTGCTCAATCTTGACCATTTGCGTCAGGGCATTAATTTGCGCGCATTCGGGCAACGTGATCCGCTTAATGAATATAAAGCCGAAGCGTTTTCGATGTTCGAGCAAATGCTGGATCAACTCAATGACACCATCACCATGACGCTTAGCTTCGTGGAAGTGAGCATTGAAGATGATAGTGGCAGACGTTTGTTTATCCCCGGCATGGGTGGCCCCGATGAGGCAGAAGAACAGCGTTTACAGGAAAGCCGTGAAGACCCCGCTTTGATGGGGACTGGCCAAGCCGATAAAGAGGCCGCCGCAGCACGTCAACAAACAGCATCCGCAAAACCTGTTCAATACCCAAGCGCGGTTGCGTTTGACGCAAATGACGAAAGCACTTGGGGCAAGGTTCAGCGCAATGCGCTGTGTCCGTGTGGATCGGGTAAGAAATACAAGCATTGCCATGGCAAGATCGCCGCAAACGGTTAAACCTTGATATATCTTACGTTTAGTCAGGCGAGCGAAATACTCATTTCTTGCGCTCGCCTTGGCGGCATTAATATGCCTATACTGGCTGTATGAATTTTACCGACAAACATATTGTAAGCAGCAGCAGCTCTGGTCAGCATAAGGTCGCTTATCTCGATTGGGGCAATCCCAAAGATAAGCCGATTATTTGCGTGCATGGCCTGACGGGAAACGCGCGGGACTTTGATTATTTGGCGCATGACCTTGTGACGCGCGGATATCGGGTGATTTCGATTACCTTGCCTGGTCGCGGGGCGAGTGATTTTTTAAGCAACCCACTCGATTATAATTATTCCCAATATATCACAGATATATTCGAAGTTCTTAAGGTTGAGGGTTTTGACAAACCCGCCTGTGTTGATTGGATTGGCATTTCCCTTGGCGGGTTATTGGGGATACAGATTGCGGGGATGGATGACACGCCGATTAAGCGTCTTATCATCAACGATGTTGGCCCCGTTGTTCCGAAAGCCGCACTTGAATTTATCCATAAAGTTATCAAAGAGCCGTATTATTTCGACAGTGTGGGCGCGCTAGAGCAGAGAATGCGCGCGACTCGCGGGCTGACATGGGGGCCGGTTACGGATGGTCAATGGCGGCACATGGCCGTGCACAATCACCGCGTCTTAAGCGATGGACGGGTGACATATGCGTATGATCCGAAAATTGCCGTGGTGTTTGAAGATGCGCCAATTGGTGATGTTGATTTGTGGCAGATGTGGGAAAATATCTCCTGCCCGGTACTGCTTATCCATGGCAAAAAATCGATGTTGCTCACGAAAAAAATCATCAAGATGATGCGCAAAACGGGCGTTGAATTTGACCTCGTCACGCTCAAAAAATGCGGACATGCCCCGTCATTGATGGCGCCATCGCAAATTGAGATGATTGAGGAATGGCTGGAAGAGGCTTAATCCGCTTCGCGCTTGCTCGGTACAATTTTTAAAACGTGGTTTTAAAAATCACTGACTTTCTCCTTACAATTGCCCCCTATCATCGTTATAAATAGAGCCATGACAAGAACTCCAGACATTGTGATATTCGGCGCGGGGATTGCGGGGCTATGGGCTTTTAATCGCTTGAAACGCGCGGGCTATGATGTCTTGTTGTTGGAAAGTCGTGCGATTGGATGCGGGCAAACGATTGCCAGCCAAGGGATTGTTCATTCAGGCTTAAAATACGCATTTGCGGGACAGGTCAATGCGCTCGCTAAATCCATATCCGCGATGCCAGATTTGTGGCGTGACGCGCTGGCGGGGGTTGGCCCCGTTGATTTGAGCGCAGCGCGGATGAATGCCTCGTCTCAACACCTCCTGATCCCATCCGGTTTTATGGGTGGCTTGGTCAAGCTTGTGACGAAAAAGGCGCTAGGCGGGAATGTGCATGAGGTCGCCAAAAAGGATTGGCCGCAGGATATCAACGATAGCGGATTTAAAGGTTCGGTCATTTATATGGATGAGCCTGTGCTGGATGTGCCTAGCGTTTTAGAGGCTTTGGTTGCCCCATATCGCGACAGCGCGTGCATGATTGATACACCTGATGATCCGATGGGGTTTTTGGCCCGTCATGATATCGCCCCCAAGCGCATCATTTATACGGGCGCGGCGAGCAATCATGCCATCGCAAAGCTTAACGGCGATGATAAAGGCCTCAAGACACAGGCACGACCGCTATTGATGGGATTTATCAAGAATGCGCCCTTCCCGCTTTATGCGCATTGCGTGGGCACATCGGATAAGCCCGTGGCAACGATCACCACACACACGACCCAAGACGGCGCATTGGTCTGGTATTTAGGCGGCGCAGTCGCCGAGCGCGACAAAGACTCTGATCCTCAGGCAGTTTATACGGCGACAAAAGACATGCTGCGTAAATATATGCCCAAGATTGATATGTCGGCATTTGAGTGGGGCGTTTTACCGATTGATCGCATTGAAGGAAAATCAGACACGCAAAATCATTTGCCCGATACACCGACAGTGCATAAGGCAGGAGATGCGCTTTATTGCTGGCCAACGAAATTGACATTTGCGCCGATGCTATCGGACATGATTCTGAAAGATTTGGCAGAAAACCAGATTGCGCCTTCTGGGAAAATCTCTGATTTTTCTGATTTGAAACGGGCGGAAATCACGTCCACACCGTGGGATGATATCGGAAAGGAGACATCATGGAAAAAAGACGTTTAGGCAATACAGGAATTATGGTCTCCCCTTATGGCCTTGGCACGACCAAGTTTGGACGCAATGAAGCGGTGAAATACCCCGAGCCATTTGACCTGCCCGACGATAAAGAGATATCCAATTTGCTTGGCATAGCCAAGGAGCTTGGCGTGAATGTGATTGATACGGCTCCTGCTTATGGTGTTGCCGAAGAACGCATTGGGCGGTTATTGACCGGACAGCGTGATGATTGGGTGATTGTCGGCAAGGTTGGCGAGGATTTTAAGAACGGCGAATCCGTTCACAATTTCAGCGTCGATTATTTTGAGCGCAGCTTGATGCGAAGCCTTGAGCGGCTGAATACGGATTATATTGATGTTTTAATGATCCATAGCGACGGCAATGATTTAGATATTTTAAACAACGAACCGTTGATTGAGTTGATGCATGATTTTAAACGGCGCGACTTGGTGCGTGCGGTTGGCGCATCTACGAAGACAGCCGAGGGCGGTATCAAAGCGCTTGATGTGATGGATGTTGTGATGGCGAGTTATAACCCCGATTACACCGATGAATTGCCAGTGCTGGATCATGCCGCGGCAAATGATAAAGGGGTTTTCCTCAAAAAAGTTTTATCGAGCGGGCATAACACAAACACACGCGAAGCATTTGATTTTGCCCTGTCACATTCGGCTGTATCTTGCGCCGTCATCGGTACAATAAACCCCGACCACCTGCGCAACAATATAGCCGCTATTGCATAGCCAGAGCGACTTGGACGCGTGTTTGCTGCGACATTTCCGTGCTTGACAACACGTCCCAGTCCGGGCCGATTTTGTCGACAGCGTTGCGGATTATTTCACGCACACGAGGCGAGACATTCAGAGGATCCAAGAGTTGAGTTTTAATTCTAAGATCGGAAAAATCGACATCCAAACCGCTTACATCGCTAAACATTTGAGGCATTGTTCTACCACTGCCCTGAATAATTCTATCTGAGTCGATGATCATATCTGAGTAGCGCGATGCGCTCGCGAGGCCTAGTGTCCAAAAAAATGTGACGACATCTTTTTTATCCTGTTCAGATAGGCTTCTCGTTTTTCTTGTGCTGCTTGTCAATCGTGCCTTAAAACGCTTAGCATCATGGTCGCTTGTTGCTTCATTAAAACGGCCCTCATATTCATATGGCGCTTGATCAAGATGCTCTGCTATCTCTTTGAATAGCGGGTGTGCTGCATTTTGTCGGATGATGGTGATATATGACGGGATATAATAGCCTTTTTCCGTGTAGGATTGGTGAACGTCAGCAAGATTACGGTTCAGGTATAGATGCGCCCCGCCAAATCGTTGCTTCATCCATTCTGCTCTTAATATGCTTCTGTTGAATTGAAGGACAGGTCTTTGGCCTTTTCCTTTGGCGATGTCAATAAGGCTTTGCAAATATGTGGTTAGCTCGTCATCTTTTTCGGATAAGCCCATAGCATATTTGTCTACAACAAAGCGTGAGCGAAAATGGCGCGCTCCGCCTTGTTCGTCCACTTCGAATTCATCGTAATAATTATGCTTTATTGTGTCATGGCTGAATTTCTTTGCGGCGCGAGTAAAGTCGCTCAATAAGGCGTCTTTGCTTTTTGCGATCAGGGATTCATGGAAGGGTTCAAAAAAGCAGCATAATTCATCACGCGTCCTAAACTTACCCCAGAGATACGTTGAACCAGTGCGCCACAGAGCATGAATAAATATAGGATCTTGCATTACCACAACTTTTTTTGTATTAGCTATGTATATACAAAACTATAATTATGTCAATGAAATTTACTGATGCTGCTGCGGGGGTGGGGTTACTCTTATGCGGGTGATTTGGTTGCGTTGGCGGCGGACGATGTCGAAGCGGAAATCGTGGAACATGAAGCTTTGCCCGATATCGGGGATCATCTGTGATTCGTGCAAGATAAGCCCTGCGATTGTTGCATATTCCTGATCGGGAAGGTTCCAGTGAAATTCGCGGTTCAGGTCGCGGATTGTGACCGTTCCCTCCACCATGAGTTTTTGATTGGTCAGGCGCTTAACACCCACGACGTTCTGGTCATGCTCATCATCGATCTCACCAACGATTTCCTCCAGGATATCCTCAAGCGTGACGATGCCCATAAACGCGCCGTATTCATCGACCACAACGGCAAAATGCTCGCGTTTTTCACGGAAATTTTGCAACTGATCGTAAAGATGTGTGGTTTCGGGGACGAAGCGTGCCTTCATCATGATGTTTTCCAGCGTGACCTTTTCGGCCTTGCCCTTACTCTCGTATAATTCCTGAAGCAGCATTTTCGCGTGGATGACGCCGATGATGTTATCGGGGTTGCCCTGCCACACGGGAAGGCGAGTATAGGCGCTGTCGAGCACTTGGGAGACGATTTTATCCGCTGGCTCATCGCCGTTGATCATTTCCACGTTTTTGCGGTGGATCATAATTTCTTCGATGTCGACATCGGCAAGGTCGAGGATTGAGCGCAGCATGGCGCGTTGTTCTTTTGTTTCTTGTTCGGGGCCGTCATGCATTTCGATGACGCCGCGCAAAAGCTCGAAATGAGAGCCGCCCTTATTGCCCATGATATCAGCGCCGCATAAATGCAGCACACTGCGCACAATCCATGTGACGGCTTCGGTTACGGGGGCGAGAATTTTCACGACAACATGAATAAGCGGCGCAATCGCCATCGACATTTTTTCGGCGTTGTTGATCGCATATGTTTTGGGCAGGACTTCGGCAAAGATCAAGACAAGGAAGGTCATGACCAGCGTTGCGTAGACAACCCCCGCATCACCAAATATTTTCATCAAAAGGCTGGTGGCGAGCGCGGAGGCGAGGATATTAACGAGGTTATTGCCTAGCAAAAGCGCGCCGATAAGGCGGTCTTTTTTCTCGCGGATTTGGTTGACGAGGATGGCGCGGGCATCGCCCTCTTTTGCACGGCTGAGCATGCGCACGCGTGATGCTGCGGTAAGGGCCGTTTCGGATCCGGAAAAGAACGCGGAGAGGAACAGTAATATTAAAATTGCTATGCCTGGGAGGAGAATGCCGACTTCCATCGTTCTTTCATGCCTTCTTTGTTAAGTTTGCTGGTATCGATTGATTGGCCGCCCAATGCCTTTTTAAGCACGTCACGTACCGCGTTTTCTTCGACATCCTTGCTGACGAATGTGTCACCGATTGCGTTGGCGAGGATGAAGACCATCTTACCGCTGCGTGCTTTTTTGTCACGGCGCATGGTGGTCATGAGGGATTCAATATCGGTTTTAAAATTGGGAATTTGATCGACGCGGGTCGGCAAGCCCATATTCATGAAATGGTTTTCAACGCGTTCAATATGCTCTTGCGGGAACAGGCCCATTGCAGCCGATAGCTCGTAAGCGAGGATGATTCCGATGGAAACCCCCTCCCCGTGCAAAAGCGTGCCATTGTATTTTGCGGCGGTTTCCAACGCGTGGCCAAATGTATGGCCGAGGTTAAGCAGCGCGCGAACGCCGTTTTCTTTTTCATCGGCCTCAACGATGGCGGCCTTTGATTTTGTGCAGTTTTCGATGGCATAGGCCAATGCATCCGCGTCCAGATTTGCCATGCGCGCGCCATTTGCTTCCAGCCATTCAAAGAATGGCATATCATTGATCAGGCCGTATTTCACAACCTCCGCATAGCCCGCGAGAAGTTCACGCGGGGACAAGGTTTTCAGGACATCAATATCGGCCAAAACGCTGACGGGTTGATAGAAACTGCCGATGAGGTTTTTGCCTTGTGGGGTGTTGATCCCCGTCTTACCGCCAACCGAGCTATCAACCTGCGCGAGAAGGCTTGTCGGGATTTGGACATATGGGACGCCGCGCATCACTATAGACGCGCAAAACCCGCCGAGATCACCAATCACACCGCCGCCAATGGCAAAGACATAGGAATTGCGGTTTAAATTGTTTTCGAGCATCCATTCGCTGACGCGTTGAACATTGTCGAATGATTTTGTGCCCTCGCCCGGTTTTAAGGTCATCATGTGAACGTGGCGGGCGCGGTTATCTTGCATGATTGTTTCCACCTGCTTGGCATATGGCTCCACATTTTTATCGGTGATGATAAAGACGGAGCGCCCCATAATGTCATCAGGGATCAATTCTGCCGCGCGTGATAACAACCCTTGTCCGATATAGATATCGTAGGCGTGGTTATCGAGGTCGATGGTAACAATTTTTGTTTTTGCTTCAGACATAAAGGGGAAGTTATAACACTTTTGAAATGGCTTCAATCATTTCATTGAGCGCATGATCGGCGTTATTGCCTTTTGTTTTTATGGTGATATCGGCATTTGCGTATGTGGATTTTCTCTCATCAATCAGCTTGGCGAGCGTTGCCTTTGGATTTTCCGTCTTTAACAGAGGGCGGTTTTTGGCGGTTTTAATGCGCGCATAGATTGCTTCGGCGTCACTGTCCAGCCAGATTGAAATGCTTTTTTCTTTGATCGCGTCCATGATTATCGGGTTCATGGGTGCGCCTCCGCCCGTTGCGATGATGCATGCGCCGCCGTCCAATAAATCGAGGATGGTTTTTTCTTCGGATTGGCGGAATCGTTGCTCACCATATAGCTCAAAAATCTCGCTAATGCTAAGGCCGCCGCGCTTTTCTATCACATGGTCACTGTCGAAAAATTCGAGATTGAGGGCATCGGCAAGCATCTTGCCAAGATGCGTTTTTCCCGTGCCCATCATACCGATAAGGATGACAGGTTTTTTCAGGGATTTTTCAATATTTCTTGTGTTTAAGTGCACGGCAACCATAGGGGGGTCAATTGATCTTTGGGCGATCGTTGTTTACGGTGTTAATTCATTCACAGAATATGGCGTAAGGATAAGAAATGTCAAAGCTTCTACCAACTTTATTTCTGGTTATTATTGTCGCGATTATCGCGGGAACAGTGTTTTTGTCGTTTACCGATGTTCCGGTATCACAAAGCGTGGTTTCCGACACTATAACCCTTGAGCAATTTAAAGCGAATAGCCAATCATAATGCGCATTTCCCTCCCCGTTATTGCCTTCATTGCATTGATCTGCGCCGCGCCGTTTGCGCATGCGGATAAGATGGGTAAATACAAACAACCAACACAATTTGAAGCCACTGAAGATTTTTATGTGATTGAGGGGGCTGGCTTGTTCCAAAGCGGCTCACCGGACGCATTGAGCGTGGATATGTGGAGCGGTTCAAAACGCAGTGACATTACCGCCCTCATCAAAGATTTACCCGTTTATTCAAATAGTGACGCCATTGGCTCACTTACCGAAGCCGTGCTTTTAAGCGAGAGCAATGTTGAGGAATTGGCCAATTACAAAGACGTGAAACCGGGGGAAGATTTACTGACACTTCGCGTTTATAAGCTGATTGAGGCGGGGCGTTATAAAGACGCGCTTGAGCTTTATACGGTTGCGCTTGATACGCCGCATCATGAAGCGATTGCGAAAGCGGGTATTTTATCAATGCTCGGCAGCGGCGAGAAATCCATCGCATGTCTTGAAATCAAGACATTGGGTAGTATCACGAGCGAGGATGACTTTTGGGCGGACCTAACGGCATATTGTGATTACACATTATCGGAAGAACCGCCAGAAGACGCGCAGAAAGTGTTGGAAGACACACGCTATGAAATTTTGCGCAGTTTGGCGTTTAACCCTAACTTTATTTACCCCTACAGCAACGCAAGCTGGCGCAAGCTTAGCGTATTTGAGCAAAGCCTTTTGATAGCCGAGGGACGAATCGACCCGCCAGTTGTAGACGCGGCGATGCTTGCGGCAACGGCCCCGCGTGATTTAACTGCGCTCCTGTCACTAAAAACGCTGACGGAGGCCGATCGCCTCACATTGCTGCTAAAGGCACGTGAATGGGGAATGGTGGATAATGAAGACCTTGTCAGTGCGTATAAACAGGCAGAACCGCAAAGCGATGCCCTTGGTGGATTGCCTGTTTTGTATCAAGCGCTTGCAAATGAGGAAGATGACCAAAAGCGCAATGACATTATGCTTAAAGCGATTGATATACGTGATGAATTTGGTATTTATGCGCTTATCCCATTTGCTCAAAATATTGCGGAGTCTTCATTAACAGGATTATCTGACGCCCAGATGCGCACAGCAATAGAGGCCTTTTACTATGCTCGGGTGACAAATGCGGATCAAATCATTGAAAATTACACTGCGAATGCGGCTGAAAATTTAAACAATATTGCGTTTTTGGAGAATATGCGGCTCATTCCGCTTGTCCTGCAAATGCCTGAAAGTCATGAATTCATCATAAATATGCAAAATATAAACATTTTTCATAAAAACTCACAGGGTTTGGCTGAATTTAACATAGAACTGCTTGACAACAGCGTTGACGATGTTGATAATGCCTCCAAAGTTTATGAAAAAGATGTTGACGTTGCAGCGCAACAAAGGCAAGAAGATCTCCTTAAGCAATTGGGAAATGCTTCTCGCGACAACGCTTTAGGTGAAACTGTCTTGCTGAGTATAAAATTGTTGTCTGGAAAAACGATCCATCAGGCCGATGAAGATGTTTATTCAGATGTTATTAAAGCCTTGAAAAAGGCTGAATTAAATGAATTTTCTCGGGAAATGGCGATTGAACGCCTTTTCGAGAAGTAAAAAGAAGAAATTAGGAGAATACACTATGGCACGTCCAGGACGCCCAGCAATGCCGAAGCCAGATCTACACCCTAGCGTGGATGCATTTTTAGATATGCTCACGACAGAGCGCGGTGCCGCCCACAATACGCGCCAAGCTTATTGGCGTGATTTGGCGGATGTGAGCTTATATCTCCGCAATGAGCTTAGCTCTGATGTGAATGTTGCGACAGCGGATCAGCTTAAAGCTTATTTGAAAGATTTATCAGAGAAGAAAAACACAAAGGGTGACAAGAACACTCTTATCGCCTCTCGCACTGTTGCACGTCGCCTATCGGCGCTTCGTCAATATTACCGCTTCCTTATTTCTGAAGAAAAGCGTGAAGATGATCCAACAACAAACATCGAAAGCCCAAAGCAGACACGCACGCTGCCGAAAACATTGACTGAAGGTGAAGTTGATAACCTCATCACAACAGCGGGCAAAGGCGGAAAGCCAGAGAATATTCGTCTTGTTGCTTTGCTTGAGATTTTGTATGCATCAGGTCTTCGCGTTTCCGAGCTTGTTGGCCTTCCTATGTCGGCTCTTGGTGAAGAAAACCAGTTTTTGATTGTGACCGGTAAAGCCGGTCGTGACCGTATGGTTCCATTGTCCGAGCCTGCGCAAGCTGCGCTTGAGAAATACATGGCGGTTCGCAAAACTTTCATCGGTACAGAAAACCAAGCTCTCCAAGAAAAAGCGGTTTTCCCGTCTCGCACATCAACAAGCGGTCATTTGACACGTCAGCGTTTCGCGCAATTGCTTAAAGATTTGGCACGCGCCGCAGACATCGAAGAAGGCAAGGTTAGCCCACATATTCTTCGTCACGCGTTTGCGACCCATCTTCTTAGCCGTGGTGCGGATCTTCGCAGCGTTCAAAAAATGCTTGGGCATGCTGACATTGCGACAACACAGATTTACACCCACATGGTTGGTGAAGGCCTTAAGAAAACTGTTAAAGAAAAGCATCCGCTTTCCACTAAAACAGGCACGAAATAAGCTTTATTCAATATTATTAACAGGCGCAACATGGATTCGGTTTGAATTCGGGCGCCTGTTTTGCTATCCATATGACTCATTCCAACAACAAGAAAAAAATATAAATGTTAGAATTTGAAAAACCCATTATTGAGCTTGAAGGTAAAATTGCGGAGCTGCGCCACGTCAGCAGCGATAGTGAAGTGAACATCTCTGATGAGATATCACGCATGCAGGGCAAAGCCGACAAGCTCATGCAGCATGCTTATGCAAGACTTACCCCTGCGCAAAAAGTGCAAGTGGCCCGCCATCCAGAGCGCCCGCATTTCAAAGACTACGTGAAAGAGCTTATTACCGATTTTACACCGCTTGCGGGGGATCGTAACTTTGCCGAGGATAACGCGCTTGTTGGCGGCCTTGGTCGCTTTAACGGGCAATCGTGTGTGATTATTGGCCATGAAAAAGGCCATGATACAGAAAGCCGCATCAAGCATAATTTCGGCATGGCGCGCCCTGAAGGGTATCGCAAGTCACAGCGCTTGATGGCGATGGCGTCGCAATTTAAGCTTCCTGTGATTACTTTGGTAGATACGGCTGGCGCGTATCCTGGCCTTGGTGCGGAAGAGCGTGGCCAGAGCGAGGCGATTGCAAAATCGATTGAGAGCTGCCTTCGCACAGAAGTACCGATTGTATCGGTTGTTATTGGTGAAGGTGGATCAGGCGGCGCAATTGCGATTGCTGTTGCTGATCGCATCTACATGCTAGAGCATTCAATTTACTCCGTGATCTCTCCTGAAGGATGCGCATCCATTTTATGGCGTAGCGCCTCTTATGCGGAAGATGCGGCAACAGCGCTTAAATTGACAGCACAAGATTTGTTGTCGATGAAGTTGATTGACGGCATCATTGAAGAACCGGTTGGCGGCGCGCATCGCTATAAGCGAGAGTCTGTCTTGGCTGTTGGCAAGAAAATAGATTCCGCGCTTAAGGAATTAACACCTTGGGATAGCGCAAAATTAAAACAGACGCGCCGTGAGAAGTTTCTTGCTCAAGGGCGTCTGGGTTAACAGCATAATAGTTTTCACATTCGAACAGAATTGTGCTCTGACTTCATGGCGCTCTTGCGCATAGCCGCATCCGTCAATCCCGCTCTATCTTTCATGAATTTAATATCTCCATGCCCCGCTCTTGCATGCCCCTCTTCATTTGCTGCGGCGCGGAAATAGAGCATCAAGAACACACGGATACCCGCGGTTAATGATGTTTTCGGATTTTTTCGAATACTGATGAGTGTGCAGATATCATGAATTGAACAATTTTCGCGTTTTGCGATGTCAAACAAGGCATTCCACATCTCAGGCTCCAAGCGCACAGATGTTCTGCGCCCGTTCACTGTGATATTACGACTTAAAAGAGTTGTTTTAATATCGTCATCATCCGTTGTGTTTTTAGTTATTGTACGCAGATTTGAGTTTGCAATAAATGCCATATTTCCCCACTTGTCTTTCTTTTTGAACACATACGCAACACTTACAACCAGAAGTATATATACTTTTGCTTAATCTATACAAATAAAAAAGACATGGAATTTTAATTTTATACCGTTATTAACTCCATACTCACCGCATGCAGCCCATCTTCAAAGCATCCGGACAGCGTATTATTTACTAATCTTTGCCGCTGAACGCGTGATAATCCATTGAAGTCAGGCGAGGCGATTATAAGCTTATAATGTGTTTCCCCGCTTCCATCATCGCCCGCATGCCCAGAATGCAAATGACTCTCATTTACAACCTGAAGGTGATTAATGTTTATTTTGCTGCCAATAGCCGCCTTGATTTTTTCTTCCATCGTCATAGTTTTGTTGAACCTTATGCTTGTTTACCGTTACCATAGGAGTAATGACCCTTACTTAGTAATAACAGGATTTTATGCCGCAGATATTTTTAAAACCACGATCCGCCGATTTTGCAGAGTTAAATTCTCAGCACGATGTGCAGGAATGCGACATGCCTAATTGCTATTTGAATGGTGAGCATCGCGCGCCGAAGGATCGCAGCCTGTCGGACTATTATCATTTTTGCTTTGAACATGCGCGTGATTACAACAAGGCGTGGAATTTCTTTGCAGGCATGAGCACCCATGATGTGGAGGAACATATCTATAATTCCATGTATGGTGATCGCCCGACTTGGACATACGGAGTGAATGGGAACGCGGAAGATGCGCTGTACCAGAGCGCATGGAAAATGAAATTCGGTGAGGATGCAGAGCCACCGCCCAATAAAGAAGAACGCATGCGCAACAGCATCGGTGAGTCGCATCATTCCAAGGAATATGAAGCCATGGCGATTATGGGGTTAGAGCCGCCGCTGACGTTTGATGCAATTAAATTGAAGTATCGTGAATTGGCAATGAAACACCACCCAGACCGCAATCAAGGATCACAAAAGTCAGAAGAGCTTCTCAAGACCATCAATATGGCCTATACAGTATTAAAGCTGGCGTATGAGAAGTTTGATAAACTGCCTGATCAGAAATAACCTCCCTGCCCCCACTTGAATTATAACCTCGGACAACAAAGATAATAAGCATGAGCGCAAATAACATTGATAACATCGACAAAGAAAAAGATCGTCACGCCAGCCAAGATGGCGGCATGGCGTTTAACATCACCGAGGTCAAAGCCAAAGAGGGCAAATACACATCCATTCCCGATACCAAGGTCAATGTGCGCGAGGTGTTCGGCCTTGACCTGGATTGGGATGTTCCCGCGTTCAGCGAGGATACACCCAATGTTCCCGACATCGACAAGACATATCAATTTGACCACGATACGACACTTGCGATTTTGGCAGGGTTCATCCATAACCGCCGCGTGATGATCCAAGGATATCACGGGACAGGGAAATCAACACATATTGAACAGGTTGCGGCGCGGCTCAACTGGCCATGCGTGCGCATTAACCTCGACAGCCATGTAAGCCGCGTGGATTTGATCGGTAAAGATACGATCATCTTGCAAGAAGGCAAACAGATCACACAGTGGAAAGAGGGCTTGCTCCCTTGGTCTATTCAAAATCCTGTGGCACTTGTGTTTGATGAATATGATGCGGGGCGTCCCGATGTGATGTTCGTTATCCAGCGCGTGCTTGAGGCCGAAGGACGCCTAACGCTGCTTGATCAGAATAAAGTCATTCGCCCGCACCCTGCATTCCGTTTGTTTGCGACATCCAACACGATTGGCCTTGGTGATACGACTGGCCTTTATCATGGTACGCAGCAGATCAACCAAGGGCAGATGGATAGATGGAATGTTGTCGTGACATTGAACTATCTTCCGCATAATGACGAGATGGATATCATGCTCGCGAAATTCCCGCATCTTGCCAATGATGAAGGGCGCGATATGGTTGATAAGATGGTGCGTATGGCGGATATGACGCGCGAGGGATTTGTGAATGGTGATCTTTCCACCCTCATGAGCCCGCGTACGGTGCTTGCGTGGATTGAAAACACGGAGATCTTCGGCACGCCTGAATTGGCGTTCCAGCTTTCGTTCCTCAATAAATGTGACGAGACAGAACGCCCAATCATCGCCGAATATTACCAGCGTTGTTTCGACGTTGATTTACCCGAAAGCGCGATCAAGAATTTTGTGGTGAGTGGTTAGGCTGGCTGAGAATTTACTGCAATGTCGTGACCTGAATGCTCTTTAGGCATGTCCAATTCCTGAAAAGAACCATCTGGCTGTAAAATCATATGCGTGCCATCTGGCTCTACAAAGCCAATCAATACAGGCTGTTGGTTTTCATCAAAATCAATAATTATTTCTCTATCGCTATTTTCGCTGAGAATTTCATTAACACCACTTAAAACTCCCAACGCTATTGCGTTCAACATGAAAACAGCGTTCTGACCAGTGTAGTATCCCCACTTTTCAAATGACCTATCAAACGGTGCAGAGTCCTCAACGCTACAACGAACAGCACCGCTTGCAATAACCGCTATACCAGCCACACCAAAAATTTTACTAATCATACCCATATTTTTTGCCCTATGCTAAAAAACACATTTTCAATACCATAATCAATTTCAATAACACAAGATATTTGTGGCTGGCATCGGGGGGCTTTGCGCCCTATATTCTTTTTATGAGTGAAGAGAATGTTAATAATTTTAAACATGTGACATCGATTACGATGCGAACGATTGCGCGCGACAATGAGGTTGAGCCGTCTTATTCCGCATCCGAGCCACCGACGGGGCGCGTGATTGAGGGGATGCGCCCGCGCCTGCCGCAACCGGATCTTGATATGAACGCCGCGAATAAGCGCCTTGTGCGGGGATGTGCGGATGTGCAGGCGCTTCGGCTTGCGCATCACAATGAGCGCCTTCATTACAAAATAAAGCCCCGCGACAATCATGCCGCCAGCGTTTTTGCCGCCCTTGAACAGGCGCGATGCGAGGCGATTGGCGCAAAAAAGATGCCCGGTGTGGGCGGCAATTTGAACGCCGTCCTTGCGGAAAAATGTGAGCGGCTTGGCCTGCAAAACATCACCAAGCGAGAACAAGTTGATATGGGTGATGCGTTGCATGTTCTGGCGCGGATGGAATTAACGGGGGAGTCCGTTCCGCCGAGCGCGCAGAAATTGGTTTCCCTGTGGAAGCCATGGCTGGACCAGCGGCTTCAGGATTTGGGTTTTGATGATCTAAAGCCCCTCCTCAATGATCAGGCGGAATATGCGAAAGTTGCGAAAAAGCTGATTTCATCGCTCGATATGGTGATTGAAGATGGCATGGATGAGGGCAGCTCCGATAATGATGAAGAGCAGGATATTGACCAACAAGACCAAAGCGACGATGAAGAAAGCGCGCAAGACGAAGATGACGAGCAAGAGGGCGATGAGCATGATCTCGACGAAAATATGTCCGGCGGCGCAGATGATGAATATCTAGAGGCGTTTGGCGAAGATGACACGCTGGATGATTCCTCGGGTGAAGGTGATACAGATGCGCCGTCGACGCCGCGCGGATCGGGGCGCGATGATTTTATCCCGGGTCGTGACGGGGAATATACGATCTACACTTCCGAATTTGATGAAGAAATTGCGGCGGAAGATTTGGCGGATAATCATGAGCTGATCCGCCTTCGCGCGATGCTGGACAAGCAATTGGCCGCGCATCAAACGGTGATTACAAAGCTCGCCAACCGCCTCCAGCGTAAAGTCATGGCGCAACAACAACGCAGTTGGAGCTTTGATCAGGAAGAGGGAATTCTTGATACGGCGCGGCTGGCGCGGGTGGTGGCGAATCCGAATGTGCCGCTGACCTTTAAGCAGGAAAAAGAAACTGAATTTCGCGACACCATCGTAACCCTACTCATTGATAATTCCGGCTCCATGCGCGGGCGTCCGATTGCGACGGCGGCCATGACGGCGGATATTGTTGCGCGCACATTAGAACGTTGCGGCGTGCGGGTGGAGGTTTTGGGCTTTACCACGCGGGCATGGAAAGGCGGCAAGTCCAGAGATGTCTGGACGCAAAATGGTCGCCCGAAACATCCGGGGCGGCTCAATGATTTGCGCCATATCATCTATAAAGACGCAGGCGCGCCGATGCGCCGCACGAAAAAGAATATGGGCCTTATGCTCAAAGAGGGAATCTTGAAAGAGAACATTGATGGTGAGGCGCTTGTCTGGGCGCACAACCGAATCGCCCAGCGCCCTGAACAGCGCAAGATCATTATGGTGATTTCCGATGGCGCGCCAGTTGATGATTCGACCCTCTCAGTGAACCCGACACATATCCTTGAAAATGATTTGCGCAATGTGATTCATTGGATTGAGGAAAAGTCGAATATCGGCCTGACCGCGATTGGTATCGGGCATGATGTGACGCGCTATTACAAACGCGCGATTAAGATCACGGATGCGGATGAACTGGCGAAAGCCTTGGTGGATCAGCTTGAAGATTTGTTTGATGACGACAATGAAAAATAAGGATTACTGATTATGCCCCATTTATATTTATTCGCAAAAATCACCCCGAAAGCCGAGCATCTTGATGACGCCCGCACAGCTATCCAAGGGATTATCGCGCAAACCGTGGCGGAGGAAGGCTGTATTCAATTTCATCTGCATGATGGATTGGATGATGGATGCCTCTATCTCTATGAGGAATGGGTGAATGAAGACGCCCTCGCCCATCATTACGACCAGCCGTATACGAAAGCCGTGTTCGAATCCTACAAAGAGTGGCTCGCCGCGCCCGTTGAAGGGCATAAAATGCGTCTGGCATCTTAACCTCTCTTGTCTTGGCGCGGAATATCGCTTAACTACAGTATATGAGCGATAAAAAGAAAATCTATAAACCGAAACCGATTAGCGGATACCCCGAATGGCTGCCACAGGTGCGCCGCGTTGAGCAGCAATGGCTGGATCATATCCGTGAGGTGTTTGAAAGTTATGGGTTTTGCAACATTGAAACGCCCGCCGTTGAGGCATTGGAGGTCATCGCCGCCAAGGGTGAGGATGTTGATAAAGAGATTTACGTGCTTGAGCGGCTCCAAAAAGAAGAAGGCGACAAAGAGGCGCGGTTAGCGTTGCATTTCGACCAGACTGTGCCGCTCGCGCGATATGTGGGACAGCATTTCAATGATTTGGTGTTTCCGTTCAAACGCTATCAAACGCAAAAAGTCTGGCGCGGCGAGAGACCACAGGCGGGGCGTTTTCGTGAATTTACGCAATGTGATATTGATGTGATTAATGTCGATAATCTGCCGCTGTCGTTAGATGCAGAAATGCCGAAGATTATTCATGAGGTTTTGAGCGGGTTGGATATTCCACCGTTTGAGATACGGATTTCTAATCGGAAGATTTTATTAGGCTTGTTAGATTATTTAGAAGTTCGAAACAAAACCGAAGTTACAAGAATAATTGATAAAATTGAAAAACTAAGTGAAGATAGCATTGAGCAATTATTAAAAGAGCATGGCATTGACGAGGCAGATTCTTCAGAAATATTATGGCTCGCTTTATGCCCTGATTTAGACGCTGTTTTTCCTCATAATGAAATGATGCAAGAGGGCCTTGAAGAATTACAATTCGTCATGGATCAACTCTCTCACCTTCCTAATGTGGTTGCGGATTTGTCTATCGTTCGTGGCCTGGATTACTATACGGGGACGGTTTATGAGACGATGTTTGTTGATGATCCGTCTTATGGGTCGATTTGTTCGGGCGGGCGCTATGATGATCTTGCGTCTTCTTATATCAATAAAAAGCTGCCCGGCGTTGGAATCTCCATCGGGTTTTCGCGCTTGTTTGCGAAGATGCATACACAGCTTGATACAGGGCGCATCTCGCCCGCTGATGTGCTTGTGATTTTGAATTCGGAAGATGATCGCGCCGCGGCGAGTGAGATTGCCGATACGCTGCGCAAGAATGGCAATGCCGTGGAGCTTTACCACGCGCCGCAGAAATTTTCGAAACAGTTGTCCTATGCGGAAAAGAAAGGCATTCCCTTTGTCTGGATGCCGCCTTTTGGTGATACGGTAGAGCATAAAGTTAAAACCATGGCGACAGGCGATCAGGTCGAAGCCGATTACAAAGACTGGAAAGCCGCTGATGCTTAGAAAATCCAACAATACGTCTTTGCGAGCAAAGCGAAGTAATCTCTTCTTTTTAGGTATGTTGATTGCCGCGTCGCTCTCGCTCCTCGCAATGACAGCGTCGGCACAACAGGAGCAAAGCCTCGCGCTCTCCCCGACATATTCGCCTGATTTTTGTGAATTTAGCGTCACATTCCCGAGCGAGCCATATAAATCGCGCAAATGCGAATCAAAGGATCGGTGTTTTGACCAGATCAGCTATACGCAAGTCTTTGACATGGCATCGACGGTGAATTTTCGTGTGATTTGCAATCCTGTCGGGCAAGAGGTTTTGGATGCTTATTCCCCCGAGGTGATGAAAGCCACGCTCAAAGCCATGACCAAACAGAGTGTTGTGCAGGAATTTAACACCTCATACCGTGACGAGAAAACATATAAGCAAGCGGGCTTGGTTGGCGAAGGCCTCTCTGGTCGCACCCCGACGATTTATATCGCGCAATTATGGATTGGTAAGACTTCCGCGTTTTCCGTTGAGGCGGAGTTGATCGGTGAACCGATGGCCGACGCGGATGAATTATTTCGCGATGTCTTGGCGAGCGTTGGGCCGAAAGCGGTTGAAGGCGATGCGGCTGAGGACGGCGATGAAGCGGATGCGGCGAAAGAGCCTACCCCTGCGCCGACAGCGCCTTAATTCTTTCCACCATTGAGAAAAATCCGTTGCGGCGGTTAGGGCTTAGGTTTTGATCGAGGCCGATTTGCGCCATGGCGGCGTCAATATCGGTCGCCCTGATCTGCGCGAGGGATTTATCCTGATATGCGGCCATAAGAATGCCAATCAACCCGCGCACAATATGCGCGTCACTATCGGCGATGAAATGGAGTGTTTCGTCTTCAATCGTTGCGTCCATCCATACTTGTGATGTGCAGCCGCGCACGAGGTTGGTTTCAGTTTTCAAAGCATCGTCCATTTTGGGAAGCGCACGCCCCAAATCAATGAGGTAGCGATAACGCTCTTCCCAATCATCAAAGAGCGCGAAGTTTTCGATTAACTCTTCTAATTTATCAACCATAGTGCATTTCCTGTTTCTTAAAGTGTGCAAACAAACCTTCGGTTTGCTTTGCGGGCCAATCATCAAAGAGGGCGAAGTTTTCGACGAGTTCGTTTAATTCTTCGTTTTCTATGTCTGCCATGTCAATTTTCTTGCTTTATCGGTGTAAAAATACATTTTGTTTATATAAGGGGTTGCGTCGTGTTTGACCAGTTCGCTAAGTTAATAATGTAAAACAATTTCTAAGGGATAAATCCATCCATGAGCAAATCAGAAAAAAGCGATAGCAAAAACACACTTTACTGTTCTTTCTGCGGTAAGAGCCAACATGAGGTGCGTAAGCTCATTGCGGGGCCAAATGTATTCATCTGTAATGAATGCGTGGAGCTTTGCATGGATATCATCCGTGAAGAAGACAAAACCCAACTTGTGCGCGATGGCGCCGATGGAGTCCCTGCCCCGTCAGAGATTAAGAATTTCCTCGATGACTATGTTATCGGTCAGGAAGCAGCCAAGCGCGTTCTCGCGGTTGCCGTGCATAACCACTATAAACGCCTAGAGCATGGCGGTAGCGGTTCTGATGTTGAGTTGGCGAAATCCAATATCATGCTTTGCGGGCCGACCGGTTGTGGTAAGACATTGCTGGCGCAGACATTGGCGCGTATTTTGGATGTGCCGTTCACCATGGCGGATGCAACAACATTGACCGAAGCCGGTTATGTTGGTGAAGATGTTGAGAATATCGTCCTTAAATTGCTGCAGGCGTCTGACTATAATGTTGAGCGTGCGCAAAAAGGGATTGTCTATATTGATGAGATCGACAAAATCTCCCGCAAATCTGACAACCCATCCATCACACGAGATGTATCGGGCGAAGGTGTTCAACAAGCGCTTTTGAAATTGATGGAAGGGACGGTTGCTTCTGTTCCTCCACAGGGCGGGCGTAAACATCCTCAGCAAGAGTTCTTGCAGGTTGATACGAAAGATATTCTGTTTATCTGTGGTGGTGCGTTTGCGGGTCTGGATAAGATTATTGCGCAACGTGGTCGCGGTACGACAATTGGATTTGGCGCGGACATCAAAGATTTGGATGATGCACGCGGTATTGGCGAATTGTTCCAAGAGCTTGAGCCGGAAGATTTGTTGAAATACGGTCTTATCCCTGAATTTGTTGGTCGTTTGCCAGTGATTGCAACGCTTGAAGATTTGGATGAAGATGCGCTTATCACGATCCTCACTCAGCCAAAGAATGCGATCGTAAAGCAATACACCAAATTGTTCGACATTGAGGGCGTTGATTTGACGTTCACCGATGACGCATTGAAAGCGATTGCGCAAAAAGCGATTGCGCGTAAAACTGGTGCGCGTGGTCTTCGTTCGATTATCGAAAATCTATTGCTGAACACTATGTACGAAGTGCCGGACATGGAAGATGCGAAAGAAGTTATCGTTGATGGCGACACGGTTCGTGAGAATAAAGAACCTGAAATCGTTCATGAAAAAGGTAAGAAGAAGGCGACAAAGTCTAAGAAAACTGCCGATAAGAAAAAAGACGATAAAGAAGAAAAAGATGACGCGGATGATGCGGCTTAATCTTTAGCCTCATCCCCCTATCCCATCACACCGTGGCGCCACATCTTCTGGCGCCATGTTTGTTTTTAGATCTTTCGTTGCGCGCGCAGACAGCATACCAACACAGAAAAGCAGCATATCCATCTCTTTTTGCGATGATGCGCTCAGTGTAACGCCAAATATATTCATTGGTGGAGACTTTCTTAGACCATTAAATGTGGCGCCTAATAGATTTGCAGAGCCAAGGAAAGAATTTCGCAAAGCCCTTAAGTCGTCTTTTAAGCTTTCGGAGATATAAGTTTTATCAAAACTAACATTGACGATTAGAGAAGCCCCGCTTTTTGCAAATTTTTGATGAACGACTATCTGCTTTTTTAATGCGTCACTGATATAAAAACGCATACCAGAATGCACATTCCTAGCGCGGTCAATTTCTACCTCTGAAATAACGCCATTTTTCTCCATTGATTTCAGCGAGTTTTCTAACGTTTGCGCCGCCTTTTTCGGGTCGAATTCTGCATTTCCTTCATACATTTGCGCATCATTAACGCACCGAATTAATATGTCAAACATATTATTCTCGAATTCATTTGCGCTTTGTTTACTTTGTTTTTATCCTTTTGCGTGAGAATATAAATTCGACTGCTTTTCATTACCCATTTGAATACATATAGAGAAAGAAGAATTCCATGAGCATTTCGCCGGCAGCCATTTTGGATAATCCCAATCAAAAATTCCGCCTTATCACACGCAGTGATATGGATGGCTTGGTATGTGGGGTTTTGCTCAAAGAGCTTGGTTTGATTGATGAAGTGACATTTGCGCATCCCAAGGATATGCAAGATGGCCTTATTGATGTTGGCCCCAATGATATCACAACGAATCTTCCTTATGTTGAGGGTGTCTACATGGCGTTTGACCACCACGCATCCGAAATGGAGCGCGTAAAAGGAAACCCGGAGAATCATGTGATTTTACCGCAATGTCCATCTGCGGCGCGTGTGGTTTATGATTTCTTCGGCGGCGCGGAACGTTTCCCCGATGTATCCGATGCCATGATGTCGGCAGTTGATAAAGCGGATTCGGCGCAATTTTCCAAGGAAGATATCCTAAACCCAGGTGGCTGGGAGCTGCTTAGCTTTTTGATGGATGCGCGCACCGGTCTTGGGCGTTTCCGTGATTTCAATATTTCCAATTATCAATTGATGATGAAACTGATTGATCATTGTCGTGATCATGATGACATTGACGATATCCTTGAGCTTCCTGATGTTAAGGAACGCGTTGATATTTACTTTGACCATCAGGTTAAATTCCGTGAACAGCTTGAGCGCTGCGCGAAGGTACATGACAATCTTGTGATTCTTGACCTACGTAAAGAAGACACGATCTGGGCGGGGAACCGTTTCATGATTTATGCGCTTTATCCGCAGACGAATATCTCTATCCATATCTTATGGGGTAAGAACAAGCAGAACACGGTCTTTGCGATTGGGAAATCTATCATCAACCGTACATCAAAAACCAATATTGGCGAGCTATGCTTGTCTTATGGCGGTGGCGGTCATGATGCGGCGGGTACGTGCCAGATTGAAAACCTGAAGGCAGAAGAAGTTTTGACCGAGATCATCAAAAAAATTAATGCGGATGGATAAGCATTAATTCCTTCCATGCGGTTGAATTACTGTTACGCCATCCCATGTCACTGATATGACACAAAAAAACGCTATTGTATGGTTTCGTCAAGATTTACGCCTTGCCGATAACCCCGCTTTAAATGCTGCGCTTGATGCGGGGCATGCGGTTATTCCCGTATACATCCTAGATGATGAAAACGCCGCCGAGTGGAAGCTTGGTGGGGCAACGCGATGGTGGCTACATCAAAGCCTAACCTCGCTTCAGGATGATTTGCGTGAGCATTTGATCATACGCCAAGGCGACGCGGCGAGCGTTATACAAGCGTTGATAGAAGATACAGGCGCGGTCGCAGTCTATTGGAATCGCTGTTACGAGCCATGGCGCATTAAACGCGATGAAGCCATCAAAAGCGGATTGAAAGATAACGGCATTGATGTTGAGAGCTTTGACGGATCCATGCTCTGGGAGCCGTGGCAGGTTCTTAAGGATGATGAAACGCCCTATCGCGTCTTTACGCCTTATTACCGCAAAGGCTGCGCGAAGAGTGAACCACGCAAACCCCTTGATCGTCCAGATCGCATTACTTATGGCGATCATGACGCCGTGATGGGACATGTCGATGATTTGGCGTTGATGCCGGACATTCAATGGTATGATGGCATGGCGGCGTTTTGGGATGTTGGTGAAGATGCCGCGCATAAACGCCTGCAGGATTTTCTTGAGGGCGGCTTAAAAGGCTACAAAGATGATCGCAACCGCCCTGATATGGAGAATGTATCACGGATGTCACCATATTTGAGGCATGGCGAGATTTCTCCGAATCAGGTCTGGCATATCGCAAAAGAGTATGCGGCGGCCAACAACATCCCCGACAAAGATATCGATCATTATTGCAGTGAGCTTGGCTGGCGGGAGTTTTCTTATTATTTGCTGTTTCACTTCCCAAAGATCACTTGGGATAATTTGCAAGATAAGTTTGATGATTTCCCTTGGGATGAAAGCGATAGCGAGGAGCTTAAGCGCTGGCAGGATGGTCAGACGGGCATTCCGATTGTTGACGCAGGAATGCGCCAGTTATATGAAACGGGCTGGATGCATAACCGCGTACGGATGATTGTTGGCTCATTGCTGGTTAAAAATCTTTTGATCCACTGGCATAAGGGTGAGGAATGGTTTTGGGATACGCTGGTTGATGCTGACCTTGCGAGCAATAGCGCGAGTTGGCAATGGGTTGCGGGATCGGGCGCGGATGCTGCCCCTTATTTTCGAATCTTTAACCCCCTGCTTCAGGGTGAGAAATTTGATCCCAATGGCGATTACGTGCGGCGATATGTCCCTGAGTTAAAGGATATGCCGAAAGAATTTATTCATAAACCATGGGAAGCAGGGCCGCTTATCTTACAAAGCGCAGGCGTTAAGCTTGGTGAGGATTACCCTGAGCCGATTGTTGACCTAAAAGAATCACGAGAGCGTGCGCTCGATGCATTGCAAAGCACTAAGCAATCGGATTAACCTAGAGGGATGATAGATCCTCAATCAAAAATTGGTGTATGCGCCCCCTCCTCCTATGTTGAGAAAGACGACATTGATTTGGCGGCGGATAGTCTTCGGGCGCGCGGCTATGATGTTTTCGTGCATCCGCAAACATTCATGCGCGAGCATCAATCCGCCGGATCACATCAGCAAAAGATCGATGCGATCCATGATTTATACCGCGATGAGAGCATTGACGTGATATGGGCTGCGGGCGGCGGTAATCGTACGATGCATAGTGTTGACCGGCTTGATTATGATTTGATTGCGCGCAATCCAAAGCCGATGATCGGGTTTAGCGATGTGACCGCCCTGTTGAATGCGATCACGGTTAAGACGGGGATCATCAATATCCATGCGCAGGTTTTTAAGAATCTCCCGCAATACCAAGAATTAGACGCCCTGCTGAGTGGGGATTACACGATGTCGTTTGAGAATGCCCGCATCATGAAAGCAGGTGATGCGCGTGGGGCGATTTATGGCGGTAATCTTAGCCTGTTTCAATATCTGCCCGAAACGCTAGGGCATTCATTTTTGGATGGTGCGATTTTATGCCTTGAAGATTGTAACGAGGAATTGAGCCGCATTGACCGTATGTTTTTACATTTAAAGCGCATTGGCGCTCTTGATCGTATCGGCGGGCTTATTCTCGGGACGTTTAGTGATCTGGCTGATAGCACGCGGCCATTCGGCTTTTCTCTGGACGATATTGTTCGTGAGCATATTGAAGGGCTTGATATTCCCGTCATAATGGATGCGCCGTTTGGTCATGGCGGGCATTTGTCACCTCTGCCGATTGGTGCGCAAGGTGAGATGAATAAAAAATCGCTTCGAATCATTTGATAATTCTCTTTTCACCGCGATATTACTACCCTCAAGGCATTGAAAAACATCACTCAAACTTAATTTTTCCTTATTTAACAAGACTCTAATATAAGGTGTTTGACTCCCGCGCGAAAATGTGCATAATTTAGTACATACTAATAAATAAAAAAATGAGTAAAAAGGATGGGCGCCGTGTTGCATTACAGGGATACAACGCGCGGTTCTTTCGAAATGTGGGGCAATGGTTTTCGATACGATTACGATAACAACAAAAGCGCGCTAAGCGTTTTCCACCATGAGTCAGAAAGACTGCTTGCACAATTTAAATTTGATTCACTCTTGTTAAAAGAGCCACGCACCTATGTTGGCTTTCTTGATAAGGCGTCGCAAATTAACGCGTTAATGGTAAGCAATAACAGCACCGTTAATCTTGCCGAAACAATGCCTTTACGCCATGTTGCACCGATATTTCAGAGCATTGGCGTGATTTCACGGCATGCATTTGACCTTCACATACTCGACCTACCCCGCTTCAGCGAACGGTTCGCACAAGAATACGGCCTTAAATCCATCAATATTAAGCCCTTTAAATCACGCGATTGTGAGAATGCATTTTTTATAGCACGCCTTCAGACACTGCATGACAATTGCATCAGCGTGCGGGCATGTACATTAGGCGGTATTATGGGGGCGCTATCGGAAAGTACGTTGCGTGACCTTATGACGATGGAATTTGGACATCGTTATAATGGCTCTGCACAGAATTTGCTCAATGCATCCTCTAAACTTTCTTCGCTTTCCTACATTTTGGATGAGAGTTTTGTGCCTGAAATGAAGGTTTTTAGCTCAAATACAGATAAAATTGATTATATTCACAGCAAGTCAACGCATTGATTCATAACAATTTTATATCTTTTTGTGAATCAAAAGTGTCATTTCGAGTCACAAAAAGTTGAAAATTAACGAAAAATTAAGTATAGTAATTCTATTCACACCAAGTGATTGACATGTTTATAGGGGCAACATCCCCGGTTTTACTGACCGCCACTGTAAAGGGCTATGCATGAAAACCAAGGTTAAATAGTTTAACCGCGGAAAATGTTGTTAATAACAATAATAACGATAACAAACGAACAAAGGTGATATAAAACATGGCTAACAATGATAATTTCAACTTTACTAAAGGCGATTACGTAGTTTACCCGGCACATGGCGTTGGGCAAATTGAAGGCGTTGAGACACAAACCATCGGCGGGATGGATGTCAGCCTTTATGCGATCTCTTTCGAGAAAGAGCGCATGCGCTTGAAAATCCCTGTGATTAAAGCTGAAAGTTCTGGCCTACGTATGTTGAGCACATCAACACATATTGATGATGCCATCAAAACACTTAAAGGACGTGCACGCATTCGTCGCACCATGTGGAGCCGTCGCGCACAGGAATATGAAACAAAGATCAATTCCGGCGACCCTGTTTCTATCGCAGAAGTTCTTCGTGACCTTAAGCGTAGCAACGATGATACAGAGCAATCTTATTCAGAACGCCAAATCTACCAATCAGCATTAGAGCGTCTTGCACGTGAAGTTGCTGCGGTTGATAAAACATCCGAGATTGAAGCTGCAGACAAGCTTGAAGACATTATGGGCGTGATTAAAGTTGACCCAGAAAGCTTCCTTGCGAGCGAAGACGACAAGATCGCCGCTTAATCACCACGGCTGATATTAGAATTTCAAAAGCGCGGACTTCACGGTTCGCGCTTTTTTTGTGCCCTTTTTATGATTGAGCCGCCCTGCCCTTTGCTATCACCCTCAATCTATTATATACTTATATTCGTTACGGGAACTCTCCCGTCTGTTCATTCATGATCGAAACTTGATATCAATTATGTGTCACGCTGACAGCCTTAAGGGCTTCGTCAATTTAGGAAATCCTAGCCAGATATGGGCTATCCCCGCCATTCACAGCGCGGCAGGGGATCTGACACTCTTGCATAATAACATTCTTAACAACGTCATGCCTGGTGATCGGATTGTCTATCTTGGCAATTATACGGGCTATGGCGAGAGCGCGGTTGATTCGATTGACGAGCTGCTGGCGTTTCGTCGTTTGGTGCTTTCCATCCCCGGTATGATTCCGTCCGATATTATTTATCTAAAAGGGATGCAGGAAGAAATGCTGGCCAAATTATTACAACTGCAATTTGCCTCCAACCCTAGCGATGTTTTGCTATGGATGCTCGGCAATGGTTTGAATGCGACCCTTGCTGATTATGATATATGCCCGCATGAGGGGATTGAGGCGTGTCGCCGCGGGGTGATGGATATCACCCGTTGGACACAAAAGATTCGCACGAAAATTCGTGAGCACGCAGGGCATCAGGATTTCATGATGGCGCAATACCGTGCGGCGTATACCTGCACGGAAAAACATGCATCTCCGCTTTTGTTTGTGCATGCAGGATTGAATGTCGGAAAGCCATTGATGGAACAAGGCGATTCTTTGTGGTGGGAATCACAAAATTTTGATGCGATTAATGCCCCCTATGCACCGTTTGAAAAAGTCGTGCGCGGCTATGACCCCGCTCATAAAGGATTAAATCTCAATTGTGTGACTGCGACGATTGATGATGGATGCGGATTTGGCGGAAGCCTTGTCTGCGCAGGGTTTGGCGCCGATGGACAGGTCAGCGAAATCCTCCAAAATTAAATTTTCACCGCTATCATTACAAAAACTTAATGAATCCTTAAATGGGCGGTAACCATTTTCCTGATATCACGAATATATAAGGTTGGTTCTATAGGTGGAACCAATTCCCTCCAACAAAGGTTAGAGTAGTATGGCTTATATAGACGACCCAGAAACACAAAAAGCGAATTTAGATTATATTCGCACCTCTATGAACGAACCTTTGCTTGAGAAGGATCATGAATTAGACCTTGCGCGGCGATGGAGCGAAGAAGGCGATGAGAAAGCGTTGCACGAATTGGTGCAATCTTACACACGTCTGGTTGTTTCATTGGCGGCAAAATTTCGTAATTACGGCCTTCCGATGGGTGACCTCATCCAAGAAGGCAATATCGGCCTGATGCAGGCGGCTCAGCGATTTGATTACAAACGTGATTTGCGCTTTTCCACATATGCGTCATGGTGGATCAGATCATGCATACAAGATTATGTGCTTCGTAACTGGTCGATTGTTCGCACTGGTACGACAGCGGCGCAAAAATCATTGTTCTTCAACCTTCGTCGTCTGCGTGCGCAGATCGAGGGGCGTGAAGAAGGTGTTGCGCTTGACGATGATGGTCGCGAAGAAATTGCCGATGAGCTTGGCGTAAAAGTCAGCGAAGTGCGTGCGATGGAGAGCCGCTTTAACGGTGGTGATCAATCACTTAACATGCGCATTGGCGAGGACGGCGAAGACGATTGGCAGAGCATGTTGGCCGATGAAGGTCCAAATCCTGAAGATGTTGTAACAGGCATTAAAGATGCGGAAACACGTTCAGCATGGCTTAACAACGCGCTTGATAAACTGAGTGAGCGTGAACAACGCATCATCCGTGAGCGTCATCTCGGTCAAGAAACAGTTACGCTTGAGGCACTCGGCAATGAGTTGGGTGTCAGCAAGGAACGTGTGCGTCAGCTAGAGCAGCGCGCCATGGAAAAAATAAAAGGATCAATTAGTAACGATATTAGCAATCCAACCGAATTACTAAGCAGTTACTAATCCCATACCAGTTTGAAGACACGGTCATATAGATCTGTTTTCTCTCGAAGCCAGGCTGAATCCCCCTCCAGCCTGGCTTTTTTTATGTCCGTTTTAAAGCCGTGAAACGATCATTCACCGCGTGAGAGAATAACAAAGACATGGGCAAGCCGTCATTGCGAACGCAGCGAAGCAATCCTTTTAGCTGACTTAAACGCCCATCCTTTAATCTGTGATGATTTTATACTGGCGGCCTGCGACTATGCTTTCATTGGGAAGAAGGCTGTTGAGAATGCGGAAGCGCTCTTCTTTTTTATCGCTGTATGGGAAGCGGCTTGCCATGCTCGCAATCGTATCGCCTGATTTTGCCGTTACGACACGCAATGTGTTGGGCTTGAGCGTATTCTTTTCCGCGTTTGATAGTGTATCAAAGCTATAGCTCGCGCGGCGCAAATCTTCGATGGTTCGGCTTGATGTGCCGCTTGGGATTGCGATTTGGAAACGCGCAAAGGAATCAGGCTTAAATTCGATTGCCATCACACGGATGGTCACGGGTTTGCCACTGACCGTTCCATCAAACGCAGCGGTGGCGGCGTCCATGCCATTGACCGTTGTGCGTTCGGCGCGGATGCCGGGCTTATCCTTTAACCAGCTTTGCGTGAGGTAATTGCTGGCGGATTGGCCGCTGCTGCGTTTGGCGATATCGAATAACATCACTGTGCCGTTATTATCAGTTATAACAACTTGGCTAGGCTGATTGATGATCCGATATCCACTCGGCGCGGTGAATTTAAAGCCAATTTTTGGATGGTAAAATGTCTGATCTCGGGCAAAGCCTTGATCGGCGCTATCGCCGTAGGTGATTCCGTCGATGATTTGTAAATACTCGCTACGGTTTTTGATGTCACTATCGGCGTAGCTTTTGGCTTCATTTGCCGTTTTAAGAACGCGGTCGCCGGTTGCGGGGTGCGTTGAGAAATACCCTGCACCCGCATTCGGGTTTTGCCCCGCGAGGCGCGCATCAAGGCCGCTTTGCGCCTGAAGCGCGCTTAAGAACGCCGCCATTTCATCGGGATCATATCCGCCTTGTGTCATATACCGCAGGCCGAGCGTGTCGGCTTCGTTTTCTTGCGTGCGTGAATATGAGCTTAAATAGAGATTCGCGCCCGTACCGAGGGCTTGCGCGGCTTCTGGGCTGCCGATGACCGCGCCAAGGATCCCTGCCCCCAGTGATGTCACAACGCCGCGTGAGTAACGCTCCGCGGAGTGACGTCCCGTGATGTGTCCCGCTTCATGGGAGAGAACGGCGGCCAATTGCGCCTCGTTATTGGCCAAAGCCAAAAGCCCGCGCGAGATATAGATATACCCACCGGGCAACGCGAAGGCGTTTACGATGGGGCTGTCGAGGACGAAGAATTTATATGTCACATCGGGGCGTTCGGTTTTTTGGGTGACTTTTGCGCCCACGCGACTGACGTAATCGGTGACGGATTTGTTATTGTAGATGCCGTATTGTTCGACGATTTTTTCATGCTCGCTCGCGCCGACGCTGTTTTCTTGTGCGGGTGACATGAGGGCGGTAAATTGCTGCTTGCCCGTCGCGGCGTTGGTTGAGCATCCTTGCAAGGCAAACGCGGAGACCACAAGGGCGGATGTGGTTAAAAAGAATGACTTGCTAAACATGGTTTCAATCCTTCACAGTCTTTAATGATGAGAGTGATACTAATCTTTTTAACGCTGATTTCCAGTGTAATCTTTATTCCATTTGCTCACGCGGATGAAACCCTTCCCGTTGTGGAATTTTCCGATATGCGCAGAAGCGGTCAAGGCGAAGTGGCGGATGTGCTTTCGCCCGTTACCATCTTAATGAAAGACGGGACGATCATTCGGCTTGTCGGGATTGATGTGCCGGGGATGTATAAAGACGATGCGAGCGTCATGGCGGTGACGGCGCGCGATATCCTGCGCGATTTATTGGCGGGGCAGCGTGTTGAAATCTATCAAACCACTGATAAGAATAGCGGATTGGTCAATCGCATGGGGCAACAGCTCGCGCATCTAAAGCTGGCCAAGGGTGGATTTTGGGCGCAGGGGGTTTTGCTGAAGCTTGGCTTGGCGCGGGTTAAAACCACAGCTGCGAATGCGCATATGGCGGATAAGATGCTTGTGATCGAGAGGGCTGCGCGCGAGGAGAAGATTGGCATTTGGGCCAATGATGCCTATGGCGTTGTCTCCGCCGATAACGCGGAGAGCGCGGTTGGCAATTTTGCCATTGTTGAAGGGCGCATTCAAAGCGTCGCGCTCAAGAAAAACCGTCTCTATATTAATTTCGGCAAGAATTGGAGGCATGATTTTACGGTCTCTATAGCGCCCGAAGACAAGCGTGCCTTTTCAAACGCGCGGCTTGATCCGATGCGTTGGGGGCGAAAGCGCGTTCGGGTGCGCGGATCGGTGCGTGACTATAACGGGCCGTATATGGAGATCACGCATCCTGGCGCGATTGAATTTCTTGATGATGATATCGCCTTGCCCGAAGATGCGCCGCGCGAAGATGCCCTCCCCCAATATGTCGCGCCGCCGCAATAAGACAGGTGTCTGAAATGCAAATAAAGCCATTGATCTGGCGCATTGCGCCCCTTAAGTTAAACTCTTAATGCATTCAAATTTAGGCTTATGAGCACGCAGACACCACAAGAGACACCTCGCCCATTAAGAACGCGACCGCTGATGGATTTATTTCCTGCGTTGCGCCCTTATTCTAGTGGGTATCTGCGCGTTGATGACATCCATGATCTGTATTGGGAACAAAGCGGCAATCCTGATGGTGTTCCTGTTGTCCTGCTTCATGGTGGGCCGGGCGCAGGTGCGGGGCCAATGCATCGGCGGTTTTTTGATCCTGATCATTACCGCATTATTGTCTTCGACCAACGCGGCGCTGGGCGTTCCGCTCCCTTGGGCAGTATCGAGAATAACAATGCGGCAGAGTTGGTTGGCGATATTGAACGCCTGCGGACGCATTTGCGTGTTGATCGCTGGCATTTATTTGGCGGATCATGGGGCAGTACGCTGGCGATGCTCTATGCGATCGCCCACCCAGAACGCTGCATTAGCATTGTTATGCGCGGGATCTTTTTGTGCGAAGCCGAGGAGATTGATTGGTTCATTCACGGTATTCACACTGTTTTCCCCGAAGCATGGGAACAATTCACAGCTATTTTAAACGACCAAGAGCGCGACGATATCCTCGGCGCGTATTATGCGCGGCTGACGCATGAGGATGAAGACGTACAGATTGAGGCGGCGATCCATTGGAGCCTGTATGAGGGTGCGTGTTCGTCGTTATTGCCCAATTATGAAACCATCACCACATCGGAGCAAAAACAGCATGCATTGGCGCTTGCGCGGCTGGAGGCGCATTACTTTAAGCATGAATTAATCGCCCCTGAAAACAGCATTTTAACGCAGATTGATCGCGTACGGCATATCCCGTGTTCAATCGTACAGGGGCGTTATGACATGATATGCCCCATACGTACGGCTAATCGATTGCATCACGCATGGCCGGAAGCGGATTATGTGGTAGTCCCGGATGCGGGGCATTCCGCACTTGACCCCGCTTTGCGTTCTCGGCTAATAGAAGCAACGGAACATGCGAAAGCGTTAAAGTGATCACCCTTGCATTAGGATAATATATGGATTTTGAAACGATTAAAGATATTGATGTGCGCGGCAAACGCATTTTGCTCCGTGCGGATTTAAATGTCCCTGCGCAACGCGGCAAAGTGACCGACACGACGCGTATTGATCGTTTGAAACCTACCATTGATTATTTGCGCGAGGCAGGCGCGAAAGTACTTATCCTCTCACATTTCGGACGCCCCGAAGGCGAGCAAAACCCGGAGATGTCCCTCGCGTTTTTGGTGAGCGCGCTTGAAGAATGTTGGGGCTGTGATGTGAAATTTGCCACTGATTGCATCGGCGAGAGAGCGGCGGCGGTTGCCAATGCGCTTGGCGATGGTGATGTTGCGTTGCTTGAGAATTTACGCTTTCACAAGGGCGAGAAAGAGAACGACCCTGCTTTTGTGGCGGAACTTGCGAAGCTTGGCGATATCTATGTGAATGATGCCTTTTCTGCGGCGCATCGTGCGCATGCCTCGACCGAAGGATTGGCGCATGTGTTGCCGCCGGTTGCGGGACTGTCGATGGCGCGCGAGCTTAAGGCATTGGATGCGGCGCTTGATAACCCGAAAACACCCGTTGTTGCGGTCACTGGCGGATCAAAAATATCCACTAAACTGAGTGTATTATACCATCTTGTTGAAAAAGTGGATTATCTTATCCTTGGCGGCGCGATGGCCAATACATTCATCTACGCGCAGGGCGGCGATATTGGCGCATCCATGTGCGAAAAAGATATGCAGGATGAAGCGAAGAAAATCTTAGCCCACGCAAAAGACAAGCGCTGCAAAATCCTCCTGCCCATTGATGCAACCGTTGTGCGCGAGCTTAAGAACGGTGCGGAGCACAGCCACGTCCCCGCCGATAAAATCCCGAGCGACATGATGGCAATTGATGCAGGCCCCAAGAGTATTGAATATTTCCTTGATGAGATTAAGGATTGTAAGACCTTGGTATGGAACGGGCCGCTTGGCGTGTTTGAAATTTCTCCGTTTGATGCAGGAACCAACGCATTGGCCAAAGCCGTCGCGCAGCGCACCAAGGACGGATCATTGATCAGCATCGCGGGCGGCGGCGACACGGTTGCGGCGCTTGAAAATGCGGGTGTGGCGTGTGATTTGAGCTATATGTCCACGGCGGGTGGTGCGTTTCTTGAATGGCTACAGGGCAAGCCGTTGCCGGGTGTTGCCGCATTATCGCACAAAAAGAAAGCGGCCTAACAACAGCCGCCCTCACCCACCTTAAACAACGCATCATTCATCGTTTAGCGTTTGATCGATGGAATGTTTGATAATGTCTTTGGCAACATTGGTGTCAATGCGGGTGAAATAATTCATCGCCTTTGTCATGTCAGCCAAATCCACCATTTTCCCGTTATTACGAATTCGGTTGGTGAGCAGGAAGATCGACATAAAATCGGCCTTTTGGATTTCAAACGCGCGGCATGCAACAGCCAAGCCCTGCCCGCTATTTTGCATGAGAATGCTGATAACGGTTTCCGTTTTCATCCCTGTGTATTGCGCAAATTGCGCCACAAATCCTGAAATCTGACCGCGGCGCAAACTGCCGAGCATCATTTTGATCGTCAACAAGCCTTTATCTTTATAGCGCTGCGCGGCGTTCATCATGGGTTTTGTTGGCATGATGTTTTCGTGATCATCTATCGCGTCTGTGAATTCCTGAATTACGTCATCGACCATGCTGCCGATTGAACCGTCGATATCGAGATCATATGCTTTTACGATATATGCTTTAAGCGCTTGTCCAACATTTTGGTAAAGACGCTTTGCGATGTCCGCGGTCATTTCTTCGCGTTGAAGCAAAGGTTTTGCAAGCACTTCGTCGTCTTGCGCCATATCAACCATCACATCAACCGCATATTCGGTGAGCGTGATCTTTTTATTTTGGGCGAGGTTTAGCACAGTGCCGCTTTCACCCGTATCGACAAGAATGTTGATGATTTGATCGCTCATCGATTCGCGCTTGGCGATGGATTTCCAATGATCGGCGCCTTTTGATTTGATGATATAGATAAGGTCGAGATCACTTAAGATGACGCTTTTGCTTAAAATGCTTCCGGCGACATCAATATCATCATTGGCCATTTGCAAGATCAGGCGCAGCGGAACATTGTCCATGATGGATAGGCGCTCTGCCATGGCGGCGCGTAAATCACGCTCGGCTTGGCGCATAAGACCAATGAGCACATCGGCAACCAATTCGCTTTCGCGCGGTGACAATTCCATCTCAAGCAGCTCCGTCACCGCCGTGGTTAATTCCGCCCGCGCCAACGGTTTTTCATCCTTTGCGAGGCCGTGCAGCTTTTGACTGTCGTACAGCTTCACCAATAAGGGTGTCATTTTCGATGATTGATCTAAGACGTTTAAGTCCATTTTATGTAAGCCCCAGCTAATTATTTTTGTGCCTTTTGGCATCTTTTTTAATGAGGGTTAAGAAGAATTGATGGTGAGCGGGAACGCCCTGTTGATATGAATTCTACGCATTAAACTCTTAACTCTCAACACATGTTATACGCTTCAATCGTTATTTTTACGTTAAAGTTTGGTAAAAAGAGTCTTAAGATGCTAAAATAGTTTGATTGGTATTGTTTTTAATTATATTCAATTTACTGACTGTAAAGAAATATTAATCTTTTCTGCGTAACCTAATAATAGGGTTTATTTAAGAATTAAGGGTTTTAAACATGGCAGGTCCACTTTCCGGTATCGGTTCACAGACACAATCTGCTGTTGCAGCGCAGGCGCAACAACAGTCACAACAGAACAACCAAGGCGCTCGTCAGGCGAATGAACAGCCGCGTGAGACACGTCCAAACCGTGTACAACCGCAAAACGCACCCGCCAATGAAACGCAAAATTCCGCAAACACCACACAGGAAACACAGCGTCAGGAGCAATTCTTTGCCTCTAACCTGAACGAATCTGAAGTGGATGAGAATTCGCCGCGCGGATCGTTGATTGATATCGCGGTTTAGATATTCATTGATATAAGGACGAAATGCCCGCTTTAGTGCGGGTTTTTTATTGCCCATCGAATCACTTCCAACATAAGATTCCCTCGTCCATCGCAATGGCGCGAAAGAAAGCTTATTGGAATGCGACCTCGTCGAAGCTGCGAAGTTTTCGGCTGTGGAGCTTTTCGTTGGGCGTTTCGCGCAATAGCTCCATGGTCAAAAGGCCAACCTTGAGATGCTGATCCACGCGCTCACGATAAAAGCTATCGGCCATACCAGGGAGTTTTAGCTGCCCATGGAGCGGTTTATCGGATACACAAAGCAATGTGCCATATGGTACACGCAAGCGGAATCCATTGGCGGCGATTGTGCCGCTTTCCATGTCCATCGCGATTGCGCGGGATTGGCTGAGTCGACGGTTTTGACGGTCAAATGCACGCAATTCCCAGTTACGGTCATCGGTGGTGGCGACCGTTCCGGTGCGCATGATTTTCTTAACGTCATACCCTTCCACGCCGCAGACTTGGCCGACGGCTTTTTGGAGGGCGACCTGAATTTCTGCCAAAGCGGGGATCGGGATGCTGGGCGGCAGGTCTTCGTCGAGGATGTGATCTTCGCGTAGATACCCATGCGCCAGCACATAATCTCCCATTGCCTGAGAATTACGAAGCCCCGCGCAATGCCCAAGCATCATCCATGCATGCGGGCGCAGGACGGCGATATGGTCGGTAATGGTTTTTGCGTTTGACGGGCCGACACCGATATTGACCATTGTGATGCCGCTGCCATCTTCTCTGGTGAGGTGATAGGCGGGCATTTGCGGCAGGCGCTTGCGTGGGTCTGGCTGAATAAATTCTGCATAGCCATTTGTGCCGGCTGTCTTTTCGCCAATGAGGATAAATTCGTCGATATAGAATTGGTAATTTGTGAAAATGACGTAATTTTGGAAATCGCATTCCGATGTGCCGCAATAATGCCTGAGGCGTTGCAGGCTTAAATCGACACGCGGCGCTGTGAATAGCGCGAGGGGCGCATCTTCGCCAAGTTTGGGCACATGCGTGCCATTGGCAATTTCATCGTCCATGATGTCCAGATTGGGCACATCAAAGATATCAGGCAGATCACCCATTTGATCGAGGCTTAACTGCCCCTCCAGATGGAAATCGGAACCAAGCGCGAAATGCAGCGGAATGGCGACATTGCTCACGCCAATTTCAATTGGAATGTCGTGGTTCATATTCAGCAAGCGCATTTGCTCAATGAAATATTCTTTAAAAATATCAGGGCGCGTCACGGTCGTGGAATATGATCCAGGCTTAGGGGCATAACCAAACGACATGCGCGTGTCTCTGCGTTTTGCGAATTTCGTGGTGATGCGGATATAGGGGTAGAACGCGGAAACGCGCTTTGTTGGCTTCTTTCCGTCTACGTAGGATTGGAATTGATCGCGGAGGAATTGCGTTTGCTCACTATAGATTTGCTCTATAGCCTCGAACGCTTCCTGCGGGGAGGTGTAGTTTTTCGGCTTTCTAGCCTTAAGTGCTATTATCATGCTCTATTATCGCTTAAAAAGCGTTTAGATTCAATCAATAAGAGAGGTGCAATAAGAGAGCATCGTATTAAAACTTGACAATATAGGAATTTATTCATATATTGTCTGTGATCGATCATTACGGGGTCGTCATATATCGCAGGGGATCAGGGTTTCCTTCCTGATCTTAATCTCCGGCGTTAGATGATCGCGTAAAACAAATTGGATTGTGCACTCTCGGCGCGCGCCTTTTTGCTGTTTCAACCATCATGTTGAGACAAAAATTTTCTACTCAATACCCATCAGGGATCGTGCGTATTCGCGGGCGTTGAATGGCTGCATGTCTTCAATCCCCTCGCCCACGCCAATGGCGTGAACAGGTGTACCGAATTGATCCGCCAGCCCGACAAAAACGCCGCCTTTTGCGCTGCCATCTAATTTCGTGACAATCAGGCCGCTGACATTGACCATCTCTTTGAATGTTTCCAATTGAGAAAACGCGTTCTGTCCTGTGGTTGCGTCGAGCACTAGTAGCGTTGAATGCGGGATGGTTTCGTCGTTTTTCTTTAAAACACGAATGATTTTGGCCAATTCCTCCATCAAATTCGCCTTATTTTGCAATCTTCCGGCGGTATCAATGAGCAAAACATCAATATTTTCCGCTTTGGCCTGCGTGTACGCCTCATACGCGACCGCGGCTGCGTCTGCGCCGACATCTTTTGCGATGAGCTTGCACCCTACTCTATTGGCCCAGATTTGAAGCTGCTCTGTGGCGGCGGCGCGGAATGTATCACCTGCAGCCATCATCACCTTAAGGCCGTCATTGCGTGTAAATTTTTCAGCGAGTTTTCCGATCGTCGTGGTTTTGCCGACGCCGTTTACACCTGCCATCAAAATGACAAACGGCCCTTCGGCGGGTTTTTCGATCGTGAGCGGCTTTGCGACAGGCTCAAGGATATTGGTTATGGCCTCGGCTAATGCTTCCTTGATTTCATCTTCGGATATATCTTTGCCGAAACGGTCTTTGGAAAATTCTTCCATGACTTTTGCGGCGGTGCGCGGCCCTAAATCTGCTGATATCAAGACTTCCTCAAGCGAATCCAGCGCATCTTGGTCGAGCTTTTTCTTGGTCAGGACATCGCTGATGCCGCCTGTGATTTTGTTGGTGGATTTAGACAGCCCTGATGATAGGCGTGATAACCATCCGCCCTCGTCACTATGATCGCTAAGCTCGCGTGCCTCTTTGAGGTCTTGTTCGGGTGTGTGTTTGGGGGTTGGGGTTGCTTCTAATTCTTCGATGATATCGGTTTCGGTTTCTTCGAAATCATGCTGAACATAGCGGGGCAATTCGGAATCGGCGTCGGTTGAAGGCTCAATCTCGGGCGCGCCATCGGGATGGACAATTTTATCCTCTTTTTCCGCTTGTTCTTGCTCGCTCGCGTTTTTTTTCTTACGCCAAAAAACCATGTCAAACTCCCTTTTTGTATGAGAATGACTATAGGCCTAATGCATGGTTTCGCCAAGGGTTATCGGCAGATATTTGATAGGCGGCGTTACTCTTGCGGCGTATCGACAAGGGCGTTGAACTCTTTTTTGCGGATGGTGATTTCCTCAAGGTAAATATCAAGGGCATCAGACATGCTTTGCTTTAATTTTTCAAACTCATCTTGCACGCTTCCTTTTTGAACATATCGGTTTTCCATCATTGCAATCAGGCGCGGCATATCCGCCTCCATGCGCATTGCCAGGGTTTCTACGACGGTTACATTTGTTTCATGGTGACGCTCTTCATGTGCGAGGATTTCGTTATATTCGCATGTGCCTTTTTTATGATCTTTGGCGATAAAAATCTCTGATCCATATTTGATGGTGACCAGTATTTTTTTTACGTATGGGCAGTAATAAATGCCGTATTTATCGTAAGGTTTTGCAATTAAGTCCGTGTTGGTTGTCATACTTACCCCGCCACGTGTGACGCCTTGGGTGTGCCAGTTACTGTCATCCGTACCCGACACCCATGCATTATTTTCATGTTGCTTGCGCCAATTTTTTATGCGCTGGCGCCCCTCTATTGTGAGGGATTTTCTATTCATTCGATGATTGTAAATGGTTGGTGCGATTTGAATATCGAACAGAATCTGGCTGCGAAAATTCTTGTGACTGGCACAGCCAGTTGCTTTTTGCTGCTGGGCGCTTGCGGATAAAGGGATAAAGATAATAATGGCAGATAAGATGATAAGATATGGCATCGCGTAGCCTATGGCTTTTTTTGTCAGGATACGATATCAGCCAATAACTTCCCTGACTCGTATGCGTTGATTTTTACCTGTACCAGTGTACCTGCATTTGTGGTTTCGTTCAATTGCGCGGCGTCTAAATGCACCAAAGCGAAATTTTCGGTGCGGGCTTTGTGGCCTTTTTCCAAGACGGCGGTTGTGGTTTTGCCGATTTGGTTTTTATGGAATGATTCCAGCTGCTTATCACCTAAATCACGCAGGCGTTTTGCGCGCTCTTTGCGGATTGCGGTATCAACCTGATCGGGGATTTTAGCGGCGGGGGTTCCTTCGCGCTCCGAATACGGAAAGACATGCAGGAAGGTCAAATCACATTCCCTGACGATATCGTACGTGTTTTGGAACATCTCTTCGGTTTCCGTGGGAAAGCCGGTGATAATATCCGCGCCGAATGCGATGTCGGGGCGAAGCTCACGGGCGCGGTTGCACATATCGATGGCATCTTGGCGCAGATGGCGGCGTTTCATGCGTTTTAAGATCATGTCGTCGCCGGCCTGAAGCGATAAATGCAAATGCGGCATGAAGCGCGGTTCATTTTCGATGAGCGTCCAGAGATCCTCGTCGATTTCAACAGGATCAAGGGATGACAAGCGCAGGCGTTTCAGATCAGGATTAAGCGCAAGTACGCGGCGGATCATTTGCCCCAGCGCGGGCTTGCCCGGAAGGTCGGGGCCATATGACGTGACATCAACGCCGGTCATGACAATCTCGTTATACCCTTGGGCGGTGAGTTGCTTGACCTGATCCGCGATCACACCGATGGGGACAGAGCGCGAATTGCCGCGGCCATAGGGGATGATGCAGAACGTACAGCGATGATCGCATCCGTTTTGCACCTGCAGGAATGCGCGGGAGCGATCCTCGAACCCTTCCACGAGATGCCCTGCAGTTTCTTTGACCTCCATAATATCATGGACGAGGATTTTGTCGTTATGGCGCGTGCCCCATGTTTCTGCCTTAAGCTTGAGGTCGTTGCCGATGATTTGGTCGACCTCTACCATTGCGCCATATCCTTCGGGGTCGATTTGCGCAGCGCAGCCGGTCACGATGATTTGGGCATTTGGGTTGTTGCGGCGGGCTTTTCTGATGGCTTGGCGGGCTTGGCGTTCGGCTTCTTTTGTGACGGCGCAGGTATTGAAGATGATGGCGTCATTCATCCCCGCGGCTTTTGCATGTCCGCGCATAACTTCGGATTCATAGGTGTTGAGCCTACAGCCGAATGTCACCAATTGTGGCTCGTTTTCCTTCATGAGTGTGGTTTATCAGCATTCATGCGTTTTCGTCAAACTATTCATGCACATAATTATCTTGCATTTTTTGTAGCATTCAAGGTATTAAAACCGTCCAATCAGGAGTATAAAATACACTATGGCATCTCACGGTCTTAACTTTTCTTCTATTATACGCGACAACGATGCGCGCCTTGCGCATAACAGCGTTGATGATTTTCAGATGTATCTTGAGGTGGTTAAGCCGCATTGGCTAGAGATTCATGGTCGCCGCGCTTCATTTAATTGGGATATAATTTCTGAAAAGCTTATTTCTGCATTGGAAGATGTTATGGGCGATGAAGCGAAACAACAAATTACCAGCCATGATTTGCTGACGCTGCATGAGCATTTAAACCGTCTTTTCAGAACATCAGATAATAGCGTGGCGTGTTCCGATGCGTGCCAAGTTGCGTTGGACATGGCGATTAAATCACAACATTCCCCAAGACCAGAAAAAAGCAGCGTATACGCGGTTGCTTAGGGCCTCCCCCTTAATTTAAAAGCTCACCTTCAAAGACGTACGCGACGGGTCCTGTCATCATCAGATGCCCGTCCGATTCTTGGCGCTCAATGAAGATTGTTCCACCGTCTAATTCTATCTCAACTTTGCGCTTTGTACGCCCCGAATGGAGGCCAGCAGTTGCCACTGCGCATGCGCCGGAGCCACAAGCAAGCGTGACACCGACACCACGTTCCCATGTTTTTTGACGCATTTTGGTATCAGATAAGATTTCCACAAACTCAACGTTTGTTTTATTTGGGAAAATTGGGTTGTTTTCCACAAGGGGTCCGATCTCTTCCACAGGTATATCCACAAGGTTATCCACGAAAAAGACGCAATGTGGATTTCCCATATTGACAGAAATCGGTGCATGCGCCACGCCCTCGCTGAGGGTTAATTCCTCCACATTCATGGGCGCGCCCATATCAACCGTGACCATGTTATTTTCGGCGCGCGTACATGGCAATACCCCCCTGCCCGTTTCAAGGGTACAGGTATCGGCGTTGTGTTCGCGCATGACGATATCAGCGACGCATCGTGTGGCATTTCCGCAGGCATCACTTTCGGAGCCATCGGCGTTATAAAAGCGGGCGTACACATCGGCATTATCCGATGGCTCCAACACGGTAAGCAGATCACAGCCCACACCGAAATTGCGGTCGCAGATATGTTTGATTTGCCCCGGGGAGAGCGGCTCTGATTTCGTGCGGAAATCGAGGATGACAAAATCATTTCCTAGCCCATGCATTTTTCTAAATTTCATTTTTCTTCACCCTATTATTATTTGTTAAATTGCACGGGCTTCTTGATATAGAGGCAAACAAATCTTCGATTTGCTTTGCACCGTGCATTTTTCTAAACTTTATGATGTGCTCTTTAATTGCTTAAACTCCTTGACAATATAGCGCATTTCTCATATTTTCCCATCAAATTCCACTGACATCGATGTTTTGTCAGTGCCCGCGCACTCTCGGGGTGCAGGTACCCCCTACTCGGCGAATACGCTCAGTGGGGTTAGAGCTTATTATTAACAATGGATTTTAAATGTTTGAATCATTGAGCGAAAAATTAGGTGGTGTGTTCACGAAGCTGCGCGGTAAGGGTAGCCTCAGTGAGAATGATGTCATGGCGGTGAGCCGTGAGATTCGCATTGCTTTGCTTGAGGCGGATGTGGCATTGCCGGTTGTTAAGGACTTTATTTCCACCATCAAATCAAAAGCCGTTGGCGAGAGCGTGATTAAGGGTGTTAACCCCGGCCAGCAAATCATCAAGATTGTGCATGACGCGCTTGTTGAGATGCTTGGCTCGACCAATGATGCACTTCAGTTTTCTTCGCCGCCATCGGCCTATCTTATGGTGGGTTTGCAGGGGTCCGGTAAAACCACGTCGACCGCGAAGATCGCAAAGCTCCTAACGGATCAGCATAAGAAAAAAGTATTGATGGCGTCATTGGACGTGTATCGCCCCGCCGCCCAAGAGCAGCTTAAGCAGCTTGGTGAGCAAACTGGTGTTGCGACATTGGATATCGTTGAGGGGCAGCAGCCCGTTGATATTGCCAATCGTGCGATGGATGTGGCGCGTAAAGAGGGCTATGACGTTGTCATGCTTGATACGGCGGGTCGTCTTTCGATTGATGAGGCATTGATGGCGGAAGTTGCCGCGGTGCAAAAAGCGACCAAGCCGATTGAGACATTATTGGTCGCCGATGCGATGACTGGACAAGACGCAGTGCAGACAGCGACAGCGTTTGACGCGGTTGTTCCCCTTTCGGGCATTATGCTGACCCGTGTGGATGGCGATGCACGCGGCGGTGCGGCGATGTCGATGAAGGCCGTGACGGGCAAGCCGATTAAGTTGCTTGGTGTGGGTGAGAAATGGAGCGAGATTGAATCGTTTCACCCTGATCGTGTTGCGGGACGTATCCTTGGCATGGGCGATGTTGTGTCTCTGGTTGAGAAAGCAGCGCAGAGCGTGGACGCCGAAGACGCCAAGAAAATGGCCGAGAAGTTCAAGAAAGGCCAATTTGATTTTAACGACCTCCTCTCCCAGATGCAGCAGATGAAGAAAATGGGCGGCATGGGCGCGATGATGAAAATGCTTCCGGGCATTGGCAGCATGGCGGGTAAGCTTGAGGAGGCAGGATTGGATGATGGATTCATGAAGCGCCAAGAGGCGATTATTCAATCCATGACCAAAGTCGAGCGGGAAAATCCCGATCTTTTAAACATGAAGCGTAAGCAGCGCATTGCCGCAGGTTCCGGGACTTCGGTGCAGGACATCAACAAGCTGGTGAAACAGCAAAAGCAGATGGCCGGCATGATGAAGAAGATGAAGAAGATGGGCATGGGCGGCATGATGAAACAGATGAAGGGCATGATGGGCGGCAAAGCCGACGAGCTTGAGCTGATGGCGCAGAGCATGGATCCCGATGGCCTCGCCAAAGATATGGCCAGCATGGAAAATGACAATCCGTTGGGGCCAAACCCGTTTGCGGGTGGTGGCGCTAATCCGATTGGTGGCCTTGGTGGTGCGGGCGGTTTGCCTGGTTTAGGCGGCATGGGCGGCGGTTTGCCGAGCCATGGTGGGACTAAGAAGAACCGTAAGAAGAAAGGGAAGAAATAATGATCAGAAAAATATACGCAGCAACTATTTCTATTATTGCACTTCCTGTTCTCTACCTAATACTACAAATGGTATTTAGCATTCTTGGTAGCATTTTCGTGCATTCTGTAGGCATTGTGGATATACAACCAACTGATATAAAAGGCGTTTCTGCTACAAACCCTGAAGATTCATCGAAATTAGAAATAACAATAGGGATAGCAAAAATTCTTTCGTTTATTGTTGCAGCGATAATAGCATTTGCATCATTTCAAAATATTGTTGGCCGAGGACCAAGAAAAAATGAAGAGAGCAATTAATATCATTAAATTTGTAAGAACTATTAAAAAGGAGAAAAACTATGGCACTTGCAATCAGACTATCTAGAGGTGGACGTAAGGCGCGTCCATTTTATCGTATCGTTGTTGCGGATAAGCGTATGCCCCGTGACGGACGTTACATCGAGAAATTGGGGACTTATAACCCATTGCTCGAAAACGACAATGACCAGCGTGTTCAGCTTGTTGAAGATCGTGTGAAATACTGGCTTGAGCAAGGTGCGAAACCTTCCGAGCGTGTTGCGATTTTCTTGGGTAAAGCGGGCTTAGCGCCTGTTCCTGCGCAACCTGATCGTCCGAACAAATCTAAGCAATCTGAAAAGACTGCGCTTAAGATTGCGGATAAGAAGGAAAAGCAAGAAGCGGCTGCGGAGGCTGCTAAAGAAGCGGCAGCGGAAGCTAAAGCAGCAGAAGACGCGGCGAAAGCCGAAGCAGCGGCAGCGCCTGTTGAAGATGCTCCGGCACCTGAAGCAGCGGATGCACCTGTTGACGCTCCTGCGGATGCGGAAGCAGAAGCCCCCAAAGAAGAAGAAAAGCCAGCCGAGTAAGCTTTTCCTTCATAATACGCCATTTCATTACACCCTCTCCTGTGTTTATCGGGAGAGGGTTTTTGATTTATGGTATTGCGATAATAGTTTGCAGGGTGACTATTTTATGCTAGATGTCGGCAATCACTGCGTAACAGAAGGAATAATATTATGGGTAAACATGTATTAGTAGCACCGGGTCTTGACCACAAAATCGATTACGTTACCTGGAACACCCAAGGCAAGCCCCCTCAATCAGAGCATGGCGGTGAGGGGAAATTATTAGTTCCTGGAGACGCCATTTATGAACAGCATGCAGTTAACTATAAAGCAAAACCATTCCTTGTTGACCTTTTTACCAGACATGCAAAAGTTGATCTTTCGATAAGAGCTTTATCTCATGGCGTATATAGAACAACAGGCCTTCATCACGTCAATGTTTCTGACTATGGCCTTCCATCATCGCTTAGCGATATACGAGAGGGTAAAGGCATATATGCATTTACAGCCATCGTTGAGGGACAAGGTGATATTACAGGAGAAAGACTTTACGCCAGATATTTTAATGCCCTAGAACAGAATAGACAAGAGCTGACAAGAGCCTTAAAAGATTATGATAGAGTAGGAATTTCTGAGTTTTGGGATAATCTATCGAGCGAAAGAAAAAGGTTAAAGCATATCGACTGCCCAATTTTTCCACATGACGGCTCACCTTTATTTGAACGATAAAAAAAACATATGACCACACAATCAAACACCCAAACCCCGCCCCCTTCGGAAAAGCGCATCTGTCTTGGTGTGATTGCGCAGGCGCATGGGGTTAAGGGGTTGGTTAAGATTTTGCCGTATGGGGATGATCCTTATCTGATTGAGTTGGTTGAGGAATTTGAGATTACGCTCAAGAACCCGCATGGGAAGTATTTCCTCGCCGAGATTGCGGGCATTGATAGTCGTGAGGCGGTGGATGCGATTAAGGGCACGCAATTGTTCATTGATCGTGACCAATTGCCTGATCCTAATGAGGGGGAATATTATATTGAAGACCTTGTCGGGATGAAGGCCGTGAACATAGCGGGCAAAGACGCGGGCGTGGTGATTGCGGTGCATAATTTTGGCGCGGGTGATTTGCTGGAGATTAAGCCGCCGAGCGGTGAGGCTTATCTTGTGCCGTTTACAGACGATCACGTGCCAGAGGTTAGAGATGACAGCGTGACCGTTATTCCGATGATTGATGGTATTGGATGAGACACTTAAAACGTCATTACGAGGAGGCAAAGCCGACGCGGCAATCCAAAAACTGCTCTTGATGGCTATGGATTGCTTCGCTTGGCTCGCAATGACTTATGAAACATAAACTCAATTTCAATATCCTCACCCTTTTTCCAGAGATGTTTCCCGGGTCGCTTGGCATGTCATTGGCGGGGAAAGCGCTTGAGCGGGGGGATTGGGGGTATTCGACGGTGAATATTCGTGATTACGGGATTGGCACGCATAACGCGGTCGATGATGCGCCGTATGGCGGGGGTGCGGGCATGGTGATGCGCGCCGATGTGATTGAAAGCGCCCTGCTCTCTTTGCCCAAAGCCGTGCGTAAGATTTATCTCTCGCCGCGCGGAAAGCCGCTCACGCAAAATCTAGTGCAGGAATTGGCGGCGACGCCTGATATCACGCTATTGTGTGGGCGGTATGAGGGCGTGGATCAGCGGGTTTTGGATGCGTATGATTTTGAAGAGGTTTCGATCGGTGATTATGTGCTTTCGGGCGGAGAGCCAGCCGCGCTGATCCTCATGGATGCCTGCATTCGCTTGCTTGACGGGGTGATGGGCAATAGCGAGACGGTGAGTGAGGAAAGCTTTTCCAATGGATTGTTAGAATATCCGCATTACACGCGCCCCGCCGAGTGGCAAACCCGATGCGGTGATACGCTGGATGCGCCAAAGGTTTTGACATCGGGTGATCATAAGAAGATCGCCGCATGGCGTGACGAGGAGCGGTTGGACATCACTCGAAAGATACGTCCTGATCTTTTGGAAAAAAAGTAACACAACCAAACGTCCAGCTGTTTTTCTTGGCGGCGATAAACAGGTCTTTTCTCACGTTTTTACCTTGCAATTTCATCTGCACTCTGACATAAACAGTCAAAATTTGGATGCGTATGTCCGGATGACCATAAAAAAGATAAATAACCTGCTAGGGAATTCCCTAATTACGAGGTTTCAAACAAGGAAATAAAACGATGAATATACTACAAAAATTTGAAGCCAAAGAGCTTGGCAAACTACAAGAAACAAAAACAATCCCATCCTTTAGTTCTGGTGACACGGTTCGCGTGAATGTCCGTATTAAAGAAGGTACGCGTGAGCGTATTCAGGCGTATGAAGGCGTTGTGATTGCACGTAAGGGTTCCGGCATTAACGAGAATTTTACAGTGCGCAAAATTTCATATGGCGAAGGCGTTGAGCGTGTGTTCCCGCTTTGGAGTTCACGTATCGATTCTATCGAAGTTGTTCGTAAAGGCTCTGTACGTCGTGCAAAGCTTTACTATCTTCGTGATCTTCGCGGTAAGAAAGCACGTATTGTTGAGCGTACAACTGGTCATGGTTTTGACACCACAGTTGATGAAGAAGCAGAACAGCTAACACAAACACAAAAACGCGCGCAGAAAAAAGCAGCGAAAGATGCGAAACGTGCGGAAGCGCGCAAAGAGCAAGAAGCTGCGATCAAAGCGAAAGCAGATGCAAAAGCGGCCGAGAAAAAAGCAGCGGATGACGCAGCGAAAGCAGAAGCCGACGCAGCAGCAGCGGCAGCGGCAGAAGGCAACGCAGAATAAGCGCTTGCCCCGTTTAAGAATTTTAAAAAACCGCCGATCATGTGATGGACGGTTTTTTTGTGATTTGATTTTCGGTCTTTTAAATGTCGTTGGCTCCGGGAACGAAATCCGGTCTCTGCGGCTCTACCGTTCCATCGAGAACATTTTGCGCCTTATCCCAATCGCCTTGAGAAACTCCGTAATCAGTAGGATTTTGCGCATCCAATTGCGATGATAATTGAGACGTATAAGCAGGCAAATCTCTGGCTAACTTAACCCCTGCGTAAACGCTATCTACATTATTAAATACTGCGGCATGTTCAGGGTCATTCATATCAAGACTACCGCCATCTGGAGTGCCCATGGCATCAGACCTAAATTCTTCCAGAGCTTCTAAAATACCATTTCCGATAAGATCGTAAGCCTGTTCCGAGTCTATTTGCCCATTAAAGATATGAACAGCTTCCACAGCGTCAATACCCTCAGGTAATATCCCCTCTAGCCTCTCCTCGCCAAGCATCAAGGTTGCTTTTGACACAGCGCTTTGTGCAATTCCCTCAATATGATCTGTTGTCATCGCGCCTAAAGCAACGATATTTGATCCTTGGTATCCACTTAAAACCTCATTGGGTATTTTTTCAAACCCCGCTACTTCATTGTTATCAGCCCCTTCAGTAAAGCTTCTGAAAACAAGTGTATTGTTGCCTTCGGCCGGTGCCACTGGAACAATAATATCATAGGTTCCCAAAATTGCATGCTCAACAGTCGCTGCATTTGCAAATGTTTCTTGGTTATGTCCTGCCATGTTTTATTACCCTCTTAAATAATAACGTTTGTCCGTGCCTGTAATTGGCATTCTTGAATTGACATGGCTCGTGCCTATTTGTTTAATTGCCAATCCTGAACATATTGTAGGGATTAAACATTAAAGAGAGATTAACATGCCGAATAATCCAAAAGCCAAGCCACGCACCTTGTTTGAAAAGATATGGGATGACCATGTTGTGCATCAACAAGATGATGGAACGTGCCTGATTTATATTGATCGGCATTTGGTGCATGAAGTGACATCGCCGCAGGCCTTTGAGGGGTTGCGCTTGGCGGGGCGCAGTGTTCGCCGTCCGGCCAATACATTGGCGGTGATGGATCATAACGTGCCGACAACCGATCGCAGCGTGCCAATTGCGCAGGAAGATAGCCGCATTCAGGTTGATACGCTTCGCAGAAATTGTGCGGAATTTGGTGTGGAATTGTTTGATTTGACGGATAAGCGTCAGGGCATTGTGCATATTATCGGGCCAGAGCAAGGGTTCACCCTGCCCGGCATGACGATTGTGTGCGGAGACAGCCATACAAGCACGCATGGCGCGTTTGGGGCGCTTGCGTTCGGGATTGGCACGAGTGAGGTTGAACACGTCCTAGCGACGCAGACATTGATCCAAAAACCCGCAAAGACAATGCGCATCACCGTTGATGGCGCGTTGCAGCCGGGTGTGACGGCGAAAGACATGGTTTTGGCGATTATCGGTAAAATCGGTACGGCTGGCGGTACGGGATATGTGCTTGAATATGCGGGTGAAGCGGTGCGTAATCTTTCGATGGAAGGACGCATGACGATTTGTAATATGTCGATCGAGGGTGGCGCGCGTGCGGGGCTTGTTGCGCCTGACGAGACTACGTTTCAGTATATCAAAGGGCGTCCACGCGCCCCCAAAGGTGCGGAATTTGATCAGGCGGTTGCCTATTGGAAGACTTTGGCGAGCGATGAAGGCGCGCATTACGATAAAGAAATCGTGCTTCATGGCCCTGATATTGAACCAACAGTGACATGGGGCACAACGCCCGAAGATGTGATCGCGATTACTGGCAGTGTGCCCTCGCCCGAGGATTTCGATGATGAGCATAAGCGCGCATCCGTGCAGCGTATGCTTGATTATATGGGCCTAAAGGCGGGAATGAAGATGACCGATATCACGCTTGATAAGGTGTTTATCGGGTCATGCACCAATGCGCGGATCGAAGATTTGCGCGAGGTTGCGAAGGTTGTTGAAGGCAAAAAAGTTGCGGCGAACATTAAGGAAGCGATGGTTGTTCCTGGCTCTGGTCTGGTTAAGATTATGGCCGAGGAAGAAGGCATTGCGGATATCTTGATTGAAGCGGGATTTGATTGGCGTGAACCGGGATGTTCGATGTGTTTGGGGATGAACCCTGACCAGCTTGAGCCGGGTGAGCGATGTGCATCGACATCAAACCGCAATTTCGAAGGTCGCCAAGGGCGCGGTGGACGCACGCATTTGGTATCCCCTGCTATGGCGGCGGCTGCCGCGATTACTGGTCATTTGACCGATATTCGGGAATTTTAGGCCTCTTTTGGTTTAGCGAACAATACCTGCGGCATTGCTTCGCGGGCGGCTGCGGCGGCGATTACGGGGCATTTGACCGATATTCGGGAATTTTAGAATTCGAAATTAAGCTGAATGCCTGCAGCCGGGCTGATTTTGCTTAAGGCGCTGGCGGAGGGATCGATGAGGTCATTCTGGCTTGTTGTGTTTTTCACAAACAGCTTTAATGCGCCCTCTTCCTCCGCGTCTCCTGCAAAGTTATAGCGGATGCCATCGCGATCATCATACTCGCCAAAAATCTCCTCCATGAAGGATTTTTTGTCGGCCTGTGCATTTAACTTATATGTTTCGTTGGCAAAGCTTTGCGATGCGACTGTGCATAGAAATGTTAGAATAGTTAGATATGTTCTTGTTTTCATTGTCTTACCCCATCATTAAGACGATTTATATGCTACCAAATTAGCATAGAATATGCAAATAAAGGGTAAACGCGTTATGGAAACGATGTTTTGTAACGGATAGACACGTTGCTATCGCTGCCTGCGGTGGCTTTGAAATTGAAGCCTTCTTTGCGCCCTAATAGCGGGATATAATCGCTTTCGAATATCAGGTTGCTGCTTTCGCCGATTTCAGCACGCATCTTTAAGGCGTCGACTTTGCCGATGAATGGAACATCTTGGGTTCTGTATTCTAGCCCCTTATTGCCGCGATCCACGCGCAGACCTTCGAAATAGATATTTTCTTTGCCATCGATGATTTTCCATGTGTATTTCAACGTGTTTTTATAGGGGAGTTTATCGAGGAGCTTATCCTCCCAATCTTCATCGTCTTTTGATTTGAAAGCGGCTTGGTTTTTATCCGCATTTGGGGCGACATCTTTGTTTTGAGCATCGGCGATATTCATCGCATCTTGCGTGTCCAAGATGATGGGCACGGCTTCGGTTTGGGTGAAATCGTGTTTTTGGGTGTTCCATGCATTATCCAAGGTGTAAACGGACGGAATAAACAAATTTTGCTGATCTGTATTTTGCGCTGATGCGATGGTTGAAAAACCGATAAAAGCGAAGAAACCCACACATAGCGTGACTTTATAATTTTCTCTCATACCCTTATTATAGCAAATAAAGCGATGTTCTCCTATTTTATAATTTGCTGTAACGCAGCACTGAAGCGCGATTGCGCGGATTTATCTTAAAATAAAAATATATCTTTCCTTTTGTTTTCAATTGGATGGCGTTAAAAGGATATAGGTTTTCAATGAGGGATCACGATGAATCAGTGGCCAGATTATTTTGATTTAAACGACACGCCAGAGATTGGCATGCGGATAAAAAGCTTTATCAATTCGCAGATGGCGGATCTTGAGGCGTATAACGATGTCCGCAGCGAGAACACCAATGGTGCACACACATACATCTTTCATGAACATGCACAGCGTGTGGCGATTAATGTGAAGCGTACATGTATACATATGGGGCTTGGCGAATTGGTTGCGGAGAATATGTATTTGGCGGTTTTGCCGCATGATATTGGTAAAAAGCTGCTGCCTGCGGGGATTTGGGATCAGGAAGAAAAACCAACGGGTGCGATTAAGAAATATCGGCGTACGCATACGCTTTTGGGCGGACAAATTGTTGAAGAATTGTTGCATGATATTGACCATCCGATGAAAGATTTGATGATGGATATCGCGCGTTATCATCATGAGCAGATGGATGGTCAGGGGACGCTTGAGATTGCGGGGGATCAGCTGTCTTTGCCTTTGCGTTTGGCGGCGATTGTCGAGGCTTATGATGGGTGGCGAATTTGGCGTCCGCATTACGGGGATCGTGATATTTCTCCGCCGGCTGTGCTTGCGCGGATGCGTGATGACAAGGGGGCGGAAATTTTTGACATGGATTTGTTCGAAGCGTTTGCGGAAATGAAAATGCTAGATTATAAAGAAGGCCGTATATTACAGGGAAATTAGACTATGGAACCATTTAACACATTGAATGCGAAAGCTGCGCCGCTCGACATGATTAATGTTGATACGGATATTATTATCCCGAAACAGTTTTTGAAGACTGTTAAGCGCACGGGGCTTGGTGTTTCGGCATTTTACAATATTCGTTATGACGATGACGGCAATCCCCTGCCCGATTTTGTATTGAACAAACCAGAATATGCGGATGCGCAAATTTTGATCACGGGTGAGAATTTTGGATGCGGATCAAGCCGTGAGCATGCGCCGTGGGCGATTTTGGATATGGGGTTTCGGTGTATTATTTCGCCGTCTTTTGCGGATATTTTCTTCAATAACAGCTTTAAGAACGGTATCTTGCCGATTGAATTGCCACAGGAACAGGTCGATCAGTTGATGGAAAGCGCCGAGCAAGACCCAGATGCGCTTATTCAGATTGATTTGGAGAAACAGACAATCACACGCGGGAATAAATTCAGCGTTGAGTTTGAGATTGATCCGTTTCGCAAGCATTGTTTGATGAATGGCCTTGATGATATTGGCCTTACGCTGGAAAAAGGGCTTCATATTGATACATTTGAGGAAAAACGCGGCGTTGAGCAGCCTTGGGTTTAATAAGCAGAGATAAAAGAGTTTAAAGAATATGACACACACATTGATGATATTGCCCGGTGACGGCATTGGGCCCGAGATTGTTGCCGAAGCGGAGAAGGTTTTGGCCTGGCTTGGCGAACATGCGGGTTTAGAGGTTACGAGCGATCATGGTTTGATTGGCGGGCAGGCTTATGATGTGCATGGTGTGCCGTTATCGGATGGTGATTTGGACAAATGCCGCGCGGCGGATGCGATTTTGATGGGGTCTGTCGGCGGGCCGAAATGGGATGATGTTGACTATAATCTGCGCCCTGAGGCGGGTCTTTTGCGCCTGCGTAAGGAATTGGATTTGTTTGCGAATTTGCGCCCGGCCATCGTGTTTGATGCGTTGGTTGATGCGTCCACGTTGAAGCCAGAGATTGTTAAGGGGCTTGATATATTAATCGTGCGCGAGCTGACATCCGGTGTTTATTTTGGTGAGCCCCGCGGGATTGAAGATTTGGGCACTAATGAAGACGGTGGGGTTGAGCGCCGCGGGTTTAACACGCAAACCTATACGACGTCCGAAATTCGCCGCATTGGCAAGGTTGCATTTGAATTGGCGCGCAAACGTGGCAATAAGGTGCATTCATGCGAAAAGGCCAATGTGATGGAGAGCGGGAAGTTATGGCGCGAAGAGACGACCAAGCTTCATGCAGACGAATTTAGCGATGTGATATTAGAGCATATGTATGCGGATAATTGCGCGATGCAGCTTTGTCGCAATCCGCGCCAGTTTGACGTGATTGTGACGGATAATTTGTTCGGTGACATTTTATCGGATGAGGCGGCGATGCTGACCGGATCGCTTGGCATGTTGCCGTCGGCGTCTTTGGGCGGCGCGGATGTTGCGGGGCTGTATGAGCCTGTGCATGGCTCTGCGCCGGATATTGCGGGGCAGAATAAGGCCAATCCGCTTGCGACAATCCTTAGCCTTGCGATGTTGCTGCGGTATTCATTTGATCGCGGGGATTTGGCGGATTTGATCGAGATGAGCGTTCAGGATGTTTTGAATGCGGGTATTCGTACGGTGGATATCGCGGGCAGCGATGGCTGCGCGGTCTCGACATCGGCGATGGGAGATGCTTTAATCGACGCACTCTTAAAAAGAAATGCGCAGAGCGCTTAACGAAAAAATGCGAAAGCAGTATGATTAGCGGATTGCTATTACTCATCGTCGGGGCAATTTTGATATTGTCCGAAATCTTCATTCCTATGTTTGGGCTTGTTGGCTTGATCGGGCTTGCGCTGGTCATTATGGGCTCGGCTGTGTCGTTTGATCCTGCGCTTGTTGAGTATGGTTTGGCGATGATTTTTGCGGTTTCTATGATGCTTGCGCTGATTATTGGTGCGGGGCTTTGGGTTGGGATTAAGGCGTATCGCAAGCGCACGCAAACCGGCAAAGAGGGCATGATTGGCGACACGGCGCGGGTGATTAGCTGGAATGACACTCAAGGGCGGGTGTTTATTGACGGCGAGAATTGGCATGCGCAGAGCGCTAAGCCCCTCACACTCGCCAAGGATGAAATTGTGCGCGTGATCGAGATGAAAGATTTAACATTAATGATTGAACCCAAAGCTTAAGGAGCGTTGTTATGGAGTTTGCTATCGTATTTTTACTGGTGGTCGGATTTATTTTGTTCACCTTGATTAAAATCATTCCCGAATATGAACGTACGGTTATGTACTCAATGGGGAAATATGCCACGGTTGAGGGGCCGGGTTTGGTGTTTAATATTCCCCTGCTCTATTATATTGAGCAACGCGTGGATATTCGTATCCGTACGGAAGATATTCCGCCGCAAGATGTGATTTCGAAAGATAACGTATCGGTGAAGGTGAATGCGGTTGTTTATTACCGTGTTGTTGATCCGGAACATGCGATTAACAATGTTGAAGATTTCCGCGATGCCACAAGCCAGCTTGCGCAGACAACGTTGCGTTCGGTGCTCGGCAAGCATGAATTGGATGATATGTTGTCCAATCGGGAGCAGTTGAATGCGGATGTCCAGGAGATTTTGGACAGCCATATCAATAAATGGGGAATCAAAATCACCAATGTTGAGATTAAGAATGTTGATATTGATCCGACCATGGTGCGCGCCATTGCGAAACAGGCGGAGGCCGAGCGTTCACGTCGTGCGCGTGTGATTAATGCGGAAGGTGAGTTTCAGGCGGCCAAGCAATTGGATGCGGCGGCGGAGATTTTGGCGCGCCGTCCGGAGACGATGCAGCTGCGTTATCTTGACACATTGGGGCAGTTTACCAATTCCAAAGGATCGACCATTGTTTTGCCGATGCCGATGGATTTGCTTGCTAGTGTTGCGAAGATTGCGGGCACAGGACAGATCAAGAAATAAGCGCCGACATATGCGCCCTGCCCGCCTTTATGTGGCGGTAGTAGCGGCGAGATTATACGCATTAAAAAAGGCCACTCGTATGAGCGGCCTTTTTGTTGAATTATGTGTTATGCGTGATTACATGCGGTAAGCGATTGCACAAGTCTGAGTAGCAACACTGTCATATTCATCGTCACCAGCCGCAGCTTTACAGTTTGCAGCAGTATCTTGACCAATCACAGTACCCGCACTTGCCAATCCATCATCCAAACGACGGTCGATGTTAGCAGCTTGTTGAGGGTTTAGAGCGCCATCACCGTCGGCAACTGCGCCTGTAACGCCGTTCAATACAACATAAATACCAGGCCTCATATCAGCTGCCAGGAATTCCGTAACTCCGGTGCGTGTGTCACCAACCAAGAAACCACCACCGATAGGTGCAGTTGGGAATTGGTTACCGAAACTAAGTACAGCAGTGCCGTCCATGCTTGTGATCAAACCAGACGCCAAAAGTTGACCATAAAAGTTACCAGGTTCACCAGCAGCGCTGTTCGCAGCAAGTGCGCCAGCAGCACCAACGTTAACACCGATACGACCATCGCCGTCACCGTCATTACACGCTGCTACTTGGTTACCACAAGTACCAATACGTGCCTGCGCAGTCGCCATGTCACCAGGGATCGCATTATACTGGTCACGGAAGCTGTTATAAGCAGCGCCCATAGCTTCAACTTGTGATGCTGATGATGTTACACGTGCGTTTGTGATCAATTCCTGACCTTTCAAGATACCACCGATCAAAAGACCGATAATAATCATAACAACCGCAAGTTCGACAAGAGTGAAACCCTTTTCGCCTTTACGGTTTTGTAGATTTAAATTATCCATTTTAAACTCCTTTTATATATGTAGAAACGGATTAGCTTTGAGAGATGTGCCTTGCCCCGCTCCAAGGAAGAAACGAATCAAAATACAGCACCCATAAATTGTATCGCGAAGTGGTTTTATACACAAGTCTATGCACAGCACACACATCACCCAACCTCACCAGCTTAACCCGAATTTTATGAATGAAATCTTAACGTTAGCCATTTGCGCAACACAAAATGAGAGGTGATTTATCACCATCACAAAATGATAGGTTTACGTTTTGAGTGCTTTTCTGTACGCGCCTGGTGAGTAACCTGTTATGTCTTTGAATACGCGGTTAAAGGATGGCATTGAATTAAAACCAACCTCTGCGGATATCTGTTTTATGGTGGCTTTTGTCTCTTCCAAAAGGCGTTTTGCCTCATCAACGCGATGTTCGTTCATAACTTGTGGGAATGATTTTTGAAAATGTGCGTTAAAAACTTTTGATATAACCGTTTCAGAGCAGTCGCATTCTTTGGCTAAATCTGATCTGGAATAGGCAGGCTCCTGATAGACTTTGTCTGTATAAATCAAATATTCAATACGCTTGGCTAATTCACGTTCTTCTTCGTTGAAATCTTCGTTGGTTATTGTTGTTGTTGATGTTTTCGGTGGTTTTGGGTAGAGGCGCAGCAGGCTTGTGCTGACAAGATAGACAAAGGCTAGCCCTAAAACTGTGCGCATAAGCGCAGCTTCTTCTATGCTTATGTAGTTTGTGAGCGCCGCCATGACCGTTAGTAGCAACAAAATATTTACACTTATTAAAGTTAATATTAGCCAATATCGTTCTTTTCCTAATTTTTGTTTACGGATTTTGGCAAATAGGTCTTTTTTGCTGAAAATAACGAGAATGCTGATTGCTCCGGCTAAAAGACCTGTAACAGTCATAAGCGAGGTGAGTTGTTCGCACGGCTCTAAGCGGTTACATGCTTTAATTGTATCTACGGCGGTGATAGAGAGAATGAAACATAATGGCGGCAGCAGCAGCACCCAATAATCGCGTAGCAGCGGGGATTTATCGATCTCTGAAAACTGGATTACTAATAAAACACTTAATGGGGCGAGTGAAAACCAAGTAAACCATTGTAGGTAATAGTAATATTCACTGAGCGCGCCAATTTTTGTTTCTGCCATGTCGAAGAAAAATGCGGCGCCCAAAACCAAGAAATAAACAAGCGGGAGGCCTGCATGGCCAATGTTGCGCATGCGCGCAATGATATACACTAGAAGGTAGACACATTGAACCATTCCGATGAGTGATAATATTTCGGGCAATGAGAAGTTCAGGTTTTGTAGCATTGATGTCATGCGGCTTATTCCAACTTCTATAATTTCAATTTATTTAAAATCTACACATAAAGAGTGCGTTTTTGCTTCCTCGGGGTCAAGGATTTGCTCACATATATATGCGAGCATTGCATTGACTTCATTGGGATGGATTTTATCAGATTTATCTTTCAAAATGCTCAACATAAGGTCTAAAGCCGCCTCTTTTTCACCTTGTTGGTTGAGAACATTAACGGGCATTTGCCTTGCCCAATTGGGCATGTCATCGTTTGGCAGTGCGGCAAGTTCTTTTGCCATGTCCAAAGCGAGGTTTAAATCATTCAGCTTAAAACGCGCTAAATAAACGCCTTGAGCGAGCCATCTCCATTTTTCACCCTCAGTGCTGTTGCCCGCTATACGCAGGTAATCGATGACTGGTCTGATTTTTGTGGGATCTTGAGATTGGGCGAAATAATATGCGGCCATATATGGCGCCAGATCGGAATGAGGGTCGAGCTTATAATTTAACATCAACCAGTCGCCTAGTTTGTCAAAGTCATAATCTTTGATTGGTGTTATGCGGCCGCCTGTGCTGCCAAAATTTTGGATCATCATTGAAATCATTCGCGCGGCGAATTGTTCATCTCCAAGCGTTGAAGACACGGCAGAGAAGCTTGTGGGGACAGGTGGAATGTTTAACCATTGTGCTCGCAACTCACGGGAGTAAAACCAAAACAGCACGTTTGATAGCACCGCGAGGGTTAATGCTATTTTCAGTACCGTGATGGTTCTTGGTTTTTGCATCTCTAAAATTGTCTTAAGACCAAATCAATTAACGCAACGATCAGGATAACAGCGAGGAAAATACCGCCCTGAATTGCAACAAACATGAAGTTTACATCGGCTCCTATCCCATACACCAACCATGAGGTCTGGCCCATTAGGTCCAAGCGTGGGGTTACAGCAGAGACCATATTCATGATTACTTGCACGCCGTCCATGACTGGGCCGGCGGTTCCTGAATCGAGGATACCCAATATTTGCCCCATCATGCGCGCGAGCACGTAAAAAGCAAGCGCAGCAAGAACAATTGTTGCGGCACTTGATAGGATCATGGCAAAAGCAAAGGTCAAGTTCACCATAATGATGGTTTCGATGATGATGCTGAAACACCATAAAATAAACGCATTGGATAATAGGTGCGGCGACATGCAATACAGCGCCAAAGCGCAAGCAAGGCTGAGTGTAACCGCCAGAATTGAGAATGCGACAGCGTAGGATAAAACGAATTTAACGCGGCTGATTGGTCGTGAGAGTAGGAATTCAACGTCTTTTGAGTCAAAGGATCTGCGCACAAAGAATGCGGTGAATATAACCAACCCTAATACAGCAAGGATCCTTAAACTTCCAGATGCATAGACAGCGAGGAATTGATCTTGCTCGGTGATTGCAGAGGATGCCATAAAGATTGACATACTCGATGTCAAAATGATTAAAACCAGCATCGCGATAATAAGCTTATCACGAATTGCTGCCTTTAATACATATTGGATCAATGAAAGTGACACAGGTTTATTCCAAAATGTTAGAAGCGCAGAGGTCTTCTATCGCTTGAAAACTGTCTGTACAGATCCTTGTCTGTTGCGTGAACAGAGTCAGACGCATTGTCCAGAATTGTTGCTTTGAGGAAGATAACCAATTCTGTTTTCTCAATGATACTTGTGTCATCACGGAAAGCAGCGCCGATCATTGGAATTTCACCCAGGATAGGAACAGCGTCTTGATTGCTGCGGACGACATCCTGAAGAAGTCCGCCCATTACGATTGGCTGTCTGTCATTGACTTTAATGACAGAGTCAATTTCTTGGACATTCAATTCAGGCACAGGTGATGAGACGTTCACACCCGGTACTGTCTGAGAAATGAAATCAATTGCAGGGTTTTCAATTCTATCGGAGATGCTTGTGATCGTTGGACGCAATGCTAATGATACAGTTCTGTCATCCAGATTGATTGATGGTTGTACGTTTACAAGCACACCAACAGGAACGTTTTGAGCGCCTGCGTTAATATCAGTTTCCCGATCGCCCGTATCATCATCAGTACTTGTATCGATATCAATATCAAAGAAGACGACGTTTGTAGCGACGTTCATGACGGCGGGTTGATTGTTCAACACGGTCATACGAGGACTTGCGAGGGCTTTTACTGTACCAAAACGTGACAGAGCCGTAATGAGCGCCTGTACATCGTTACCAGCAATACCAGCCGCGAATGATTTAGTGGTTAAATCACTACTGATACCTGGAATTGGTAGTGATGAGTTCTGCCCTAAGTTGATGCCAGTAGCAGTTGTCCCCGCAGCGGCAAGACTATTCAAACCTGTTGCACCAGCACTAGTGAAGAAATTTAGCGCACTTTCGGAGCCGAAAAGGTCGATTGCACGCCAGTCAACGCCGGTTGCGTATGTATCATTTAGAGTCACCTCAAGGATTTTAGCTTCGATAAGCACCTGTGATGTAACCGACCGCTTGACTTGCTTTAAGTATTCAGCGACCTCTTTATGTGCCTTTTCGGTTCCATAAACATTGATAAGGCCAGCTTGTTTGTTGAGTGTGAATGTCTGAGGATTACTATTGTCGTCATCGCCAGATGCAGTACTCACATCGTCTGTTGCCACCTGACCTATAGTAACATTAGCCTCGACAGGATCACCAGAAGTGGTCTCAAGCAACGGGTTTGGCGCAGTCGCTGAAATAGATGGGTCACGTTGCGTTTTAAGCGCGCCAGTTGATTGACCGCCTAGAATTTGTGTTAAGTTGTTTTCAAGCTCACCCCAGAAATCAATTTCAGTCTCTGATTGAGCCGTAAAGCGCGAGCCCGTGTCCGTTCCATCGCCTGATACGACAGAGATATCATTGCTAATCCCACTAGAGCTTGAACGGACATAGCTTAGATAGTCTATTTTATACAGTTTGCCGTATGGATTATCGAGTTCAACACGAAGCACATCATCGTTAAACGAATAGCGAAGCCCTGCAATACTTGCAATTCTCTGAACAACCTGGTCGAAAGGACGGTTGCGGGCAGTAAAGATAATTGAGCCGCGAATATTAGGATCAAGCTCAAGATCATAATCAGCCTGCTTGGCTAATTCGAACAATATATCCCTCAATGGCACTGACTGATTCACAGAAAGCGACACGAGAGGCATTGACTTCATATCTTTAGCGCCGGAAGAGATATAAGGCTGAAGCTTAGGGATGTTAGTCTTATCGACCTCGTCGTCCGTTAAGTCATCTGCAATACGTGACGCCAGAGCATCGCGATAGTCCTGCATCTCAAGACTAGCTTCTCTATCAGGCTTCAATGTATTTTGCGCCATATCACAAGCAGACACACCCAAAATAGGAAGAAGAAGCGCACCACATATTAGAAGCTTGGATACTTTGGCTTTTGAAAAAAGAATTTTTTGCATTATGAACTCGCAAGGATTGACGAATTGAAAGGATAAAGAAGAGAATCAAATATAAAACTCATAATAATTAGACCATAAGTGCTGTTTGCAAGCAACATCGCTTTAAAATGTTTTTAAACTTTGCTTCTTAATTTAGTCATGCAGAGAAATGATCGATGTATCGAGACCAGCCAGAACGCCGTCTTTGTTTTTACTTTTGGCATCGCTTGAAACCAGATCTGCTTGTTGTACTTTTATTTTCATTTCAGATGGCTTATCCGAATTTAAAATTGCAGTTTCACTGGTGATTCTCCCAGCTTGGTATAGCGCAATTAAGCATTGGTCAAATGAGCACATGCCGCTTGATACGTTTTGTTCCATCACCTCTCTAATCTTTGAAATATCGCCTTTTTGAATGAGTTCACGAACAAACCCCTGATTGATCATCACCTCTATCGCAGGCACCAATTTTTTCTCAACACCTGGTATGAGGCGTTGAGAAACGATTGCTTTTAAATTCATTGCTAAATTCATACGAATTTGCGCGGAAAGCTCTTCGGGGAATAGGTTAACGATGCGTTCAATTGCCTGATATGAGTTATTGGTGTGGATTGTCGCAAGACACAAATGTCCTGTTTCTGCAATTGCCAGAGCCTGTTCCATCACCTCTCTGTCACGAATTTCACCGACCAGAATTACATCTGGGCGTTGACGCAGAGAGTTTTTCATGGCGATTGCGTAGCTATCTGTGTCTACGCCGACTTCACGCTGCGTGATGACTGATTTTTTATGGTCGTGATAATATTCAATGGGGTCTTCAATCGTTATGATATGCCCTTCTTCACGAGAATTACGATAATCAATCATAGATGCGAGCGTGGTTGATTTACCTGAGCCCGTCATCCCGGTAATCAATACTAAGCCACGCTTTTCCATTGCGAGCTGTCCAAATATAGCAGGCAGCTTTAGTTGTTCAAAATTTGGAATTATGGACGTGATACGACGAATAACAAGAGCGGGAAATTGGCGTTGACGCAAAACATTCACACGAAAACGGCCATGTTTTCCCATATCAAGCGCAGTGTTTAGCTCCATCTCTGTTTCGTATTCGCGTCTTTGGCGCGTTGTTAGAATCGCAGCGAGGATCGAATTCACATCATCTTCGGTGAGTGGATTATCAGAGAGCGTTATGAGCGCCTCCTCACCGCGCAGTGTTGCGGGCTTGCCAACCGTGATATAAAGATCACTGGCGCTATTATGCTCCATGGCTGTGAGGTAGCTAAATATTAACTCAGGATCAGTCATTAGAAGGAATACCCGTCATCGTTGTTACCTTGCTTGCTGGGTTTATTGCCAGCGCCCATGGTGTCGAGGTTCATTTTCCCTCCTCCAAGAGAAGCACTTGCGTAACCGCTGTCGCCGTCTGTGCTTTCATCTTCCTCGTCAGTTGCCTCGAGGATGGCGCGTCGCGCTTCATCCATATCAATAATGCCCGCTTCGAGAAGATCATTCACGCAGTCTTCCATTGTGACCATGCCGTAGCGTGAGCCCGTTTGCATCATGGAGAACATTTGCGGAATTTGGTTTTCGCGAATGAGGTTACGTACGGCGTTGGTTCCAACGAGCACCTCGAATGCACCGACGCGTCCGCCCTCAGGTTTACGGAGAAGTGTTTGCGCGACGACCCCTTGTAGGGATGACGCAAGCATCGCGCGAACCATTTCTTTGTCCCCCGTTGGGAACACATCGATCACACGGTCAATTGTTTTTGCAGCGGAGTTTGAGTGAAGTGTACCGAACACCAAGTGACCGGTTTCCGCAGCGGTTAGCGCGAGAGAGATTGTTTCATAGTCGCGCATCTCACCGACCAGAATAACGTCTGGATCTTCACGCAGCGCGGATTTCAATGCGCGTGCGAAAGAATTTGTATCGGTTCCGACTTCGCGGTGGTTGATCAAGCTTTTTTGAGATTTGTGGAAAAATTCCACTGGATCTTCAATCGTAAGAATATGCTTTGGGTGGTGCATGTTAATGTGATTGATCATTGACGCAAGGGTTGTTGATTTACCAGAGCCCGTCGGGCCAGTGATCAGGACGATTCCTTTTTCCAATTCAGCAAAGCGACGAATCACCGGCGGCAAGCCAAGATCAGACATCAGAGGCACTTCGGTTGGAATGGTACGGAAGACGGCACATGATCCAAGACGTGTGGTGAAGCCGTTGACACGAAAACGTGCCTTTTCCCCTAGAGCGATCGCGAAATCAATCTCCATATTCTTTTCGTATTCAGCGCGTTGATCTTCGGTCATCACGGAATAGAGCATTGTGCGGATGTCGTCGCTTGATAGCGGGTCTGCTTTGACACGTTTTAGCTGACCGCTTGAGCGGATGACTGGTGGGCTTCCGGCGCTAAGATGTAAGTCGGATGCGTCGTTTTGCATGGTGAATGCTAATAGCTGTGTTAAGTCCAATGCTCTCTCCTTTGATGAGAATGCGCCGAGAATAGCGCGAAAATGATAGTGTTTGCCTTGTGCTCTTGCCCTGTTTTTTGGGTCTTTTTAAATGATCTTTGCCTTACCGTCTTTAAGGGTAACGTAAATTAATAAACGGAAAGTAAAAAAACGCAGACTATTTTTATATTTTATCCCTTTTTACAGGAAATGAGAACCTTGAAGCAGCAAAACTGTGTAAAAAGATAAAATTAACGCGGGGCCGAAGGGGAAAACGGCTTCTCCTGTACGGCTTTTCCAGACCAATGCCAATGCCACACCGATGAATCCTGAGGCTATACAGAATGCGCCGATCGCGGGAATCCCCACCCAGACACCGACCGCGGCAAAAAACTTTACATCGCCAAAGCCAAGCGCTTCTTTTTTGAGGAGCTTTTCCATTATAAAGCCAAGCGCCCATGCGAACACACCAAAGAGACATGCGCCGCCAATATATATCAGGAGCGATGCGGTTATATCAGGTGATTCGCCAGACAGGATGCGCATGGTCAACGCGACCAATCCTAGAGCGAAGATGATGGCAACCAATTGATTGGGGAGGATCATGTGTTCGAAATCAATCATCATGAGCGCAATTAAAAACGGTATCATGAGAAAAAACGGCAAAGAGAACCATGTCATTCCATAGATTGCGTATATGCCTACACACCCCAAAAGCGTAAGAAGTTCGCAAGCGGGATATGTTTTGGGGATTGGCTGAGCGCAGTGACGACATTGCCCTTTGGATGAGGCCCATGATAATAAAGGAATAAGATCGCGTGGTTTTAGGAGTGTTTTGCACGACGGGCACGCGGAACGCAGGCCATGTTCGCTCTTGCCCTTGGTAACCCATGGCAGATTGCGCGGGACACGATATGTCAGCGCACTGGCGAAGCTGCCGAACATTAATCCGCAGATCAGAAGGACAATGATTTCAAAGGTTTGGAATTCGAATATAGGGGCATTGAGATACGCAATCATTTAAGCCCCTACTCTCTCGCTTGGTTTACACAGCTATGATTTAACGAAGGCTTGAGAGGCGTTCGAAAATGGCATCGCGTGGGATCAAATCACCCTTACCGTATAGTGTGTCCGTTTCCAAAGCTTGTTCGTAGAGAGAGATTGCTTGCTGTTTATCTCCCGCAGTATCCGCTACAACCGCCATGTTAAAGATGTGAGATGGGTTATTTGGTTCAATACTTGCGGCGATACCGAGATAGCGAATTGCGTCTTCGTATTCACCCAAAGCGGCTTTTGCAACGGCGATTTGGGCGACGATACCGACATTTTTGCTGTTTTTCTCTCGTAGGTCCATGAGCTGACGAAGGGCGACGGCGGGATATTTTTGACCAATAAGGCCCAGCATATTGACGCGGGATTCAACATTATCAGGGCGAAGTTCAAGCAGCTCCTCATAAGCTTGAACGGCGAAATCATCTTGCCCGAGGCGCTGATACGCTTCTGCTCGTCCCATTAAAATGTTCGGGTCACGCTTATTTTTAGCGTACATGGCTTCATACATATCCAATGCAGCGTCAAAACGACCGAGTTTCATAGCGCGCTCTGCGGCTACAAGCTCCGCCTTGGTAGAGCTGCTGCTGTAATCTTTCGTGACAACAATTAATTTTGTGCCTGGCTCATCAGCCGGGCTGATTTTACGGGGAGCGCCTTTGCGTCCAATTTCTGAGCGTGGAATGTTTTGCTCCGCATCAAAGAACAAACCATCATCCGCGTTCTCTTGTGCTTGCGTTTCGGGAATTTGCGGGATGATCGTTGATTGATCCATTGCAGCTTTTGCATTTGCAGCCTCTGGATCTGATAGCTCATTGATTTCAGGTTGAGGGGCAGTTTCTGGAACAGGCTCAGGCATAACCTCGATAACTTCTGTTTGCTCTGAAACGTCTTCGGCGGGCATTGCACCCTCAATGTCATTAAGAACGTCATTAATGTCCATTCCTTCATCCGCAGGCATTTCTTCAGGCGCCAATTCAGGTAAATCTTGCGCATAAGATTTAAGAGGGAGCGCGATAGCCGTCGATAAGACCAACGACATTAGAATGTTTTTGCGGAGTGTGTTTGCGTGTTTAGACATGCCTTAACCTTAATATTTAATTTTGCATCACGTGATGTGAATTTGGCGGGAATCACTTAAAGCGATTAACGATTTGATTCTATCACGCTGCGGCGGGTTTCTCAATAAAATGTAAGAAGGCGCGTTCAAGGTTTTCACAATGAGTTTGCTTCTTTAAATTCGATGGGGTTCCAGTGAACTGGATGTGTCCGTCATGCAGCACAGCGACATTGTCACAAATTTCGTCCATATCCGCTAGAATGTGGGAGCTTAAAAAGATTGTACGTCCCTCAGATTTTATATTCATGAGCATATCTTTGACGAGCGTACGGGCGCGCGGGTCAAGGCCACTCATTGGTTCATCGAGGATTAATAGCTTGCAGTTTGTCAGCACCGTGCCGAGAAGGCCTAGCTTTTGGCGCATCCCTTTAGAATAGGTTTGCACGCGACGTTTTAGCGCATTTTTGTCCAAAGCGAGTTTTTCGGCGTATTCGTAGAACACATCGTCACTTACCTTTTGACCGTACAGCTTGAGGGAAAAGCGCAAGAACTCTAGGCCCGTTAAAAACCATGGAGGGTCAAAACGTTCAGGGAGATAAGCAAGATTTTGCTTACTTTCCGCGTTGGTGCACGGCTTGCCGAAGATAGAAATTTCTCCTTCGCGCTGAGATCGTAATCCGAGTATGGATTTTATGAGTGTCGTCTTGCCGGCGCCATTGAGGCCGATCAAGCCAAAAAACTCACCGGGTTGGGTTTGTAGAGAAATATCAGATATGACGTCATTTGCGCCATCATATGATACATAAACAGAATCAATGTTGAGTGTTGGTGTTTGTGACATTTTTTTTAACCTGGAAGGAACATGCGGTTATCAATGTTAAAGCGTTGGTGGGCGCGCAATCGGATCGGTATAATTTGATTGGTATATTCATCAAACCATTTGATTTCGATATATTGCTTAAACACTTTTAAATCGATGGCCTCTTCGGGAATTGCGTCTGGTGTTACGCGTTTTCCATTTAACCATATTGTCCAATTTTTGTTACCTTTATATGCAATGCCGCTTAATGCGATATTTCTTTCTTCGGGCGGGGGCATTACCCGCTCATCGTCTGTATCTGTACCAAGCACTCTGCCTATTTCAGAATCTGTTGGCGCCCTATTTTGGCCTGTTGAATTACGAGCATCTTCGATTGCGACCTGCTCCCAATACGTAAACAAAAGGGAGGGGAACGTATCGACAGAAAATTGATACTTAACTTTTTCAGGTGTTTGCGCGAGTGATGACGCGTCAGCATTTTCTTGCGCTGGTTCACTCGGCGCATTTTGTTCTTGTGCGACAGGAACATCTTGAGCCATCGCATTCGAATTGATTGAGAGGCTAAAAACAGCGACACCTAGTAAGAGAAGATATTTTTTCATTTTATTGCCCTCCTCCGTTATTGGTCTCATCGGTGGTTATAGGTATCATTGTGCGCCATGATAATTCGAGATTAGCCTTTACAAGTGGTGGCGGATTTTTGCTCGCAATGGCGCGAAGGACTACACCGTTCAAATCTGATTCCCGTTTAATAGATATATTTTCAATAGATATATGTCCGGGGAAATACTCATCCATGAGGTATATGTAACGATAAACATCAAGGTCATTTAACGCCTCGATATTTATCTGGATTGGGCTTTTTAAAATTTGATGGTCTGCTTTTATAGCCTGTGTGTTTTCCTCAAATTCTCCACCAGCTATACTTGCAACTGCCGAGATAACACTAGAGCGATCTTGTATTTCTTGCAGCACGAGTTCGGCTTTGCGACGGCTTTGGGTGTCAAAAAAGCCTCTGTCTTTAAGGGCTTTGTATGTATCTAGCTGCTGATCCAATTGATCAAATTCGACCAAAAGCCCATCTATATCAGCCTTAAGTGTGCTGACCTTGCCGCGCATAGTGCGTAATTCACGATCTTTGCTTGTTTTTTGCGGCATGAAATACATGTACGCGGACAAGCCGAAGACAGTGTTTAACGCCAACAGAACTGCAAGAATTATAATGCGACGGAAACCGAGTATCTTTATCATTGCGTTTTCGCCTCCATTAATGGGCCTTCAATCTTAATTTCAGCAAGGAAGTCCTGCGCTAGATCGTTTGTTTTAAGATCACCTGTCTCGACGATCAGCCCTTCCGTGTATTCGTAATCTTTTAACAGCTTCGTTATCTTTACATCGTAGCCTTTAAGGTTTTTTGACAAACGATCACCGAGATCGCGGACTTCGGTATTACCTTTTTCAATGTCTGCTGTGCTGGGGTAAGATATTTGAAGCGTTGTTTCATATAATGGCTTAGGTTTGTTCCTATCATTAGAAAAACTTCGCATACCTTGTTCAGCAACATCATCATCAAGAGCCTTAATACCGATTGAATCCACGCGAAGGTCTTTACCAATTGCGGTCCCTACGCTGTTAAAGAAATCAATCACATCAATTGTTTTGCTTTCAATTTCTTTTTCAGCATTGATAGATGCTTGCACCAATTTCACGTCAAAACCCAGCTCTGATTTTTTTGCTAATTCTTTTTGATATTGCACATCAAGCTGCGCTCTCTGATTTGTAGAAGCCTCAAGATCATTGTTAATTGAAGCGAGTGAATTAAAGGTCGTGAATGACTGATACCCTAAGAATGCCCCGCTTAATAAAAGCAACACAGAAGCGGCCATTGCCGCTTGGCGCGGTTTTGTCAGCGCATCAACTTGCGCTGATTTCATTGGCAAAATGAGTGAGCCTTTGCGTGCGGACCACGCGACATGAAGAACATCCGCATAATTGGCATCGCCTTCTTGAAGGCGCCCAAGGCGAATATTCAAGAGCTTTGCGGCGTCGTAAGAGGCCATGGTGAAAAGGTTTGCGCCGTGCGATGTATCGACTAAACCTGTTAGCAAATCGCCCGAGGTCTGATCGGCGATGATGATAATATCGAGCGTATCATCGGGGACATATCCGAAACGAGCAAGATAGCTCATCGTGGATTTCAACTCGTCATTGACTTCACTCGCCCATTTTTGGTGATTGCCAACATCTTCAGTGACGGGAGTCATGCGCGTTAATGCGATTTCTCCGTTCTTTGTTACAATCTGCCTTAAACCGCCGCCTTTATGTTGACCAACAAAGACACACCATTTTGCAGCTTTTGCTTTTTTATCTTTTGATAAGCGCTCGGATAATGCCTTAAGCATATCCGATGATTCAACGGGTAGCAGCCCAAAGCCAGCGATTGACGCCATAGATTTTGATGCAGCAGACATGGTTTGATTAAATTGTGTAGAATTGGGGACAGCAGCAAAGATATAGATATCTGCGGCTAGCTGCCCTTCCGCTTTAGCAATCTTCTCCCTCAATGGAAAAGCAGCGCGCACTGGGTAATTTGGGAATGCTACATTCAGCTTACGACGAACCATTGCAGCTTTATCGCCGAATAATGCGCCGGATTTAATCACTTTTTCTTTGCGATAATGTTGCTCGACCATATCATTGAGTATCAAAATGGGCTTTCCACCACATTTTTTTACCACAAGATTTAGAAGGTGCGCCTCGAAATCTTCTAAAGCCCAATCAACACTATCAACAAGATCAACACCTTTTGGCGCCGCGCTGAATACGTGTAAAGCTTCGTCAGATACGAGAAGAACAGTTTTACTGCTAGATAAAAAACTAAGAGACATGCAACCTTTCCTTTTTAAAAGTCCATAAAGTTGCCGAGATTCATATAGATTGGACCTAGACTACCGGCGGCAATCCACGCAATCATCAAACCCAGGATTGCGGTCAATGTTGGTTGAATTAATTCAATCATTCCATCAATCGCTTCATTAACATCTTGTGTGTAGAAATCAGACACCTGATCCAACACTGGTGATAGCTTACCTGATTCTTCCCCAACCTTCACCATACGAATAACAAGACTTGGAAATTCACCACAGCCGTTAAACGCTTCAGAAAGAGGGCTACCAGATTGAACAAGGCGCTCAACGGTTTTCATCGCATCAATCATTACTAAATTGCTAACCGTTTGGCGTGCAGATTTAAGACCGTTAACAACGTCAATACCGCTGGAAAAGAGCGCGGCAAATGTTTGCGAATAACGTGCAATTGTAATCTTACGGATCAAGCCGCCGAATACAGGCAACGTTAAAAAGATCATATCAACACGGTAAGCGACGCTTTCCGAGCTTTTATGCGCAACTTTCATGAGAAAATAAGCCAATGCAGGAACACCCAATACTATAAAGCCGCCATAAATAGGAATACCCAAGACAGAGAATGCCGGCGTAGAAAAGAAATTAGATGTGTTAATGAGCGCCACGGTAAACCATGGGAGATCAAGACTTAAGAACTTCAGGAAGCCTACGATTTGCGGCACAACAATCATCATCATAAATGTAATGGTTAGCAAAACAACAAATGTCACGATAATCGGATAACGTGTCGCTTTTTTAATTTTAGAGTTAATGCCATCAACCCATTTCAGATATTTGATCAACTGATTGTAAGAAGAGGTTAGATCCCCCGTCTCTTCACCAGCTGAAACCAATGAAATGTATATGTTTGTGAATATCTTAGGATGCTTGTTCAGCGCCTCCGACAACGAAGACCCATCAGATACATCGCGGTGAATATCGGTCAGCATGTCAGAGAGGGTTGGATTTTCTGTTGTATCACGAATATCACCGAGCGCGTCCAGAAGCGGCACGCCCGAGCTTTGCATTTGCTCCATATGGACGAATAATTGAATAAGGTCGCGTGTCTTGACCTTTGGCTTACCCAAACCACCCAGCAAGGCAGATTTTGGGCTGCTACTGATTACGGAACAATCGACTAGCTCCAAACCCGCGGTTTGAAGCTGTTTATAGAGATCCGCCTCGCTGCCAGCAGCGATCGAGCCGCGAATTGGGCGGCCGGCCTCATTTATTGCTTTGTATTTATAACGCTCTATTGTTCTTACCCCAGATGTATAAAGCTGAAAGACGGTTATTTATTGACATCAACAACCTTGGCGAGAGCTTCAAGACTCGTTTTGCCTTCAAGCACTTTTATGATGCCATCGTCCTTCATAGATTTAAAGCCTTTTTTAACAGCGAGCGCTTTGATGTCGGCTTTTGACTCACCTCGCGCCAGTAATTCATCCAATTCCTCGTCAAACATTAAAATCTCGACGACAGCAGAGCGGCCTTTATACCCTGTCCCCTCGCACATTCCGCATCCGCCCTCTTTGGCTTTATGTATTCTTGGCGGCTTAGCAGGATCAACACCAAGTATTTTGCATTCATCTTCGTCTGGCTTGTAGCTCTGCTTACAATCTTTGCACAAAACACGCACAAGACGTTGCGCAAAAATTGAAACAATCGCTCCCGCGACCATGCCAGGCTTCAAGCCCAAGTCAAAAAGACGAGGAATCGCGCCAAACGAATCGTTTGTGTGAAGTGTTGTATAAACCTGATGACCAGTCATCGCAGCCTTTAGCGCCATGCCAGCGGTTTCAGCATCGCGAATTTCACCAATAAAGATGATGTCGGGATCCTGCCTTAGCAACGCTTTGATACCATCCGCAAACTCCAGAACGCCTTCCTTGACGTGCGTTTGACGAATCATTGGTAGAGAATACTCAACCGGATCTTCAAGCGTTTGAATATTTACATCCACGGTATTAATTTCATTGAGCATGGAATAAAGAGATGTTGTCTTACCAGACCCCGTTGGCCCCGTAACAATGATAATCCCCTCGGGCTTGGCTTGTGATGCATTGATAAGCTTGACGTTGTGCTCACTAAAACCGAGTTTTTCCATCGCCATGATTGACGAGCTTTGATCAAGAACACGCAGAACGATGTTCTCACCATGCACCGTTGGCAATGATGAAACACGGAAATCTGCTTCGCGGCCATTTACGCTCATGCCGAAACGCCCATCTTGCGGAATAAGCTTATTCGCGATGTTCATTTTTGACATGATTTTAATGCGCTGTGATATACCGCTCCAATGCTCTTTGTGAATAATTTGAGCGGTGAAGAGTGTTCCGTCTTTTCTATAACGAAGACGCACGAAGTTTTCTTCGGGTTCAAAGTGCAAATCAGATGCGCCGAGTTTTACAGCCTCAAAGACTAGCGCATTCACTAAGCGAACAATAGGGTGAGCGAACGCTCCGTCATCCAAATCACTGAGATCATTTGTATCTCCGCCTTCGCCATTATCGAGCTCGCCGAGAATTTCATCGATTGAGCTAGCGCAGCCATAGGCAACATCAATCGCATCAGAGAGAATTGATGATGGGCAAACGAGAGGCACAACTTT
>JAACQG010000015.1:0-43629 GCA_009995045.1 Alphaproteobacteria bacterium
CGCACGCGGTATAGATTTACCCGGTCTTGCGCTGGTAGTTCATGCCGATCTGCCCAAAAACAAAGACATCCTCCTCCACCGCTCTGGTCGAACAGGGCGCGCAGGATCAAAAGGCGTAAGCGCGCTCGTTGTGCCGCATAACATGCGCGGCAAGGCCGAGCGTTTGCTCAACAACGCTAAGATCAATGCGAATTGGGGCAAACCCCCGTCAATCGAAGACATCACAAAACGCGACCAAGAACGCTTCCTCGCTGATCCCGCACTCGTTGAGCCGATCAAAGACGATGAAAAAGAAGCCGCGGATAAATTGCTAAACGCTTATGGCGCGCAACAAATCGCTGCCGCGCTGCTTCGCATGCACAACAAGCAAAAACCCGCCCCTGAAGAGCTTCTTGATTTTGTCCCATCGGAAAAACACGACAAGAAAAAACGCCATGAAGATTTCGCCAACAGCGTCTGGGTCTCTCTATCCATCGGGCGCGACGACAACGCCGAACCGCGCTGGATCGTGCCCATGCTATGTGGCGCAGGGAACATGACCAACCGTGAAATCGGCTCAATCCGCATCCACGCAAAAGAGAGCTACGCTGAGCTAAGTGCTGATTGCGCCGATAAGTTTTTTGAACTGGTTGGTGATGGCGGCACGTTGGAAAAAAACATCACGGTGACACGCCTCAATTATGTGCCCGAAGCCCCCAAAGGCAAAATAGATCGCAGCAACAGACCCAATAGAAAAGCCGACAGACAAGGTGATAGGGGCGGCGAAAGATCCAATGATAGAAAAAAACCATTCGCAGATAAAAAGCCGTATGGCGATAAAAAATCATTCGACGATAAACCCAAAGACGGTTTTAAGAAAAAACATAAGCCTCAATCTAGCGAAAGCGCATGGGGCGATAAACCCGATGGCGATAAGCCAAAAAATGACGGCTATAAGAAAAAGCATAAGGGCAAATCCGGTGACAAGCCAAAAAGCGATAAACCCAAAAGCGAACGCTCCAAAGGCCCACACATCAAAAAAGACGGCGCACCATTAGGCGGCAAGAAAAAGAAAGTGTTTAAAGGCAAAAAAAAGAAGGATTAACCTGACCTTTTATCGTCTTTGCGCCAAGAGCCGATCAAGCTCATTGGCGAATTTCTGCCGCTCTTTCGCGCCAAAACCGCTTGGACCACCTGTGGGAACACCCGTGCCGCGAAGCTCATCCATGAAATTACGCATATCTAGAATCTGCCCGATATTATTGGCATCATATAATGTGCCCCGCGGATCAAGCGCCACCGCGCCCTTTTCAACCACACGTGCCGCAAGTGGAATATCCGCAGTAATCACAAGGTCTTCGGCTGCACAGCGCTGCGCGATCTCATCATCCGCCACATCCGGTCCATCGCCGACCTGAACCATCTCGATTGTGTTTGATTGCGGCAAATGCAGATATTGGTTGGCAACAAAAATCACCGCAATTTTAGTGCGCGCAGACACGCGATATAAAATCTCTTTGATGCCTTTCGGACACGCATCGCCATCAACCCAAATCTTCATCGGCCTAATCCGCTTTTTTCACGCGAATTTTTTCCTTGCCTTGTTTGGATCCGTGAAGCGCCTTAATCGCGATCTCACCTTCATGCTCCAACGCCATCTCGACAAAGCCAAAGCGTTTGGATTTACCCGTCTTTTCATCCATCACAAGGGTGCATCCCTTGATGTTGCCATAATTTTTGAAAAGCCGTGCCAACGTATTTTCATCCATATCACGTGGAAGATTAAGGGCCATGAGTTTCATAATATGCTCCGATATGAAAAAGATTAACTGCCTGAGTATCATAGGACATTCGCGTTGAAAAGGACATAAACAATGCTCATCCTTATGCCTATAGCTCAATATAAAACGCTGATATTATTTAATTGTCTTGACGTACGGCCCAAATTCAGGCCTAGTCTTCTTAAGTTTGATTATTATTATAAATAACACCCGTTTTCCCTTTCACAATTGTTCGGTTCAACTGAGGTAGATGATGTAGTTCATTATCAAACACAAAACTTCAGTTGCAATATTGCGGCTGATAACACCGACATTGCATAAGGAGAATTTTCAATGGCAACAGGTACAGTAAAATGGTTTAACCCAACTAAGGGTTTTGGTTTCATCGAGCCTACAGACGGAAGCGGCGATGTGTTCGTTCACATCACAGCAGTCGAGTCTTCAAGCCTTAATGGTTTGAACGAAGGCGACAAAATCGAATTCGATATTCAAGAAGAAAAAGGTAAGCAATCAGCTACCAACTTGAGAGAAGCCGCTTAGTTTTAAGCAGTTTTTTATAAGATTTCTAAAACACGGATTGCCTTTGGGCGGTTCGTGTTTTTTTATGTGGGATGCTGATATACGGTGACAGCTTTAAATAAATGACGTTAAGAGGAGAATAATGAAATGATGAGCCACCTTAATATTAGCAACCCTATATTCATCATAAATTGTTTCAAGCATTATATTTTACAACAAACCGCCCACTAAATAAGATATGCTTAGAGTGTTATGAAATGCAAAATACAACCTCAGAAATACAAACAATATAACCGTGCACTTCTGAAAAGCATAATTCCTAATTCTCAGGCATTGTCGTTGTTTCGTATATGTTTTGCTCTTCTTTTATTATTTGATCTATTTTCATATACCCTACCATTTCGTGAGTTCGTATATAGCGCGCAAGGTATTTTCACTGCGCATGAAGACTATAATTACACAACTAACGGCATCTCTTTTTTTTCCTACTCTGATAATATCATTTATCAAAATATCCTCTTTACAGCATATTTTTTAGCTTTAATGGGGATTTTGATAGGGATAAGAACTAGAACATGCTGTTTGATCGCCTATCTCATTTTCATATCGCTTATGGACAGGACGCCAGCTGTCAATTCGAATATCGAAGTTCTTATGGCTGCTTTCCTGTTTTGGAGCTGCTTTATGCCGTTAGATCGATATTGGTCATGGAACGCCGCAATGAGGGAGCCTGAACCGGATAATGCGGATCATATGAAATGGCCAATTATACCTTTAGTGGCAATGAAGCTGCAAATAGTCGTGGTATATATGCATTCAGGTCTTTTTAAGCTCAGCTCAGGTGACTGGACCAGCGGCGTAGCGTTAAAATATGTAGTCAGGGATGAGTACTATGGCAACGCACTCGGGCTTGGTGCGATAGACCTGCTGCCTGACAATGTTTTACATGTATCGACATGGGCTATTATAATTTTTCAATTGTTATTTAGTTTTCTGGTTTACTTCCCTGTTAAAAATAATTTTTTCAGGGCTTTAGCATTGCTAGGCGCATCTATAATGCATATAGGATTTGCCATTTTTCTACAGGTTGGTTTATTCCCATATCTTTGCGCTACATACCTTATCTTACTAATTCCCGATCAGTGGCTTAATGGCTTACTTAAAAAAAGGCGCAAACGATTGTCCAATATTCATGTTTACTATGATGCTGATTGCGGATTTTGCAAAGCAACGGCAAGGCTATTTGGTTCATTTTGTCTCGGACCAGCAGCTATAATAGAGCCTTCATACGCAAACAAAACGGCAGATGGTCTTCTTAAAAAGCATACAAGCTGGGTTGTTATGTCACCAGATAAACATTATTTAAAATGGGAAGCAGTGTCTTTTGTGCTGAAGCAATCACCCATATTTTGGATTTTTGGATTTCTTACAGATATCGCTTTCATTAAGCCGCTTATGGCTAAAGTTTATGATAGCATTGGCAAGAACCGACATAAACTCAGCAAGGTTTTTGGCTCTTTACTTCGTAAACAGGTCGAGCATTGGCCGGATGTGACACAACAAACGCTATGCCTAATATGCGCTGTCTTAATGCTTGCTTACACAACAATGACGATACCCCAGTCCCCTATCGTACCACCAAAAAGCCTATATTCTTTTCTCGCGCAACTAAAACTCAGTCAGAAATGGGATTTATTTGCCCCTAATATTGCGTCATATGATCGAGAATTCAAAATATCAATGACCGATAAAAGTGGACAAGATATTGATTTATTGCCAATTTTAACGCAGCTCTACACGCAGGACGAATATGGGTATAAACATTTCAGCACGCACAAAATACTGAGATATTTTGATGCATTATTACGAAAAAATAATCCGCGTCATAGATTGGGTTTCGCTCGATATATATGCAATAAAACACAAAATCAAAACCCCGATATCGTAACCATGAAGATATATTTCAGACATAAATTCCGTAAAGACGATTATTACATAAGCAATATGGTATTTTCTTGTGATGATATTGTAACAAAAGGTGTGTCCAGATAATGCAATTGGATCGAAGTGGCCTTAGCTAAGAAATTATTCGCTTTATAAAGATTGTCCCACGTTAGGAAATGCTGAGAACAATTTTCGATTTCTTCTGAAGTCACGTTAAAACAGATAATCGACTTACAGAAAAGTATGCATCATGCATATTTGATGATTTCTTAATCAAATAATGAAATAATTCTCATCTGGAAAATAATAAAACGCACCCTACCCATTAGAATTCAGGCGTCTCAAAGGAATTAGAAACGATGAGTATTTTTTATAAGCTGCAGTTTTGGGGTGTATTATCTATTGTATTGATCATAATGACGCCAGCAAATGCACGTGACCTCATACAATGACAATCAACAAATGTTCAATATTTGCGTGGGCATGATTATGAATTGGGAAAGCGACAAAGAAGTATCGTTACAGTTGAGCATGCAAACGCATGGAAATACGGCGATAACTTTGCCTTTGTTGACTTTATATTTCCTGACGGCAAGGATTCTGCATATTACATAGAAATATCACCGCGTCTTTCATTGAGCAAAATGACTGGCAAGGATTTTTCTTTTGGTATTGTTAAAGACGTATTGATTTCTACAACGTTTGAAAAAGGCCGTGGGCAAGGGCCGCAATACCTATATGGCGGTGCGGTTAACCTCGATATCCCATCATTTCGCTTTTTATCCATTAATGCCTATGTGCATGACAGCACGCAGTTAGATGGACAAACATGGCAATCAACAGTGGCATGGAACAGCCCAATCAAAATCGGCAATGAAAAATTTGTATTTGAGGGGTTCTCAGATTTTCAAGGACGCGAAGATACATCACATGCCAATCAACTGATCGTACCACGGTTTTTATGGGATGCTGGAAATGCTGGTGGGTTTGAGGCGAATAAATTTTTTATCGGGATGGAATATCAATACTGGCATAATAAATTCGGCATTCGAGGAAAAACAGAATCTGTGCCACAATTACAATTGAAAAGGGCCTTATAATTTTGAACATATCAGCACGACATATTGGTGGGATTTTTCTGTTGGCGGCTGCGTATTTTGTGGCTGCAAAGCTGTTTGTTTTTCTTGCGCAAGCACCTGATTATATATCACCCGTTTGGCCCGCTGCTGGGATTGCACTCGCTGGTATATTATTGGGTGGGTATAGATATGCTATCGGCGTCTTTATTGGCGCTTTGGCGTATAACTTATGCCTTACATATGTCTTTCAGATGCGGAGCGGCGCAACGCCCCCATTTATTATGGATATTGCCCTTTCCTCAATTGCAACTTTGCAGGCTATTATTGGCGCGTGGCTTATACTGAAATACGTAAAAATGCCCACACGACTTACCAAAGAGAGGAGCATTTTCATGCTGCTGTTGTGGGGCGGGCCAATCGCCTGTTTAATCGGCGCTGGCATTGGGTGCACCATCTTATATGGTTTCGGCTTAGTCTCACCTGAAAAGCTTGGCGCAGCGGCAATGAAATGGTGGGTTGGCGATGTGATCGGGGTGGTTTTATTCGCACCGATGTGCCTAATTTTAATGGGAAAACGTATCTCCGTTACGCGCAAGGTTTTGGTGATCGTGCCGCAATTGCTGTTATGCATGATCGTTGTGATTGTTTTTAATTACACGCAAGAGGCACAGAAAAGCAAAAATGTTGCCCGGCTCGCCGAGATATCTACTCCATATGTTGATGACATACGTTTAAATTTAGAAGGGTCGCAGGAAATTATTAAATCCATGCGACGCTATTTCAATGCCTCAGATCATGTTAGCAGAGAAGAGTTTAAGGCATTCGTTTATAATATTTTTAATGAACGTGACGGTATACAAGCGCTTGAATGGATACCCCGTGTCACGCGAGAGGAGCGCGCTGAATTTATAGAGCAAGCGCGAAAAGACGGATTTCATGATTTTGATATCACCGAAAAACTCAACGGGAAATCTGTTGTTAGCGTCGAACGCGATGAATATTTCCCTGTCTACTATGTTGAACCATATGTCGGTAATGAAAAAGCTTTAGGATTTGATCCCGGACACAGCAATTCATCGCGGCAAAAGGCGTTAGAGCAAGCACGCGATAGCGGCAATCAGATTGCAACAGAAAAAATTGTACTGGTTCAAGAAGAGCAAGGGCGATATGGGTTCTTAATTTTTGAACCTGTCTACGACACACTTATTTCGCCTAATACCGTACAAGAAAGGCGCAATACTTTGCGTGGGTTCGCCCTCGGCGTATTTCGTATTCAAGATTTAGTGGGCGCCACACTTGAGCGGATCGAAAACGATAATATCAGTCTTTACATCGTCGATACGACGAATAACCCAGACTCTCATGATGTGATATATGGTGAGATGCCACAAGATAATTTGCTGTCATATCGCGTTCCCATTAACTTTTCAGAGCGCCAATGGACGCTTGTCTTTTCGCCAACGGCTTCTTTCGCTGTTGACGGCGTTGGTGTTTCGAGTTGGTGGGTCTTGATTGGTGGTCTCGTTTTCTCTGCGATGTTTGGTGCATTTTTGTTATTAGTGTCCGCGCAAACGGAGACAGAGGCACGCGAGCTTTATGACGAAAAACGCGAAGAAAAAAGCGTTAAGATTTATATCATACCGATCCTGAGTGGTTTTTTGACAATGGCATTAACCTTCGCGCTTTTTTTACAATTTGAGCGCCAACAATATAATAATCTTTCCGAAATATTACATCAGCAGGAAACCCTTATCCATAAAGTGATTAAGGATAATGTTACAAGCTCCGTCATGGCGTTGCGCCGCATGGCAAACCGATGGGAAATTGCGAAGGGCACGCCTAAAACTGTATGGGACAATGATGCTCTTAATTATGTCTCTGACAATAAGGCGCTCACAACGGTTGAGTGGGTCGATGAGAGTTATCATGTCAGATGGGTGCAGCCATTAGAGGGCAATGAGAATGCTGTGGGGCTGGATATTGCGTTTAATGATGAGCGTAAAGAAGCACTCGATGGTGCCTCTGCAAAAAATACGGTGACATTGACGGCTCCTCTTGATTTGGTGCAGGGCTATCGCGGGATGATCGCCTATATACCCATCTATATTGATGACCAATTCAAAGGCTTTATTGTTGGCATTTATGATCTAAAGATGTTTTTGGAAAACACTTTGCCCGCCGAATATAAAGGCGCCCTGAACCTTAAAATTTATGACGAGGATAAGGACATATTCGAGATCAATGATGGCGAACGCACCAGTCTTTATAACCTTCGTTTAACAGAAAAAATTCATTTGTTTAATCGCACATGGACAATTGAAGTGTCTCCAAACGCTTTTTTTATGAGCCGCAACCAAACATGGCTGCCGCTTATTATCCTGCTCAGCGGTTTTATAATCTCACTCTTAATGAGCTTTGCGATTTTTTATGCAACGACTGCGCGAAGACGCAGTAAGCTTTTGAAACAAAAAGCAGCGTCTTTGATTGAAACGGAAAGTCGCAATCGCGCTATTTTATACAATACAGTTGATGCTATTTTAACGATCAATAAAGATGGCATCATTCAAAGTTTTAACCCTGCCGCAGAAAAAATGTTTGGCTACACAATGAGCGAAGCGGTGGGCAAGAATGTAAATATTTTAATGCCGCATCATTATGCACATGAACATGATGGGTATTTGCAAAACTTCATTGATACGCAAGAAGCCAAAATCATCGGTACAACCAGAGAACTTGAAGCCAAACATAAAGATGGTTCAATCTTTCCAATCCAGCTTTCCGTCAGTGAGATCGTATTGGAGAGCGGGATATTATTTAGCGGTATTATCCGCGATATTTCCGAACAAGTGGAAGCCGAAGAGAAGCTAAAAAATGCCCAGCATTTTCAGACGCTGATTACCAACACCATCCCTGATCTGATTTTTGTAAAAGATTCTGAATTCCGTATCGTTCAAGCCAATGATGAATTTTTGAAGGTCTATCCAAAGGAGCAGAGAGCATCCATTATCGGCACAACAACTGTTGAAAAATTCGATGAAGAAAAAGCAAAGTTATTTTTAGAACACGACAAAAAAGCTATGGAAGACGGCTATTCAGAAACCGAGGAGCAGATTACATTTCCCGATGGTCGTGTGCGTATGTTGCTCACCAAGAAAGTGCGTTTTTTCGACGAAGACGGAGAGACATTCATTCTTGGTATCTCTCGGGATATTACTGCTTATAAAAATGCGGAAGCAGAGATATTAAAAGCCAATAGAGACATGAGTCAGGCCAAAGAGGAGGCAATGCGCGCCAATGTTATGAAGTCAGAATTTCTGGCAAATATGAGCCATGAAATCAGAACACCATTAAATGGTGTCATCGGCGCAGCTGACTTGCTGACCAGAACGGACATATCGGAAAACCAAGAAAAGTATCTTCAGATAATCAAAGGATCCGGCGATACGCTATTGGCGCTGATCAATGATATTCTCGATATTTCAAAAATCGAAGCAGGAGAGCTAAGCATCAATCCAGAGCCCGTGGTCATTAATGATCTGATACGCGATAGCATGCATGCCATCGCCCCTAAGGCCACGCAAAAAGGTCTAGAACTGCGGGTTGATTATGAAGGCAATGTTCCAGGTTCTGTTTTAGCCGACCCCGTTCGATTGGGGCAGATTATGGTGAACCTGCTTGGCAATGCAGTTAAATTTGTCGAGAATGGACATATTCGTGTTTTAGTAAAATCGCTCAAGACCACAAAAAGTAAGGTGACGTTACGCATTGAGGTGGAAGACACCGGCATCGGAATCCCTGAGGACAAGCTGGACAGTATTTTTGATAAATTTTCACAAGCTGATGCGACAACCACAAAGAAATATGGCGGAACAGGCTTAGGTTTGGCGATAACGCAAAAACTGGTTGAGATGATGGGCGGTAAGCTTGGTGTGAATAGCGACGTTGGGGAGGGCACGACCTTCTGGTTCGAGCTAACTTTGCCGATTATAGATGAGAAACCAGCTTCAGAGCCAAAACAAAAGGACGTTAAGAAAGCGCCTGTCTATAATCGTGAAGACGGCAGCATGCAATTAAATGCCCGTATCTTGCTGGTCGAAAACGAGATGGTCAATCAAATGGTGGCCATGGATATGTTGGAAGGCATGGGATGCAGCGTTGATCTGGCTGAAAACGGTCAAAAGGCTATTGAAATGTTACAAGCGGCGACCCATCACCCCTATGACATTACATTGATGGATTGTATGATGCCCATAATGGATGGTTTTCAAGCCACTGAAAATATTCGCAGTTTAGAAAAAGAGGGTGAATTGGACACAGGAAGAGGCGCCGCCCAAATTATTATCGCGATGACCGCCAACGCCATGGCCGGTGAAAAAGACCGCTGTCTTGAGGTCGGGATGAATGATTATCTATCCAAGCCTGTGAAAGAGATAGACTTATACGCCAAATTGAATGCTTATCTAAAGAAGGGAGATAGTTAAGATGTCGACGATTGATAAAGATCTTTTTTATAAGTTAAAAGAACGCATGAAGGTGAAATTCCCGATTTTACTAGAGGGTTACCTTCGCGATGCAAAACAATATTTAGCCACGATCGACACCCATTTGTCCGATGGTGATATCGATCAGGTCATAGGTGCAGCCCATAGCTTTAAATCATCAAGTGGGTTGCTCGGTATCGTGGGTGTGAGTGAAATCGCAAATAAAATAGAATATGATGCCAAAGCGATGAAAGATGCAGGTGGTAATGACCTTGAAAAATTAAGACCTGATTTTGACGCTTTGCAAAATAGTTTTTCTTCAGCAGAAGATGATTTACGCATAGAATTAAGCAAAGCTAAAAATCAGGCTATTTAAGGCGAAGACGTATAATATCATTGCTGCGTGTCGCCTTTGGTGATGATCCTGCTGATATATATAATCAACCCGCCTGCAACTCCAACCATTGCGCTTCCACGTCTTCTAAATCGCTGACCACTTTTGCGTGTTTATCTTGCACCTTGGCCATCTCGTCGTGGGGCTTGGTATAAAACCCTTCTGCGGCCATGAGTGTTTCTAGCTCGCTTTTCTTACCTTCTAAGCTCACGATTTTCTTTTCCAGCTTTGCAATCGCTTGTGGGTTCACGGCGGGCTTGGGCTCGTCTTTGGGGGTTTCGGCCACGGCGTTATCGTTTTTGGCCTCTTTCTTCTTCTTGTCTTTTTTACGATCCTCGCGACGTGCCTGCATCGTGAAATTGCGGTAATCCTCTAAGTCCCCGTCAAAATGCTGACACTCGCCATCACGCACAACCCACAGACGATCAGCAACGCGTTCAACCATATTCGGATCATGACTAACAATCACAATCGCCCCTTCGTAATTATTCAGCGCCTGCACCAAGGCCTCACGCGCATCAATGTCCAAATGGTTCGTCGGCTCATCAAGCAATAAAAGATGCGGCGCATCAAAGCTCATAATCGCAAATAAAAGCCGCGCTTTCTCGCCCCCACTCAATGATTTAATCGCATTATCAGCAAGCTCTTTCGAAAACCCAAACGCACCAAGCTTTGCCCGCACTTTAGGCTCAGTCACATTCGGATTAGACACCCGCATGAGTGTCATCATCTCTTGATAAGGCGTTGATTCCACATCCAGCTCTTCTGTCTGGTGCTGCGAGAAATAGCCTATGCGCAGCTTGGTTGAACGACGCACTTCACCGCTCATCGGCGCAAGCTTATCCGCGATCAGCTTAATAAGCGTCGATTTCCCATTCCCATTTGCGCCAAGCAACGCAATGCGGTCATCATTATCAATATTCTCATGCACACGGCGCAGGATCGGCTGCCCCGCCGTATATCCAATATCCGCCTTATCAATCGAAATCATGGGCGATGCAATTTCCTTGGGGTTAGGGAACGTGAAATGCACAGCGCGTGAAGAGATCACCGCATCAACAATATCCATTTTCTCCAATGCTTTCATGCGGCTTTGCGCCTGACTGGCTTTGGAGGCTTGCGCCTTAAAGCGATCAACGAATTTTTGCATGTGCGCGCGCTCGGCTTGTTGCTTTTCATGCATCTTTTGCTGCAATCCAAGCGCCTCTGCCCGCTCGCGCTCGAACGTGTCATAATTGCCCGTATACATTTTAAGCTTTTGCGCATCGACATGGATCACATGATCAATACATTTATTCAAAACCTCACGGTCATGCGAGATAATCAGCAATGTGTGCGGATAACTGGCTAGATAAGCCTCCAGCCACATAATCGCTTCCAAATCTAAATGGTTTGTCGGTTCATCAAGAAGCAGAATTTCTGGCTCCACAAATAGCGCCGCAGCAAGTGCAACGCGCATGCGCCAACCTCCACTAAAGGATGAAAACGGCTCGCTCAATTGATCCTCGCTAAAGCCCAGCCCTGTTAAAAGGCGTGATGCCTTTGCCGGCGCTGAATACGCGTCAATATCAGCAAGCTTTTCATAGATTTCGGCAATCTTATTCGGATCTTCTTCGGTCTCCGTGGCTTTCCAAAGAGCGGCCATCTCTTCATCCGCTTCTAGCACCAGATCAAGCAACGATGTCTCAACTTCTGGAATGTCCTGCCGCACCATTCCCATGCGCTGCTTTGCGTTCTTTTCAACAATGCCGCCATCGGGCATCAAATCGCCGGAAATCAGCTTGAACAACGTGGACTTGCCCGCGCCGTTAAGGCCAACAACACCCACTTTCCAATTATCCATGATCGTCACGCTGCATTCATCCAAAATGGTGCGTGCGCCGATTTTATAGGTCAGGTCTGTTACGCTTAACATGGCTTTAAAAAACTCTCTATTGTCATCAAATTTGCTATTAAAGGGTGCTTATGCCACAGAAACGCGGCAAGAGAAAGGGGGCGCTTGCTCTGCATGTATCGCCAGTGGTAGAACCATGTATGATTTTAGAGACATTCCCCACCGCCGAAGAATTTTACAAAACCTATTGGGGCAAAAAACCCTTTATCGTGCGCGAATATATCCCCGCCGCACTCATCGATGACATGATTGACGGTGACTCTCTTGCAGGGCTTGCCTTAGAAGAGGATATCAAATCGCGCATCATCACCAACAATGATGCAGGCAATGAATGGACATGCGAACATGGCCCTTTCGAAGATGACCGTTTCGACGATATCGGCGATAAAAACTGGAGCCTTCTTGTACAAAATGTGGAGCAATACCACACCGAAACAGCCGCGCTTTTGAAATATTTCCAAATATCCCCGCGCTGGCTTTTAGATGACATTATGATCAGCTTCTCTGCCCCCGGTGGCAGTGTTGGCCCTCACACCGATAGCTACCACACGTTTCTGGTGCAAGGGACAGGCAAGAGAACATGGAAAATCAGCGCAGATAAAATCAACGACCAACGTTTCGCCGACAACCCGCATGTGAAGGTGCTTAAACATGGTTTTGAGGGTGAAACATTTGAGGTCAATGTTGGTGACGTCATCTATATGCCGCCTTTCTTCGGGCATGAAGGAAAAACAATCGACGCAGCAATGACGTTTTCCGTCGGCTTCCTCGGCCCTAAATTATCTGAGATGCTCGGTGACTACGCGCAATATCTGGAAGAAAACGAGGATTTGAACCCACGCTATCTCGCTGAATCCCTTGGTCGCCAAAGCACTGGCTTTTCACTGGGGCAGGGGGCGCAAGACGTGATCAAAGGCAATGTAATAGCGGCAATCGAATCCGATCATTTCGCCTGCTGGATGGCGTCTTATTTTTCCAAGCCCACCCATGAGGAGATTGATCCCATTGAAGAGGATGACCTTACGGAGAGTGAATTATTGGCGCAGCTTAAAGAGGGCGAAACATTATTCCGACCCGAGCATATTAAGCTGACGATCACGATATCCAAAGACGGTTCGTTCAATCTGGCGGTCTACGGTGACACAATTTCCATTCCCAAAGCCCAAGCAAAAATAATTGAAACCCTGAACGCAGGCAATGATTTGGCATATGATGATATAGCAGGCTTGAATGATAAAGATCACGCAATCACCCTGGTAACCGCTCTATACAACAGAAATGTTCTTGTCTTTAATGAGGATAATTAAAGGGGCTAAAGAGCTTGATTTTACACATTAAATTGTCTGAAAAACTGAACGATTAAATGCTCCGCGTTCTTTTCTAAATCAATGCTTTCCGGGTTATTGAGATATTCAATAATAATACCTTTAAGGTAACAGCGCACAGAGATCGTCAAAAACATAGGATCTGCACATTCTGGTAAAGTCCCATCGGCTTTTGCCTTTTCAAAGTATTTTGCAAACAGCTGCAAACTTTCTTCTTTTTTTGCTAAATGTGGTTCTTTATATTTCGCAATATCGCCTGTATAGTTCCAGTGAAGTAAAAACAAGGTCATCATTTGACGCTTCGATGTGTCTTGTGTGATGTCCAATAATAGCTTAACGCATAAATTACTGAGTAATTGTAGGGGGGCTTCTTCCTCGCTATGCAGGTCTTGCAGGATTATCTCGGATAATGGTTGAAAGACACTTTCATGCAGAGCGTTAAAGATTTCCCCTTTATTTTTAAAATGCCAATAAATGGCGCCCCTAGTAACATTTGCGGCCTTGGCTATTTCTTCCAAGGAAACATTGGAAATACATTTTTCTGCAAAAAGGGCGGCAGAGGCATTTAAAATTGCGTCATATGTTTTTTGTGCGTCTTGTTTTGTTCGGCGCATAAGCTAATTACCTAACGTGTAATATTGACAATATACATACATGAATGTATATTAATGATATAGATAAATTTATTTTTTGTCCAGTTTTGAAGAAAAATACTGAGACACACACATGAAACAGAGGCCGTCGCCATGAAAAAAAGTTTGATTATTATACCCGCTCTATTGGTTGTCGCATGCGGCGCGGCCTACTATTTTTATACGCAGCAAGGTTCGCCAGCCAAAGAAGCAAGCGCCATGGCCCCCGCCGCTGGCGCACCAGCACAGGCGGTATCCGTTCTCGAAGTATCCGAACAAGAAATCTCCAAGACGCGCTCCCTACCGGGACGAATTTCTGCATTCCGCCAATCCCAAGTCCGCCCACAAGTAAACGGCATCATCACCGAAAGATTATTCGAAGAGGGGGCAAATGTTGAAAAAGGCCAGCAGCTATACCAAATTGATGATGCACGCTTCAAAGCAGCTTTATCAAGCGCTGAAGCAGACCTCAGAAGCGCGCAATCAATGATTGGATCCGTAAAGGCCAAGAGTGAACGATACAACAAGCTTGTTAAAATTGACGCAGTCAGCCGTCAGGAATTTGACGATGCAAAAGCACAACTCGATCAGGCGTACGCATCCGTCGCCGTGGCAAAAGCTGCTGTCGATGTGGCAAAAGTAAATTTGGGCTACACTAAAGTCTACGCCCCGATCTCTGGCCGCATCGGTCGCTCATTGGTCACAGAGGGCGCACTGGTCACAGCCAACCAAGCACAATCACTTTCAGTCATCACACAGCTCGACCCAGTCTATGTCGATATGCAACAGCCCAGCAGCGAAGCAATGCTTTTACAGCAATCCATGCTAGATGGGCGTGATGAGGTTCCTGTAACGGTTATGTTGGGTGAGGGCAATCAAATCGCATATCCGCATGAAGGAAGCCTGAAATTCTCAGAAGTTACGATTGATGAAACAACAGGATCAATAACGCTGCGTGCAACTGTTCCAAACCCTGATAATGTCTTGATGTCCGGCTTATTCGTACGTGCATCACTCGATATGGGCAAAACAACCGCAGTGTTGGTGCCGCAACGCGCAACAACGCGTAATCCTGATGGCTCCATCGGTGTATGGGTTGTGGGCGACAATAACAAAGCCGAGCAACGCATCATCAAAGTCGGCGATGCCTATGAAGATCAATGGATCGTTAAATCTGGCTTAAAACCAGGTGAGTCCGTCATAGTCGAAGGTTATCAAAAAGTACAGCCGGGCGCAGAAGTATCACCCAGCCCATGGAAATCCAAAAATGCGACAAATGAAGATGCGCGCAGCGAGTAGAAAGTAATATTATGGCCCGTTTTTTTATTGATCGTCCGGTTTTTGCCTGGGTTCTTGCTATCATCACAATGCTGGCGGGAATTCTCGCCATTCGCTCACTCCCCATTGAGCAATATCCAAAGGTCGCGCCACCCACGGTCAGCGTCAGCGCGGCTTATCCCGGTGCATCCGCCGAGACGGTCGAAAACGCAGTCACGCAGATCATTGAACAGCGGCTAACCGGTATCGACAATTTACGCTATTTCTCCTCAAACAGCGCAGACGGCACAATGAGCATCACGCTCACCTTCGAACCCGAAGCAGACCCCGACACCGCGCAAGTTCAAACACAAAATAAAGTGCAAGGCGCAATCCCGCTTCTTCCCCAAGAGGTGCAGCAACAAGGTGTAACGGTCACCAAATCCAATGACACATTCCTTTTGGTCGTCGGCTTGTATTCAGACGATGAAAGCTACTCCCAAGGTGAGCTTAGTGATATACTCGTCTCGGATTTCCGTGACACCCTATCACGCGTAAACGGAGTGGGGAGCGTTCAGGTCTTTGGCTCTCAACATGCAATGCGCATATGGCTCGACCCCGCCAAACTCTATAGCTATAACATGACACCGATCGATGTCAGCGCCGCCATTCAAGTGCAAAACACCGATGTTTCTGCGGGACAATTAGGCGGCATGCCCGCAGTCGAAGGCCAGCAAATCAACGCGACAATCAACGCACAATCGCGCTTGCAAACAGCTGAAGATTTCAAAAACATCATTTTACGTGTCAACGAAGATGGCTCACAAGTGCGCCTAAGTGATGTATCACGCGTAGAAATCGGCTCGGAATCATATGACCGCATCGTGCGCTATAAGCGTAAACCCGCCAGTGGTATCGCGATCAGTTTGGCGACGGGCGCAAATGCGCTGAAAACCGCCGACCTTGTCAAGGAGCGTGTCGCCGAATTACAGGAATTCCTGCCCCAAGGCGTTGAAGTTATTTACCCTTACGATACAACCCCCTTCGTTGAACTATCAATTGAATCGGTTGTACACACCCTTATCGAAGCCGTGTTCCTTGTGTTCTTGGTGATGTTGCTGTTTTTACAAAATTTCAGGGCAACCTTGATCCCGACTATCGCTGTTCCGGTGGTTTTGCTCGGTACATTCGCGATTTTGGCCGCGTTCGGCTTTACGATTAACACTCTGACAATGTTCGCCATGGTCTTGGCAATCGGTCTTTTGGTTGATGACGCGATTGTTGTGGTCGAAAACGTTGAACGCATCATGAGCGAAGAGGGGTTATCCCCGAAAGAAGCCACGCGTAAATCAATGGATCAAATCACGGGCGCACTGATCGGTATCGCTGTCGTTCTGTCGACGGTCTTTATTCCTATGGCCTTCTTTAGCGGGTCTGCTGGCGCGATTTATAAACAATTTTCCATCACAATCGTGTCTGCGATGGTGCTATCTGTGGCTGTTGCCTTGATCTTGTCACCATCATTATGCGCCACAATCCTTAAACAGGAAAAAGAAGGAAAACGTAGAAAAGATACAGGCTTCTTCGGCGCGTTTAACCGCGGCTTCAATAAAGTCCGCAGCGGATATGAGAAATCAACATCATATATTGCCCGCCGCGCGATCCGCTTTTTTGTTTTGTATTTGGTTTTGATCGGAGGACTTGTTTACGGCTTCATGAGCATTCCGTCATCATTCCTGCCGGATGAAGATCAGGGCTTTTTGTTCATGATGGTTAACACCCCTGCTGGCTCTACCGCGTCACGCACCTTGGAATCAGTCGTTCAAGTTGAAGATTACCTCCTCGCGCAAGAAAAAGTGGAACATCTCTTCACGGTTGTTGGTTTCAGCTTCGCCGGATCCGCGCAAAACGCCGCATTCGGATTTGTCGGTTTAAAAGACTGGGCCGAACGCACTGGTGAAGGCGAAGATGTAAAATCAATCTCCGGTAAAGCGATGGGCGCATTTTCACAAATCAAAGATGCAAGTGCTTATGCCTTCTTCCCACCGCCAATCCGTGAATTGGGTAACGCATCCGGCTTTGACTTCCAACTTGTCGACCGCGCAGGGTTGGGGCATGACACCCTTATGAATGCGCGTAACCAGCTCTTAGGCGCCGCAGCGCAAGATCCGTTGCTTGTTGGTGTAAGACCAAATGGTTTGAATGACGTGCCGCAATTTAAGATTAAAATTGATAATGAAAAAGCATCCGCAATGGGCGTATCCATAAGTGATATCAACCGCACATTACAAATCGCGTGGGGCTCTAGCTACGTCAATGACTTCGTTGATGAAGGACGGATCAAAAAGGTATACATGCAGGGCGACACCCCGCACCGCATGATGCCGGAAGATTTAAATGACTGGTATGTGCGCAACACCGCGGGCGAAATGGTTCCCTTCAATGCATTTGCAACGACTGAGTGGACATATGGCTCACCCAAGCTTGAGCGCTTTAACGGCAAATCTTCCCTGAATATCCAAGGCGGCGTCGCTCCCGGTGTCAGTACAGGCGACGGCATGAACCAAATTGAAAAAATCGTCGGTAATTTGCCTGAAGGTATCGGGATTGAATGGTCAGGAATATCCTATGAAGAACGCGCCGCAGGATCACAAGCTCCCGCGCTTTATGGTCTTTCTGTCTTGATCGTGTTCCTCTGTTTGGCTGCACTATATGAAAGCTGGGCGGTTCCGCTTGCTGTTATGCTCGCTGTGCCTCTTGGTGTTTTGGGCGCAGTCTTGGCCAGTAACATTTTTGGCATGTCGAACGATGTTTACTTTCAGGTCGCGCTTTTGACCACCGTCGGCCTTTCCGCAAAGAACGCAATCTTGATTGTAGAATTTGCCAAGGAACTCAAAGAAGAAGGGCATAGCCTTATGGAGGCTGTCGCAACGGCGGCGCGTTTACGCTTCCGTCCTATCATTATGACCTCCATGGCTTTCACGCTTGGCGTTACCCCGCTTGCTCTTGCAAACGGCGCAGGCGCAGCCAGCCAGAACGCAATTGGTATCGCCGTGATGGGCGGAATGCTCGCTGCAACGTTTTTAGCGATATTCTTTGTTCCTATGTTTTATGTTACAGTCGAAAAAGTATTCCATAAGGAAAAAGTGCAAGAGGAAGACGCATAATGAAGCCAGTATTAAAATTGACAGCACTACTTGCGTTGGGCACTAGCCTCCCTGCATGCACGATGATCCCTGACTATGTGAAGCCCAGCTTTTCATCCGCCAAGGAATGGAGCAGCATTCCCGGCTACACCACAGTTGAAGGAAACATGGCGGCGCAAAGCCTAAGCTGGAAAGAGTTTTTCAATGACCCGGCGCTCTATCAATTGATTGAGATATCGCTTGAAAATAACAAAGACCTAAAGCTCGCGGCGCTCAATATTCAAGAAGCAAGAAGCCTATACCGCATCGAAAGAGCCGACATCCTCCCATCGCTCAATGCAAATGGCGGCGCGACATATAGAAACTCCTCCGATGAAAGCAGCCCAACAGGGCGCGCCGCAAAAAGCGAAACATACGAAGCCAATTTGGGCATTACCTCATACGAAATCGACCTCTTCGGACGCCTTCGCAGCCAAAACGAAGCCGCTTTGAATGAATATTTCTCAACACAAGCCGCGCGTGATGTTGTTCAAAACGCGCTCGTCGCCGAGGTCGCAAATGCCTACCTTCAATTGCTAACCGACCAAGAGCTACTGGCTCTGACCGAACAAACGCTTGAGGCGCAACTCAATACATATGACCTTCTTTCAAGAACACGTGATGAGGGCATCGCAACGGAATCCGATGTATCTCGCGCACAAACGGCCGTAGAAACCGCGCGTGTGAATTTGCATCAATACCGCCGATTTGTACAACAAGACAAAAATGCGCTTACACTCCTATTGGGCGTTGCGCATGATGACGCGATGATCCCTCAGTCAGATATTGAAAATATCCAATTGCCCGAAAATATCGGCGTTGGCCTCCCCTCAGAAGTGTTAATTGGTCGCCCTGATGTACGCCAAGCCGAATACACTCTGATGGCACGTAACGCCGATATCGGCGCAGCGCGTGCAGCTTTCTTCCCAAGCATATCGCTCACCGGAAGCTATGGCTTCGCAAGTGAGGGCCTCTCCAAACTCTTTACCAGCGGCGGCCTGGGCGCATGGGCATTTTTGCCGCAAATTACATTGCCAATCTTTAATAACGGATCAAACCAAGCGAACTTAGATTTAGCTGAAATCCGCAAGGAAAAGGCGATTGTACAATATGAACAAGTTGTGCAAACCGCATTCCGTGAAGTCGCGGATGAGCTTGCCGCTCGTGCAACCCTGACCGAACAGCTAAACGCACAAATACGTTTGGTCGAAGCGGCGCAACGCGTCTATGACGTATCCGAAGCACGCTATAAATCAGGTATCGATAGCTTCCTAAGCGTTCTCGATGCTCAACGCGAGCTATACACCTATCAGCAACAAGAGATTGAGGTAAAGCGCCAGCGCCTATCCAATCTCGTCAATTTGTACAAGGTTGTAGGCGGCGGCGTTTCGGAGGATCGTCCTTAACTGATCTCATTGAAAAAGCTGAATAAATTATAATTTCGAAGGGAATTATAATTTTATGCGTATCACGTATTGATTATTGGAGTGCGAGTTTTATCTTACTTCTATGATACTTAATTAATGCGAAGTGGTATAAAACCCTTGATACAAAAGCCTTACAAAAAAGACTGGTTAATAGGGAACGATTCTATACCCAAATTTTCTGCCTCCGCATCAATAATGCTTATGCACTATTGCGTGCTGTCCCAAACCGATACTCAAAATCTCTCGCCCATTCTTCTCAATAAAAAGGATTACAACAATGCGCACCCTTAAACTGGCGTTATGCATGATCACCTTTGCAACAAGCATAAGCGCGGCGGCTCTTGCGCAAGACAAAGCAGAATCCGCAACACCGGTCGTTGTGACCGAAGTCAAACGCAGCTCTTTTGCTGACGAAGTTGAAGCCCTTGGCACACTTAAAGCCAATGAAAGTGTCGATTTAGCCTCTTCTGTGACAGAATTGGTGACAAAAATTTCCTTTGAAGACAACCAAACCGTAAAACAAGGCGATATCCTTTTAGAAATGGACGCCGCAGAAGAATTAGCGGAGCTTGAAGAGCAAAAATCTTTCTTGAATGAGGCCGAGCGTCAAGTCAACCGCCTCTCTCCACTCGTATCCAAGGGAGCCGCATCCGCATCTGTTCTTGATGAAAGCAAACGCGTAGCCGCCGGCGCAAAGGCACGTGTCGACGCAACCCAAGCCCGCATCAATCAGCGTATCATTAAAGCCCCCTATGATGGAGTTCTAGGCCTACGCAATATTAGCGTCGGCGCACTTGCTCAACCCGGATCTATGATCACCACGATTGATGACGTCACCGTAATGAAGCTGGATTTCTCGGTGCCGGAAGTTTTCTTATCGACCCTAAAGCCAGGCGTAATTATTGAAGCAACAACACAGGCCTATCCTGAGGATGTATTCAAAGGCGAAATCGCAAATGTCGACAGCCGCATTGATCCAGTGACACGTTCAATTGAAGCCCGCGCAATCATTGATAACGCAGATGGCAAGCTAAAGCCCGGCCTATTAATGCATGTGGTACTACAAAAAAATCCACGAAAAGCCCTGATCATCCCCGAAGAAACATTAACCGCCAATGGCGCTGATAACTATGTGCTTGTTGTCACCACAACGGACGGAAAAACGAGTGCAGAGCGCCGTAAGGTTGAGCTAGGCGCACGTCAATTCGGCAGTGTAGAAATTTTATCAGGCCTCGAAGAAGGCGAAAAAATTGTGACCCACGGCACTATGCGTGTACGCCCCGGTGCACCGCTTAAAATCACCGCTGTTCAAAAAGATAACGAGCCGCTCAAAGAGTTATTAGAGCAAAACAATTCCGACCAGAAAAAGGCCGCGCAATAATGCTAATTTCCGATATCTCCGTAAAACGCCCCGTTTTCGCCAGTGTTATATCGCTGTTGCTCATCGCATTTGGCCTTGTGTCATTTGACCGTTTATCATTGCGCGAATATCCTGACATAGACCCTCCCATTGTCACCGTTGAGGTCGAATATCCCGGCGCGCCCGCCAATGTCGTGGAAACCCGTGTTACAGAATTAATCGAAGAACGCATCGCGGGCGTGGAGGGGATTGAATTTGTTGAATCATCCTCACAAGACGGCCAATCAAACGTTACCATCCAATTTTCAATCAACCGCGATGTGAACGAGGCCGCCAATGACGTGCGCGATCGCATATCCGGCATCCAGGACAATCTGCCCGAAGAAGCAGAACCACCAGAGGTTCAAAAAGTCGACAGCAACGATGACGTTATCATTTGGCAAAACCTATCCAGCGACACCATGACCGTGCCAGAGCTAACCGATTATGCGGAGCGCTATCTGGTTGATCAATATTCTGCCTTAGACGGGGTTGCACGTATCCGCGTTGGCGGCGGCTTGCGCTATGCTATGCGCGTCTGGCTGGATCGTAAAGCTCTGGCGGCGCGCAATCTGACCGCGAACGATGTGGAGCGTGCGATGCGTTCGGAAAACGTGGAACTTCCCGCAGGAAGCCTGCAATCAGACGAGCGCATTTTCAAAGCACGCGTTGAGCGCAATTTCCAAGCCCCCGAAGATTTCGCAAAATTAGTGCTAGCGCGCGGTGATGATGGATACCTTGTGCGCTTGGGTGATGTGGCGCGCGTGGAAAAAGGTGTCGAAGAAGACCGCATCATGTTCCGCGGCAATGAAATACCCATGGTTGGCATCGGCGTCATTAAGCAATCAACCGCCAACACAATTGATGTATCTGACGCCACCAAACAACTGACCGATAAACTGGTGAAAAGCCTGCCCGAAGGGATGAATATCTCACAAAGCTACGACGCGGCAGTCTTCATCGAGGCATCAATCGCGGAAGTCTATAAGACATTATTCATCGCAATCGGCTGCGTTGTGTTTGTAATTTATATATTTTTAGGGAGCGTCCGCGCGATGCTCATCCCTGCCGTAACCGTGCCCGTCTCGGTAATCGCATCTTTCATTGTTATTTACGCGCTCGGCTTTTCAATCAACTTGTTGACCCTGTTGGCGCTGGTGCTGGCGATTGGCTTGGTCGTGGATGATGCGATTGTCATGCTCGAAAATATCGTACGCAGGATACAGGAAAAAGGCGAAACCCCTTTGGTTGCTGCCTATAAAGGCGCACGCCAAGTTGGCTTTGCCGTTGTCGCAACAACGCTTGTTTTGATTGCAGTGTTTGTGCCTATTACCTTTCTAGAAGGGGATATCGGACGCCTCTTCACCGAATTTGCTCTTACCATTGCCGCCGCGGTCGGTTTCTCATCGCTCGTCGCTTTGACCCTTGTGCCCGTCATGGCATCAAAGATTTTGAAAAAGGCAGACCCTGAAAACGATAAACCCAATGCTTTTTTACGCACAATTGAATCCGTATTCGGTGCAATGCGACGCGGATACATGACAGTTTTGATAAAATGCCTGCGCTATCCGCTCGTTATGATCGCAATGTTTCTTGCTCTCTTTGGCGGTGCAGGATGGCTGTATTTCAATGTCACTCAAGAATTCACCCCCCAAGAAGATCGCGGCGCATTCTTCGTCATTGTTAACGCCCCCGAAGGTTCAAGCTATTCCTATATCGAGGAATATATGGATGTGATCGAAGAGCGCCTTATGCCATATGTCGATAGCGGTGAATTTAAGCGCCTCCTCATCCGCGCGCCACGTGGCTTTGGTAATATCGAAAACTTCAACAGCGGCTTTGTGATTGTTATCTTGGAAGATTGGGCAAGCCGACGTTCCGCGTTTACGATCATGGATGAAGTGCGTGTGAAACTCTCTGACCTACCCGGCATACGTGCCTTTCCCGTGATGCGACAAGGCCTCGGCGGCGGCGCGCAAAAGCCCGTACAATTCGTGCTCGGCGGATCAACCTATGAAGAACTGGCCGAGTGGCGCGATATTATCTTGCAAAAAATTGAAGAGAATAACCCCGGATTCGAAGGGTTGGACAGTGATTACAAAGAAACACGCCCACAAATTGATTTCACCGTCGATTACGACCGCGCCGCAGATTTAGGCGTCAGCATCTCGGAAATTGGTGAAACCTTGCAGACATTAATGGGCGGGCGAAACGTCACGACATTCATGGATAATGGCGAGGAATACGACGTTGTGATCGAAGGTGGGCGAAGCACACAAACATCATTCAGCGATATCAAAAGCATCTATGTTCGATCAGAACGCACAGGAGAGCTGATCCCGCTGTCTAATCTGGTCAAGATCACCGAATACGGCGCAGCGGAAACATTGTCCCGTTACAACCGCATCCGCGCAATCACATTGGAAGCAAATTTGAAAGAAGGCTACGCACTCGGCGACGCATTGACGCATTTAGAAAATCTAGTGCGCGAAAATTTGCCCGAAGAAGCGGTCATCGACTATAAAGGGCAAAGCCGTGATTTTATCACCTCCGGCAATTCCATCATATTCGTCTTCATGCTCGGCCTCGCTGTGGTGTTTTTAGTCCTCGCCGCACAATTCGAAAGCTACATCCATCCGCTTGTTATCATGCTGACTGTGCCACTGGCGACTGGTGGTGGCTTGTTCGGGCTATATGTCATGGGCGGCACGCTCAACATATATTCCCAAATCGGATTGATCATGCTGGTCGGCCTTGCCGCTAAAAATGGAATTTTGATTGTTGAATTTGCCAACCAATTGCGCGACGAGGGCGTCAGATTTTCACGCGCCCTCGTGCAGGCATCAGAGGTGCGTTTCCGTCCCATCCTTATGACGGGTTTAACAACCATCGCCGGAACCATCCCGCTTATCTTATCCAGTGGTGCAGGTGCGGAAACACGCATATCAATCGGCATCGTTGTCCTTTTCGGTGTTTTGGCCGCTACCATTTTCACACTGTTTATTGTGCCAGCCGCCTACAGCCTCATTGCGCGCAAAACCGGCTCCCCGAAAGCGGTGGCAGAGCGCCTTGAAAATGAAATGGAATAAGAATTCTAAGCTTAAACCCATAATAAAGGCGTTTTGCAATTGTAGAAAATGCAGAACATTGTATGTTTAAAAAATGCTTATACGCCGCGGCTTTTTCTTACGATCCACTATGTTGTTCGCCAGCATCATAGCCCTTAGCGCATGTCTCGACGACGCGCTTCTCGGTCAGAGCGTAGATTACACAATCCAAGGAGTAAGCGACGACAGCGATGTAAAAGAATATCTCGATACAATCATCACCGATCGTACCGTTGAAGCCATCGCCTATGACGCTGGCACGGCCAGTTTCGAGCGTGCAGAAACCGCAAGAGAACAATCAATCGAAGCGGACCTCCTCAAAGCTTTAAAAGCCAAAGGATTTTATGATGCCCGCGTTCAATTTGAAGACAATCAATCACAAGCCTTAACGGGCATCTATACGATAGATACAGGAGAAATCTTCACGATATCCGATGTAACAATCGAGCCTGAAAATATGGCGCAATATTTCAACAATGATAGCGTCAGCGCAAACCAGCCGCTTAAAGCCTTACCGATTTTAAACGCGCAAGCTAAGCTTTATGAGAATGTTCAAAAAGATAAATGCTACTTTTCCATCAATGTAGATCATGAAGTGATTTTGAACAAAAACACAAAAACCGCTGCGCTAAAATATATCGTGGATGTAGGCGCGCCCGCCACTTTTGGCAAAACAACATTCCAAGGACAAGAAAGCGTCAAAGACAGCTATCTAAAAAACCTGATGCCATGGAAAGAAGGCGCATGTTTTCGGCGTGAAAAAATCATAAGCCTGAGGAATGCACTCCTCCAAACCGGATTATTCGTCCGCGCGGACAGCACCTTACCCGAAGCACCCGATGAAAACGGAAATGTCGATATAACCATTACCCTCAAAGAACGCGCCCACCGTAGCGTAAAAGCAGGCGTTAGCTATTACACCGACGAAGGGGCAGGGATCGTTTTAGGGTGGGAGCATCGCAATTTACGCGGCGGCGGAGAAAAGCTAAACGCAGAGCTTAATATGAGCCAAATCAACCAAAGCCTAGACGCGGATTTCTCGCAACCTTATTTCTTGCGTAAAGATCAAAGCCTTGAATTAAGCACTGCCCTGCGCATGCAAGATACTGACGCGTTCGAAGAAACCGCCCTCGATTTAGGCGCAAGCATCAAACGCCAATTCACCAAAACCCTCTCTGGCAATACAGGTGTGAATTTAACATTCTCCGAAATCACGGATGAAGAAAGCACCGATACATTCGGTCTCGTGTCATTCCCAAACAGCATCCTATTTGATAATCGCGATGACCCGCTCGACCCGCATAAAGGATGGCAGTTAAAGGCAAGCATAGAACCGTTCTATGACGTGCTAGGACAAAGCGATCCCTTCACCAAATTCGAAGCAGGCGGCAGAACTTATATTGATCTCAGTGATAAGCCGGATATTGTTCTGGCGGTGCGCGCAAACGCAGGAAGCATTGTCGGCGGCAGTGTCGATGACATCCCTGCAACCGAACGTTTTTACGCAGGCGGTGGCGGTTCAATTCGCGGCTTCGGCTATCAAGAGGTTGGCCCCTTTAACGATGGCGACCCATCGGGCGGACGTTCGCTCGTAACAAGCGCGGCCGAGTTTCGTTGGAAATTCACCAAAACCCTTGGCGCCGTTGCCTTCGTCGACGCGGGAAGCGTATCAGAAAGTGTTTCCCCCGATATGAGCGACCTATCAATCGGCGCAGGTTTAGGAATGCGCTATTACACAGATTTCGGCCCATTGAGGTTTGATGTGGCGATCCCGATCAACCAACGTGAGAATCTCGATCAAAATTATCAATTCTACATTAGCATCGGTCAGGCGTTTTAAAGGCAGGAGGTATGAAAGCAATGATAAAATCAATACTCATAAGCCTCGGCACAGTGTTCGAACGCTTTTCAAAGCTCATCATATGGAGCCTATCGATCATTTTCGCGCTGTTTTTAATGGTCGAACTCGCCTTTCTTGGGGGCGTTGTGTGGCTCAATAGCCAAGACGGAAAAGACTGGACAAAAACACAAATCATGGCCGCAACTGAAGCATCAGGGTATAACATTGATTACCAAAAATTATCATACCACACCCCGCAAAGCATCCGCCTCATCGGCCTTGAGATATCAGACGAACAAGGAATGATCGCACAAGCCGATGAGATTACACTCCATCCCGATGTGATAGGCGTGATCGGCATGCGTCGCCTTGGCCTGTCGTTAGGAATAAAAACCTTAACCCTCCACCGCTTACCAGAAAGCAAAACCAAGGAAGAGGATAAAGAGCCAACCACCTTATCGCCGTTTTCATTGCCCGATATCTATTTCAAATCCCTCGCGATAAACAGCTTCGATATCGAAACACTCAACATCAATGAAAAAATATTCGGAACGGCGCTCACTCTCTCGCCAAGCCTCAACGCAAAGCTTAATCTAAGTAAAATTGCGCAATTAAACGCTGCCCTCAATATAACTCAAGCCTCCTCCCCGCTCCCCGCATGGCTGCCTGAAAACGTAAAAATAGACGCAAATTTTGACCCGCAATCTCTACTGCTCACCCTGAACAAGGCCAACGCAGATAATGCTAATTTGGATGCGAATATTATGGGGGATATCAATTTGGGAGAAGACAGAAGCGTTGATATCACTGGCAGCGCGCATGTCAAAGAGTTATCAGCATTCGCAAGTGGCATAAACGGCAATGCGCAGATCAAGGCATCATTATCCGGTCCCTTCGACACCTTAAAAATAGATGCATCTGGCGGCGCGAGCGGGGCATTCTTATCCGAGAGAGGTTTAGGTGATGTCGAGTTCACGATCATTGACGATAACATCGCCGCATCCCCGCTAGGCCAGGCATCCCTGAATACAACCTATAAAGAAAAACCGATTAAAATAAGCACATTGTTTGATAAGAAAAAAGATACGATCCGTATCAAAAATATAAATGCTACCGCACCCGATATAGCATTAAACGGCAATGTAATGATCAATACGAAAACAAGCATCGCGGATGGCCTAATAACAGTAAAGGCATCAAATCTATCCCCCTATAGCGACCTGATCGGCACCAATATCGCAGGCAGTATCAACGCCGATATAACATTGTCAGATCAAGAAAACACACAAAGCGCGGCGATAAAAGCCTCCATTAACAATGCAGCCTATGACACCATAACCCTAAAAACCGCCGATCTAACGGCCACCATCAAAGACATCAAAACGCCATGGCCAAGCGCAATGACGCTAAAGGCAAACGGTCTGCGCCCCACGTCAGATATCATTATGACATCAGTGGACGCGACCATCACACAAAAAGAAAACGATGTTTATGCCCTCGCGCTCAACATGAATGGTAACGCGCTTCAGGATTTCAAGGCCAATGGCGGTGCGACAATAAGCGGCATTCAAAAATCAGAGATCAGCGCGAATGACATTAATCTCAAATTTACAACCAAAGGCTCCCTTATAACTTTAAACGGAATGGCCAACACGCAAGAATTGGATGTGACACTGAAATCAAATGCATTCAATCTCGCAAACTTACCCATCCCTCTGCCTGAACAATTTACAAATCTATCCATGAATGCGGATGCAAAAATCTCGGGGGCAATGAACGCACCACAAATCATGGGTAATTTCGATTTAACCCCCATCGCCATCACAAAAAATGCCGATATAACCCTCTCTGCGAAGGCTAACTATAATAATGGTGAGGCGAGTTTAAATGTGACGGGTGTCGGTGACGCTGTTGAAACAATGCGTGCATCCGCCGCCATCCCGTTAAAATTATCGCTTAACCCCTTCATATTTGAAATGCCGCAATCAACACCGCTCAGCGGTAAAGCCGATATCAATGCATCGGCAAAAACACTATCTGCGATCTTACTGCCCGTGGGGCAGAAAATGAGCGGTGCTATCTCCGCCCAGGCCACAATCGGCGGGACAGTTGGCGCGCCCGACATCACCGCAGATGTCTTGATGGAAAACGGTACATACACAATGGATGAATACGGCATCGCCCTGTCAGATATAAATATGACAGCAGGCGCGGACGAATATATGCTCACCGTTAAATCGCTCACCGCCATTGATGGCAAAGGCGGTACGTTAGACGCAAGTGGACAGGTCCACTACACCAATCCAGAAAACACAAAAATAGATATGAACGTGAAGGATTTCTTACTCCTCGACAGTGACCTCGCTAAGGGCTCATTATCCGCGTCACTCGACCTTGAGGGTCGTGCGAAAGGATACGCAGTGTCTGGTGATATCGACCTCGGCGAATTTAACATCAACATCCCCGAACGCTTCCAAAGCACAATCCCGGAGCTGAATATCGTTGAAAAAAATAATAGCGCTGGACAAACCGAGAGCCTTAAAAGCATAACGCTCGATATGAAAATAAACGCCAAAGACCGCATATTCGTACGCGGATGGGGGCTAGATGCAGAATTTGGCGGAAAGCTGGATGTGGATGGCACGCTGGATGATCCGAAAATCAACGGCGAATTCAGCTCTAAACGCGGACGTTACGAAGAATTTGGCCGCCGCTTTACCCTTGATCGCGCGCTGTTACGCTTCTTGGGAAGCGTCCCGCCATCACCATATCTGGACATTGTCGCCACAACTGACGCGGATGACATTAAAGCATCAGTGAACCTAACAGGCGAAGTTCAAAACCCAGAGATTAAGCTGACATCCGTGCCGTCACTGCCCCAAGATGAAATCATGTCACAAATTCTCTTTGGACAAAACTTGACCAAAATCTCACCCTTTCAAGCCATTCAACTCAAACAAACACTGGATCGCTTTACCGGAAAAGGTGGTGGCGGACTCGACCCATTGGGCACTTTACGCAATATTACTGGGCTGGATGATATTCGCATCGACACCAATGATGAAGGCGAAGCAACCGCAGGTGTTGGAAAATATCTGAGCGAGGATGTTTATCTTGAATTGGAAAAAGGCGCAGGCGAACAATCAGGCACAGCAAAAATTCAGGTCGAGCTTACCCCTAATATCAACCTGGAAAGTGAAGTTGGCCAAGACGCGCAAGCCGGGGCAGGGGTGATGTGGAAATGGGATTATTAATGTGATGAAAGATTACGAGCAATTATTAAAAGACAGCTTTAAAGCGGTATATGAAAGCGTCCATCCCGATATCTGCCTAAAACCCTTCATCCCAAAGCCCCAAGAGGGTCAAAAGATAATCGTAATAGGCGCGGGCAAAGCATCCGCCGCCATGGCCTGCGCATTTGAAAGAGATTATGAAGGACAATGCGAAGGCATTGTGGTCACGCGATATGGACATAGCGCCCCCACCAAAAACATCAAAATCTTAGAAGCCTCTCACCCCGTCCCCGATGAAGCCGGCGCATCGGCTGTTGAGGCGATTATAAACTGCCTGAAAACGGCATCGCCCGAAGACATCATCATCTGTCTCATCTCAGGCGGTGGCTCTTCACTCTTAACTGCGCCCATAGACGGCATCCCATTCAAAGCGCTTCAGGATCTTAATAAAATGCTCTTGTCATGCGGCGCACCCATCCAAGACATGAACGTCGTACGCAAACACGTCAACAAAGCGTTAGGTGGAGGATTGGCAAAATACGCAGGCAACAATAAGCTGATCACACTCGCCATTTCCGATGTCACAGGGGATGATCCCGCCATCATCGCATCCGGCGCAACCGTCGCTGATCCTTCCACCCTGAATGACGCAAAATCCATCATAAAGCGTTACGCCATTAAACCCGCCCCATCAATTCTCGCCGCATTAGAAAACCCAGCCAACGAAACCCCAAAACCAAACGATCCGATTTTTAAAAACCATGAATACCACCTCATCGCCACACCAAACCACGCCTTAAAAACCGCCCAAAACTTCTGGCAAGAACAAGGCTTTCACACGCATATCCTTAACGCTGAAATGCAAGGCGATACAAATCAATGCGCCCATGAGCATGTTGATTTTATAAAGAAAATTTATAACGGCGAGACAAATATTAAACTGCCATGCGCGCTTTTGTCAGGCGGTGAAACAACCGTGCACATCACCGGAAACGGCGCGGGCGGGCCCAATACACAATTCATGCTCCAATCCGCCATGCTGTTAGAACAAGACCCCAAAATATACGCTATGGCCTGCGACACCGATGGCATAGACGGCAGCGTAGATAACGCTGGTGCGCTGATCACGCCAGGCACATTAAAACATGCCAAAGAAAATGGCTTAAACCCAGCCGAATATTTATCGAACAACGACTCCTATCATTTTTTCCAACAGATAAATGCACTTGTTAAAACGGGGCCAACCTTCACGAATGTAAATGACTACCGCGTTTTCCTGCTATTGCCATGACCTACATGAAGGATAAGTAAAATAAGCGCTGATGACTTTTCGGGGCAATGTGGTAAATACTATGTGATGGCTATTGAAACTCTAAAACAAAAACTCATTAATCACATCAAACGCATTTACCCTGAACGCAATCACGAGCGCTTGGCCGATGAGATTATCTCAACTTTCTGGCCAACATCAGGCGGAAAGAAAGCAAAAGAATCACATCTCCCTGGAAAAGGCGCATGGTCTGAGCAGACAACACTTTTAATCACATATGGCGATACGATCAAAAAAGCGGGGCAAGAGCCGCTAAAAACCCTGCACACTTTCCTCAAAGAAGAATTAGACGGCGCAATCAGCGGCGTCCACATCCTCCCCTTTTTCCCATACAGCTCCGATGACGGGTTTTCCGTGATGGATTACCACGCCGTGCGCGAGGATCTAGGCGACTGGGAAGATATCAAAGCGATCGGCGCTGATTTCCGCTTAATGTCGGATATCGTCATCAACCACGCATCCGCCAAAGGCAATTGGTTTGACGGCTTTTTAAAAGGCGAGGAGCCGTATAAAGACTATTTCTTTACGGCAAATACCGATGATGATATCTCCCGCGTGATAAGGCCGCGCCCATCCCCCTTATTGACCGAATATCAAACCGCCGACGGCCCAAAACATCTCTGGTGTACCTTCGGCCCCGATCAGGTTGATTTGGATTTCACCAACCCTGATGTCTTGCTTGCCTTTATTGACATTATGCGCGTGTATCTAAATAACAATATTCGTATCTTTCGCCTTGATGCGGTCGCCTTCCTCTGGAAGGAAATCGGCTCTGAATGTATTCATCTGCCGCAAACACACGAAATCATACGCCTGTTCCGCACGCTCATTGATTATTACGAGGAAGATGTCCTCATCATTACCGAAACAAATGTCCCCAACCATGAAAACCTGACCTATTTCGGCAATCAAAACGAAGCGCATCTCATTTATAACTTTTCCCTGCCGCCGCTTTTGATACAGGCGCTTTTGACGGGCAATGAATATTATTTGAAAAAATGGCTGATGGAATTACCGCCAACCCAACAAGGCTGTGCATATCTGAACTTTGTCGCGGGGCATGACGGCATTGGTCTTCGTCCTGCCGCGGGTATTTTAATGGATGAAGATTTCGAGGAAATGATCGAAACCGTGCGCAATTTCGGCGGAGAAATCAGCATGCGCACCGGCGAAGACGGCACAGAAAAACCCTATGAGATGAATATATCGCTCTATGACGCACTTAAAGGTACGATCAACGGCGAAGATAATTTCCAAAGCGAGCGTTTCATCGCATCTCAAACCATCATGCTAGGGTTAGAGGGGGTTCCCGCTTTTTATATCCATTCCCTCTTGGCAACCCCAAATGACCATGAAAAATACAAACGAACAGGCAGCAAGCGCGGTATAAACCGCCATCAATATAATTACGATGATCTATACGCGGCGCTGAACGATCCTAAATCTGAAAAATCATACATCTTCAATGAAATCAAACGCATCATCACTATACGCACACAACAACCCGCATTTCATCCCAACGCAATCCAATTCACACTCCAACTCCCTGAGGGCTTCTTTGGGTTCTGGCGTCAAAGCGAGGATCGCAAACAACATTTGTTTTGCATCACAAACATCACAAACAAAGACCGCGAAATCGCGCTGCATCATTTGAACCTGTATTCAGGGGTGAAATGGAAAGATTTGCTGACCGATCAGGTGTTTGAAAACCGCGAAAACGACCTCATCATCGCGCCCTATCAAAGCATGTGGATCACAAATATAGCCAAATAAAGCGCCGATCCTCCGCGCTTATTCTTCATTGTCCAATCTTACCGCTTCCGCAATCTGCTCCATAATATCAGGGATAGCATATTTCACGCGGTTCCAACGCGGCACAAATGGCGCGTCGGTGGGGTGATTAAGAAAATCATGGCCTGCTTCGATAATATTGGCGGCAAATAATTCAACCGTTTTTTCTTCCAAATGCACATTATAAGACAGCCCATTAATGGTCGCGTCATGCTTATACATCTCGACCATATCCATCGCAGTGCGCAAATACGTGGCCTTGACTGAGCGTAAGCTTTCTTCGGAGATAATATGCCCATCCGTGGCCATCTTTCGAAAGATCGAGACAATGATATCAATGCTCATCTTCGATAATCCCTTGCTCGAATCCTCGCTAGAGACGTCTTGATGTTTATGATCATAATTATCCGCCAATTCGACCTGACAGATCACATTGGTTGAATAATTCCGGCGAATTTCTGACAGCGTACCAATCTCCAAACCCCAATCATTGGGAATGCGAATATCGGACATCGCATCCACATGCATCGCAAATTCCCCCGCAAGCGGATAACGAAACGCGGCTAAATACTCAAGATACGGATCATCGCCATAAACTTTGCGCATCGCCTTAATCAGCGGCGTAACAAGCATGCGCATCACGCGTCCATTCATTTTCCCTTCCGCAATGCGGGCATAATATCCCTTGGAAAAAATATAGCTGAAATTGGGATTGGCTACGGGGTAAAACAAACGCGCAACCATGCCGCGCTCATAGGTTAAAATGTCACAATCATGCAGGCCAACAACTTTGGTCTCTGGACATCCCGCCAAAACATAACCAAAGCAATACCACACATTGCGCCCTTTACCCGGCGCAAGCGGCGCCAAATCCTGCGCGGCCAATTGCTTATCAATCGCACGCAATCGCGGCCCGTCATTCCATAAAATTGTATGCTTTTGCGGCAATGTAGAAAAATAATTCTTCGCATATTGAAATTGCTCGCGATCCGCCTGATCCAATCCAATGACAATATTATCAAGATAAGGAACATGGGAAAGCTCATCGACAATATGCTTAAGCGCATCTCCCTCAAGCTCCGAAAAGAGCGAAGGCAAAACAAGCGTCATAGGGCGCTTTTTTGAATATTTCACCAGTAATGTTTCTAATTCTTCAACCGGACGGTTGGTTAAATTGTGAAGCGTTGAAACAACGCCATTTTGATGAAAATCAGCCATACGCAAATACCATAGTAAATTTTCCCTAAAAAGACAATCTCTCTAACAATGCAAGCATAGACAGGTTCCAACCCTCTGGTCCTGCTTTGGGCGCATCAATAATCTTTCCTCGCGCATCAGAGATGCTAAAATCATGGCCGCTGGCATTGGGAATTTTAATCCCGTAATCAACCGATGCCAACATATCCGCATCATTGGGCCCATCACCAAGCGCCACGGTTATAAAATTCGTGTCAGGCTCCGCGTCTTTCCACTGAGTGATAAGCATATGAATAGCTTTATCTTTTCCGCCGCATGCGCTCATCAAGTGATAAAAACGCCCCCCCTGAACAATCATCAATCCTGCATCCTGAGCACGGCTTTCTAGGGCGCGAAATCCCGCCTGATCGCCGCCCCATAAAAACGGTTCACTGCCCAATCGATCTTTGGCCAATACCGCTTGTTGTTCAGAAAGTCCCGTATGTTCAATAACATCCTCAACATGCATATCGCCAAATCCAACAATATGCCTGCGCATTGCATCTGGAACGCTATCCAAAAATTGACGTATCTCGCCGTAATCCATACCCACTGCATTGTGGTCATACCCATCAAAAACCACAGTTCCATTTTCCGCAATGCGCGCCTGTCCAACAAAGGGCAAATTCAACGCATCAATTTCCGCCAGTGTTTTGCTCGTCGTTGCAATAACAGGAATATTAAGTGTTTTTAAACGCTCTAAAGCATGCAGAGCTGGGCTGTAATCATAGCTATCATGGTCAAGAAAACTGCCATCTAAATCAGTAAATACAACGATTTTGTCACGTTTGATCATACTATTTTCATAGCATATCACATGCTACATGCCATCTTTTTACTGCAAAAATTGATAAATTTAAAAAACTTACAAATGAACAAAGGAACTAAAAAACGTCGCTAATCGTAGGAGGGCACAAGACAACAATAAATAAAAAACAAGTAAAGGAGAATTTAAATGCCACTAGCAAGAACAAATGACAGCCTACTCAGCGATGTAATCAAAATCATTTTAGCCGTAATACTTCCACCCCTTGGTGTATTCTTTGAAGTCGGTTTGACAAAACATTTCTGGATTAACATCATTTTGACAATTTTCGGTTTCGTGCCCGGTATCATTCATGCGGTTTACATCATCGCAACGCGTTAATGCATTGTAAAATATCAACAATCTTCAAATATAAAGATTTGAGATTGATCTAAGAAAATATCGTGAACATCGTGCCGTGTGTCAAGAAAAGCACCCGGCACGCGCGCATGTATGTGAATTGTATCATGATCTTTATGATCAATATCATGTGTGTCCATGTGAACGAGCGTGGAACGCCCTAAATATTTCCTTTCACTCACGCGCACATGAGCATGTTCATACTCTGGCTGATTATGATCAATATCGGGCGTGTGCGCCGATAATTTCAGCGCCTCTGGTCGGATAATAATATTCACATATGTGCCATCACTAAAATCAGGCGCAGGGATATTTCCAATCGACGTCCGAACGCAGCCCTGCACAACTTGCCCTTTTAACACATTCACATCCCCGAAAAACGAAGCAACAAAAGCATTCTTAGGATGGCTATAAACATCATGCGGTGTGCCAATTTGCTCAATTTTCCCATCATTCAAAATCGCAAGCCGATCCGCAAATTGCATCGCTTCTTCTGGATCATGTGTCACCAAAACCGCGGCAACACCCGCTTTTCTAAGAATATGCATGACATCATCACGAATCTTTGAACGCCGCCCTGCATCTTGCGCCGCAAATGGTTCATCCATCAAAATCAAATCAGGGGCAGCCGCCAAGGCACGCACAACCGCCAAACGTTGCTTTTGACCGCCGGATAATTCATGTGGCGCCGCGTCACCCTTATCGCATAACCCCGCCAGCGTTAACATTTCATCAATGCGCGCTTGTTTGTCTTTACGCGGATAACGCCGTAGGGCATAAGCGATATTGCCACGGACGCTCATATGGGGGAACAAGGCGAGGTCTTGAAAAACCATCCCAACCTTTGGCGCGGATGCGTGTCCATCAGGCGCGCTAATCATACCATGAGCAGGATCTTCCAGCCCCGCAATCAGCCGCAACAGCGTCGTCTTGCCACAGCCCGAAGGCCCAAGCAAACACAAAAACTCACCCTGATAGATATCAAGCGAAATATGCTTTAGCACACCCAAAGCTTTTTTCTGCTTTTGCGCATAAGAAAAATTCACATCATCGATTTTAAGTAAAATCTCTTGTTCTGGTGCGTGAGGCGACAAAATAAAATTCCTTATTGATCTCGGATATATATACAGATATAGAGCAGATAAGAATAATTCTCAATCACAAACAAAAAAAGGCATCAATAATGTTGAAAAATATCGCTTTAACGCTGACTTTGCTATCATCTTTTCTTATATCATACGCCGCAAGCGCGCAGGAAAAAGCAGCCAAAGATGAAAACATATTGCATATATATTCATCGCGCCATTACGACACCGATGAAGCCTTATACGATGATTTTACGGCGCAAACAGGGATCAACATCAAACGCGTAGACGGCAAAGGCGACGCGCTGATCGCCAGATTAGAACAAGAAGGCGACCTAAGCCCCGCTGATCTTCTTATCACTGTGGATGCCGGCATGCTCTGGCGCGCTGAAGAAGCAGGATTATTCCAGCCAATCAATTCTGAAATACTCAATGAAACAATCCCCGCCAATCTTCGCCACCCCGAGGGCCAATGGTTTGGCTTTTCGACTCGCGCCCGTGTGATAGCCTACAACACCGAAAAAATCAGCGAAGGCGAAATCACATCATATCAAGATTTAGCAGACCCAAAATACAAAGGCCGCGTCTGCGTGCGCTCATCCAGCAACATCTACAACCTCTCACTCCTATCAAGCATGATCGCACAAGACGGTGAGCAGGCAGCAACCAAATGGGCGCAAGGTGTATTGGATAACCTCGCCAGAAAACCCCAAGGCGGTGACACTGATCAAATCAAAGCAGTTGCCCGTGATATATGTGATATCGCGCTGGTAAACAGCTACTATCTCTTTCGCATGCAACGCTCCGATGCCGCTGAAGACAAGGAAATCGTCAAAAACATTGGCGTCGTATTCCCTGATCAAAACGGGAAAGGCACACATATAAACATCTCTGGCGCAGGCGTTGTAAAACATGCCAAAAATAAAGAAGCTGCTGTGAAATTCTTGGAATACCTCACATCAAAAACCGCGCAAGCCTATTTCGCTGACGGTAATAACGAATATCCGGTCGTCGACGGTGTCAAGGTCAATGAAACAGTAGAGGCCAATAAAGATTTCAAAGCGCAGAACATTAATGTGCGCGAATTTGGCGTAAATCAAAAACGTGCCAAAATGATTTTCGACACAATTGGTTTCCAATAAATCAAGACGACAAGCGTGTGTAACGTTGCAAAAGCGTAATCGGAATGCATCCGGCTAAAACAATGAACAAAGCCGGAAACGCCGCTTCCGATAACCGCTCATCAGAGGCAAAATTATACGTACGAATAGCCAGCGTATCAAAATCAAAGGGCCGTAATATAAGCGTGAGAGGCAATTCTTTAATCACCTCCACGCTTATCAGCAGCCCCGCGCTAATCATTGCCGGAAAAAGCAGCGGCAATTTGATTTTCCACGCATCATAAAATGACCCATATCCGCTCAAACGCCCTGCATCATCAATCGAGGGACTAATTTTCTCATATCCTGCATCCAACCCTTTGATTGATATATTCAAAAACCGAATGAGATAGCCAATGATCAAAAACAAAAATGTGCCTGTAACCAATATCTCCATGCGTGAAAATATGATCGACATCAGCAACAACCCAAGCCCAAGAATAACCCCCGGCAGCGCATAGCCAAACCCACAGATGCTCAATAAAAAGGCATGAAATGCACTATCATGTTTGCGCTTATACGTCGTAAGAACAAAGGACAATGTTATCGCCAATAATGCCGCGATAAAACAAACCGCTAACGTGTTGTATAAATACGGCAATGTGGCAATGATCTGATCCAAAATGTTATCACTGCTTAATACCATGCGAAGCAATAAAAACATCGGAAATATAAACCCCAACATCACTGGAATAAAACACCAAATGCTTAACAGCACACTGCCGCGCTGCGTGGCTGAATGCGTAATTTTTGACACCTCAAGGCTGTAAAATCGCATTTTTTTGCGTTGTTGTTTTTCAAACCAAACAAGGCAGAGAACAAACCCAAGCAATAAAATCGACAGCCGCGCCGCGGCCGTAATATCGCCATATCCCGCCCACGCGTCATAGACAACGGTGGAGAACACTTTAAGGCCGAAATAATCCATCGTTCCATAATCGGCGAGTATTTCCATGATCACCAACATCAGACCGACAATGATAAACGGTCGCGACGCAGGCAATGCAATGTCAAAAAATCGTGAGAACCGACTAGCGCCAAGCATAGTGCCGCTTTCAATCTGACTGCGCGAACCGCTCAAAAACCCATTGCGCGCAAAGATATAAACATAGGGGTAGAGGCAGAATGTTAAAATAAAAGACGCGCCCCAAACCGATCGAAAATCAGGCAATAAAAATTGCCCGTCAATACGCTCCAACCAAGCTGAAAAACCACCCGCCGCATCAAAAAAATTCGTGTAAAGATAAGCAAGGATATAAGCGGGAAAAACAACGGGCATCATCAATAAAAACCCCAATACGCCTTTCCCGAAAAAATTATAATGCACATGGACCCACGCGCAACTAACGCCAAAAACCAAAACGCCAACGCTGGTAAAGATAACGATAATCAGAGAATTGAGCAGAACGTCATCCAGTACATTGCGCACTAAAAACAGGAAAACCTCGCTATCGCCTGATGCACTCTCAACACCTAAGGCCATAAGGGGGAAAAGAATAAGTATAGCCGTAATGGTAAAAAAATATTTCAAACAAAAGATCCTATGAAAACAAAGCCATGGCAAACCCATCGAAACTATTCATAGCATAATTACCCAAAGAAAAAAGCCACCTAAAAAAGTGGCCTGTGATGTCTGTATCTATGTCGCTTGAGTTTAAGTGGATTTCTTATATTTCCACCAAGACTGAAGCATTCTCTTCTGTTGTGCTAATGTATCGTGACGTTTCAGCGCATCTTTATTCTTTTGAATATAGTTTCGAACAACCTTGGAATCTTCATAATTTAACTCATTATCAATAAGCGCCTGTATATCATAATCAGTAAATGTTCTCATAGCCTTAACTCCCTTTCCACTCACTCCAATGCGTAAACTGGCTATTTAGTTCCACCGTAAATAAAAGGAACTTATTTTTATTTGGCACGTTGGAACAAGCAGACCAAGAATAAAGGAGAAAATAATGTTAAATTGGGCTGTTACATTTTTAGTGATCGCACTAATCGCTGCGGTATTAGGGTTCGGTGGTATTGCCGCTGCGTCTGCAGAAATTGCAAAAATCGTGTTTGTTGTGTTCCTCGCGCTGTTTGTTATTAGTTTAATAATCAATGCTTTAAGAGGTAAAGCACCACCAGTATAAACAATAATATTTCACCAAAAAGCGGCATTCTAACGGATGCCGTTTTTTTATTGGTATTTCAGCAATTTAAGCGTATGGTCACGCATGCCCATCGTGTTTATAAGAAACTATTTGATTTTTAGCGCAATTATGCTGTCTTGCGCATTGGCGCTGGGCTATGTTCTCGTTTCCGGCGATCGCAAAATCGCAGAATCAGATAGCTGGATCACACGCACCCATGAAACAATCATCGCCTCTCAAGAGCTAAGCGGCCTTGTCTCTAGTATGCTAGCTTCGCAGCGCGGATATTTAATTTCTAGCGAAGAGAGTTTTTTAAATCAATACGAAAACCAAAAAGCACAAGTCTCAAGACATTTAGCAGAGCTTAGCGAGCTAACCGCAGATAGCCCCTCACAAGAAAGCCGCTTGCAAGAATTAAGAGAATATTACGTTAAGTTTTCGGAGCATTTGGAAAACAGCACCAACAAAAAAGAAGCCAATAACACACTAATAAAGTTAGAAGACGTAAATGTTATCGACAAAATTCGTACAGATATATCGCGCGTAAACGATGATTTTGTTGCCGAAGAATACGCATCTCTCGATGCCCAAGTGCGCATTGTTGAAGATAAAAAGAACCAATATCTCTTCACGCTTCTTATCGGCGGCGGTACAGCGCTGATTCTCATCATGATTTTCAATGCCTATCTTCTGCGCGCGCAATCAAAACGATCAGCAGCCGAAACAGCGCTCAATGAGCGCGAAGAGGTCTTCCTTCTTGCGGTGGAAGCGACGCAGGATGGTATCTTTGATTGGAACATTAAAACCAACGAAGTATTCTACTCCCAGCAATTCATGGAAATGCTGGGCTATAAAGCAGGCGATTTTAACGGGCATTTAGATGACTCTGTCAGTAAATTGCATCCCGATGAAAAAGACCAAGTCATGGAATATCTTGATTTATACCTCAATGGGCAACTCTCCGAATATTCGAATACATTTCGTATGCAGCATAAATCTGGCCGTTGGATATGGGTCAATGCTCGCGCTAAATTGGTAAATGACTCCAATGGAAAGCCCATCCGCTTAATTGGATCCCAAACAGATATCAGCGCATCAAAAGAATATGAACTTCGTCTTCAAGAAGCAAAAACAAAAGCAGAAGAGGCAAACCGCGCAAAAACAGATTTCCTTGCTCATATGAGCCATGAAATCAGAACACCTCTCACAACCATCAGCGGCGCCGCCGAGATTTTGCAGCAATCAAAAGAAGGCCTTGATGACAAAAAACAAAAACTAATCAGCGTACTCAGCGCAAGTTCAACAACACTGAAAGACTTGATTTCAGATATCCTTGATTTTTCAAAAATCGAAAGCGGTGAATTAGAATTAGAAGAAGTCTCGTTTGATTTAGAAGAGTCATTTCAACACATCGTCAGCATTATGTCTGTGCGCGCGAACGAAAAAAAGCTCGATTTTGTCTTTGATTACGAAGATGTCAAAGGCACACATTTGTATAATGACCCCATCCGCCTAAGACAGATTTTGATCAACTTGATTGGCAACGCCCTTAAATTCACCGACGAGGGCCATATTCACGTCAAAGCATCAAAACAAGAACTTGATGCAGGAGATGTCTTGCGCATAGACGTAGAAGACACAGGGATTGGCCTGGCTAAAGATCAATTCGGTTTAGTCTTTGAACGCTTTAAACAAGCAGACGCCTCAGTATCACGCAAATACGGCGGCACTGGCCTTGGCCTTCCTATCTCTCTTAAACTTGCAACCCTTATGGGCGGCACCATTAAGCTTGAGAGCAAAAAAGGCAAAGGATCAACATTCTCGCTCATCATCCCATTCACGGAAGTAGAAGGCACGCAAGAAGATCACGATCAAAACGAAGCGCGTAAAAACAAGATCAATGACAAGCTAAAAGCCGCGATCAGCGCAAAAGACAAAGTGCTTCTCGTTGAAGATTACGAAGGTAACATCGTTGTATTAAGTTATATCCTCGAAGAAATGGACATGGAATTCGACGTGGCCAGAACAGGCCTAGAAGCACTTAATCTCTGGAGAGAAAACCATTACGATTTACTGTTGATGGATATCCAAATGCCCGAAATGGACGGTTTCACATCGACTGCGCAAATCCGTAAAATCGAAGAGGAGCAGGATTTAGACCGCACACCCATTATCGGTATGACCGCCCACGCATTGGTCGGAGATAAAGATAAATGTATCGCTGCGGGAATGGATGCGTATTTACCTAAGCCAATCAATGAAAACGATCTTAAAAAGACCATGCTTAGGTTCTTAAGATTGCGCGGAAATGTGTCATAAAAAAAACCGATTAAGCTGACTTAATCGGTTTTTTAAGGGTGGTGGAGGAAGAATAACTTATGCTGCGATAGCAGCGTTACCTAAGCTTTTAGCATTACCTGTAACGGCATAACTATCTTTTGCGCTTGGCGTATCCAACAAATTCTGAAGCTGATCACGCGCTCTTGATAAACGTGATCTGACTGTGCCTACAGGAATGTCCAAAGCGTCAGCGACTTCTTGGTAGCGCATACCTTGAACGCAAACATATACAAGAACGTCACGGTGCTCTTCTGAAAGCAAGCTCATCGCTTCATTCACTTTCATAAGCTCCATCTCTGATTCTTGTGATGGCTCAACAGTTTGTTTTTCTAAATAATTTTCTGGATCATATTGTGTCTCAAATTTAACTTTACGACGATAATTAGAGACAAAAAGGTTATACATCATCTTCGATGTCCAGCTAAAAAGATTTGTGTCTTCTTTATAGAGGTGCTTTTTTTCCATCGCTCTTAGCAACGTTGCCTGTAATAAATCATCTGCATCATGTTGCTTGCGTGTAAGCTTCATCGCAAATTTTTCCAAGCGTGGCATTTGTTCAGTAAGTTCTGCATTGTTAAACATAATTTAGCTCCTTTAAGTCGCGATTTGTTTCGCTGTTAAAGATGAGCTTAAGCAGACTCTGTAACTGTGATTTGTCGGCAATGTAATAGTTTTGAAATAGTTTGTATCATTTATGTAACAAAACAATTATAAGAATAGAGTGTTAATATAGGAAGACGCCCATGAATAAAGGGATTGTGCTATCTGTCGATGATGACGAAGGCTTACAAACCGTTTTGAAACATTACTTAGAGAGTGAGAACTACGTTGTCGCCACCGCAAGTAATGGCATGCAATTGAATGATAAGTTGGAAGATGTAAATGCGGATGTAATTTTACTCGACCTTGTCTTGCCCGATATTGATGGCCTTGCCCTCATTCCGCAAATTCGTGCAAAGACACAAGTGCCGATTATCGTCCTAAGCGGTAAAAGCGACACAACAGAGAAAATTGTCTGCCTCGAAATGGGCGCTGATGACTATATGACCAAGCCATTCGAAATGCGTGAGCTAGCTGCGCGCATTAAAGTTGTAATGCGCCGCAATGTATCAGGTGCCAATACAAACGATAAAGCGTCGCAGGCATCATCCGCTAAAAATGAAACAATCAAATTTGGCGACTTTATATTAGACCGAAATCAATTCCAGCTTTTCGATGCCGATAATAAGTCATTGGAAATCACCACCGGAGAATTTCAATTATTAGAAGCCCTCGTGCTTGCGAATAACAGAGCGTTAAGCCGTGAGCAGTTATTTGAATTAACCCGCGACGGTGAGTTTGATTCGTATGATCGTGCAATTGATATTCAGATTGGCCGTCTAAGGAAAAAACTCGGTGACAATGGCCCCAATATCATAAGAACAGTGCGCGGTGTTGGGTACATGTTCACCCCACCTAAAACATAATGGTTTAAATTTATAAGGAACTTTTTTTCGTATGTCCCGTTGGCAAGGCATATCAAACGAAAAGGAGTTTATTATTATGCCCAAGTCAAAAAGCAATTACCCAGAATTAAATGAAATCAGACAAGATATTGATTCTCTCAAAGACAATGTTGTCGCGCTTACAAAGCATGTTCAAAAAGATGGCGTCAATCAGGTAGACGAAATTAGCGACATAGCAAAAACGCGCTTGGCAGAGATTCAACAAAAAGGACAAAAAGAAATCCTTAAAGTTGAAAAGCAGGTTAAAGCAAAACCAGCACAAAGCGTTGCAATCGCATTCGCTGGTGGTCTTATCGCAAGCTTGCTTCTACGCGGTCGGAGATAGATCGTGAAAGCTCTAATCCCATTGATCGAACAGATTGTTATAAACGGAATGATGAGCAGCAAAGCGCCCATGATGCGTAAA
>JAACQG010000015.1:43673-121858 GCA_009995045.1 Alphaproteobacteria bacterium
GCTCGTTGCTGTCGTGTTTTTAATCATATCGGGTTATGCATGGCTCATGACGCAATTTACGCAACCCATGGCCGCGCTAATCACAGCAGCGTTCATAATGGGGGCAGCTGTCATATCAGCGCTTACTGGTGTTTTAATAGCTAAAAGTAAAAAACAGCCAGAGGTGCATACGGATGAACTTGCTGAATTAACCGGCATCATTACCGACCTACTTGGTGAAGAACTAGCACAGCCGATCATCGACAACCCAAAAACAGCAGTGCTTTTAGCCAGCGCAGCAGGATTCGTAGCAGGCGATCGCCTGAATTAATTTGGAACCATTTACCAAGGCTACACATTAGTAAAATATAACTAACTCAAAAGGAGACTATAACCATGAAAAACTCAAAGCTTTTAACACTCACTCTTCTATCACTCGGCGTAATCTCACTCGGCGCGTGTAATACACTCGACGGCGCTGGTCAAGATATTGAGCAAGCAGGTGAATCTGTACAGAGCGCCGCTTCTAAGTAAGAGGTGAGCCATGAACAATAAAGGTCTACTAACCGTAATCGCAGTTGTTCTTATTGGAATACTAACAATATTGGCTATCCAAGCCAGCAAAGACTCTCCAGCAGAGCAAGTTGCAGATAGCGTAAGTAACATTGCTGAAAACATTAGCAATTAGAAAAAACATAAGTATATTTTTTAAAAGCCTGCCAATAGTGCAGGCTTTTTTATTATGCAAACGATAAATATAACGGCATAATCATTGGCTAAGTTTAAGACAAAAAAGGATTTAGCATTATGTCTGAAGTAGAATGGAAAGTACAAAAACTCTGTACAGATATTGGCGATTACGAACTCATCGTTGAGCAACAAAAGCGTGATTGGCAATGTGATCAATCATCACAATCATGGAAATGGGTTGTTGTTTTTCATGGATCAATAGTCGCAAGTGGCAGCGTAAACGACGCGGAAGAGGCAAAACGTTACGCTGAGCAAAACGTACCCAAAAACGTAGAACAAAGCGCAAATGATTGCGCCAGCTGCGCAGAAGGCGAGTAGTATAGTCATACATACATCATCTAAAGGCCGAACATAAAAAAAGCCGCCCAATTGAGAGGCGGCTTTTATAATATTTAAAACTGTATATACGAATTAATTATAACGCTCTTGTTCAGCATTCTCTGGCTTGGTCATCTCAATATAGCCTTTTTTCCATTCATTAAGCTCAATCACGTTATTGTCGTTTAGATCAAGCTTCTGAAAGCCGACATTGATAAATTCAGATGCAGATAGGCCATCTTTATTCTTATCAAACAAGATCAACGCAGATTCTTTATAGAACTCGTTATATGTGTATGTCGTAACCTCTGTAGTGCCATCATCATTATAATCGACAAATTTATACGTTTCTTGTTCCATTGGGGTAATGGTGAAAACGCTTTTCCTATCCCATTCAATGTTGTCTATAACTTCATTGCCATCGCGGTCAAATGAATAGAAAAGCTTCTCACCGACTTCAGGCTTGGAATAAATGCCATCTTTATTGGTATCAAACGCAGAAAAATCAATTTGATTAATGCCTTCGACATCTTGCGCTTCAACGATCGTCTGCGTAGTAACCTTCGTGGTTTCTGCTTGAACGCTAAAGGGCAGGGCGCATGCAACACATGCCGCCGATGTTAAAAGTGTTTTTGAAATATTCATTGTAAATCTCCTTTGAGGATTGTGGTTGTGTATATCAAACGCATCAGCACACGCTAAGTTCCCACCCTTGCCATTTGGAACGCTTTCGACCTTTGATGCGTTCGTATAGTTAAGTACAGACATTTAATAAATCGTAGTGTCCTTATTTATTGATAAATAATAATAAGAAAGAAAATAGATATGTTTAGTAATGACCCAAGAATTGATCCCAATAACGCGAATGTCGTAGGCGCCAGTGAATTACGCCAGCCCTATACACGTCGTGCCATTCACGCGATTTTAGGGTTTGCGTTTGCTTTGGTTGTTATCGGCGCAATCGTTGGCTGGTTCTTCTTCTCCCCATCAAATGATAACGAGGATACCGCCCCCTCTAACCAGCAAACGCAGCAACTCGCGGTAAATTCACAAATGCCGGGCAATGACTACAGCGAAGGGTCAGGGCGCAGCGCGGTCTATAATTTCTTTTATAAAATGTTTGGCGGTATCGAAGATGGCTTAGAAGACAGTCCGCATAACCTTAAAAATGTTGAACACGTCCAAAATGCTGGCTTAGGGCCCCTGCAAACAAAAGGCGACAGTCCTACAATCACGTTAGATAGAATAGCAGAGCGCAGAGCTGCATATATAAATGCCCAAAACCAAGACGAATATAGACACTCGGTAAGAGACGTTGTAGGCAGTGAAGTCTATGGCGTTAATGGTGAAAAAGCGGGATCAATTTTTGACATTCTGGTCAACAAAGAAACAGGCCAAGCGCGCGCTATCATCGTTAATGATGACGATGCCAGATACGAACGTGATTTAACCGCAATCGGTTTTAAAAATGTTATAAAGCAACAATCTGACGGTGACGTATCTGTGACGATGGCGGAGGAAAAAGTTGAAGACAAACCTGACTATAATTATTCCTCAATTGAAGATACAAATTATGTAAGCCTTCGCAATCTTTACGATGGACAGCTCATAGACTTTGAAGGCAATGTAACAGGGCAAATTGATGCGGTTATCTATGAAAACGCAGAAGCACAGAATGTTTATTTCACATTGCGCGCAACATTAGCGCAAGCATTAGGAGCCAGAACATTCGCCCTGCCATTTGACGAGGTAAACATCATCGAAAGCGCCGATGGCTATGATATTAAGCTCACAAAAGAGCAAACGCTTGCCCTCGCACAGCACTTAACAAAAGAATGATAATGCATGTTATTAAAGATATATAATTACTGGCAATTGCTAAAAAGTAACCTTTGGTTTGTACCGGCAGCATTTTGCATAGGATTTTTAGCATTCACCGCCAGTTTATATTATGTCGAAATCACGTATCTGCATGATTTAGAATACCCAAGCTTTCTATTCCAAGGCTCAACAGATGATGCAAAATCAGTAACCATCGCGCTAATGTCTGCCATGATAACAATGGCCACACTCGCAATATCGATCACAATGGTTGTGTTATCATTAGCCGCATCGCAATTAGGGCCGCGCTTAATCCGAAGCTTCATGAGCGATCAAAAAACAAAAGATTTTATCGGGCTGTTTTTCGGCGCGGTTATGGCGTGTTTCGTTTTGACCATTATCCTGCATTCACGCGGATCTCAAATGGTTACGCCGCAACTGACGATATCTGTGGTCTTTGTAATATGTGCAATAAATCTATTCATATTCTTAGGTTTTGTGCACCATGTCGCGCAATCAAGCATTGCCGACAACGTCATATTAAAAGTCTCGAATGATCTGAAATCGGCTCTAAACCGCTTAACAAAAGACATCATAAAAAAACGTTATGAAGCTTCTAAAGATAACGGCGAATGGCCGAAAGATTTTGAGCAAATGAGCACACGCATCGTGTTTGAGCGATCCGGTTATGTTCAAAATATTGATTACGATGCGATCATGGATATTGCATGCAATCATGACTTACGTGTAAGGGTGGACTTCAAGGCTGGCCGTTATATCGTAGAAGGTGAAGACGGATTACGTATTTATTCGAAGGTGAAGGATAAAACGGATGATATTGAAAAACGCATCAAAAACACATTCATCATCGGAAATCAGCACACCGCAACACAAGATATAAGCTATTCAATCCGTCACCTCGTCGAAATTGCCATCCGCGCGTTATCGCCTGGGATTAACGACAGCTTCACAGCAATGAGCGTTTTGGATCACCTGTCTGGCGCGCTCGCCATTTTATTCGAAAAAGAAACACCCGCCGAAGATTTTTATGATGATGAGGGCATAAAACGTATGCACGCAAAGCAAAGCGATGAAGCAGACATCATCCTCAGCGCATTTGATCAAATACGTTTTCACGGGCGCGGAACCCCAAGTATGATTCGCCATCTGCTAAAGAAATTTAAACCAATGGCCGAACTCGCGAAAGACAAAGCAACAAAAACAGCGATTATAAAACAATTAAACGCCATCGCCCACGATCTAAAAACAATGAACGATTCAGAACCTGATATTGAAGACCTCCGCATCGCAACAGATGAACTCATCGCAGCATTGAAACAAGAGTAATATCTGCCCATAAACATTGTGCAACGCTTTAGGAAAAAGTATCCTGACTGGCACATATCTTGCAAATATATGGGCGTGTATATTTTACTCATCGGTAAGCAATGATTAGCAAATTCGGAAATATTTTATCAGGAACACAAGATGCTATCTTGCAATCCATTAAGCGCACCCAAGGGCTCGTTGATAAAGTGCAGCTAACGCTGGCATCCGGTAAGGATGTAAACCGTGCGATTGATAATCCTCAAAATTTCTTCACATCCCGCACTCTCACAAGCGAAGCCGATGATTTAAGGGGGCTTTTAGACGGCATCACTACAAGCATCCGCACCATCCAAGAGGCAGATACGGGCGCAAATGCCATCCTACAATTAATCGACCAGGCCGATGCCCTATTAGATGAAGCACTTACTGAATTATATTCAGATCCTGAAATCACAAGCCTCGTCGCAGAATTAACACCAGCCGATATCTCGGCAATTTTAGCCGACAACCCTGGCATTACATACTCCAGCGACAGCGAGAGCTTCTATCAAGTGGTCACGGCGAATGCCAATTGGAATACAGCAAATGCCAACGCGCAAAGCGCAACATTAATCGAGCCGTCCACCGTATCCGGTGTTGCAGGAGTGACGGGGCATCTCGCTGTTATCACCTCACAAGAAGAAAATGATTATATCAATGCTCTATCACCGAACAATACGTGGATCGGTGGAAGCGACCAAACCGTGGAAGGAGAATGGCGCTGGGTTGGAGGCTCTGAAGATGGGCAACAATTCTGGCAAGGCGGCACAGGGGGCAGCGCAGTAAACGGCGCGTATGAAAACTGGCGCAGCGGTGAGCCAAATAACTCCGGCAACGAAGACGGCGTTCATCTCCGCCCAGACGGGGCTTGGAATGATCAAGGGGTTGGGTCGAGTTATGATTACGTAATTGAGTGGGACTCAAGCCTTTTCGTCAACGAAGACCACCCAGAACTGGCTGAACGCGCAAGAGAATACCAAAGCCAGTACCTTGATATCATGGAGCAAATAGACTTTTTGGCAAAAGATACGCAATTTCGCGGTTTGGGCTTATTAAACAGCGAGCATTTAAGAACTGATTTCAACGTACTGCGCACTAGCACATTAATCAGCGAGGGGATCGACGCAACGTCCTTGGGCTTGGGCCTTGCAAATAATAACTTTTTAACACTCGCAGGGCTAAGCGCAGCCCGTGAGGAAATCGATATCGCCCGCGAAACGTTGCGCAGCTACGCAGGCTCTCTTCAGGTGGATCTCGGCATCATCACCGCTCGTCAAGATTTCACGCAAATCAATATTAACACGCATAGAGCGGGGGCTGATGACCTTGTGGTCGCCGACCAAAACGAAAAAGGAGCAGAGTTGCTTGCGCTTCAAACGCGACAACAATTACAATTTCAAGCATTAAGCCTATCCAGCGCCGATCCAATCGCCGATCTTTTATAAAAATCTCCACACAATTGTACTCAAGCCACCAAAAACTATAATATTAAGAATTATCACATATGATACAATCAAGACGAGTTAAGGGAGCTTTGATGGCGAAAGTAATAAAAAACGAAGACGATCAAAATTATAAAGTACTTTTGGTCGAGGACGAAGCCGCCGACGTTATTTTAGGGAAAAACCGTATATTGGATATATGGCCCGACGCCACGATTATATCCGTCCAATCAATCGGTGAGGCGTACAGCGCATATTCAAAACATAATTTTAATCTCATTCTGTTGGACTTAAACCTCCCTGATGCATATGGCGCAGCCGCAGTGCAAGAGGTCAGAAGCTTTAACAAGGGGACGCCGATTGTTGTTTTAACGGGAATGGGTACGGACATGACTGTTAACCAGGCAATTAAGCTCGGCGCAAACCACGTGGTATTGAAATCTCAAATCATGAACGATGATTTCAAAAACATACTAGAGCAACACGTAGTAGAAACATTTTAATTTCTCTTTCATAATAGCATTTAAAGATATAATTGCGCTCATCATCAAATGATGACGATAAGGGGACATTGAATGGCGGCCACGGAAAAGTTAGAAAGCGAAATCGATAATGCGCAGCTAGTCTTAAATGAATACGCTGATTTCGCGTATACCGTGTCCCATGATTTAAGCGCGCCCCTACGTCATATCAAAGAATTCGCGCGGCTTTTAATCGCATCACGCGCAGATCAACTCAACGAAGAAGAACGTGAATACGCAGACTATCTGCAGAAATCCTTAGAACGCGTGGATAAAATGCAACAGGGCTTATTGGCGTTCTCTCGGGTGAACACGCGCAGCCAGTCCAGCGAAAGCATCAATACAAATGAGCTAATAGCCAATGTACTATGCAGCCTAGAAGGTGAAATCACCGAATTAAATCCTTCTATTAACCACGGCGAAATGCCAGAGATTTATGGCGACCCATCACAAATTCATACTGTATTCTTGAGCATAATTGATAACGCCATAAAATTTCATAAAGAGGGAAGCGCGCGCGAAATATCAATAGATGCAAAAAGCAAAAGCGACAAAGTTATATTCACAATCCGCGACAATGGCATCGGCATGCAGGAAAAATTTTGCACGGAAGTATTTCGCATGTTTCGAATGCTCCACCCTGCCGGTAAATTCGCAGGACATGGCGTAGGGTTAACACTCGCTAAAAAAATCATTGAACGCCACGGCGGAGAAATTAACATTAAATCAAGCCCTAATGAATGGACTGAGGTTACGTTCTCTCTGCCGCAAAAGCCTTAGTCAGAGCCTGCATACAAAATATAAATCTCTGGCGACTTTTCAAAAACGCACATAAAATAAAACTATAAACACACAGATATTATCTATGTGCTCTGCATAAATGCGTAAAAAAATCGGAACATGATCCGAACAAAAAAAACTTGCTTTATGGGGGAATAAATATGGGCAATCTTACTATTTTACATGTTGAAGATGACGCAACAGACGCGGTCATCTTTAAAGAAGCTTTAAGCCGCAATGCTGGAAGCAAAGAGGTTTTCGCTATCACTCGTGTTGAAACTATGGGCGCCGCCATTAAGGAAGTCTATAGCAACGAATACAGCGCCGTATTGCTTGATCTCAACCTGCCGGATTTGCGCGGGATCGATAATGTGAAATGCCTGCGCGCAGAAAACCCGTTAGTGCCAATTGTCGTCCTGACAAGCGTAGACAGTGACAATTGGGCCAATGAAGTTCTGGAAGCGGGCGCGCAAGAATACCTCGTAAAAGGTCATTGCACCGGCCAAATATTAAGCCGTGTCATACAATCATCAATCAGCCGTAAAAAAATCGAAAACAAATTATTTGAACAAGCCCATTATGATGAATTAACGGGGCTGCCCAATAAATTGTTTTTCCGAGACACCCTCAACGCCTCGCTCGCACGCGCTAAAAGAAGAAAAAACCAAGAAGCCTTTTTCTTCATGGATATTGAAAATTTCAAAACCATCAACCGCACATTTGGCGAAGATCTCGGCAATTGTCTCCTAAAAGAGGTCGCAAAACGTATCAAAGACAATCTTCGGGAATGTGACTTCATCGCGCGCTATGAAGGTGACACATTCGCAATCCACCTCGACAATGAAAATGACGAAAAAATCAAAAGCCGCTGTATGCTGGTTGCACAAAAGATACAAAATTTTATGCAAGACCCTTTCGAGCTTCAAGGCAGCAATATACGCGTATCTGTTAATATCGCCATGGCGCTCTACCCTGAATGCGGGCAGGAGTTTGATCAAATCATGGGCAATGTCGAAGTCGCGATGCATTTTCTAAAGGTTAATAACAAAACCAAATTCTGCTTCACAAAAAACCTCCATGATCACTTCATGGATAAAGACACAAAAACAGCCAAAAAATAATGCCATCGAACAAATAAAAAAAAGGGACGCTCTGCTGAAGGTAGAACGCCCCTATAGTTCGGAGTGTGTGCATGGCTAGTAGTAGAAGACTACGCAGTAAACGCAATTGATCGGACGTGAGCTTAAAGGAGAAAAGAATCGCCAACCAATCGCGTATTCAAAATAATCATAGATTGGCGCCGCTCGCTGCGCGTGTGCCGGCTGGCTCAATAAGCTCTTCATTGGCCATACAATATTTCGAATGACCATAACTTGTTGCGATAAACAGGGCATCGTAAGCGCTATCCAAAAGCTCATCGTAATTCTGACCCGTATCGGGAAACACCGCCGCGCCTATATTGACAGTGACATCAACTGCCCGTCCTTTGATCGAATATTGTGTCGAGCATCGATCAATTAATTTTTCGGACAAATCGGAGATACTGCGACCAATGTCATGAAGTGCATTATTATGCACGTAAATCAAAAATTCCCCCTCATTCAGGCTCCCTGCAAATTCCTCACGCAGCCCTTCACGCATATTCTTGACTGTGCGAATACCAACCTCTCGCGCGACCTCTCTGCCAAATTGGGCGTAGATATTCTTAAAATTCGATATCGACATAATCATCATCGCATCCTGATGCCCCCATTCCTCAGCCTTCTTGATAAACGAATTGACCGTCTGGCTTAAAAACACATTATTCGGCAGGCCGGTATTGTTATCAAATTGCGCCTGATTACGCAGTGCATTTTCAATATTCTGGCGGAAAATCGAGGAGCGAATAATGCGGTTTAAAACATAAGCATTCCCGTATCCCTTAACGATAAATTCCTGCGCCCCCTCTCGGAGTGCCTCCATCGCCAAACGATCACAATTGGTTGATGTCAGGCATATAATCGGCGTCTGAGGGGCATGTTTTTTAAAGATTTTCACATTCTTCTCACCCGCCCCCTCCGGCAGATTAAGGTCCAATAAGATCGCATCATAGTGATGCTCCCCAACCATATTCAATCCATCAATAAGATCGCCCGCATGGTCAATCGTATATTCGTTTTGAAACCCCTTCGTGCTTCTTAATGTCTCCTGAAGGATGGTGACGTCATATGGATCGTCTTCGACATAAAGAACCCTTATCGTGTCATTGCTCATGAACGATCTCCCCTTATTTGGTTATTAACAGTAACGCAAAATTATTATTTGAATGATGTAAGTATTAATAAAACATTAACAAAAATTCCGATAATCCATCAAGGTTTATCGATTCGAATTTATTTCAAATTTTATGAATTCAATTAGGCTGCGGCGTTAATGGCATCAAGGAATACTTGCCCATACTTATCCAGTTTCGATTGGCCAACACCCGGCACACCGCTCATCGCCGTCAAGCTCAGCGGCTGGCGCAAAACCATATCAATCAGCGTACGATCATGAAAAACCACATAAGGCGGCACATTATTATCTTTCGCAATTTTCATCCTGAGCGCCTTAAGCGTGGCAAATAAATCTTGCTCGGCCTCACTCTCAAGGCTCAACGCAGGATCCGTCTTCTTTGCATTGCCCGATGACGCGCCGCCAACACTTTTTGGATCAAGCCGCACCTCAAGCGCAGGCTTATCACGCAAAAAATCAGCTCCATTTGGCGTCATCTTCAAGCCGCCATGCGCATCCATATCCACATATACAAGCCCACGCGCCACCATCTGCCGAATAAGGCTTTGCCATTCTTTCGATGAATGCTCGCCGCCAATGCCAAATGTGCTGAGCGTGTCATGCCCGTTCTTCGCTATGCGATCATTGCTCTTACCCAAAAGCACATCAATCACATACCCGCCGCCGAACATCTGGCCCGTGCGCAAGATACATGACAAGAGTTTCTGTGCGGCAATGCTGCCATCAAACGTCTTGGGCGGGCGCAAGCATGTGTCACAATTGCCGCACGGCTCGCCGCTATCATCAAAATAATGCAACAACACTTGCCGCCGACATGTCGCGCTCTCGCAATACCCTAAAAATGCAGTGAGCTTTTGCCGCTCAATACGCTTTTGTTCTTCGGGTGCATCTGATCCTTCAATCATTTGCCTCTGCAACGCCAAATCTTGTAATCCGTATACCATCCACGCAACACTCGGCAAGCCATCACGCCCCGCACGCCCTGTCTCTTGATAATATGCTTCAATGTTTTTCGGCAAATCCATATGCGCCACAAACCGCACATCGGGTTTGTTAATCCCCATGCCAAACGCGATGGTCGCCACCATAATCACGCCTTCTTCTTTCAAGAACCGCTCTTGGTTGCGCGCCCGAACGCTCGCGTCAAGGCGTGCATGATAGGGCAGGGCGTTATACCCCTGTCCTGCAAGCCAAGCCGCCGTGTCTTCAACCTTCTTGCGTGACAGGCAATAAACAATCCCGCTTTCGCCTGCATCACGCCCTTTGAGGAATTTAATCAATTGTGATCGCGGATTATCCTTAATCGCCACTTCATATGTAATATTGGGGCGATCAAACCCCGCCACATATAATTTCGGCAAGCCTAGCCGTTCAACAATATCTTTGCGCGTCGGTTGATCAGCCGTCGCCGTCACGGCAATGCAAGGCGTATCGGGATAGCGAGTCCGCAAAAGCGAGACCTGTCGATATTCCGGCCTAAAATCATGCCCCCATTGTGAAATACAATGCGCCTCATCAATAGCAAACAGCGCGACATTGATATCATCAAGAATATCCAGAAACATATCATTCACAAGGCGTTCCGGCGCAACATAAACCATATCCAGATGACCATTGCGCAGATCATTCAAATTCCCCTGAAGCTCCGCATACTCCAAACCCGAATGAATAGCCGCCGCCCTCACGCCAAGCTCTCGCAGCGCCACGACCTGATCTTGCATCAATGCAATCAACGGCGAGACAATAATCCCAACCCCATCCATGCATATGGACGGAATCTGGTAGCACAGCGATTTCCCGCTCCCCGTGGGCATCAATACCCCACAGCTTCGTCCTGCAATCACATCATTGATAATCTCTGCCTGTTCCCCACGAAACGCATCATATCCAAACACAGAGGATAAAACCTCTTGCGGGGATGGGGAATGGATATCGGAAACGTGAACACTTTGCATATGCCGATCATAGAGCGAGCCATCCAGAGAAGTCTAAGCCTAATCCAAATTACCCACTTTCAAATTGAGGATAAGCATTGCATGATAATAAGATGAAGATCGTATCTGACATCGGTGGCACCTATGCCCGCTTTGCCCAAGTAAGTGGCGGTGCACCAATATATATCAAAAAATACAGCGTTGGCGATTTCCCAAATCTCGAAAGCACACTCATGCAATATTGCACCGATCATACCCTTGCTGAAACGGGTGAGCTATCAATTGCTGCCGCGGGCTACCCTGATAATACTGTCTGGAAAATCACCAACAACCCTGACTGGGTTATCACCCCCGCCGATATCGAAAGTGCGGGATGGCGCATAAAAACCATCCTCAATGATTTCGAAGCAGGCACATACAGCCTGCCCCTGCTAACAAAAGACGATCTAAAAACCCTGAATACTGGCACGGAAAATAACAATTCCCTATGCCTCATAGGCGCTGGAACAGGGCTAGGTCTAGGATATTTCCATCATCCAAACCTCGTGCAAAAGACCCATGGAGGCCATTTCCCCATCGCTAGCCTCAATGACGAACACGGCAGCGCGATAAAGGACATCCGTGCCACGCTCAACCGCGCTTTAGTGTTCGAAGACATCGTCAGCGGCCCAGGCCTGCACAAGCTCCGCGATATGTACGCCCCCGATAAAGCCTCGCGCCTATTCCATGAATTCTTGGGGATATTCGCCGCAACCGCTCTTGTTACGGGGCATGCTTATGGCGGCCTCTACATGACGGGCGGTGTTATTACTCATTTAATCAAAGACGGCGCTTTTGATACCGATCGCTTCAAAAACGCATTATGCTTTGACGCGGTCGATTGTGTGAAACAAGATATCGTAAACACACCCGTTCATGTCATCACCGACCCATACCCCGCCCTAAGAGGATTAATCCATGCCCAAAGCCTATCTGACAATTGACGACAGCCCGTCAAATGACACGCACGCGCTGGTGGATTTTTTGGTAGAGAATAAAATCCCCGCAATACTATTCGTGCGCGGCAAAAGGTTAGAGCAAAACCCTAAGGCAATCGAATACGCCATCCAAAATGGTATCATCATCGGCAATCATTCCTACGCCCATATCGCCGCAGGAGACATGGAACCCCAAGATTGGGCTGATGATTTAGAAACATGCGAGCACCTGATCGAGGCCGCATACCGCCGCGTTGATATCCAACGCAAAGCAAAATACTATCGCTTCCCCTATATTGATCGCGGAGACGGCGTAAAGCTGGAGCAAATCGACGCGCGATCCATCTCACAAACCGAAAAAATCCGCACGTTCCAAAAATACCTTCACACCTATGGCTTCCACCAACCTTTTGAAAATACGCCGCCATCCTACCCAAGCGCCGCCGAAGACTGTCTTTACACCTTCACCGCCCGCGATTGGATGCTAAACGATGAACATCGTGACAAACACGATATCAAAACCACTGACGACCTTATCGCCCGCGCCGCTGCCGACAAAACTATACAATCCGAAGATCACAATCACATCCTCCTCCTCCACGACCAAAACGGTATGACCCAAGATGCAATCGCGCTCATCCAATATTTTTTAGAAAATAATTTCGAATTCCTTGATTTCGATTAAAAAAGGGATTAACACTCTTTCATCATGCTTATTGCGTGACATATGTGATGCGAAGCAAGCCGCAGGTTTGTTCGCCACTAGAAAATTCTTAAAACGAATTTTCGTATTAAGCGGGCGTAGTTCAATGGTAGAACGGCAGCCTTCCAAGCTGCATATGCCGGTTCGATCCCGGTCGCCCGCTCCATTTTTCATTTGCCTCAAATGTTCCAATTAGTACCTATCAAAGCACATAATTCCGCTGTTTGTATGGATTCTCATGCATGTGCCACATCTTATAAAAATGATCACTATTTTTATAAGCAAAATAAAGCAACGAAAGTCGCCAAATCTTAAAAAATCCGTTGACTTTAGGGCTGTGTTTTCCTAATCAAGACATTGTAATTCGTGGCGGTTGTAATTAACGATATGACCGATGGCTAAAAACGCGAAGCTATTGAAACCTAAACGCAAACTAAAATAAAGGACGATAAGGAATGTCTAAGGAAAAATTTCAAAGAAACAAACCGCACGCGAATATCGGCACAATTGGTCACGTTGACCATGGTAAGACGACATTGACAGCGGCATTGGCGCTTAAATTCGGTAATGGTGAGTCAGTTGATAAAATTGACAAAGCCCCTGAAGAAAAAGCACGCGGCATCACAATTTCAACGGCGCACGTTGAATACGAAACAGAAAAGCGCCACTACGCGCATGTTGACTGTCCCGGTCACGCAGACTACGTGAAAAACATGATCACTGGTGCGGCGCAAATGGATGGTGCAATTCTTGTTGTGAACGCAGCGGATGGCCCAATGCCACAAACACGCGAACACATCTTGCTTGCACGCCAAGTTGGTGTTCCTGCGCTTGTTGTTTACCTCAACAAAGTTGATCAGGTTGATGACGAAGAGCTTCTTGAGCTTGTGGAAATGGAAGTTCGTGAGCTTCTTTCATCTTATGATTTCCCTGGTGATGATATTCCAATCATCAAAGGGTCTGCGCTCGCAGCTGTTGAAGGTCGTGATCCTGAGATTGGTGAGAACTCAATCGTTGCATTGATGGACGCCGTTGATGAATACATCCCGACACCAGCACGTGACACAGACAAAGATTTCTTGATGCCCGTTGAAGACGTGTTCTCAATTTCTGGTCGTGGAACAGTTGTAACTGGTCGTATCGAAACAGGTATCGTGAACGTGAACGACGAGATTGAAATCGTTGGTATCAAAGACACACAGAAAACAATCTGTACTGGTGTTGAAATGTTCCGCAAGCTGCTTGATCGCGGTGAAGCTGGTGACAACGTTGGTGTTCTTCTTCGCGGTACGAAGCGTGAAGACGTTGAGCGTGGTCAGGTTCTCTGTAAGCCTGGTACAATCACACCACACACAAAATTCGTAGCGGAAGCTTACATCTTGTCCAAAGATGAAGGTGGACGTCACACACCATTCTTCTCCAACTATCGCCCACAATTTTACTTCCGCACAACGGACGTAACTGGCGAATGTGCCCTTCCAAGCGGTACAGAGATGGTGATGCCTGGTGATAACATCAACAACCTTGAAGTAACACTCATCGCACCAATCGCGATGACCGAAGGCCTCCGTTTCGCGATCCGCGAAGGTGGACGCACAGTCGGCGCCGGTGTTGTTTCTAAGATCGTTGAATAAGACATAAAGCGTAAAGGATAACAGAACAATGGACGCACAAACAATTCGCATCACGCTCAAGGCATTCGATCACCGTATCTTGGATACGGCCAGTGCCGAGATCTTGAACACAGCAAAACGCACAGGCGCGAGCATTCGTGGCCCAGTGCCATTGCCAAACAAGATCAAGAAATTTTCTGTTATCCGTTCGCCTCACGTGAACAAAGGGTCACAGGAACAATGGGAAATGCGCACACACAAGCGTCTTCTCGATGTTGTTGAGCCAACACCTCAGACAATCGATGCTCTAATGAAGCTAGATCTCCCTGCCGGTGTTGACGTTGAAATCAAGATCGGACAAATGCAGGCGGCGTAGCCGACAAATGACCGATCGCAGTCCCCGCGAAAGTGGGGATCTAGCAAAGTTTAAAACTAAGTTGGGTGTTGTGCTCAACCTCTAGGAAGGAAAAAAGAAATGACTGTTGCAAAACAAAGAATAGGGCTTATCGCTCGCAAAGAAGGCATGACACGCATCTTCGATGAAGATGGTCGCCATGTTCCTGTTACTGTTCTGAAGGTTGATGAGTGCCAAGTAATTGCACACATGACGGAAGAAAAAGACGGCTACACAGCTGTTCAGCTAGGCGCGGGTAAAGCAAAAGTAAAACGCACAAGCAAAGCCAATCGCGGCCACTTCGCAAAAGCGAAAGTTGAGCCAAAGAAAAAGCTTGTTGAGTTTCGTGTCGTGAATGAAAACATGCCTGACATTGGCGCAGAAATTGGTGCAAACCACTTCATCGCCGGTCAATTCGTTGACGTTACCGCGACATCCAAAGGTAAAGGTTTTGCCGGTGCGATGAAGCGTCACAACTTTGGTGGTATGCGCGCATCTCACGGTGTGTCGATCTCTCACCGTGCGCATGGTTCAACAGGTCAGTGTCAAGAACCTGGCCGCGTTTTCAAGGGTAAGAAAATGGCTGGTCACATGGGTGATGAGCGCGTAACAACGCAAAACCTTCAGGTTGTTGCTGTTGACCTTGAAGACAACCTCATTCTTGTTAAAGGCGCAGTTCCCGGTGCGAGATCCGGTTGGGTTGTCCTTAACGACGCAGTGAAGAAGGCATTTCCTGAAGATGCTCCAATGCCTGCAGGAATTAAGGTTGATGAAAAGAAAATGGAAGCTGAGCAAGCTAAGCTTGATGAAGAAGCCGCCGCATTGGCCGCTGAGCAAGAAGCAGAATTGCGCGCACAGCAAGAAGCAGATCTAAAAGCCGCTGAAGCTAAAGCAGAAGAAAATGCTGAAGCCGATGCAGAAACAAAAGAAGAAAAGGGTGACGAATAATGAAAATCGCCGTTAAAACACTCGACGGAAAAGCATCAGGCGATATCACGCTTGATAAAGAGATCTTTGGCGTAGAAGTACGCAGCGATCTGCTTCACCGCATGGTTAATTACCAGCTTGCAAAACGCCGCTTGGGTAACCATAAAGTTAAACAACGCCATGAGATCTCAGGGACAGGTAAAAAGCCTTGGGCACAAAAAGGAACAGGGCGCGCACGTGCCGGTGACTTGAAGCGTAACATCGACCGTGGTGGTGCAACTATATTCGGTCCTGTCGTACGCTCACACGCAATCGACCTTCCGAAGAAAGTCCGCAAAGCAGCATTACGCTCTGCACTTTCATCGAAAGCAGCCGAAGGGAAAATCATCATCCTTGATGACGTGACAGCAAAAGAGCACAAAACCAAGCCAATGGTTGAAGCGCTTAAAAAGCTAGACATCACAAGTGCATTGATCCTCGGTGGCACAGAAATTGATGTAAACTTCGCCCGCGCAACAGCAAACATTCCTTTGATTGATGTTTTGCCTAGCCAAGGTGCAAATGTTTATGACATTCTCCGCCGCGACACATTGGTGCTGACAAAAGCTGCAGTCAACGATTTGACTGAGAAATTGAAGGGATAATTTATCATGGCAAAAGCTAAGAAAACAGAAGCAACAGAGCGCGACTACAACACAGTCCTCGCGCCGCATGTAACAGAAAAAGCGACACTCGGCTCCGAACACGGCCAAGTGACTTTTAAGGTTGCATTGAAAGCAACAAAACCTGAAATCAAAGCAGCAGTTGAAAACCTCTTTGACGTTAAGGTAAAAGCTGTCAATACAATGATCCAAAAAGGCAAAACAAAGCGTTTTAAAGGCATCGTGGGCAAGCGTTCAGACTTTAAAAAAGCAGTTGTTACCCTTGAAGAAGGTGAAGTGATTGATACAGGTGTTGGAGTATAATTTACGTTGCGTACTGAGTTAGATTTAAATAAAAGAAGGCAACTGGTTGATCAGTTCTTAAAAATGGCCTTTCCACCTAACGGTATCGGTATGGGAACAGCCAGAAAAGATCAGCTATCAGAGGCTTTTAAGATAAAACCTACTGGGTATCAGGCTCAGACTGCGATATCTGGTTTTATTAAATCTGTTGGAGCTAATCCTAGTCAAGCTACTGTTTCGGCAATGTCTAGAGAGTTAAGCGCAGCGTTTGAGTAAAAAAGTTTTAAACCATGGTGGCTCGCCGAGAATGAGTGAATAAAGGAAGAAGAAAATGGCACTAAAAAAGTTTAACCCAACGACACCCGGACAGCGTCAGCTTGTCCAGATTGATCGTAAAGACCTATATAAAGGCAAACCTGAAAAGGCGTTGACCGAAGGTCTTACAAAATCTGGCGGACGTAATAACATGGGTCGCATCACTGCACGTCACATCGGTGGCGGGCATAAACGTCGCTACCGCATCATTGACTGGAAGCGTCAAAAATGGGACATGGAAGCAACAATCGTTCGCATCGAATACGACCCGAACCGTACTGCTTTCATCGCTTTGATCGAATATAAAGACGGCGAAAAAGCCTACATCGTTGCGCCTCAGCGCCTTAACGTTGGTGACAAAATTATCGCCGGTGAAAAAGTCGATGTGAAACCTGGTAACGCAATGCCACTTAAGAGCATGCCAGTTGGTACAATCGTTCACAACATTGAGATGAAGCCTGGTAAAGGCGCGCAAATGGTGCGCTCTGCTGGTACATTCGCTCAACTCGTTGGTCGTGACCAAGGATATGCGCAGGTTAAATTGGCCTCTGGTGAACTTCGCATCGTTCGCGGTGAGTGCATCGCAACTGTTGGCGCGGTTTCAAACCCTGACCACATGAACACAAATGACGGTAAAGCAGGCCGTACACGTTGGAAGGGCAAGCGCCCAACAGTACGTGGTGTTGCTATGAACCCGGTCGATCACCCTCTTGGTGGTGGTGAAGGTAAATCTGCTGGTGGTCGTCACCCATGTACACCTTGGGGTAAGCCGACTATGGGTTACAAAACACGCAAGAACAAATCTACGGACAAATATATTGTTCGTCGTCGTAAGAAATAAGGAGCAATAAAATGGCACGTTCAGTATGGAAAGGTCCATTCATCGAAAAAAGCCTTCTAAAGAAGGTAGAAACAGCAAGATCAGCTGGCAAGAACACTGTGATTAAAACATGGTCACGTCGTTCAACAATCCTGCCAAACATGATCGGCCTCACATTCGGTGTTCATAACGGTAAAAAATTCATCCCTGTCGTGGTTTCTGACCAAATGATCGGGCACAAGCTTGGCGAATTCGCTCCAACCCGTACATATTACGGTCATGGCGCGGACAAGAAAGCCAAGAAATAATTGAAGGCATAAAGGAAACAAGACAATGTCACAGACAAAAAACCCAAGACGCGTAGGCGACAAAGAAGCGATGGCTTTTGGAAAATATTTCCACACATCACCGCAAAAATTGAATCTGGTTGCACAAACCATTCGCGGTAAAAATGCTGCGCGCGCAATCACTGATCTTCAATTCTCTAAGCGCCGCGTTGCACAAGACGTGAAAAAGCTTTTGGAATCAGCAGTCGCAAACGCTGAAAACAACCATGGTCTAGACGTTGACCGCCTTGTTGTTTCAATCGCAACTGTTGGCAAGACAATGAAAATGCGCCGTTTCCGCGCACGTGCTCGCGGACGTTCCGCCAGCATCGAGAAAAAAATCAGCAACATGACAATTGTTGTTAAAGAACAAGAAGCATAAAAGGAGCTTTTGAAGTATGGGACAGAAAATTAACCCAATTGGTCTGCGCGTAGGAATTAACCGTACATGGGATTCCCGTTGGTATGCTGGTCGTGACTACGCTGAAAAGCTCGTTGTTGACCTTAAGCTCCGCGAATTCGTGCAAGAAAAATTGAAATCCGCAGGGATCTCAAAAGTCATCATCGAACGTGCCGCGAAAAACACAAAGGTAACAGTGCATACTGCTCGCCCTGGTGTGATCATCGGTAAAAAAGGTGCTGACATCGAAAAACTCCGCTCACAATTGTCCCAACGTGCCGGCGGTGAAGTATCATTGAACATCGTTGAAGTGCGTAAGCCTGAGCTTGATGCACAACTCGCCGCAGAGGGCGTTGCACAACAACTTGAGCGTCGCGTATCTTTCCGCCGCGCAATGAAACGTGCAGTGCAATCAGCGATGCGTCTTGGCGCACTTGGTATTCGTATTAACGTATCTGGTCGTCTTGGCGGCGCAGACATCGCGCGCACTGAATGGTATCGTGAAGGCCGCGTGCCTCTCCACACATTCCGCGCTGATCTTGACTATGGAACATCAGAAGCTCTCACAACATTCGGTATCATTGGCGTGAAAGTTTGGATATACAAAGGCGACGTTTTGGAGCATGACCCAATGGCCCGTGACAAGCGTTTGGAAGCACAAGGTGGAGGTCCTCGCCGCGATTAATTCGGCGAGATCAAAATTTTGTAAAAAAGTACTGGCTTTATTGAATAAGTTACGATATAAAGCCGCACAACATCATAAACGTTTAATCGTTTAGCCATATAGGAACTGCCTTCAAATGAAGAAAAGTCTATGTGAATGTGAATTTTTGCGTATCTACGCATTGGATAAAAATAAGGAATTTTGGCATGTTAAGTCCAAAGAAGTTTAAACATAGAAAGCAGCACAAAGGCCGTATCCACGGTAACGCAAAAGGTGGCTTCACATTAAGTTTTGGTGCATATGGCCTTAAGGCTCTTACACCAGACCGTGTTACCGCCCGCCAAATCGAAGCGGCCCGTCGTGCAATTACCCGTCACCTTCGCCGTCAAGGTAAAGTGTGGATCCGTATATTCCCAGATGTTCCTGTAACATCTAAGCCTCTTGAAGTTCGTCAAGGTAAAGGTAAGGGGTCTCCGGATTATTGGGCAGCCCGTGTTAAACCTGGTCGTATCATGTTCGAACTTGATGGCGTGACACCAGAACTTGCCCGCGAAGCACTTGCCCTTGCTGCAATGAAGCTTCCGGTAAAAACAAAATTCGTAAGCCGTATCGGCGCGGATGCAAATAAAGAGGCAGCATAGACATGAAAGCTGAAGATCTAAAAACAAAGACAACAGATGAGCTACAAAAGCTTCTCTTGGATCAGAAAAAAGCGCAATTCAATTTGCGTTTCCAAGTGAGCGGTGGCCAATTGGATAACACGTCTGACATACGCAAAACACGTCGTTCGATTGCGCGTATCAAGACATTTTTGAATGCAAAACCTGTCGAGGCGAAGGCTGCTCCTAAAAAAGCGGCGAAGAAATCTTCTCCTAAAAAGACAGATGAAAAAGCAGCGTAAGGAACCAGAGATATGCCAAAACGTATTCTAGAAGGTGAAGTTGTAAGCAACAAAACAGACAAGACAATCACTGTCCTTGTTGAGCGTCGCTTCATGCACCCACTCTACAAAAAATACATTAAGAAAACAGATAAATATGCTGCGCATGACCCTGCGAACCAGTGTCAAATCGGTGAGCGTGTTCAAATTATCGAATGCCGCCCAATTTCAAAAAGCAAGCGTTGGACGCTTGTTGGTGCAAACGAAGTAGAAGCTGCGCCTAAGGAAGCAAAAAAAGCTGCGCCTAAAAAAGACGAAGCTAAAAAGCCAGCGGAAAAGAAGCCTGCGGCTAAAAAGACAACTGCAAAGAAGGATAAATAAGCCATGATCCAGATGCAAAGTAGAATGAGTGTGGCAGACAACAGCGGAGCGCGTGAAGTACAATGTATTAAAGTGCTCGGCGGGTCTAAGCGTCGCACAGCAAGCATTGGCGATGTTGTGATCGTATCTGTTAAAGATGCAATTCCACGCGGCAAAGTAAAAAAAGGTGACGTTCGTCGCGCTGTTATCGTGCGTACAAAATTCGCACACAAACGCGCTTATGGCGAAGCGATCCGTTTCGACACAAACTCATGTGTTTTGATTTCAGCCAACGATGAGCCAATCGGCACACGTATCTTTGGCCCAGTTCTTCGTGAATTGCGTGCAAAGGGCTTCATGAAAATCATTTCACTCGCTCCGGAGGTGCTCTAACAATGACACAACCTAAGTTTAAAATTAAAAAAGGCGATGAAGTTATCGTTTTAACTGGTAAGGACAAGGGCTCAAAAGGCGAAGTTCTTCAGGTTATTACTGACAAAAGCCGTGTCCTTGTAAAGGGCGTTAATGTTGTAACAAAGCACAGTAAAGCAACGCAGATTTCTGCAGGCGGTATTGAAAAAGTTGAGCGCAGCATTCACGTATCAAACGTAGCTTTGGCAGACCCTAAATCAGGCAAGCCAACCCGCGTTGGTTACAAAACATTAAAAGACGGAAAGAAAGTGCGCGTAGCATTGAAGTCCGGCGAAACTGTAGAATAAGGCGATAGATAAATGACTAAAACGCGTTATCAAGAATTATACGAAAAAGAAATCGTTCCTGCGTTGCAGGAAAAATACGGTTACGAGAATGTTCACCAGATTCCAAAATTGGAAAAGATCGTCATTAATATGGGCGTGGGTGAAGCAACACAAGACCGTAAGCACATCGAAAATGCTGTTGCTGACATGGCGGCGATCTCTGGTCAGAAGCCAGTAATCAACAAGGCTCGTCAGTCAAACGCATCTTTCAAAGTGCGTGAAGATCAAGCAATCGGTTGTAAGGTTACACTTCGCCGTGCGCAAATGTACGAATTCCTCGACCGTTTGATTACAATTACAATGCCACGTATTCGCGACTTCCGCGGAATTAACGGCAAAAGCTTCGATGGTCGTGGCAACTACGCGATGGGTATGTCTGAGCAAATCGTGTTCCCTGAAATCAATTACGATAAAGTGGACGCAATTCGTGGAATGGACATCGTGATCTGTACATCTGCTAACACAAACGAAGAAGCAAAAGAATTGCTTAAAGGCTTTAAGATGCCTTTCAAGAATTAAGAAGGACAAATAGACAATGGCAAAAGTTTGTATGATAGAGCGAGAAAAGAAGCGTAAAAAGCTTGTCGCAAAATATGCTGAAAAGCGTGCTGCTCTTAAAGCTATTATTAAAGATAAAAGCGTACCTGCTGATGAGCGTTTCCAAGCGCAACTCGCAATCGACGAATTGCCTCGCAATTCATCAAAAATACGCATGCGTAACCGCTGTTCGGTCACTGGCCGTCCGCGCAGTTACTACCGTAAATTAAGCATCTCACGCATTGCGTTGAGAGACTTGGCTTCTCGTGGTGAGTTGCCAGGTGTAACGAAATCAAGCTGGTAAGGAGCCGCATACAATGACAATGAGCGATCCTCTTGGTGATATGTTGACACGTATTCGTAACGGACAAATGGCAGAGAAAACTGTTATTGAATGCCCGTTTTCGAAATTGCGCGAAAATGTTTGTAAGGTTCTTGCTGATGAAGGTTTCATCCGTGCTTACAAAGTTGTAGCAAACGACAACAACAAAAAATCACTTCACATCGAATTAAAATATGATGATGGCCGCGGTGTTATCCGCCAGATTGACCGTGTGTCAAAACCTGGCCGCCGCACATATACAGGCGCAAAAGATATGCCGCGCTTTTATAACGGTCTTGGCGTATTTATCGTTTCAACACCAAAAGGTGTCATGGCCGATCACAAAGCACGCGACGAAAATGTCGGCGGCGAAGTGCTCTGTCAGGTATTCTAGAGAATAAGGTTTAAAGGACTAAAACAATGTCACGTATTGGAAATAAACCAGTCACCCTCCCCGAAGGCGTTGAATTCAGCGTTAACGGTCAGGAAGTAAAAGCCAAAGGCAAGCTCGGTGAGCTTACCCTTCAAATCAATGACGAGGTCTCCATCAAATTGGATGACGTTGCCAATGATGAAGGCAAGACTGAAAAAGTAATCACGCTTGAGCCAAAATCAAACAGCCGTTTCGCAAAGCAAATCTGGCCAACCATGCGCACTCTCGTTGACAACATCGTCATCGGCGTAAGCGAAGGTTTCAGCAAGAAGCTTGAAATCAAGGGTGTTGGTTACCGTGGAAACCTTCAAGGCAAAACTTTGGTTCTTGCTCTCGGTTTCTCACATGAAGTGCGTTATGACGTTCCTGAGGGCGTTGAATTGAAAATGCTTGATGCAGCTGGTAAGCCAAGTCAAACAGATATTGAAATAACAGGCATCGACAAACAACTCGTTGGTCAAGTTGCTGCAAAAATTCGCGGTTTCAAAAAACCTGAACCTTACAAGGGTAAAGGTATCCGCTATGTTGACGAATATGTCGTCCGCAAAGAAGGGAAGAAGAAATAATGGCTAAGCAAAAGACAACAGCTGCACAGCGTAGAACATTCCGTACACGTAACAAAATTCGTCGCGTGAACATTGATCAAAACGCAACACGTGAAACACGCCCACGTCTTTCTGTGTTCCGCTCTGGAAAACAGATTTATGCGCAAGTGATTGACGACCTTAACGGTGTAACACTCGCTGCGGCATCGACACTTGAAGGCGACCTTAAAGAAAAACTTAAAAAGGGCGGTGCTAACAAAGAAGCAGCGACTGAAGTTGGTAAACTTGTCGCCGCACGCGCGAAAAAAGCAGGCGTTGAGAAAGTGGTTTTTGACCGCGGTCGTTTCGTCTATCACGGACGCGTAAGAGCATTAGCCGATGGAGCCCGCGAAGGCGGTCTTCAATTCTAAGGATATAAGGATATAAAAATGGCACACCCACAACAAAACGACAAAAGAAACCAAGGCCGCGAAGACCGCGAAGAGCCAGAATTCATGGAACGCTTGGTTGGTATCAACCGCGTTGCAAAAACTGTAAAAGGTGGTCGTCGCATGGCATTCGCCGCTCTTATGGTTGTTGGCGATGGCAAAGGCCGCGTTGGTTTCGGTTCAGGAAAAGCAAAAGAAGTTCCTGAAGCAATCCGTAAAGCAACAGAGCAAGCAAAACGCAACATCATCCGCGTTCCATTGCGCGAAGGCCGCACATTGCACCATGACGTAAAAGGTCGCCACGGCGCAGGCCGCGTATTCATGCGCTCCGCACCACAAGGGACTGGTATTATTGCTGGTGGTCCAATGCGCGCGGTATTCGAAGCTGTTGGTGTTCAAGACGTTGTTGCAAAAGCAATTGGTTCAAACAACCCATACTCAATGGTCAATGCAACATTCGAAGGCTTGAAGAACATTCAAAGCCCACGTCACATTGCATCACGTCGCAACAAAAAAGTAGCTGACATCGTGTCTAACCGTGAAGGCAAGCCTGAAGTTGACGCAACAGATGAAGCTTAAAGCTAGAAGTTAAGGATTAAGAACAATGGCTGAAGATAAAAAAGAAACAAAAAAAGCACCTGCAAAAAAAGCGGCAACATCCGCAGTGCAGGAAACATCCGTTGCAAAAACACCGGGTACAAAAGACAAGACAGTTGCAAAGCAACCTTCAGGTGACACAAAAAAGGCAACAGCAAAACCTGCTGCTAAAAAACCTGCGGCCAAGAAAAAGCCAACAGGTAAAACTGTGACTGTGACACAAATTGGTTCTCCAATTGGTCGCAAAGCGTATCAACGTGCAACTTTGATCGGCCTTGGCCTTAACAAAATGCACCGCACTCGTACACTTGAAGATACAGCTTCAGTACGCGGCATGATTAACAAAGTAAGCCACTTGGTTGAAATCATCGAAGACGCGGCTTAATTAAAGATAAAAGCTTTACAGGAATAGTTCTCAAGTAGCGAAGCGGTAGAACAAAAGGATAAGTTATGAAACTCAATGAATTAAAACCACAAGACGGATCAACAAAGAACCGTACTCGCGTTGGTCGCGGTATTGGCTCTGGTAAGGGTAAAACCTGTGGATCAGGTCAAAAAGGTCAGAAATCACGTTCAGGCGTAGCCATCAATGGTTTTGAAGGCGGACAAATGCCTCTCTATATGCGCATGCCCAAAAGTGGTTTCAACAACAAGAAATTTACAACAAACCTCTCTGAGCTCACTCTCGGTCGCCTCCAAGAAGCAATCGATGCAAAACTCATCGACACAAAGAAAACTGTCGACGAAGATGCTCTTGTTAAAGCAGGTGTTGTTGGTAAGAAACAAGACGGTATCAAGCTCCTTACAAAAGGCGAGCTTAAAACTAAGATTGATCTTAAAATTACAAAAGCAACAAAATCAGCGCAAGAAGCCGTTGAAAAAGCAGGCGGTAAAATCGAATTTATCGTGCGCGAAATTGCTCCAGTTGTGCGTAAAAAATCATATTAAAATACACGCATCTATAGATTACAAAAAACTCGCTTCCCCCGTAGCGAGTTTTTTTATGGCCGGGGCTTCGGAAATACTCAAAAAACATTATGTGATTAACAACGGCGTTTGTTTTTGCGCTGCGATGTTTTTCTGCTAGGCTAAAGACGAATAAAAATAACCAAAGATATTTTTCATGCGCGCGGCACATCTCACTCATTTTCGATACATGCTTTTCATCATTATGCTGACCATGCTTCCCGTAAACAGTGCTTACGCCCAACGCGATCGAGTTTCTCGTGGCGGCGGCGCAACTTTATGTAGCGACGAAGAGCCAAAAGTCATCGTCAAGCTTGCGACAAGCCCGACCAAATACTATAAAAACTACGACGCCCGTTCGATTAACGCGATCCATAACGCGAAAGGCGGCGGAACCATTCTGGGCCTTGCCGGCGGCCCTTTAGAAATTGAAACACGCGGCCAATTCTCAATTCGCACCCTAAATGGCAAAGCATGCGTCCAAATTAAGAATATAGAAGTCATGTTATGGACAAAGCCCGCGATCATCATTGCCAGCAATTTTAAAAAAGGCACATGCGAATACCGCGAAGTATTTGCCCACGAACAACGCCATATACGAACCACACGTAAATTCGTACGCGAATACGCCCCTAAATTGCGAAGCGAAGTCAAAGAAATCATCCGCACATCCCGCCATCATATCATCGCCAGACAAGATCGCATTGAAGACGCGCAAGAAGAATTGCAAAAACCGATTCTAGGGCGAATCTCTCAATTCCAAAATAAAATAATGCCTGTCCTGCAAAGCCGACAGGCGGCAATCGACACCCCGGAAGAATACAAAAAAGTATCAGATAAATGCGAGGATTGGGGCAAACGGCTCGCCGAGGGTGGATAACCGCATTTTCTTGCTAAAGAACGCAAAAACCCCTCTTGCCCCTGCCATTCCTTTTCTCTAATAATAATGCCTTAGATTAATTAAAGGACATCTTAAATATGGCTTCCGCTGTTGAACAGCTTGCGAAAAATGCAAACTGGGGCGCGCTTGCAAAAGCAACCGACCTAAAAAAACGTCTTCTCTTTGTTATGGGCGCGCTTCTCGTTTATCGCCTCGGAACATATATCCCCATTCCGGGCATTGATCCAACGGTTTGGAATGAGATTTTCACGCAAAAAAGCGGCGGCCTTCTTGATGTGTTCAACATGTTCTCTGGTGGTGCGTTATCGCGAATGACTATTTTCGCGCTGAACATCATGCCTTACATTTCGGCTTCTATTATCATGCAGCTCGGCAGCGCGATGTCGCCAAAGCTTGAAGCGATGAAAAAAGAAGGTGAAATGGGCCGGATGAAAATCAACCAATACACCCGCTATCTTACGGTTCTTCTCGCAACAGTTCAGGCATACGGCCTTGCTGTCGGTCTTGAAGGTATGCAGGGATCCGCAGGCTCCGCAGTGCTTGATCCAGGCTTATTCTTCCGCATTCAAACCATCATCACAATCGTCGGCGGTACAATTTTCATCATGTGGCTCGGTGAACAAATCACCGCTCGCGGCATCGGAAACGGTATCTCCCTCATCATCTTCGCCGGTATTGTTGCCGAGCTTCCGCGCGCCTTCGCATCCACATTGGAACTTGGTCGCCAAGGAACATTTAGCGGCGGAACATTGATCCTTCTGGCTGGCCTTGTGATCGGCGTGATCGCGCTTATCGTCTTCATGGAACGTGCGCAACGCCGTGTTGTCGTGCAATATCCCAAACGCCAAGTCGGGCGGCAAATGATGGCGGGCGAAACAAACCACATCCCGCTTAAACTCAACACCGCGGGCGTGATTCCACCAATCTTCGCATCCTCTTTGCTCCTCCTCCCTATGACAATCATTGGGTTTTCAGGCGCAGAAGGCGGCGATTTCACCGCAGGATTGGAACAATTCCTTCAGCACGGACAGCCCGTCTACATGATCTTATACGGTAGCTTGATTGCGTTCTTCTGTTTCTTTTATACCGCAATCGTATTCAACCCCGAAGAAAACGCAGAAATGCTTCGCAAATATGGCGGGTTCATTCCTGGTATCCGTCCCGGCAAAAATACAGCCGACCACCTCGATTACATCCTGACCCGTGTGTCGGTCATTGGTGCGGCCTATTTGGTGTTTGTTTGTTTGCTGCCTGAGTTTTTGATCTCGAAATACAACATGCCGTTTTATTTCGGCGGGACATCTCTCTTGATTGTTGTGACCGTTACACTCGACACAGTCGCGCAAATTCATTCACACCTCATTGCCCACCAATATGAAGGTCTGATGAAAAAAGCAAAATTGGGTAAGCGTAGATAGATCGGTATAAAGTCAATTTTATCGACACACTAGGATGCCCCAAGGGGCGTGAACATTAAAAAACGTCTAGGCGTTTTAAAATAGGTTAAAAGGAAACAGTGATATGAACCTCATTATGTTTGGCCCACCGGGCGCCGGAAAAGGCACGCAGGCAAAAAGACTGCAAGAACGTTACAAAATCAAGCAACTCTCAACGGGCGACATGCTGCGCGGTGAAGTCTCTAGCGGTAGCGAGCTTGGCCAACGCCTCAAATCCATCATGGATTCCGGTGAGCTTGTGTCTGATGACATCATCATTGAAATCATCGCCAACTGCATCGCCGAACCGGAATGCCAAAAAGGCTTCATACTTGATGGCTTCCCGCGCACTGTTGCCCAAGCCCAAGCCCTTGACGATATGCTCAAAAACATGGCGCGTGAAATTGACCATGTCATTGTCTTGAACGTTGATGATGAAGAGCTTGTTGGCCGCGTCAAAACACGCGCAGAAGAGAGCGGCAACGCCCGCAGCGATGACACCGAAGAAACCATCCGTCACCGCCTCACTGTCTACAACGAGCAAACCGCGCCATTATTGCCTTACTACAAAGAAAAAGGCCTCATCCGCAACATTGATGGCATGGCCGCAATCGATGATGTGAGCGCAGAAATCGAAAGCATCGTCAGCCGCGAAAAAGCTGCGTAAATAAAAACATTGACTCACAGCCAAAAACCCCTATAAATACTGCAGAATTCCGTGATGAACGGGGTTTTTGTTTGGAAACCGGCGCGGCGTAAATCTAACGCATGGAGCTGTAAACGGTTTTGCTGGGGAATAATCCTCGATAAATTGAAAAGGAACTACAATATGGCACGTATTGCCGGGGTCAATGTACCCGACAAAAAACGCACGCCAATCGCCCTGACTTATATTCATGGTATTGGCCCAACAACAGCATTCGCACTCTGCGAAAAGCTTGGCATCGACGTCACCAAACGTATGGGTGAACTCGACGAAGATACACTTAACCGCATCCGCGCAGAAATCGACACTGATCAATACCTCATCGAAGGGGATCGCCGTCGTGAAGTATCCATGAACATCAAACGCTTGATGGACATGAAATGCTACCGTGGTTTGCGCCATCGCTCCAATTTGTCCGTTCGCGGCCAAAGAACAAAAACAAACTGCCGCACGCGTAAGGGCCCTGCTAAGCCTATCGCCGGTAAGAAAAAATAGGGGAGCATTGAACAATGGCTAAACCAAGCACAAAGAAAAAAGTTAAAAAGAACATCCAGTCTGGTGTTGCGCATGTGAACTCCACATTCAACAACACAAAGATCATGATCACTGACGTTCAAGGCAACGCAGTATCATGGTCATCTGCTGGAACGATGGGCTTTAAAGGCTCTCGTAAATCCACACCATATGCCGCGCAAATCGCAGCAGAAGATGCAGGAAACAAAGCTAAAGAACACGGCATGAAAGAACTCGAAGTTCTTGTTAAAGGCCCGGGTTCAGGCCGCGAATCTTCACTGCGTGGATTGGCGTCTGCTGGCTTTACGATCACAAAGATCAATGACATCACACCCGTTCCACATAACGGCTGTCGTCCACCGAAAAAGCGCCGCGTTTAAGACACAGCCCTTTTTTATTAAAGTTTTGGACTCTCCGCGTTGTGCGGGGGGCCAATCAAACCAGAGGCCGGTTAAGAGCCGGATGACGTTACAAGGAAAATCACATGATACAAAAAAACTGGCAAGAACTCATTAAGCCCGCCAAGCTTGATATCTCACACAGCGCACGCGCAAACACTGGTAAAGTTGTTGCAGAACCCCTAGAGCGTGGCTTCGGTCTTACACTCGGTAACGCACTTCGTCGTATCTTGCTTTCATCATTGCAAGGCGCAGCCGTAACTGGCGTACAAATCGAAGGCGTTCTTCACGAATTCTCTTCCATCGAAGGCGTTCGCGAAGATGTAACAGATATCATTTTGAACCTCAAAGCTCTTGCTGTTCGTATGCACGCGGAAGGTCCAAAGAAAATGCGTTTGAACGCAACTGGCCCATGTGAAGTGACTGCCGCGCAAATCGAAGCGGGCGCAGACATCGAAATCATGAACCCTGACCTCGTGATCTGTACGCTTGATAAAGGCGCGAAGCTCTCCATGGAAATGACAGTGAACACTGGCAAAGGTTACCGCCCAGCGGCTCAAAACCGTCCTGAAGAATGCCCCGTTGGCCTTATTCCAATCGACTCTGTATTCTCACCAGTTCGCAAAGTAACATACGAAGTTGAAGACACACGCGTTGGTCAAATCACTGACTACGACAAAGTGACATTGAACATCGAAACAAACGGCGTGATCTCTCCTGAAGACGCGGTGGCTTATGCTGCGCGCATCCTTCAAGATCAACTCCAGGTGTTCGTGAACTTCGATGAGCCAGAAGCCGAAAGCGCGAAGGAAGAAGAAGAAGAACTTCCATTCAACAAAAACCTTCTCAAGAAGGTTGAAGAGCTTGAACTTTCTGTTCGTTCTGCAAATTGCCTCAAAAACGACAACATCGTTTACATTGGTGATTTGGTTCAAAAGAGCGAAGGCGACATGCTTCGTACACCAAACTTTGGCCGCAAATCTTTGAACGAAATCAAAGAAGTGCTTACAAATATGGGGCTTCACCTCGGCATGCAAACCGAAGGATGGCCTCCTGAAAACATCGAAGAGCTTGTTAAAAAGGTCGACGATCAACAGTTCTAGGCACGCGAAGCAAACCGCAGGTTTGTTCGTACTAGGCCGCAGGCCGATAAGAGATTTGACGGCTAGGGTGCGCATATAGTACCCTAGTTGTCATAAGGGCAGCAGTTGCCCGCACATGTGATAAAAGCTGGGAGAGAGACAATCCCTCCCACGCTTGCTCCCAAAAGGGATCACATGCCGTAAAATGGTCTTACCCGATTAAGGCCGCAACATCGCCAAAAAGGCGGAGAAAGTGAAATGCAATGAAACATGGCATTAAACAACGTAAACTAAACAGATCCTCTAGCCACCGTAAGGCGATGCTAGCGAACATGGCTGCGTCCCTCATCAAGCATGAGCAAATCGTAACAACAGTGCCAAAAGCAAAAGAGCTTAAGCCATATGTTGAAAAAATGATCACTGCCGCAAAGCAGGGCACAGCAAATCCAGACAAAGCCGTTGCAAAACGTCGTCAAATTATCTCCAAGCTTCGTGATGAAACACAAGCAAAGAAACTCTTCGATATCCTCGCTGAGCGTTACGAAGAGCGTCCTGGTGGATACACACGCATCATGAAAGCGGGCTTCCGCTATGGCGATGCGGCGCCAATGGCTGTTATCGAGCTTGTTGATCGTGACGAATCTGCAAAAGGTCAAGACTCTGGCCCAACTCAGTTCAGCAACGATGACGATGCACCTGTTGGCCCATCCGAAGAAATGAAAGCTAAGCAAGCTGAAATCGCTAAGGATAAGGCGCCTAAAGCGCCTAAGAAATCTCAAGCCGCTCCAATCTCTTCGAAAGAAGACACACAGGCAGAGAAAAAAGCGCCTAAGCAAAACACCGGTAAATCAGGCAACCGCGGCGGCTGATCTTAGCCTCGTTATGTGTTAAACAAAATTCAAAAAGCCTGCATTTCGATGCGGGCTTTTTTATATTCTAGCTACGTATATGCCTCATCGAGATAGATTAGGTGATGAAACTAAGCGGAAATATTATCAATCAACCGCGTTTTACCAATCCAAGCCGCGGCCAATCTGCGTCCCCACCGCTCCTCAATATAATCAACCTTATCAAAACCCGCATCAATCAACGCATCGGGAGTAGGGTGCTTGGATCGCAAAACCATATTAAGCCGCCGCGCAATCTCCAATTCTTCCGCGCTCAAATACGCATTGCGCGACGACAGAGCTAGCCCATATACATCGCGCATAATCGGCGCGCCAATCACCTCAATGCCCATCTCATGCGCCGCAACCATCTCGCGAATTACCATCAATTGCTGATAATCCTTCTCGCCAAACACCGCGACATCGGGGCGCACAATCTCGAATAAGCGATGCACAACGCTGCACACCCCATCAAAGAAATGCGGACGAAAATCACTCTCTAATCCCGCCGCCGCCGTGCCCGCGTGAACAGTAACCGCTGCCCCATTTGGATAAATCTCCTCAACAGACGGCAGATAAACACCATCCACCCCAACGCGCCCAAGCATCGATACATCACGATTCGTATCGCGCGGATACGCCTCAAAATCCTCACCTGGCGCAAATTGCGTGGGGTTAACAAAGATGCTCACAACCACAAAATCACACACATCTTTCGCCATCTCAACCAATGACAAATGCCCGTCATGCAGCGCGCCCATCGTCGGCACAAAGCCAATCCTCTTGCCTGCTGCTCGCGCTTGCGCAACCGCGCGTGTTAAACCCATCTGAGTGTCAAAAACATCCATAGACTATGGCTATCCCTTTTTAGGGCGGTAAACATTGTCATCAAACGGAAAGCGCCGCGCCCGAACATCCGCCGCGTAATCGCCCGCCGCTTTTGCAATCTGCTCCGAGACTTGTGCGTATTGCTTGACGAATTTCGGCACATGATCACCCGTAATCCCGACCATATCTTCCGTCACCAAAATCTGCCCGTCACACGCACGCGACGCGCCAATTCCAATCGTCGGAATGCCAATCGCGGCTGTCATCTCCGCCGCAACATCCTCGATCACTGCCTCAATCACAACCGCCGCAGCGCCCGCGGCCTCAATCGCTTTCGCATCACGTACCAATTGCGCGCGCCCGTCATCTGTGCGGCCTTTAACACGAAACCCGCCGCTATCTTGCGCCGTTTGCGGCAACAGGCCAATATGCCCAACCACGGCAATACCCGCCGCAACAATCGCCGCAACCGCAGGGGCCAAATCTTCACCCCCCTCAAGCTTCACGCCATCTGCGCCGGTTTCATCCATAATCCGCTGTGCATTTTGCACCGCTTGCTGCGGGCTGTCTTCGTAACTGCCAAATGGCATATCCACAATCACACATGCCTGCGCCGATCCGCGCACGACACCCTTGCCATGGCGGATAATCATGTCCAAATCCACATCCCGTGTGTTTTCCATCCCATACAGCACCATGCCCATAGAATCCCCGACCAACAGCAAATCACAATGCGCATCCAACAATTGCGCCACCCGCATCGTATAGGCGGTTAAACACACCAACGGTTCGCTCTTATTCTTATGCGCTTTAATTTGCTCTATTGTTTTTCGTGTCATTTTCGTTAAATTCTCTTTTATGATGTTAAAAACGATTACCAGAGTTTCACTCCTCTTTCTAGTCCTTACGGCCTCAAACGCACGCGCTCAAGACAATATCCAAGACAATATCCAAGACAGCCGCGTGCAAAAACAAGTGCCGCAAAATCAAACCCAATTACAGCTATCCTTTGCCCCCGTGGTCAAAAACGTAGCGCCCGCCGTGGTGAATATCTACACCAAGCGCACGGTCACACGCACCGTAAGCCCCTTCGCCAACGATCCGTTCTTCTCTCAATTTTTCGGCAATAACGCATTCGGCGGACGCATGAAAAAACAAGCCGAAAGCTCCCTCGGCTCTGGCGTGATTATTGATTCTAATGGCTTGATCGTAACAAACGCCCATGTTATCCACGGCGCCGAAGAAATCAAGGTCGTCCTCGCCGATGGGCGGGAGCTAGACGCAAAACTCATCCTCTCCGATAAAGCCTCCGACCTCGCCATGCTCCGCGTACAAAGCGATGCGCCGCTACCAAGTGTCTCCATTCGCCCGAGCGAAACGCTTGAGGTCGGTGACATTGTCCTCGCCATCGGCAACCCATTTGGCGTCGGGCAAACCGTCACCAGCGGAATCGTCAGCGCAAAAGGACGCTCCTCCCTCAATATCAATGATTTCAACTTCTTTATCCAAACCGACGCCGCCATCAACCCCGGAAATTCCGGTGGCCCGCTTGTCGCGCTCGACGGAAGCGTGGTCGGCATTAACACCGCCATCTATTCACGCGATGGCGGCTCACTTGGCATCGGCTTTGCTGTGCCGACAGAAATGCTCGCCTCTGTCATTGCCGCTGAAGAATCTGGCGTGACCGGTGAAAAAGGGATCATCCGTCCTTGGCTCGGCGTTAGCGCACAAGCCATAACAAGCGATATCGGCGAAAGCCTGTCCCTGCAAACCCCGCGCGGCGCCATCATAAGCCACCTCCACCCCGCATCCCCGTTATTAAAGGCTGGGATCAAAGTCGGCGATGTTGTCACAAGTGTGAACGGACGCGCCATCCGCGATCCGGGTGAGATGAAATTTCGCATGGCAACCATCCCTTTGGGGCAAAAGGCCGAGATCACAATCACCAGACAAGGCGAAACCAAAAGCTTCAACGTCGAAGCCATCGCACCCCCCGAAGAGCCACCCCGCAACGAAACCAAAATCGAAGGGCGCAACATCCTGAACGGCGCCACGATCGCCAATCTCAACCCCGCGATTGCCGTGCAATTGGGGATCATCTACAACGAAGAGGAAGCCGTCATTGTCACGGACGTTCCCCGCGGAACACAAGCCTCGCGCATCCTTAATGTTGGCGATCTTATCCTCGAGATAAACGGCAATAAAATCCAACGCGTCAGCGACATAGAAAAAGCCCTCAAACGCGAAAGCGCTCAGGGCATATCATTGGTCATCAATTCAAACGGAAGAATCCAGAATATTAGGCTGCGTTAACGATTAAGCCGCGTCAAGGTCCAGACGTGATTCAACAGGTTTAGGTTCTTCATTAATGTTTTGTGCCCATAACTGCATTTGCAAATCGCTCGCATAAGGAAGAAATTTCGCGCCCGCAATCATGGCCCAAATTAGGGCCGCACTATGACGCCCATCCGGCCTGTTATCATTACGGAGATCATCAACCTGTGCATTGACAAAAGGCTTGTAAAGCTTGTCGTTTCCCATCGCCTGGATCATGGCCAGATAACTTGTTGTATCCATAAAACGCTTTTGCGCATTCGGATTATCTTTCAAATAAGACTGACGTTTCGAAGCAGCCACAAGGTCAGGGTGAAACCCTGACGTGCTTTTTTTGACCAACTTCTTAACGGGTTTTCCATCAACTATAACGATCTCTTCTTCAAAAGAAGAGCTTGCCGCTTGAATAGAGCCAGTATTAACCATTCCTGAAACGGATAGGCCATCTGCGCCTGAATGTGGGTTGTAATCAGTATCGCTCATATTTTTTATATCTCTTATATACGCCCACAGTATAGTAAAACTGCGGTCTTTGTCAAATTTTATGGCAAAAAGACACGGGGTCAGTGTGTGTGCTTATGGTTATAACCCCGTGCCTTCTCTCTGCTATTTGCCCCACAGAAAATTAATTCCAATAATTGCTCGGCTCCAAGGGTGGTAAGACCCAATTGACCTCTTCTTTACGCGCCGCGTATTCATCCCCGCGTGTTAACTGACGGCTAAATTCCGCTAAACCTTGTCCTGCTTTTAAATTTCCCACGCAACCTGCAAGGCCCGCGAGTGATCCTGTGCTTTTGATACTCATAGTCATCCCCTGTTGATACTCAGTTCACCTATGTCTTTTCGACTTTTATTGAGGTATTGATTGCATGATATACGATTCTTTTATGTATGTCAATAAAGCATTTTAACCATGCAAATTATGCATAGTATAAGGCGCAACCTAACCAAATCAACGCTTTCATGTGCTATTGCACTTGCTTTTAAATCCCACCCAAGGCAATTTATAAAAATAATTTTTACCAAAGGATAACAATTCCAATGACCCAATCCGCAGATAAGCCAGTTGATATGAAAGACATCGTAGCCCTATGCAAACGTCGTGGCTTCATTTTCCAAGCCTCCGATATTTACGGCGGATACAACGGCTTTTGGGATTTCGGCCCATTGGGAACAGAGCTAAAGAACAACCTTCGCGATTCATGGTGGAAAAACATGGTTGTTACCCCGCCAATCGGCCCAGACGGAACGCCTGTTTCTATCGTCGGCCTCGACAGCGCAATCATCCAAAACCCACGCGTATGGCAAGCCTCCGGCCATGTCGGCGGTTTCAATGACCCGATGGTCGACTGCCGCGAAAGCAAAGCCCGTTACCGCGCCGATCACCTCTTGGTATACACAAACGACGGCGATATTTGGCCTGCATTCTATAACGTCGAAGACGCCGCCGATATCCCAAGACGCCTCAAAAAGCTGAAGCAAAACGAAGATATTTCCACATACAAAATTGTCTCCTTCGATCAAATCAGCGCAGATGACTACGCCAAAATCATCGGCCCAGACACAAAAACCGCCGGAACATTAACCGAGCCACGCCAATTCTCCATGATGCTCGACACATTTCCTGGTGTGATCCGCGACGAAGAGCGCAAAGCATATCTTCGCCCCGAAACCGCCCAAGGCATCTTCACCAATTACAAAAACATCATCGATTCCATGCGCGTCAAACCGCCATTCGGCATCGCGCAAATCGGTAAAGCCTTCCGCAACGAAGTCACACCGCGCAATTTCATCTTCCGCTCCCGCGAGTTCGAGCAAATGGAAATGGAATGGTTCTGCCCTCCCGAAGATCACGCAATGTGGTTCGAATTCTGGGTCGATCAGCGTAAAAAATGGTGGGAAAGCGTTGGCATGGACGCCAATAAAATTTTCCTCCACGACATCGAAAAATCTGAGCTAGCGCATTATTCCGCGCGCACGATCGATATCGAATATAAATACCCATTCTCCGATCCCAATTTCGACGAGCTTGAAGGAATCGCCCATCGCGGTGATTACGACCTATCAAAGCATCAGGAACATTCAGGCCAAAAACTGGAATATTTCGACCAACAGGAAAATCGCCGCTATCTTCCGCATGTCATCGAACCCGCTGCTGGCCTTACGCGCGGTGTGCTTGCACTCATCTGCGAAGCATACACGATCGACGAAAACCGTCCATCTGGCGTTTACCTCAATTTCCACCCATCCATGGCCCCGAAAAAGGCAGCAATCCTGCCGCTCACCGCCAAGGAAGATCATGTCCCCATCGCAACCAAGCTATACCTCGATTTGCGTGAGGAATTTTCCGTCGACCTCGATATCAAACAAAATATCGGCAAGCGTTACGCCCGTCAGGACGAAATCGGCACACCCTATTGTTTCACCATCGACAATGACACAATCTCCGATCAAACCGTCACCGTCCGCGAACGCAACACCATGGCGCAAGAACGTATCCACATGGACAAGATCGCCGAGTTTTTGCGAGAGAAGATGAAAGCGGTTTAAAAAACGCCGTCATCGTGAGGCGCAAAGCGGCGCGTCAAATGATAATGTTGCATTTATCAGCTCTGCTTAAAGTGTCATTTTATATTCCCTGTTTAAATCGGGTTAAATAGTAAAGTTTATGGCGAAGTTCTCTTGGTAAATTTCGCCAATTATCTTTAATCTCTGTTTTGAAAGTTTTAGGTAGCCACTCATCCACCACACCCCAGGTCACTGGCTCATCGGTGATCTCAAGCGTAATTCCCTTCAAGCGAACACCTTCGCCGAATAGCTCCTCAAAGCGATTAACCGCTGTATAAGTGCCGGATTTCATAACGCCCTCGCATTCGGCTGGTGGCTCTTTTGCCCATGCGCACACACCCTTACCATAAACAAGCGCAACACTTTTCGGATCATCCATATCGGTAAACGTCACCAATTTTATATAACGATCAGTGCCCAGATCGGCTTTGGTGCCGACAGGTAATAATGCGTAATATTTTATGCCTTCGGGCGTTGATCCCCCATCATTGGGTGTAGGAAAGGTCGCATAAAATTCCAAATCGCTGCCGTCACCGATCAGCGCGAACAAAACCCCGCGCTCACCCAGATCAACCACAACGGCTTCCCCGCGCATGTTTGCTGGGTTTCCAACATCTGGAAGGTCGATGATCGGTTTACTGTTGCTCATTTCCCGCACCGCGCTGCCCGAGACTTCCCCCTCGGGCGTTTCCACCGTCACGGTTATTTTATACCGCCAGCTATAGCTCTTGTAAGAAAATTGGAAAACCGCAAACGCCGCGCCCGCGATTAAAACCAAGCCTATAATCAGTGATAATATCGTCTTCATCTTGGCCTCATCTCCTGCCGAATCACTAAACCCCAAACCGCGCCCATGCCGCTTTTGTCTCTACCGCTTCGGCGATGTCGTCGGGCAGGGATGCTTTGGCCTCCATGCCAAGGAGGGAGGGCATAAAGCTTTTATCGGGGGTGAATTCGGCGAATTTAATATCCTCACCAAATTTTTCTTGTGCAAAGCTACGCACCTCGCCGATACCATCAAGTATACCAAGGTCGATGGCCTTGTCCGCGGTCCAAAATTGCCCCTCGAACATCTCTTTATCATCGCCCGTCAAACGATCTCCGCGACGCTCCCGTACCCAATCTTTGAAAATCTCATGCAAATCTTCCTGCAAGGATTTCAGGCGCAGCACATCTTCGGGCTTTTCATGCAAAAACGGATCAAGGAATGATTTATCCTTGCCCGCCGTATGCACGCGGCGCTCCACGCCATGTTTATGGATCAACTCTTGAAAGCCAAACCCGCTGGAGATCACGCCAATTGATCCCGCAATCGACGAGGACACGCCGTAAATCTCATCCGCGGCACAAGCGAGACAATACCCGCCGCTGGCTGCGACATCTTCGATAAACGCATAAACAGGCACATCTTTTTCATCTGCAAGGCGACGGATATAATCACCGAGCAACTGGCTCTGCGCGGGGCTTCCGCCGGGGGAGTTGATGACAAGCGCAACCGCCTTAAGGTCAAACACATCAAACGCATCTTTGATGGAGCTGCGATATTTATGATAGCTAATCCCGCCGCGCTTCATGCCCGCATCGGCAATCACCCCCGACATGCGGATAATCGCAACTTTCGGCTTGGGTTTTAAGATCGCGCCAATAACAGGGACATTGCCCAATTTACCGCATGTCTTGCTGATTTTATGTTTAAGAGCCATCACTCATATTCCTTCACTTTGTTTTTGCCCATTATGTGTGCCACGGGTGGGCGGGGCCTTGTTTTAAAACAGTTTTTATCACTTTGTTTTGCGCGCCTTCCCCACAGGAAAGACAGCAAACACAAACGCAAAATAATAGGACAAATTTCCTAAATTGTCAATCCAAGCATAATGGATTCGGGTGTCGCAAAACACGCTCTGCGGCGGCGGTATACTCTCCATCGTTGTTATGCAGGACAATGCCCGGATGCAGCGTCGACGGAGATTTGCGGTCTTTAATCCCGCGAATAATCACACGCTTGGCTTTGGTTGATAATTTAGGCCATAACGGAATGATTTCAATCGCGCCGAATTTACGCCCCATCTCGCGGATGATCTTATCGGTGGCATCGGCGCGGTTGATAATCGTCAACGCCCCGCCAGAGCGCAAATTGCGGTGCGCTGCGGTGATCCAATCCTTAAGGTCCATCTCATCCTCGCCATGACCGATGGCAAGCTGTTTATGCGCCGATGGTGATTGAATATGCGCGCCGCTCTCAAGGTAAGGGGGATTACAAATGACCTGATCAAATCCTGTGCCGCCATGAATTTGCGGTTCAAAATCACGGATATCAACGGCAATGAAAGACGCCCGCGCGTCAATATCATTCAGCTCCGCATTCTCACGCGCCAAGGCGACATGATCGGGCAGGACATCAATCCCCGTGAGTTGCACATCCTCAAGCCGCGTCAGCACGCAAAGCCCTGCGCTGCCGACGCCGCATCCTAAATCCAAAATACGATCATTATCTTTGGCCGGACACGCCGCCGCCAACAACACAGAATCCATTGAGGTTTTAAACCCGTCAGGAATCTGTTTCAGGCGAAGGCGCGTACCAAGAACTGTTATCTCATCACTCATCATGGTGGTTTAGGAGAAATGAACAGCAAATACAATACCTAAACATCAGCACGAAAACATCAGTGCGACGCATGCGGGGTATTAACGGAACAATGAGTTTTTCTTATCGCTCTCATTGTTTGAGAACGCATCCATGCCGGGCAGGTCTAGCTGGCTGAGGATCATAAGTTCAACGGGGGATTGAACAAGCTGAAAATTAGGAAGCGGGGAATAGTAATTCGAAGTGGTGGATTTAAACGCGAGCGAATTATGGCGCGCTTCTTGAGTTTTTTGTGCCTCAAGATCAGGCGTATCGGCGGAAATACTCGCCATTTGCGCATCCTTGATCTGTTGGGAATCAATCTCGGGGATTTGAAATTTCTTATCAAAGAACGCATGAACCTCATCAAGGCTGCGCGCGCGTCCCGTTTTTGTGTCGTAAAACACATTGGGGTTGGCTTTCGCCGCAGACGGAAATAACACCGCCGCTGGCTTTAGCCCGTTTTCATCACGCGCATTCAAAAACGATGCCGCACCGCCCGCACCCATGAAATGCGCCAGATACAGCTCGGTCGATCCAATGTCTTTCTCACCCTTCGCCCAATGTGATTCAAGGAAACGCTCATTTTCCGATGCAAACTCCGCCGCCATATTGGACGCAATTTCGGGGTCTTTGCGTAAATCCAAAATCTCCTGCTTGCTCATCCCCTCTGTGTTGATGCCATGCTTCGCGCCGTATTTATCAACCATGTCCACCCATGTGGATTTGATGAATTGGAATAGCCCCGTCGCGCTGGAGGAGGAGGCCTTGACGGTGGGGTTAAAGTTGCTCTCTGCCTGCGCTTGTTGCACCAGATAGGCAAAATCAACCCCGGTTTTTGCCGATGCATTGCCGATCGCATTCAAAACACCATTGGATGCACCCGATGTAATCGAGGCTAAGCCGCTGTTTTGTATAATATTTGTTAAATCTTGCATGAGATAATGATCTTACTCTTAAATTATTCTATACTGGTATTTGCAATCAATGTGCCAACTCCGCATATAAGGACAAAATTATGAGCTACAATCCCCCAATCGACGACATGCAATTCCTGCTCCATGATGTGTTGGGCTTTGTGCATGAGGATTTAGATCGCGAGACCACGGACGCCGTTTTGGGCGAAGCCGCCAAGCTGGCCAGCAATGTGCTCGCCCCGATCAATTGGGACGGCGACCAGCATGGCGCAACGCTCAACGCCGATGACAACACGGTTAAAACCGCACCGGGCTGGAAAGCGGCCTATGATGAATACCGCGAGGGCGGCTGGAACTCTGTCGTGTTTGATCCTGAATTTGGCGGCCAAGGCATGCCATGGGCGCTCGCCTTCCCGATACAGGAAATGTGGCAGGCTGCGAATATGTCTTTCGGCCTCTGCCCGCTCCTCAATCAAGGCGCAATCGAAGCGATCCTCGCCCATGGCAGTGATGAGCAAAAAGAAAAATACCTGCCCAATTTGATCGAAGGCATATGGACAGGCACCATGAACCTCACCGAACCGCATGCCGGATCCGACCTCGGCCTCCTGCGCACCAAAGCCGACAAACAAGATAACGGCACCTATAAGATCAGCGGCCAGAAAATCTGGATTACTTATGGCGAGCATGACCTCACCGATAACATTATCCACCTCGTCATCGCGCGCACACCAGATGCCGGTGATGACGTGAAAGGCATCTCGCTTTTCATCGTGCCGAAATTCCTCGAAGACGGTACACGCAACGATGTGAAATGCGTCGGCCTCGACCACAAACTCGGCATCCATGCGTCCCCCACCTGCGTCATGCAATTTGGTGATGATGGCGGCGCGACGGGATATCTTGTCGGTGAAGAGGGGCAGGGGCTAAAATACATGTTCACAATGATGAACAACGCCCGCATGTCCGTCGGCCTCCAAGGGGTCGCCATCGCCGAGCGTAGCTATCAACATGCCGCGCAATATGCCGCCGAGCGCGTGCAGGGAAAATCCCTCACCACTGGAGAGCGTGTGACCATCGATCAGCATAAAGACGTGCAACGCATGCTTCTCACTATGAAATCACAAATCGAAGCAGGGCGCGCGCTCGCCTATGACGCTGCCCTTGCGCTCGACAACGCCCACAAAGGCGACGAGGCAGCGGCAGCAAAAGTGGATGTCATGACCCCGATTGTTAAGGCATGGTGCACAGATATGGCCGTTGAAGTCACATCATTGGGCGTACAAATCCATGGCGGCTCTGGCTTCGTTGAGGAAACAGGCGCGGCGCAATATTACCGCGACGCACGCATCTTGCCCATCTATGAGGGCACAAACGGCATTCAGGCGCTCGATCTTGCTTTCCGCAAAACCCTGCGCGATGGCGGAACTGCCGTCAAAGCCTACATCGACAGCATCAAAACCGACACCCTCAGCGCGGAATTCGAAAAGCTGGAAGATGCCACAAACGCACTCCTATCCGCAGGGGCAGATAAAAACCTAGACCTCGCCCAAGCCATGGCAACACCCTATCTCAAGGGGTTTGGCATTATCGCGGGGGCAGCCATGTTGGAAAAATCCGCAAACACGCCAAGTGGCAATGCGGATTTTGATACGAAAAAACAAAAACACGCGGCCTTCTTTATGGGCAACATCCTACCCATGGCGCATGGGCATTTAAACGCGGCGATCCATGGCGCAAAACATATTTGATGAAATAGGATTTACCGTGTAAGAGGGCCTGCGCCATATATTTTACGCGCGCCAGCAGGGTCTCTGCAGGTTAATTTTGCGCGCGACATAAGGCTTACCTTGAGGTTAATTGTAATGCGACCTGGCCATTCTTCAAAATATTTGGCGAATGTATTGGCGTAGCAGCTGCAATATTCTTCGGGGTCAAGATGCGTTGGAGCATTTTCGATGTCTAATAAACATGCCTGATAAAGCTCACCAGCAATCCCTGTGGCATCTTTGCAATCATAGCCTAATTTGTTGCGGATAACAGACACGCCTGCGCTCGGCCCATATTCAATGCGTGCATCAAGGTATTTCACCGCCATACAACGACAATCAAAATGCTTGTTTAATTTGTCATTGTTGCGGCATTCATCTCCGAATTTGCTTGCCTCAATAATATACTCATCGGGAATATCGCTCATATCTGCGCCCAGGGGTTTGGATGTATCGACCGGTGCAGTAATGGGAGTTTGCGGATCTAAAATGTCTTGTGGCGCTGTTTCGGGCAGCGGCGCTTCTGGTCGCTCGCGAATAAAATCTGGCAATGGTTTGATGGTTGTATCAACATTTTGCGCAAATGCACGATGATCAACAATATTGAACCCCGCGATCAAAAACGCGGAGAGCATAAAAACCATTAAAACAAGGCGTCTGAAAAATATCATAATATGATTATACCATCTTTTTTAAGTGTTGCGAAACACTACAAAAAAAGGCCACAACAACAAAAGTAGCGGCCCTTTAAAATGCTGATTAAGAAAAAACGAGCCTATTGCCCTTTAACTTTCTTCCAGAGGCCGTTGAAGTTGAACTTCTCGTCTTCTTGCTGGTTTTCATTGTGTGGCTGAAGCTTGCTCACATTGCCTTCAAGATTTTGCTTCTTTGATTGTTGCTGCTGCATTTGCTCGCGGCGTGCGCGGGCGCGCTCTTCACGCTCTTTAATTTGCGCAGCCAAATCTTCGGCTTGTTTTTGTGAATACTGGCTGGTGAGAAGCACTTGTGATGCTTGCTTTTGCCATTGATCACGTTGAGCCTTAAGGTCTTCGATCTGTGCATTAGCACTCTCAAGCTGTTCTTCAAGCATGCGAATGCGCATCTTGTTGCGCTCGGCTTCCAGGAGGTTTTGCGCTTTGTCCAATTCTTGCTGAACGCTCGCCGCAGCAGGTGCAGATGACGCGCCGCTGTCATTTTGAAGGCCAAAGCAACGCTCTAGCTCCGAAACATCAATCACACGACGACCATTATTGTCTAACTCAAATGAGAGCTTGCCGCTATTCATTGCGCGTTGAATTGTTGATTTTGATTTGCCCGTGAGTTCCCCCGCACGCTGTGCACCGACTTTTGCCATCGCATTCATCCTTTTGCTAAATCTATGATTAAATGACAAATAGCACTTTCAATTCGCGCTTACAAGAATCCATTCCATAAAAATGAACAGGGCTCTGAATAACTATATCCAAAGCCCTGAAAAATAACGATAATGACTGTGTTCTTATTATGCCGCTTTAGCTTCGATTTGCGCATTTAAGATCGCAGTAAGGCGCTGCCATTGTGCACCGGAGAACAAATGTGCATAGACAAACGGCAACCACCCTTTGGCACGCCATTCAAGAAAGACCTTGTCATCAAGCTCGGCAAGTTTCTTTTCGTCAATGATTTTAAAGCCTGAGAAATTGATGCGCTTATTGCCCGCAATGTTAATCTGCGCTTCGCGTTCAACCAACAATCCGCTATCCGCCAATGATTTGCTGAACTCAATCGTTTGTTGGGCTGCGGCGTGGTAAGATTTGCAGAACTCAAGCGCGTTTTGCGAAAGCTGCGTGGCTTTCCCGTCTTTATCGAAAAACGGTTGCTCGCCTTTATCTTCCAAAATATTTTCATCCATATCAACGCATAACGTCAATTGGTCACCATCGGGCATCTCTGAAAAGATAAACGGATAACGGCGGATATAGGCAGGGACATACGTATTTTCAAGCCATGTACCGTCGTCTTTAAGGAATAGATTTTCATTATCGCGTAAACCCATAATCGCAACGGGTGTTGCATTACCATCGGGTGAGAACGCGATAGGGTAGTAATGGCAGACTTGTGGCATCTCAATAAGGTTCACAGGAACCGCATTGACCCCTTCGGTAAAGCCAAAACCAAAATTCTTTTTCAACGCCAAATTTGCATGCGCTTTCGCATCAAGCGGCGTGGGTTGTTTGTAAAACAACGGCATATTCGCAGCCTGCTGCGCGGCGCCATTTGCTTTGGGTGTTTTCGTGTCGCTATCTGTTGTGTTAGCCATGCCAAAAAATTCCTATACGTTAATAATTTTCAAAAAGAGTTTAACCAGTTTCACAGGGGGAGCGCAATCTTTAAGAGGGGATGCGCGCGAAGTTACGAAATGTACCTTCCTAGAATACCCTTCTTAATCTTAAGAAAACCTTTATGAATGCTATAAAGACAAGCCCTTGAATTTTAACGAATGGATAGACGATATTATAGAGCAAAATGAAGGATCATAATGTGCGCCATAATTTACCCCTTGTCTGCGCGGCTCCAATTGGCTATATGTCTGGCACTTACAGTTAAAAAACGGAAATAGACGACGTGCATAATTATTTAGACGAGCTTGAAGCAAAATCCATTTACATCATCCGCGAGGCTTATAACAAGCTAAACCCGTTGGGTATGATGTGGTCAATCGGCAAAGATTCAACCGCTCTCCTTTGGATGGTGCGTAAAGCATTCTATGGTCGTGTACCGTTCCCTGTTGCCCTGCTTGATACAGAACAAGAGATGGACGAGGTCTATGCATTCCGTGATCGTTTGATTAAGGAATGGGATCTCGATTGTATCAATCAAATGTGCCCCCCCGAAGAAGACATGGACCAAACATTGCCGCCCAACACACGCGCCGCAATGCGCAAAACCGAAGGGCTAAAGCTTCTCCTTCAAGAGCATAAATTCAAAGGCATCTTCGGCGGTATCCGCCGTGATGAGCAAGGCTTGCGCGCCAAAGAACGCGTCTTCTCCCCGCGCTCAATTGACGGATCATGGGATTTCAAAGATCAACCACCTGAATTTTGGGATCAATACAAAACCGAATTCCCCGAAGGCGCGCATTTACGCGTCCACCCGATCTTGCATTGGACAGAAAAAGACATCTGGCGTTATCACCAACGCGAAGGCATTCCCTTTTGCGACCTTTACCTCGCGCATGAAAATGATAAGGGCGAGATGGTGCGCTACCGTTCCCTCGGTGAGAAAAACCTCACCTTCCCCGTGCCTAGCAAAGCCAGCTCAATCGAGGAAATCATCCAAGAGTTGGAAACAACAAACACATCCGAGCGCGAAGGCCGCTCCATGGATAAAGAAACCGAAGACAGCTTCGAAAAATTGCGCGCACGCGGTTACATGTAGGATTGAGGACGTATAACAATGACAGAAATAACAGAAGTAAATCACAATCAATTCCGCGTCGTCATCGTCGGCCATGTCGATCACGGTAAATCTACACTTATCGGGCGCTTGCTCTATGACACAAAAAGCCTGCCCGATGGCAAGTATGAGGAATTGGTGCAAATCTGTAAGAGCCGTGGCACGGATGCGCTGGAATGGTCTTTCGTTTTGGATGCATTTCAAGCCGAACGCGACCAAGCGATCACAATCGACACCACACAAATCTGGTTCTCAACGCAGGAACGTGACTACGTCATCATCGATGCCCCCGGTCACCGTGAATTCCTGAAAAACATGGTCAGCGGCGCGGCGGCTGCGGATGCCGCGATCCTCGTGGTTGATGCAACCGAAGGCGTGCGTGAGCAAACAAAACGCCATGCTTACCTTCTATCCCTCCTTGGTCTGCGCCAAGTCGGTGTTGTTATCAACAAAATGGACATGGTCGGGCATTCAAGCGAGACATACGCAAAAGTGTCCAAAGAAGTCGATGACTACCTACAATCCATAGGCCTGAGCGCCAATTACATCGTGCCAATCTCCGCCCGCGAAGGTGACATGATCTCAAGCCGCGGCGACGCAATGCCATGGTATAAAGGCAAAACCCTTGTCGATGTGCTCGACGCATTCGAATATGACAGCCCGCCACTCTCACGCGCGCTGCGCTTCCCGATCCAAGACGTTTATCGTTTCGGCGAAGAGCGTATCCTTGTTGGGCGTGTCGAATCAGGATCGTTAAGCAAAGGCGATAAAATCCTCTTCTCCCCCACAAACGAAGAAGCGGTTATCACCAACATCAAAACATGGCCAACAGATTCATCAAAAGTCACCGCAGGCGCAGGCGAAGTCACAGGGATCACCCTTGACGAGCGTATCTTCGTTGAGCGCGGCCATATCGGATCTCACACCACAAACCCGCCAATGCTATCGAATGTCTTCCGTGCCAACATCTTCTGGCTCGCGGCAAAGCCATTGAAGGTCGGTAATACATACAAGGTGCGTTACGCGACAGTCGAAGCCACAGTCACCGTTCAATCAATCGACCTCGTGATCGACACGGATGATCTCGGTCAAAATGAAAAAGCAGGCGAAGTCGGCAAAAACGCAGTCGCAGAAGTCACCTTCCGCTCACAAGACATGCTGCCGATTGATCCATATACGGATAACCAAAAAACCGGTCGCCTCGTGATCTACGAAGATTACGACATTGCGGGCGGCGGCGCGATCAACATGGAAGGCTACCCCGATCAACGTCTCACATCACAGCCAAAATCCGAAAATATCTATATGGTGGACACGCTGGTTTCTGATGAAACACGCATAGAGCTTAAGGGCCATGCAGGCGGCATATTCTGGTTCACTGGCTTGTCTGGTGCGGGTAAATCCACGCTTGCGATGGCTGTTGAAAAAGCGTTGTTCGAACGCGGTTTGCACACATATGTGCTCGATGGTGATAACGTGCGCCATGGCCTCAACCAAGATTTAGGCTTCTCGCCCGAAGATCGTGCAGAAAACATCCGCCGTATCGGTGAAGTGGCTGCGTTGATGGCAGATGCAGGCTTGATCGTAATCTCTGCATTCATCTCCCCCTATCAAGAAGACCGCAATCGCGCCCGCGCCGCTGCGCCTGATGTGTTCAACGAAATCTATGTCTCCGCTGATTTGGCGACATGTGAAGACCGCGACCCTAAAGGCCTCTATAAAAAAGCACGCGCAGGTGAAATCGCTGAATTCACGGGGATCGACTCTCCCTATGAAGCGCCATCAAACCCCGAAATGGTGGTCGACACACAAAATAACGACATTGATACATGCGTTGAGCAGGTCATCAAATATGTCGAAGAACGTGTCGCATTGAAATCAAGCGCGTCAAACGACCAAACCAAAAAAGAAAAAGCGATCGCAGTTTAATCTGCGGTCGTTTTCTTTGTCTGCAACGCATGATTTATGCGTGCAATCGCTTGTTTTGCACGATAGTGTATACGGACAAACAGCGTGATCCGCGCATGTATAAATGAAGGTAAATCACACCCATGAGACCCAAGCCCCTTCCCGAAAAAACGCAAAAACTCCTCGATAATCCGGGAGCGCTATGCAACATGGTTAGACGTATCGCCATCGAAGCAGGCGAGATCACCTTGCATTATTTCGAAAGCCCCGACAACGGCCAAGTCGAAGATAAAGAAGACGGCTCCCCCGTAACGCTCGCCGACCGCGAAGCCGAAACGCTTATCCAAATGCATCTTGAAATGATAACACCGGGCATCCCCGTTGTCGGTGAGGAAGCTGCAGCATTGGGCAGAGCACCTGAAAATTTCGACCGCGACGGATATTTCTGGATTGTCGATCCGCTAGACGGCACAAAAGAATTTATCGGCGGCGGCGGCGATTACACTGTCAATATCGCACTTGTGAATAAAGGCGAGCCTATCCTCGGTGTGGTCTTTGCCCCCGCAAAAGGCGAGATGTATGCGGGATATGGCCCGGGCACAGCAATCCGCTGGAGCGATGAGACCAATGTGGATAAAGAAATATCCGTACGTAGATCCCCCAAGGGTGGGCTTGTGGTTGTGGCGAGCAAACATCACGGCGACCAGAGCAGGCTTGATAATTTCCTTGAGCAATTCAAAATCGAAAAATTGGTCAAGCGCGGCAGCTCATTAAAGATGTGCATCATCGCATGTGGCAAAGCCGATATCTATCCCCGTTTTGGCCCCACATGTGAATGGGATACAGCCGCCGCAGACGCGGTTCTTCGCTCCGCGGGCGGGGTTATAACCGATCTCGACGGTAAGCCGCTAAAATATGGCGGCTCGAATGACAAATGGTTAAACCCTGAATTCGTCGCATGTGCGTTTGAATGGTATAACGTTGAGCGCTAAGCGCTATAACCACTGCAATTTTGCGATCACCCTGCCGATAATCTTAAAATCATTTTTGCGTAAAATTTGCGACTGAAAGGATTGATTGCATGCGGAAACACGAATTTCTGTAGGAGAGGAATGTGGCACATATTCACAATTGCGCAGCATCACCCCAAACCCGTCCTAGATAATAAATGTGCCCGGCGGAGATGGCAGTGTATCAGACAGATCAACAAGGACATGTCCCCCACGCCGAAAATCAGGTTCCATGAGTGTTTCTTTGACGGTAAATATTTTGATTTGGTTTGGCGGCGCTTGCGTTCGAGCCGATAAAATTTCCGCAGGAATAACCCAGCTATCCTGTCTGAGTTCTTCGTCTGGCTCCTTAAGCATCTGATCATTCCCCGCGAGTATATCAAGGCGATAAGCATTTTTAGGCAATGCATTGCTGCGCTCACCATCCACGGGAAGCTCAAAATACAAACGCATTTGATTGTATTCATGCGCTTTAATCTGACGTGTGCCGCTTAAAATTTTGCTAATCGCAGGCGGCTCAAGGCGCAGCGCACGAGCCAGGCCAGCTTTGCTCTTGTCTGGGTTGTTTTTGAATTGTTTTTTAAGCCACATGGAATCCATAAAGGAGAGTATGTCATGGGTTTTGAATGATAAAAATGTCTAAAAGAGAAATTTACCCTTGATTATTGCCATTTTGGAAACATATAATACAACCTATAGTTTTGTTTATAAGGGTAAGCACAATGAAAAAACAACCAGACGCAATAAGCCGCAACATGTCACAAACAATAGAGATGGTCGGAAAAAATCTCAAACATCTGCGAACGGAGCACGGGCTGACGCAAAAAGGTGTAGCCGATATTTTAGGGGTTTCTTTTCAACAGGTTCAAAAATATGAAACTGGATATAACAAATTACCCATTGAGAACTTGCTTCTTCTCAAGCACTACTACAACACATCTTTTGATAGTTTCTTTCGCGGAATACATGCAATGACAGACGATGAAATGCAGGAAAACGAGGGCAATTTGCGCGCATCTGTGGCACGTATCAATGCAATGACGGATCAAGCAAAGCGCCGTAAAATTATCCGCGTTATTCAAATTCTGGCGGCGTAGGATAAACTTAAATTTCGTCTTTGACCTGCGCATAGGCAAGCAGAGCAAACAGACCGGTCCCGCCGATAATATTGCCAAGCCCCGCTGCGCCGATATATCCAAACGCACCGGCAAGGCTGATATCATTAGACAAGAACAAAACAAACGCTTCGGCTGATCCCGCAACAACGTGGGTGAAATCGCCAATCGCGATCAAATACGTCATCAAAAAGATCACGAGGAACTCGTTACTCTCCGCGCTTGGCAGCATCCAAACCAATGTCGCAATCAAAAATCCGGCTGGAATACCCTGAACAAAGACATCCCATAAATCACGATGAATGGCGTGATGGCTGACTTCAATAATGGATTCAAGATGCGCAGGCGTCGCAAAACTGAACTTCGTCATAAGCAAGGCAACAATGAATGTCCCAACAAGGTTGGACGCAAAAACAACCGCCCATAATTTCAACGTCTTATTAATATTGCGCCAAGCCGGATTTTCAAATACGGGCAACATCACCGTAATCGTATTTTCGGTAAATAACTGTAAACGCGCCATGATCACGATAATAAAGCCAAACGTATAGCCCATATTTTCAATCAACGGGGCATAGACCTTATCGGGCATAAACATCTTGATATAAGCCTCGGCCAGCATGGAAAAGCTGATGCAAAAACCAGCCGCCAGACCAGACCACGCAAGTGCGCTATAACGGCGTGATAATTCGGAACTACCCTCACGTGATACAATTTCATATATCGTTGCAGAATGGAGACGAAGCTTGTCGTTGACGCGTTCTTTTTGGCTCATGAAGTGAAATCCTGTTTAGGTTATGCTCTTTTTAAATAAAAGCTTTTGCGCAAAATAGCCAATAAAAAAGACAATAAACGCCGCAACAATACCGGGAAAAGCTTCATATATATAAGCATTCTGTCCTGTTATGCGCCAACCAATGCCAACACCTAGCCCCGTGATTATGGTGGCCAGCAATACCGCCGGATGCGTCTGTACCTTAAAGCATCGCAAAATCAAAAGCGGCGTAAACCCGCAAGCCATCACGGTGATCGCGAGCAACACCATGTCAAACACACTTTTACTCGCGTAAATTGCAATAATTGAGGCAATCGCGGTAACCAATAATGTGCAGATTTTTAAGAAACGATACGATTCCTTATACCGATCAAAGATACGAATATCCCGTGACAGAGATGCTGTACAGCTCAAGATCAATGAATCCGCCGTCGAAATCGTTGCCGCAAAAATCCCTGCGAAAATCACACCGACCAAAATATCAGGCAACATGTCCTGCGCAAGCTCCGGCAAAGCCAGCTCCTTATCAAACCCCGCCGCATCGGGAAGCAAAACCCGCGTACAAAGCGCAACCACATAAGCGGTGATATAAAACAAAGCATACGATCCTTCAAACCACATGATCGCACGCTTGGTATCTTTCGGGCTTTTCAGCGCCATAAAACGCGCCATCGTATGCGGAAAACCGAGAAAACTAAACCCGAGGCTGAACCAGCCCAAAATAAACAAAAACGGCCCATACGGATTTTCGGTCGGTAAAAGCGTCACCAATTTCGGATCAATCGCCTCAAGCTTATCAAACAAGGCGCTAAAGCCACCAATCTCATTAATGGACACAACCGCCAAAATCGTCATCGCGCCATACATCACCACAATCTGCGCCGCATCCGTCCAGATAGAGGCGCGAATACCGCCCGCAAAACAATACAGCAACACAATCACCGCCCCGATCACAATGCCGTATGAATAATCCCAGCCCAGCAAAACATGCATCGCCTTGCTGCCCGCCGTAAGCTGCGCGGAGGCATAAAGCAACAACGCGACAATGCTAATCACCCCCAAAAGGCCGAGGAAATACGGGCGTGACTTGCCAAGATCAGATGTCAAAAATTCCGTGTAAGAGACTGATTTCGTACGATGGCTGAACGTGCGAAGGCGACGAGATATCGCGCCAAACGCAAAAAGTGAACCAAATAAAATGCCGAAAATAAACCAGCTACCTGACAACCCCATCATGTACCCGTATCCGATAATACCGGTAAAACCGAACCCGCTGGCGGTGGATGCCGCGCCAGAAAGCCCGACAAACGCAGGGGAAACATTGCGCCCCGCCAAAAGATAATCATCCGCCGTATTCTGCTTTTTGCGAATGGATAACAGGCCGATGCATAAAAATGCAGCGAGAAAAACAAAAAAACTTAAAACCATGACATTACATTACCCAATTAATGAGCTTTTACAAGTCACTATAGCAAAAGATTAAAACGGGCAGGGGGAGTGAAAATGCATAAATTCATTGCTGCTTGGATGATAAAGCGACAAATCCTGCGCGTGTAAACAAAGGCGCTCGGCGGCCTTATAGGCATCCTCGTGCGCGTAAAAATCATCGCCCAAAATTGGATGGCCAATCTCCGCCATATGCACCCGCAATTGATGTGTGCGTCCTGTGATGGGGTGCAATACAACACGACTCGTATCCACCCCCTTTGGCGTGCCACGCTCCATCACTGTCCAATCTGTCTGCGCGGCCTTGCCCTGTTCATGATCAACAATCTGACGCGGGCGGCGCTCCCAATCGCACCGCACAGGCAAATCGACACGACCCGAATCGTTGTCCGGCATACCCCAAACAAGCGCAACATAGGCCTTTTCGGTCTTTCGCTTTTCGAATTGAATGCTCAAATGACGATGCGAATCGGCGCTCAACCCCATCACCATAAGCCCTGACGTATCCATGTCCAGGCGATGCACAATGCGCGCATCTGGAAACTCACGTTGCACCCGTGCATCCAACGCCTCTCCCAACTGGTTTTCTGGCGTCGGGTTGCGGCCACGCACACTAAGCAACCCTGCGGGCTTGGAAAGCACAAGGATATCAGCATCTTGATGGATGATATCTAATCCATGATCTGCGGGTGGAATATAAACATAAGCATCACTCATGCCTCATATCTAACTGTTAATTGTGGACATTTCACCCCCAAGCCCAGATTTTTTTGACGTTATTTTCCAAAACTGTATATAGTTGCCCCATCAACACACATAAAAAGAGTAGCTACATATGGGTTTTAAGCGCACACCAGAGGGTCGGGTATTTTTCCAAGGAACAGATACAGCCAATGATGAGTCAGGGCCAAAACTCGGACAAAAGCAGGGACAGCAAAACGCACCCCAACAAAGAGCGTCCAACCCATCCCCACAAATGCGCTCCCCGCTTACGGGTGAAAAAACCCAAGGGCAGATTGTAACCCTCCTTAAAACGCTCAATGAACGCCTGAAAGTGACCCAAGCCGATCGTGACCGCATGATGGTCGAGCTGGAAAAACACCGCAACATCATCGAGGATCTTGAAGACAAAGCATCACGCAGCGAAAAACTCGCGCTCGATCTTGAGCATAAGCTTGAGACACAAAGCAAGAAAGCCAAGGATGATAACAATCAAGTTGCCATCAAAGAATTGGAAGAAACACGCCGCGCTTTGGCTGAAATGGAACGCAACCAAAGCGCCCATAACAAAGCCATCGTCGACAAAATCACCAAAAGCAGTTCAGGCATAAAAGCTCTGCATAAACGCATCGAATCCACCGAAGCCAAGCAAGGCGTGATTGATGAACGCGTAGAAGCCGCCCTGACCGAACAAGCAAAAATCATCCGCAAAGTCGATAAAGCCATCGAAGACCGCGCCCGTTTCATGCGCAAAATCGAACGCATCGAAGAAACTGTCATCCAAACCCGCGACGCTTTGAATGCAAAAGCAATGGTCGTGCTAACAGAGCAAGGCGTGCATGCGAACCAAACCCCATTAGCCGATAGCATCAATGAAGGCATCGCAAAATATTTACCCGATGATCTTGAGTCGCAAATCGAAGAGGCCGCAAGAAATGCACAGCGCGTAGCAGACATCAAAACCCCCGCCAGAAATACTGCGGGCAACAAAGATGAAAACACAGACAAAGCGATTTGGCAAAACCCGACATTTTACGGCGCATTAACGGGCGCGCTCGCCTTTATTCTCGCGATCGTGGTGATTGGTGGTTTGGCGCTCAATGATTGGAAACTGCCGTCACAAGGCGCGGATAACGACGCCCAAGAAGCAGCCCAAGCAGAAACCTACTACCAAACACCTCAAGCACCGATAATCCCCCAGAGCGCGCAGCCCATCGAAGACATCACATGGTCAATCGAGGAACAGCCATCACAAGCATCGCAAGCCTCAAATGAGAGCGCAGCAGAGGAAAGCGCGGTTTCAAATGCACCTGATATAACAGCGATAGAAACAGAAGATGACGACATCGGCACCGTCAATATCAACGACACCGAACAAGTCGCCCGTCTGATCGAAACTGCACCGCAAAAAGTCGCTGAAGCGCTCAACCAGATCGAGCCACAAAAACAAGCGCCGCAGCCCGCAATCGAAACACCAGCGCCCGCCGCCCCTGAACAAAAAGTAGAGGCCATTGCGCCCGCTCAAGAATCATACGCCTCGCAACAACCCAACGCCGCGCAGGCGAATGTCCTATCCGCACAAGCCAGCCGCGATCCAAACCTGCCCAACGCCATTAAAAAAGTCGAAGACCAAGCGTTTGAAGGAATCGGAGAAGCGCAACACGACCTCGCCGCAATTTACACCGCTGGCCATGGCGGCGTGAAACAAGATTACAGCCGCGCCGCTTTCTGGTTCGAAAAAGCCGCCGAAAACGGTGTCGCCAATGCCAGCTATAACCTCGGCGTTCTCCATCATCAGGGCTTAGGCTTTGAACCGGATGTAAGGGCCGCTATGGCATGGTATAAAGACGCAGCGAATAAAGGCCACCCCGAGGCACAATATAATCTCGGCATCGCCTATATCGAAGGGATCGGCGTGCCTTATGATCCTGTATTGGCGTCAAATTATTTTGAAAAAGCGGCTCTTAATGGCGTTGTCGAAGCCGCTTATAATCTCGGTCTTATCTACGAAAACGGCCTTCTCGGCGCGGCTGAGCCCGATAGCGCCCTGCGCTGGTACAAAGCCGCCGCAGACCAAGGCAGCCCCGAAGCCAAACAAGCGCTCAACGACCTCGCCGGCAATCTCGGCATCAACGCTAACGAGGTGAACCGTATCGCCGATGAGGTTAGCGCCTCTCAACCCGCAAATACCCAATCAAGCGTGATGGCCGCAACATCGAATCTCGGTCTCGTGGCGCAAATTCAGGAATATCTCATGCGCGCTGGTCTATACCCTGGCCCCGCTGATGGTGTTAGCGGCGCACTTACATCCGATGCAATCCGTGCTTACCAATCCAATCATGATATGAATGTGGACGGAGAGGTGTCTCAAAACCTGCTCAGTCATATGCTTTCAAACGCGAATTAGGGGGAGGGCGTTAGTAACGCTCAACGCTCCCCAATGTCGCCGCGCGCACCCACCAATCAGGATTATCATCCTGCAAAGCCTGCGCCGCATCCTGCGCCAGTGCATTGTCAGCAAACAGGCCGAAACAACATGAGCCAGAGCCGCTAATCCGCGCCAAATCGCAGCCATCTTGCACCGTTAAAGCCTGTAGGACATTGTCAATCTCGGGCACAAAAGAAATCGCACCATCACGCAAATCATTGTTGCAGCGCTTCAACAACATGATCAGGGTTTCATACGTGCCAAAAGATTTTGGCAACGCCACCATCTCACGAAATCGCCCATCATAACGCTGGAATACGTCCACCGTACCACATGGCTTGCCCGGATGCACCAACACACATGATAATTCGGGTAGGGCAGGAACGGCTTCAAACACATCCCCAACGCCCTTAATCCGCGCAGACATCGCGGCAAAACAAACGGGCACATCCGCGCCCAATGACGCCAGTAAATCCACAACCCGCGCATCATCACGCGCAATATCCCAGATCGAGCATAACCCCCAAATCACCGCCGCCGCATCCGCTGATCCGCCGCCAATCCCCGCGCCGAGCGGTAAATTCTTGGTCAGGCGCACCGCCACATCAGGCATACGATCAAATAGCCGTGCCAAACGCCACGCGGCTTTAACGACCAAATTCCCCGATTGCGGCCCCGCGTCAATATCTCTGCCCTTTAGGGAATGCGCAAGCGGCCCATCGATTGTAAATTGAAATTCATCGCTGCGAGTAATCTCGATCTCATCACCGACATCGGCAAACATCACAAGCGAATCAAGCGCATGATAGCCATTGCGCAATTTATTCGTCACATGCAGATAGAGGTTAACTTTCGCAGGAGCAAAAACGCGCATTATTGCTCAATCGTCTCTTTGTCCGATGGCGGCATAACATGTTTTGCATCGGCTTCCTTGCTGACGGGGGTTGGTTGATCCAATCCGTTTTGCATTTTATCGGCAATTTGATCGATCAATGCGGGGTCATCCGTATGGTTACGCGTGCGCTCCCACTGAAAACGCGCCTCAAGGCGTCGTCCAACCTTCCAATAGGCATCCCCAAGATGGTCATTCACCGTCGGATCATAGGGAAGCAATTCCACCGCACGTTCCAGATGCGGAACCGCCGCCTCATATTCACCCACACGATACAAAACCCACCCAAGTGAATCCGTGATATACCCGTCTTGCGGTCTCAGGCGCACAGCCCTTTCAATCATCTTTTTCGATTTTTCAAGATTAAGCCCCTGATCCGCCCATGAATAGCCGAGATAATTCAGCACAAATGGATTATCGGGTTGAAATTCAATCGCGGCCAAGAGATCGGCTTCCGCCTTGTCCCATTCGCCCATTTGCTCATATGACATGCCGCGCACGTAATGCAATTGCCAATAATCCGCAGGAATATCCCCGCCAAGCTTTTTCTCGACCTTATTATAAACCGTAACCGCTTTTTTATAATCTTCATTACGACGATATAGATCACCAATCTGAACGAGCGCATCAAGGTTATCGCTGTTATCCACCAATGCCTGTAGCGCGGCCAAAGCGCCGTCAAAATCACCTTGCTCTTCCAACAAATTCGCAGCCATGCGCCGCGCATCAAAATATTTGGGATGACCCGCGGGAATCGATTTATAAAACGCAATCGCCTCCTCAATGCGGCCATAACGCGTGGCGATATGCCCAAGCAAAAGCGTAGCATCCATTTTATCAGGATTTAAAAACAATGACAGATGCGCAAAAATCCGCGCGCTTTCATCGCTATAATCCGAGTATAAAACCCGCGCCATATCGTACATCGCTTCCGATAAGCCTGCCTCCGGGCTATCAACCATGTCAAAGATTTTGATCTCTTCACCATTATCAATGCGTCCAAGGTTTTCGGTCACTTCGACATTATCTGGCTCAACCATCAAAACTTTAATATAAAGCTCTCTGGCTTTGCCCGTATCGCCAATATGCGCGTAAATCCCCGCAATGCGGGTGAGATCATCGGTTGATATATCACGCGCATTCAATGATTTTTCAAGCAATTCTTTAACGCTCTCATGCGCTTCCAGATAATCGGAAATCAAAATCGCGTGATAAATATGCAGCGCGCTGTTCTTTAACGCATCCGTATCATTCACACCAATCGCTGCCTGTGACCAGCTATTCAAAAGCGGCATGATAAACGCCGACAAGCTGCCCTCGGGCATCTTTTTTATAATGGACGCGCCAGTCTTATAATCTTTGTTCTTATAAGCTTCCATCGCTTTAAACAAAAGCGCGAGCGCGTTATCAGGCTCATTTTTTAAAACATCAGATGCTTTTTCAATCGCAAGATCATATTGCCCCGCGCCCATGCCAAGCACCATCGCACGCTTGGTCAGTCCCAAATCATCGGGCGCATATTTTAAAACGCCATCAACAAAATCCGTCGCCTGCGCCCAATCATGATGGCGTTGTGCAAATCGTGAAGACAGGTAATTGCCCGCTAAAGTCGGGCGTATTTGCGCGCGAATGCGGTTGCCGTTCTCATCGCTTATAGATTGGCGAACGGTGCTGTATTCCGAGCCATCCATGCGCGGTGAAGCGCCATCAGGGGCAGGGCATATGCCGATAAGGCACGCAAGAAATGTTCGTATAGATTCAATAATGACTAGGTACTCCTGCTACATGCCTGAATAATTCGGGCCATCACCACCTTGTGGTACAACCCAATTAATATTTTGTGACGGATCTTTAATATCACATGTTTTACAATGAACACAGTTTTGTGAGTTGATCTGAAATTTCGGCGAACCGCTTTCATCAGTTACAAATTCATAAACACCCGCAGGGCAATAACGTTGCGACGGCCCATCATAAACCGCGAGGTTTTTATCAACGGGTACAGACGGGTCAATCAATTGAAGATGCACAACCTGATTTTCCGCATGATTGGTGTTGGAAAACGAAACTGATGTCAGGCGATCAAACGTAATCACACCATCAGGTTTCGGATATTCGATCTTTTCACAATCCGCCGCGGGTTTCATCTGCTTATGATCCGCATGATTCTTAAGCGTCCATGGCGCAAGGCCCATCGTAACCGTTTCAAACACGGCGTTCATAAGACCGACCCATAACCCCTTATGAAAGCCCGGGCGAATATTGCGCACTTTTTTAAGCTCTTTCCAAACCCATGATTTTTTCATGTTATCGGCATAGGCATTGCATTCCGTGCCAAACGCGTCGTTATCCTTGAGATGCGCGATAATACTCTCCGCGGCAACCATCCCTGATTTCATCGCCGTGTGATTGCCCTTAATCTTGGGCGTGTTGAGAAAACCAGCTGTATCGCCAATTAATAGGCCGCCGGGGAAGGTCAGTTTAGGGATGGATTGAAACCCACCCTCAACCAGAGCGCGCGCGCCATAAGAAATGCGTCGTCCCCCCTCAAGCAAAGGCTTGATGGATGGATGCGTTTTAAAACGCTGCATCTCTTGATAGGGGGACAGATATGGATTTTCGTAGTCCAGCCCAACCACATATCCGATCGACACCAGATTATCACCATATTGATAAATCCACGATCCGCCATATGTCTTTTTATCCATCGGCCAACCAAGCGTGTGAATGATTTTCCCGCTTTGGAAATTCTCGGGTTTAATCTCCCACACTTCTTTAATGCCAAGGCCATAGGTCTGTGGATCGGAGTTTTCACGCAAATTATATTTGCCAATCAATTGCTTGGTCAGCGACCCGTGACATCCTTCCGCAAACACGACTTGGCGTGCATGGATTTCCATACCCGGTTCGAATGCGTCGGTTTTCTCGCCCGCCGCATTAATACCCATGTCGCCTGTCGCAACGCCGATCACCGCGTCTTTATCATCGTAAAGAATCTCCGCCGCTGCGAATCCCGGAAAAATCTCAACGCCCAAAGATTCGGCCTGCTCACCCATCCAACGCCCCAATGCGCCGAGTGAAATAATATAATTCCCATGATTTTTCATCTGCGGAGGGACGGGAAATTTAATCGCGGTTTTCTCGGTTAAAAACAAAAATTGATCCGCGCCCGCAGGTGTATCAAGCGGCACGCCATCCATATTTTTCCAATCAGGAAACAATTCATAAAACGCCTTCGGATCAAGCACAGCGCCAGATAGCAAATGCGCGCCAACCTCTGATCCCTTCTCCAAAATACAGACATTCACATCGGGATCGACCTGTTTTAGGCGTATGGCACATGAAAGCCCCGCGGGCCCCGCGCCGATAATCACAACATCATAATCAATAGCATCTCTGTCTGAACGTATAGGATCTGGCATTTTAATCTTTCTTCTTAATCATAATCTCTTATTATACAGATAAATGAGATAGTTTTTAGTGAAAATATGGCCACAGCAGAACAAAAGGCAGAATACATCGCGGCAAAAGCAGCGCTTGAATTTTACATCGATCACGGTGTTGATATTGCCGTCAATGATGATGTGATCGATAAAACCGCGCTCACCCCCATTCAAAGCCCCCCGCCAGAGCAAACGTCCAATAAAACAAAAAGCTCCAGCATCGTTCAGGCCGCCGCTGCTCCTGCGCCGCTTCTCGGTAAAACAGATGCCCATGCCAAAGCGGTAGAATTCGCAAAAGCCGCCAAAACGCTGGACGAGCTCAAAGAAGCCATCGCGCAATTTGACGGCATCGGCTTGAAAAAAACCGCAACCAATCTGGTCTTTTCAAGCGGCAATCAAGCCGCCAAAATCATGCTGATCGGTGAAGCCCCCGGCGCCGACGAAGACCGCGTAGGACAAGCATTCATGGGCGCGGCTGGCGATCTCTTAAACAAAATCCTCGCCTGCATTGATATCGACCGCGCAGATGAAGACCCGCTAAAATCTGTCTATATATCAAATATCCTCAACTGGCGACCACCGGGCAACCGCACGCCAACCCCCGCCGAAATCGCCGTCAGCCTGCCGTTCATTGAACGCCATATTCAACTGGCCAAGCCTCAGCTTATTATCCTATGCGGCGGTGTTCCCGCTAAATCGCTTCTCGGCAGCGGCGATAGCATCTCACGCCTGCGCAAGAAATGGCATGATTACACCCCGCAAACTGCAGAACTCTCAGATGGTGCAAAACCAATCCCCGCCATCGCGACCTATCACCCGTCTTATCTCCTGCAAACCCCTGCCCAAAAACGTGCAGTATGGCAGGACATGTTGATGTTAAACACCAAGCGTAAAGACTTGAATCTATTGCCATAAACGCTGTGGTGTTTCATTTATATATAGACAAATTGCCGCAATCTCATATAAAATAAAGCATCATGATAAACAGGAAAACCCGATCATTGAGGCGCATAGGCCTATGCGCCGCCACAGCAGCGCTCGTAATGGCGGCCTATCCTGTTATTGCGGATGAGGCAGGTCAAAGCGAAGACGCGCAAAAGAGTGAGACAGACGCGGGCTTTTTCGATTTCAGCAAAACATTAAATGGCATCATGAAGCCAAGCACAGATAGCGCCAAACAAACACAGACCATCATCACACCCGCCAAAAAGCCACAAGGGATTGTCGATCAAGTAGAAGCAATCAACGCGGCAAAAGCCAAAAGCCAAAAGCCGAAAAACGCACCGCCAACCCCGCTCAAAAAACCATCATTCGACAACAGGGCTGCCCCGCCTACAGATACCGCGCAATCGGATACGCCCCAACCGCGCGCAGGCAAACAAAACCACCTGTCAGAAATTAGCCGAAAAAACACCGATCTCTATAAACAGATATTCACCCTGCAGGAAAAAGGCGAGATCGACAGCGCCAATGCATTAATCAACCAACTCACTGATACCCGCTTATACGGCTACGTCCTCCAACAGCGTTACCTCCATCCGACGGCATATCAATCAAGCTTTGCAGAGCTTCAAGAATGGCTCGAAAAATATGGTGATCATCCCGGCGCAAAACGCATTTATGCCTTAGCAGAGCGTAAACGCCCCGCCGGAAACAACACGCGCCTGCAAGATCCGCAGACAAAAATTCAAATTACACGCCGCGTTGAACCCACCATGGTCGTAGCAAAGCGCTACGCCTCAGCCCGCAACCGCTCAAGCGCCGAAGCGCAAAACGTGCGCGCCCTTCAAAAATCAATCTCCGCCAAAACAAGAAGCGGCCAAATGAACGCAGCGCTGAGCGAACTAAAAGGCACCACTCTATTGGATGACATTGAATATGATATCCTCAATGCCCGCATCGCCGCCGCTTACCTATATTCAGGAAACACAACCAAAGCTTTCGCCCTTGCCTCAAAAAGCGCGGCGCGATCGGGTCTCCATGTGCCGCTGGCAAGCTGGGTCGCGGGGCTGGTCTCATGGAAACGAGGCAAATACACACAAGCCGCCAGCTATTTCGAAACCGTTGGTCGCTCGAATTATGCTTCTGGCTGGAAACGCTCTGCGGGAGCGTATTGGGCGGCGCGATCCCATATGCGACGCGGCGATATAAAATCAGTCAGCACATGGCTGCGCCGTGGTGCGCAAAATCCACGTACTTTCTATGGCCTGATCTCCACCCGCGCATTGGGTGAGGATTTTGATTTCAACTGGAAAATGCCGACCTTCACCAATGACAATCACAAAACCCTGTCATCCGACCCGCGCGGCGCACGCGCCATAGCCTTGGCAAAAATCGGCGACATCACAAAAGCACAAGCCGAATTGCTCCGCGTTGACCCAAAGCAAAACGAAGCCATGCATAACGCGCTCTTATCCTTTTCCGGCTATGCACGTTTGCCGGGTGTATCCATGCGCCTCGGCGCGCGTCCCGCCAACGCGGATAAAGAGCTATATCATGATGGCGCGTTATATCCCATCGGCCCATGGGAGCCGAAAGACGGCTTCACGGTGAACGCCGCGCTGGTCAATGCCATCATCCGCCAAGAATCGCGCTTTAACCCCGAAGCTGAAAGTCCGTCAGGGGCAAAAGGCCTGATGCAGTTGATGCCCGCCACCGCAAAATCAGTGGCAGATAGCGCAGATCCAGATATGGAAGATCCCGCCATCAACCTTCAACTGGGGCAAAGATATTTATCACAGCTTCTGCAATCGTCGCGCGTTGATAACAATCTATTATCGCTGCTCATTGCATATAATGCGGGGCCGGGGAACCTGTCCAAATGGAAGCGTCGCTGGTCAAAAGTCAAAGACCCGCTTTTGTTTATCGAACTGATGCCATCAGGGGAAACACGAAGCTATGTTGAGCATGTCTTGTCGAATTACTGGATATACCGCATGCGTGAAAAACAACCCACGCCAACCCTCGACGCAGTCGTTGCGGGTGCGCCCGTTAAATATGCGAGCAATGGCAGCGGCGGCATCGACACCGCGTCTTTAAAGTAAAGCCTTCACATCCTCAAACAATGACGCATCACCACACGCCACAACAGTGCTGGTCCCGCTATCAATCGTAAGGGCTTGCCCTTTAAAATCACAGATACAGCCCCCCGCGCCATCAATCACAGGCACAAGCGCGAGATAATCATAAGGCTGCATCCCTGCTTCCAAAATCACATCGACAAACCCATTGGCCATCAAACCATATTGGTAACAATCACCGCCCCAGAAAAACTTACTCTCGTTGAAATTTTTATAAACATGGCCATGCGTGTTGGATTTGCTATCAAACATCGCGGGCGTGGTGCTGCCGATCCGCGCTGTATCCAATGACCCGCAAATCGCGGTCGTCACTGACGCACCGTTAAATGTCGTCCCGCTCGCGCTTCCAACCCAACGCTCATTCAAAATCGCCTGATCAATCACCCCCAAAATCGGCACACCATCTTTACAAAGCGCAATCAGAGTCCCGAAAGTCGGTCGGCCAATGACAAAACTCTTCGTCCCGTCAATCGGATCAAGCACCCACGTATAGCCGCTCGAACCCTCTTTAATGCCAAACTCTTCCCCGTAAATCCCGTCATCGGGACGTTCCGCATCCAAAATTTCACGCATCCGTTTTTCAACATTGCGATCGGCAATTGTCACGGGGCTGTCATCGCCCTTGGTTTCCACATCAAACGGGGTGCGAAAATATTTCCGCACAATTTCACCCGCTTCATCGGCCAACCTATTGGCAATCGCTATAAATTCCTGCATATATACATCCTTAAAGTAAAAAATCTCTTGCGCAGTATAGTCAAAGCATTTTGCTTTTGCACTAGGCGTTAAAGACAAAAGGCAGACAAGATGAGCATTAAGACAGTTAAAGAAATCCGCAACGAATTCCTCGGCTTTTTCGAAAAGAACGGCCATACCCGCGTGGAATCAGGATCGCTCGTGCCGCAAAACGATCCCACATTGATGTTTACAAATTCCGGCATGGTGCCCTTCAAAGACGTCTTCACCGGCAAGGAAAAACGCGATTACAGCCGCGCCACCACCGCGCAAAAATGCGTGCGGGCAGGGGGCAAGCATAACGACTTGGAAAACGTAGGCTACACGGCGCGCCATCATACATTCTTTGAAATGCTCGGCAACTTCTCTTTCGGTGATTACTTCAAAGAAGATGCAATCGCCTTTTCATGGGAAATGTGCACGAAAAACTTCGGCCTCCCCCCCGAAAAGCTCTGCGTGACCGTCCATACAAGCGATGAAGAAGCCGCAGGGATCTGGAAAAAAGTCACAGGGTTCAGCGACGATAAAATCATCCGCATCGCAACCGACGATAATTTCTGGCGCATGGGCGATACTGGCCCATGTGGCCCCTCGACCGAGATTTTCTACGATCACGGCGATCATATCTGGGGCGGCCCACCGGGCAGTCCCGAAGAAGACGGCGACCGTTTCATCGAAATTTGGAACAACGTCTTCATGCAATACGAACAAATCGACCCCGATACCCGCATCGACCTGCCCGCACAAAGCGTCGATACAGGGATGGGCTTGGAACGCATCACCGCCACATTGATGGGCAGTCACGATAACTACGCGATTGATATCATGCGCAGCCTGATCGAACATGTCGCCGACCTCACCTCCGTTGATCCCGATGGCGAGATGAGCGCAAGCCACCGCGTTATCGCCGACCATATCCGTTGCGCCGCCTTCCTCATGGCCGATGGCGTGATGCCGTCCAACGAAGGGCGCGGCTATGTCCTGCGCCGTATCATGCGCCGCGGTATGCGTCACGCGCATCTTTTGGGCGCGACTGACCCGCTGATGTATAAACTCTTCCCAACGCTCTTGGGTAAAATGGGCGAGGCCTATCCAGAATTGGGGCGCGCACAGAGCCTCATTACCGAAACACTCAAATCCGAAGAAGAACGCTTTAAGGTCACGCTGGAACGCGGCCTTAAAATGCTCGATGAAGAAACAGATAAGCTTCAGGGCAATCAATTCCCCGGCGATGTGGCGTTCAAACTCTACGATACATTCGGCTTCCCGCTTGACCTCACCCAAGATGCGCTGCGTGCAAAGAATATCGAGGTCGACACCAACGCTTTTGACGCCGAAATGGCCAAACAAAAAGCCGCCGCCCGCGCCGCATGGAAAGGCAGCGGAGACACCGCCAATGACCAAATCTGGTTTGACCTCCTCGAACAACACGGCGCAACCGAATTCCTCGGCTATGACAGCCAACGCGCCGAAGCCAAAGTCCTCGCCATCGTCAAGGACGGCGAAACAACAGACAGCGCAAGCCAAGGCGAAATCCTGATCATCACAAACCAAACGCCATTTTACGCCGAAAGCGGCGGACAAGTGGGCGATACAGGCACAATAACGATGGGTGATCTCACCATCGAAATCACCGACACCCGCAAAATGCTCGGCAAATTGCATGTGCATGTCGGCACGATCAAATCGGGCACAATCAAAGCAGGCCAAACCATCGAGCTCAAAGTCGATACCGCCCGCCGCAACGCAATCCAATCCAACCACTCCGCCACCCACCTCCTGCATGAGGCATTGCGCGAAGTGCTCGGCGATCACGTCAGCCAAAAAGGCTCGCTCCAAGATGAAAACCGCACCCGTTTCGACATCTCCCACCCCAAAGGCGTGAGCATGGATGAAATTGCCCAAGTCGAAAAAATCGTCATCGCGCAAATCAACGCCAACACCCCCGTCATCACGCGAGTCATGCCAATCGACGAAGCCCGCGAAAGCGGCGCAATGGCGCTCTTCGGTGAGAAATACGCCGATGAAGTGCGCGTCGTGTCCATGGGAACCCAAGAAGGCGATAAAAAACAATTCTCCATCGAGCTATGCGGCGGTACCCATGTTAAACAAACAGGGGATATCGGCACATTTAAAATCATATCCGAAGGCGCGCTGTCATCCGGTGTACGCCGTCTTGAGGCTATCACGGGCGATAACGTCGAAAAATTCATCGCCCAGGCAAAAGCCGCCGACCAAGAAGCGCATGAAAAACTCCTCGCCGAAAACCAAAAGCGCCGCGACGAATATCTCGCTCTTGGTGGTGAATTAAGCGACATAGCCCCGCAAGAGGCAGAAGAAATCGTCAAAGAAAACAAACGACTGGAAAAAATGATCGCCGACCTCCGCCGCGCAGCAGGGGCCGCAGGCGTGGATGATGATATCAAAACCATCAACGGCATTAAATTCATCGGCACCGTCCTAAACGATTTCCCGCCCAAAGACCTCAAACCCATGGCTGATGATCTCACATCAAAAATCGGCAGCGGTATCGTCGCGCTTGTTGCAACCAATGACGACAAAGCCTCCATCGTCGTCGCCGTCACACCCGACCTGAACGATAAATACAACGCCGTCGATCTGGTCAAAATCGGCAGTGCTGCGCTAGGCGGCAAAGGCGGCGGCGGCCGCCCCGACATGGCCCAAGCCGGCGGCGCAGATGTGAGCAAGGCGGGTGATGCGATTGGGGATATTGAAGGGGCTATTTAAAGCTACCCATGGGCGTGTTCCAAAATGAGATTTCTTGCTTCATTGCTATGAAGAAGAGCGGTTGATCTTGTGATGAAAGTATCTCGATTGATTGTCTTGACCTCTTTATCTTTAAATTTATCAGGGTTATCTATGATTTTGAGGAACCTGTCATCAATTTCGTAAAACCCTGTGATGGGGTTGGGAACAACAGTAAATGTGTTTAACGTAAAAGGATTATAAACGCGCATAACAGGAAAGCCATCAATTGATGCAAAGCTTCTTTGGAGAACAAGGCCGTTTAATCCTAAATCTTGATTGATTTTTTCATTGGTTGTAACCCTTTCTTGGTGCGCACTACCTTCCACTTTTCCCAATGCTTTTGATGTACTGGGATCAAATTGCCCACGTAAAGCTGTTTTAGATCCGGCATCCTTAACGGCTCTCTCTTTTCTGTAAGCGTCATGTGATCTTAAATATGCTTTTTCGGCCTCGGCATGAACGACCTGAATTTCCGCAATACAGCCATTTGGTAGCTTGTAATTAATCATCAATCTGCGCACGCCCGTCTTATCATTTTTACAGGCAAAAGAGTTTTCGAAATAAATAGTATTCGGGTTATTACATGGTCTGAATTGATTGCTAAGACGTACGATATCTTTTGCATCTTTCACATAGAGCGTGCAGCGCACATAATCCATGATTCTGGAATAATCGGGAGCACCGTCTTTGCCATAGTCATCAAGGGCTTTTCTATCTATGCTTTCTGGCGTTTTTAAGCTAATGCCTAATTTTTGCAATTCGTCCTGCTCGGTGAGCTTGCGCCGAGCATACTTTTGTTTTGCTGATTTTGATTGAGCTAACGCTTTTCTTTCTTTTTCCGCCTCAACCCATTCGGGTAATGGTTTATGTGTTACCGTTCCTTTTCTAAGTGGTTTTACGACATCCCTAAGAGCTAGCGCGCATTCTTTTTGCTTGGCAATTAATTCGTCACGGCCTTGGAACGGTTGGATGCGTTTGGGGGAAGCAATCGCAATACCTGCAGTTAGGAAGAAATACTTATCAAGTCTCAAGCCTTTAATTGAATCTATCTTTTTGGCTGCGCAACGAAAAAGCGATTTCAAATCATCAATTGGGATGGGTGTAACATTTGTTAAATCAATTGCGCTCATGGTCTCAAACTTGCTGATTAATAGAAAACGCGCAAAGCTAACATTAAATGTAAAATATTGCAATATGTAAATAAATTTTTCAGGTTGTTTTTATTGCGCCAAATGCTATAAACCGCATCAGAATTATTAATTACAGACAAGGAACCAGAAATGGCAACACAACGCACATTCTCAATCATCAAGCCGGACGCAACAAAACGTAACATCACTGGCGCGATCAACGCGATTATTGAGGGCGCTGGCCTTCGCATCATCGCGCAAAAACGCATCCAACTCACACAAGCCCAAGCAGAAGGTTTCTACGCTGTCCACAGCGAGCGTCCTTTCTTTGGTGAGCTTGTTGAGTTCATGATCTCCGAACCTGTTGTTGTTCAGGTGCTTGAGGGCGATGACGCCGTGGCGAAATACCGCGAAGTGATGGGCGCAACAAACCCAGCCGACGCTGATGCGGGTACAATCCGTAAAGAGCACGCACTTTCAATCGGTGAAAACTCTGTTCACGGCTCCGACAGCCTCGAAAACGCAGAGATCGAGATTAAATTCTTCTTCAATGATGATGAAATCGTTGGCTAATCTATAACGCCATTAAACAGCCTCATGAGCTCTCCGGTTTGCATCGGGGAGCTTTTTTATCGCTTCAATCGCGGTTACTGCATCACCTTCTTTTGCGCTGTCTTCAACCACTTTTGAAATCGCCGCAAGCTCGATAAAGCCAAAATTACCGGCCATCCCTTTAAGCTCATGCCCGCGCAGGCGTATTAAGTCTAGCTCATCTCCTGATTGCAAACCGATCAGGGCTTCGACCAATTCATCTGATTTTTCAAAAAACCCGTCTAAAAGACCGACAAACGCATCCTCACCTAATGCATCTCTTAAGCCGTTAATCATAGACTGATCCAAAACATCCGAAGGCGTTGGCGCATCATCATTATTCACGAGGGGGGGTGCCTCTGGCTCGGTATCTGTTTTAGGGGTCGTTGCGATTTGTTCATTTGCCGATACATGATCATCACCATCATCTTCAAATACGTCAAAAGAATCAAAATCCTCGCTAGCAAGAAACGCGGAAAGAGGGGTATTCTTATCGTCTTCCTCTTCTCCTTCTTTTGCTTCCTCATACGCCTCTAAAGTCTCTTTTGCTTCTTCTAATTTGGTGTTCATTTCATGATCACTGATCTCAAATGATCCATCGTCTTCACCATGAATATCTTTATTCTCGGCCTCCGCTGAATACTCTCTGATCTCAGGAATGATAACTGGCTGTTCCAAATCATTATTTGCAACCCGTATCAGGCTTTCACGCAATTTCGCAGGATCGATTGGCTTGGCTACAAATCCGTTCATATTTACCGCCATAAAATGCTCAACATCCTCTTTCGATGTATTGCCCGTAAGTGCGATAATCGGAGTGGCCGCAACGCTTTGATCAGGGAAAGAGCGAATAGTTCTTGTCGTTTCTACCCCGCTCATACCATTTAATTCAATATCACATAAAACAACATCAAAAGCGCGATCGCGCATAATTTCTATGGCGCGTTCACCGCTGTCTACCATGACAATATCGTGATGATCTTTATCCAAAAACCCTTTGAGCACCTTACGATTCATCTCGTTATCTTCAACGATAAGAATATGCATAGGATTAAGCTGTATTTCAGCGCTCGGTGTTTGCGGTATGCTTTGAATATTGGCGGGAGATATTGACGTTTTTTCCATGATAAGCGTAAAGAAAAACGAAGATCCCTCACCTGGCGCGCTCTTCACGCGAATATCACCGCGCATGGCTTCAACAAGACGTCTAGAGATCGCGAGGCCTAACCCTGTACCGCCATATTTGCGCGATGTACTTGCCTCTGCTTGTGAAAACGGTGCGAATAAACTGGCTTGTGCTTCTTCGCTGATGCCAATGCCTGTGTCTTTAACTTCGAAATACACCTCTTCGAAAGTTTTACTTTGTTGATCGTCTATCGGCTGCGATTTAAGGATGATATTGACATCGCCTTCTGGCGTAAACTTAATCGCATTATTCACCAAATTCAGCAAAATCTGTCGAATGCGTGTCGGGTCGCCAACAACACTGCTTGGGAAGCTCTCGCTAATGTCAGCTTTTAAGGTGATGCCCTTTTCTGCGGCGTGACCGCGCATTAATGTTACAACGCTTTGCACCAGTTGCGGCAGATCAATCTCGATCATCTCAAGGCTCATATTGCCGCTCTCGATTTTTTCAAAATCCAAAATATCATTCAAAAGCGCCATCATGGAATCCCCGGAATTCAAAATGGCCTGCGCGTAATCATGCTGTTCTTTATTCATTTTTGTATCAAGCAGCAAGCGAACCATGCCCATGATCCCCGTCATAGGCGTGCGAATTTCGTGACTAACAACAGCCAGAAAGGCTGATTTTGCGCGGTTTGCTTCATCGGCGTGTTCTTTGGATTTGCGCATCTCGTCTGTGCGCTGTATCTCGCGTTCGCGCAGTTCTGACATCAATTCCCGTTCACGCTCAATCACACGCAACAGGCGCGCTTGATCGGCGTTTTCCTTTGATTGCTGTATACGTTCAGCGGAATGCGAGATACGTTTCTCACGCGATAATATAAGCTCTCTTTGCGACCGCTCTAAATTATCTTGCAAAACCAAAGCATATCCTACAAATCCCGCATACACTAAAACCGACAGCCAAAATGCGTTGATAAATATCCAACTGCTCGCTATGACGCCGCCAGCCGCCAGGCCGGATATCAAAAGCCCCGCAAAAAGCGCGCAATACCCTACGCAATAAAAATAAGCACCGAATTGACCGCGTTGCCCTTGCGCGAAACTAACGCCGCATATCGCCGCAAGGGATAAGACCGCGCTGATATATATAAGCAAATCATCGAAGGTTGACGTTGTGTCTTCTGCAAAGAAATAAGCACACAATGTTAATAAATTGAGGCCAATAAGCCCATAGAACATAATGTTCTCAGTAAAATCCTGACGACGGATTTGTAAAAAGACCTTGCTCGCGAAGAGGCAGGCAATGATACAAAAGCTTAGCGCAGACATCTTTGCCCAGCTATCGGATATAATTGGCGCGATAAATCCAGCGTTAATAATGAAATATAAAACCGCAAACATTACGATGGTTGGCACTATGGCTATGGCTTCGAATGAGCGCTTTATCATGATAAATGCGAGTAAAAAACCGATCGCACCGATAAACAGTAAATTCACAAGAATAGACCCGGCATCACCAAATTGAAGTGACTGTATAAAGTCATGTTCACTCATGAAATAAGGGGCAATCGTATTCGCAAATGCACCCTCTTGCTCATATCCAATAACCAGAAACTGTGTCTTACCTTTTGGAATTTTAACGCGAATTGACCCAGCAAAGGCGTTTTCGTGAGAGCTGCGCTCATAAAAAGATTGCTGCCCTGTGTCCATATTGTTGAGCGTGAGGCTCTTGACGCTGCTCATGCGCCCCTCTAATAAATGTCCGAAACTTAGCACCCAGTCTTCATTGTTGGAATCATTTGTGACCGAAAACGCAAGCCAGCTATGTGCGTTATTCAAACCAAGATTAATCAAATTCGATGTTTGTCTCGCCCCGCGTAAATTACTTTGATGACGGTTGTAAATAATTTTAGCACTTAAAGATTTTTGGGGGTCTTGTGTCACATATATATGTTCGCCTAAATAATAGCGGCTTTTTTGACCGTCAAGATCAACGCGCGCACTCTTTGTGATCTGCGCCAATGCCGGAGTATGCGAGGCAACGCTATAACAGCCAAGAAAAACAAAGGCTAAAGCTAAAAGTTTAAGTGTCCCAAATGGCTTCTTGTGATGTTTGTAAAAAACGGTCATATGAATAGTGAATCCAAAGAATTTAAGATGCTGTAAATATACGCAAAAAAGCGAACGCAGCACCCTAGATAATGCCTGAAAAAGGTTAAGGCTTCTTTTCTTCAATATGAAAAATTCAATAATACTGTAATGGGGTACTATGAATCAGTTTAGAGCGTGCCTATCGCAAGGCCGACAAGAACAACGATAACAAAGCCAATCCCCCATTTTGACCATGCACCAAAATTAACCCAAAGCTTTTCGAGGTTTTGTAATTCTTCTTGATCAACGGGGGCGGGTTCTTTTGAAGCCATGGCAAAGTATTCCTCTAAATTATTCTTACATTCAATTTTAATCTATGCATCATCTGAGTACAACAGATTTTGCGCCATAATACGCACGGCCTCAGGATAAGCAATATGTTCTTGTGCCAAAACCCGTTTTGCAAGGGTTTCTGCGTTGTCATCGGCATGCACATCAACCTGCTTTTGCAGTATAACAGCGCCGCGATCAACATCGGTGATAACATGATGAATCGTGCAGCCGCTAACCGTATCACCGGCCGCGATCACCGCCGCATGAACATGCATACCATACATGCCTTCTCCGCCGTGACGCGGCAAAAGGGAAGGGTGGGTGTTTAAAATCCGTCCCTGAAAAGCATCAATGAAAACAGGGGTCAAAATGCGCATAAACCCCGCAAGGCATATCAGGTCAACATGATGCGATTGGAGTGTATCAACAAGCGCCCGATCAAAACCTTCGCGCCCGTCATGCTCACGATGGTTGATGATATGTGTGGCAATGCCCGCATCCTGCGCCCGTTTAAGACCGCGTGCATCGGCTTTGTTAGAGATGACCACCGCAATTTGCGCAGGATAATCCGCGTCATCACATGCGTCAATCAACGCCTGAAGGTTGCTACCATCGCCTGAAATAAGGACGGCTAATTTGACTCTATTCATAATAATCTCAATGAAAAATCTAGCCCCAAGACTCATCCAAATTTTCAAAGGATATATTCTGATCCGATGCGTCTCGTTTTTGTATTCTGCCAATCTCGAACACTTGCTCACCATGGCTTTCGAAAACAGATATCAAGGCATCTCTATGCTCTGCAGGACAAATAACAGCCATGCCAATACCTGTATTCAATGTCGTCGCCAAATCCATTGGCTTTAAATTTCCGGCCTCTTTCAACCACTGAAAGACGGGCGGTAATTCCCAAGCCGCGCAATCAATCACTGCGGCGCACCCTTCCGGCAAGACACGCGGAACATTCTCCCAAAGGCCGCCTCCCGTGATATGCGCCATACCATGAATAGCCGCCTTGCCATCTGCATCTTTAATTTTAAGCGCATCTAAAATGGCTTTGACGTAGATGCGTGTTGGCTCAAGCAAGAAATCTTTTAAGGTTTGACCATTGGTAAACGGCGCTTCTTTTTGATAATCAACACCGTCTGTCGCTTTAACGATATGACGCACCAATGAAAACCCGTTCGAATGAAGTCCGCTGGATGCCAATCCTAAAATCACATCACCGGGCGTAATCGCATCACCCGTAATCATGTCCTCGCGCTCAACCGCGCCAACGCTAAATCCTGCTAAATCATAATCGCCCGCCGCGTATAGCCCCGGCATCTCCGCGGTTTCCCCGCCAATCAGCGCACAACCCGCAATCTCACACCCCTTGGCCACGCCCGCAATCACGCGCTCCGCAACATTATTTTCCAATTTTCCCGTGGCAAAATAATCAAGGAAGAAAAGCGGTTCCGCCCCTTGCACGACAATATCATTCACGCACATCGCAACACCATCAATCCCGATCGTGTCATGCGTATCCTGATCAATCGCAATCTTGATTTTCGTACCAACACCGTCCGTGCCAGACACCATAATAGGGTCTTTATATCCCGTTTCCTTGAGGTCAAACAGCGCCCCAAACCCGCCAATACCGCTCATCACGCCGCTGCGATGGGTCTTTTTGATATGGGGTTTAATGTCTTCAACTAACGCCGCTGCGGCGTCGATATCAACACCCGCTTCTTTGTATGCACTGCTCTCACTCATCTTAATAAGGCTTTCACTTTACTTTTTACATCAATGCCAGTTATATTTTGCACCTCAAATCAAATAACAACAAGAGTGCATAAATGGCCAATATCAATAACCATTTTACATGGATCGTGACAAGTCCCCTTATTCTATTGGCAACCCTCTTTCTTGCCTTTTCTGCGAATAATGCATATGCGGATGACCCGATCTTCACGGTTAAGAACGTCAAAGTGGATGAAACCGCCGAAAATGCAATCGCCGCGCGTGAAAAAGCATTCGAACAAGCACAAATATTAGCCTTTACCGAATTAACATCGCGTATGCTCTCCGATGCGGCGCTCTCGACCACGCAAATTCCGCCGGTTAATATCATCTCGACCATGATCAAAGATTTCGAATTGACCAATGAGCAGCTCTCTAATGTGCGTTATGTCGGGGTGTATACATTCCGTTTCAAGGACAATGACGTGCGTCGCTATTTTGCGCAACAAGGCGCAAGCATTACCGAGATGTCGAGCAAGACACTCCTCATTCTGCCCTTTATCGACAATAAATCCCGCACCACCATCTGGGCCCCTGGCAACACATGGATGCAGGCATGGAACCGTGTCACCAATCTGGGCGGTATCGTCCCAATCGAAGTGCCCTTGGGTGATATCAACGATGTCCGCGACATTAGCGACAGCAACGCCTTCAGCTATAGCCAGCAACGCCTAAGCGCTATGCTTGAGCGCTATAACGCCGCCGAGGCCGTAATGACAATCGCCGCGCCTGATGAAGAGTTGCAGAAAATTACTGATCCAAACGCCACCGCTCGCGGCAGCGCCGTGTTCGAAATCTACCGCACTGATCGCGGCACATCCGAATTGGTGAATCAATTCCGCATCACTGCCGATGGTGCAATGACCCGTCAGCAGCTTTTTGATCGCGGCGTAACAATGGTGCGCAGCGCCCTGCAAAAGAATTGGAAAGAACAAACCACAACCCCAGCCGCGCAAAGCGCCCGTGCCATTCGCGTGGTCGTCCTCATTGATTCCTTAAGTGACTGGCTCACGACCCAATCCAGATTGGAGCGTATCTCAAGCCTAAGCGCGATCACCCTAAAATCCCTCAGCCCACAACAAGCCAATATCGAAATCGCCTATAAAGGGGATGAACAGCGCTTGGCGCTCGCGCTGTCACAAGCAGGGATGGAAATTGAGCGCGCCAGCGCATCAGATGGCAGCCCGATCAACCTCCTCACAACTTCGAAATCATCGCGCTATAAACCCATACAGTTTTAACGTTAAGGCATATGAAGCGCATGTGAAGCGCAAATAAGGACACGACCATGACATTACGCAACCATATCTTTTTCTGGCTCGGCACTTTCCTCGCCTTTATGGGATTCTTATATATCTTTAATTCCGTTCTCATGCCGTTCGTGCTTGGTCTTGCGATCGCATATTTGCTCAATCCTTTGGTCATGGCGTTGGGAAAGATTAAAATCCATCGCGGTGTAGCCGCACTCATGATCTTGTTGGTCTTCTTCGCCCTGGTTGGTCTGTTCGTTGCGCTTGCCGCGCCGGTATTATACCGCCAATCCCTCGATTTCATCGACGCGCTTCCGGGATACGCGCAAAATCTTTGGGAATTGGCGCAGCCAACAATCTCCAAAATCGGCGGTAAAATCGGCATTTACAGCACGACAGATATTAATGTCAAAGAACTCCTCGCCAATAACAGTGAAACCACCGCCGATATCGCAAAACGCATCCTCGGTCAGATCGCCGCGGGCGGACAGGCCGTCATCGGCACATTAACAAATGTCATTTTCACACCCATCGTTGCATATTTTGTGATGAAGGAATGGGTGCATATAACCAACTGGGTGGAGGATCTCTTGCCGCGCGACAACAAAGACACAATCATTGACCTGCTCAAGCAAATTGATAAGAAAATTTCTGGCTTCATCCGGGGGCAAATTTCCGTTGCGGTGATTCTTGGTATCGCCTATGCCGTTGCGTTGACAATCGCTGGGCTGAAATATGGCGCGCTGATTGGTCTTGCTGCTGGTATGCTATCCATCATCCCCATGGTCGGCTCTTCAATCGGCCTTGTGGTGAGTGTGGTTGTGGCATATTTCCAATCCTATGATCTCGTCTATGTCGGCATCATCGCGGGTATTTTCCTTGGCGGGCAGTTGATTGAGGGCAATATTTTAAGCCCTAAAATTATCGGCGATTCCGTTGGGCTTCACCCGCTTTGGGTGTTTTTCGCCCTTCTGGCTGGCGGTGCATTATTTGGCATTGTTGGCATGTTAATCGCCGTTCCAATTGCGGCAGCCGCAGGTGTGCTTATGGCGTACGCAATCTCCCGCTACAAATCCAGCCCGATCTATCAAGGCAAACCCAAAGCCAAAAAGATCACCGATAAGGCAAAGGGATAATGCAAGCCGTGCCCAAAACGCCAACGCAAATCCCGCTGGAATTCCCTGTTCGAGAAGCGCTAGCGCGTGAGGATTTCATGATCGGCGATAGCAATAAGGACGCCGTAAGCTGGATCGATCAATGGCCCAATTGGCCCGCGCCTGTTTTATTCTTATGCGGACCCGCGGCAAGCGGTAAATCGCATCTCGCCGCTGTCTGGCAAAACAAAAGCAAAGCTGCAACCCTTAAACCCCAAGATTTAATCGAAAACGAAGCCGAGCTCCTCAGCAGCGCGGGGCATCATCTGGTGATTGATGGTATTGACCCGTGGCTAGGCGATAGAGCGGCGGAAACAACGCTTTTCCACCTCTACAACATCCTCAAAGAAGAGCGCCGCACAATGCTGCTAACCTCACGCGCCGCGCCATCACGCATTGAATTTGCCATCGCGGATCTTGCGTCACGCTTCCGCGCCGCCCCCGCAACCACCATAAAGTCGCCAGACGACACATTGTTGCAAAATATAATTGTAAAGATGTTTAGCGACCGTCAAATCCAAATCAACGAAGACATCTTAAAATATCTCATGCCACGCATTGAGCGCTCATTCAAATCTATTGGCGACATTGTTGCAAAAGCCGACGCGCTAGCCATGTCCAAACACCGCCCCGTAACAATCCCCATCATCCGCGACGCCCTTATCGCTGTGCAAGGCGAACAGCCCGCCCAGCCGGAGGTGCTTTAGCGCCGCGAGGCAATATAGAAGCAAAGAAAACCTACATCCACCGCGTCGGGCGATCCGATGCGTTATATTCAACCGTTTCATGCACGGCCTTGACGACATTCGCATATTCCTTCAAATCCGCCCAATCCGTAATATCACACTGCAAAACCGTCAGTGTTGCCGGCGCGTAATCCGTAGATAACCGATCAACCCGCTCCGATCCATCGTCAAACGCCAACCGCGCCGCCAATTGATGAACCCCTGGATTATGTGCCACAAGCAAAACCACCTGAGCCTCGCTTGGAACCTCCTGAACTGCATCCATCAAAACCCGATAATCCGCATTATACAATCGATCCAGATAATCAATCGGCGCCGCATCAAGCGCGTCCATCACGCCGCCTAATGTCTCGCGCGTGCGGGTCGCCGCCGAACATAAAACCGCATCCGGCTGCAAACCACCTTTAGCCATCAACACGCCAAGCGCCTTCGCATCGGCGGTGCCATTGGGTGATAGCTTGCGCGTTTTATCGCTGCCGCCAATCGCCGTTCCCAATGCTTGTGCATGTCGTAATATCAATAATTTTTTCATGGAGCTTAACCCATTTTGAACTTCACAATTTTATCATCTTTAAGGCCAATCGAAACCTTGCCATGTTTCATCGCAAGCGCCTCATCCCCAAAAATTTCACGTCGCCATCCGCGCATCGCGGGAACATCCGCATCGTCATGTTTGGCGATATCTTCCAAATCGGAGGCATTGGCAATCAATTTTGCTGCAACCTCATGCTCGCTGCTTTGAATTTTCAGCAGCAATTTCAAAATCTCAACAGTCGCCATAACCCGCGCACTCGGCGGTTTGCGGCGCTCAACAACAGGCCAGCTGGCTTTGTCACTCTCAAGCGCGCTATGGATAACCTCTAGCAATTCGCGCCCGATATGCCCCTCCGCCAAGTCACTCGACATGTTACGAATTTTCTTAAGCGCTTTAACATCCTTGGGCGCTTGCGCCGCCATATCGGCAAGGCTGTCATCCTTCATCACCCAGTTTTTTGGCAAATTCTTACGCTGTGCGCGCATCTCACGCCAAGCCGCCAAGCCGCGCAATACCGCCAATGTCTGCGGTTTAGGCGTCTTAACTTTAACTTTGCGCCACATCTCGTTGACATCAACATCATATGTCGCTGGATCTTCCAAGACCGCTTCTTCTTCTAATACCCAATGCACACGATTGCGCCGCTCAAGCTCCGCAGAAAGGCTCTGATAAACCCCCACCAAATGCGTCACATCACCAAGCGCGTAATGCACCTGCTTCTCGGAAAGAGGGCGGTTCGACCAATTGGTATATTGCGACGATTTATCAATCTGCCCGCCGGTAATGTTGCGCACCAAATTCTCATAGCCAATCGAATCGCCATATCCACAAACCATCGCGGCAATTTGCGTGTCAAAAAACGGCTTCACAACCTTGCCGGTCAAATTGTAAAAAATCTCCAAATCCTGCCGGGCCGCATGCAAAACCTTCAAGATTTTTTCATCACAAAGCAGATCAAAAACCGGCGCCATATCCAACCCTTCAGCCAACGGATCAACCGCCGCCGCGCGCCCGTCTTCCGCCCCAATCTGCACAAGGCAAAGCTTAGGGTAATAGGTCTTTTCCCGCAGAAATTCAGTATCCACGGTGATAAATGTTTCGGATTTTAAAGAGGCGCAAAATTCATCAAGCGCCGTTTGTTCGGTAATAAGCATGTATTGTGTTTAAACAATGCCACGAAAAAAGCAATAAAACCTTTGCGTATTCCCACATTCATCGTTAAAAACTTTTAAAGTGAAAAGAATAAATAAATCGCAATATGCGCTTTTAAAAACGGGCAAAATGCGATGCGCATAAAATGCAAAAGGCTGAAAAGCAAAAGGAAGTAACCCAATGACACACGCATATAGAACACACAACTGCTCCGAGCTCCGCAAATCCGACGAAGGCTCAACCGTAAAGCTTTCTGGCTGGGTGCACCGCATTTACGACCTCGGCGGCGTGCTGTTCATCATTTTGCGTGACACATACGGCATCACCCAATGCGTGGTTGAAGAAGGATCGCCATTGATGAGCGACCTTGAAAAAATCCGTGTCGAAAGCGTCCTCACAATCGAAGGCAAAGTTGCCGCCCGCGATGACAACACCATCAACGCAAAAATGCCAACCGGTGAAGTCGAAATTCGCATTGA
>JAACQG010000021.1 GCA_009995045.1 Alphaproteobacteria bacterium
TCCCAATGCATTAATGACCCGCCCTAGCCAGCGCTCATCGGGCAAGACCACGGGTTGGGTTTCTTGTATCACTGCGCGACAGCCTAGCCCGACCCCTTCGAGCGCGCCAAAGGGCATGAGCAGCGCGTGACCATCGCGGAAACCAACGACCTCGCATGGGATATCCCTGTTGCCATTGGCACCATTGGGCGGGCGCAGATGCACCATAGAGCCAATCGAGAGCGCCTGCCCGAAGCCCGCGATCTCCACCAAAAGCCCAAGGATTTTTGTGACCTCGCCATACACGGCGTGATCGGGAATTGTTTTAATTGCAGCAATGGCTTTTTGGCTGAGTCTGTCCATGGGGGTATTATCGCATTTTATGCCAAGCGGGGGAATACGGTTTTAAACATAATGCACTTGCATTTTATTATGGATAATGCAAATATGAGGCATGGATTTTGACGACAAACCAGTAATATATATTTTTACAACAGACGAAAACGCATTTAGCAACATTGCAAATGCAGCTAGGCGTGTTGGATATAACGTACACTTCCCGGAAATATTTAATTCTACAGACCTGTTAACAATCAACCCAGAAGCCACCTCCGCCGTCCTAGTTGATCTTGACATGGAAGGCTTTGACGGTGTCGGATTGTTGAATGATATTAAAAGTGCATATGATAAACATGATATTGAATATGCTTATCGTGCACCAATTTTATCAGTTTCCACCGATGACAGTCAACGCGAAGCCGCTAAAAAGGCCGGTGCTGAAATATTTATGTCCAGAGACACAGGCGACCAGAGCCTATTGACGGCTTTATTGTCCTTAGATGAGAGCCTCGAAGAGGCAAGCCTTGGCGCTGCTGCAGAGCTGCTTCGCGGTCGCGATTTCGATTAACCATAAATCTTAATAAAAATAAAGAATTGTTAACGGCGTTAATATTTGTTAAACTATTAGTAATAAAGTTTAACGCCGCTTAAGGATTTGCGGGTGTTGTATGGGCTTTACCTGTGTATACCCTCTTCCCACCCGCCCCCTCGGCCAAACTTAAAAACGAAAAGAACAAACTTTAAAAAACGCAAAGGAATCAATAACATGCGCGTACTCCTCGTAGAAGACGACACATCAACAGCCAAATCGATTGAGCTTATGCTCAAATCTGAGGGCTATATCGTGGATACAACTGATTTGGGTGAAGATGGCCTCGAAATTGGTAAAATTTACGATTACGACATTATTATTCTCGACCTTATGCTCCCTGATATGGATGGTTATGACGTGCTTAAGGCGCTTCGTGATGCAAAAGTCGAAACACCAATTCTTATCCTCTCTGGCCTGACTGAGCTTGATAACAAGATTAAGGGCCTTGGTTATGGCGCGGATGATTATCTGACCAAACCGTTTGATAAACGTGAATTGGTTGCCCGTATTCAGGCGATTGTTCGCCGCTCACAAGGCCATAGCCAGAGCATCATCGAAACTGGGCAAATCAAGGTTAACCTTGATACACGCACGGTTGCGGTTGGTGATGCACCGCTTCACCTTACCGGCAAAGAATACGGCATTATCGAGCTTCTTTCTCTGCGCAAAGGGACAACACTCACCAAGGAAATGTTCCTGAACCATCTTTATGGCGGCATGGACGAGCCGGAAGTTAAGATTATTGACGTGTTTATCTGTAAGCTTCGTAAAAAGCTGGAAGATGCATCGGGCGTGAATTACATCGAGACTGTTTGGGGGCGCGGCTATGTTCTGCGCGATCCGCAAGGCGAGAAAAAAGCTGCTAACGGTTAATACTTTCATGCAATTGTGAATAATTTGAAGCACTCGCGGATTTCGCGGGTGTTTTGCTTTTGGCTTCCTGCTATAGGTTTAGATATGTGGACATTACCAAATATATTAACGATGGGACGGATAATTGCTTTGCCGTTCATGTTCGTCTGTTTTTTCGTTGAAAGCCATGTTGGCATTGTCGCGACATATATATGCTTCGGGCTATATGTTTTGGCGGCGTTGACTGATTTTTTTGATGGATGGGCTGCGCGAAAATTTAATCAAATCAGTGCGTTTGGCACATTCCTTGATCCAATTTCTGATAAGATTTTTGTAGGGTGCTTGCTGGTTTTACTGGTTGGGTTTGGGCGGTTAGACGGGCTTTGGATGATTCCCGTTTTGATGATTTTATTCCGTGAATTTTTGGTGTCTGGCTTGCGGGAGTTTTTGGGACCGCATAACGTGAAATTGCCCGTGACCAACTTGGCGAAATGGAAAACAACATTGCAAATGGTTGCGCTTGGCTTTCTCGTTCTCGCGCCTGCTCTGCCTTATGTTTTACAGGTTGGCCAGTGGAGCCTTTTGGGCGCATCAATCCTTACGGTGATTACCGGTTGGGGATACATGAAAGCGGGTTGGACATTCATGAAACTAGCCGATCAAAATAAATAGACACAGATTGATTCACTCTAGGATCAAAATTTATTGTTCAATCTGCTTTATCTATGCTTAAACAATGGCATGTCATTTCTTTATAAAGTAGCTCGCTCGGCGTTGTTTAAGGCTGATCCTGAAAAGGCGCATAGCATGACTTTGCAGGCTATGCGCTCTGGCGCTTATCCGAAAAAAGCCAGTGCGATTGATGATGCGCTTATTCAGGAGGTTTTGGGATTTCGCTTTCCTAACCCTGTTGGATTGTCGGCTGGGTTTGATAAAAACGCGGAAGTGATTGAACCTGTTTTAAAAATGGGGTTTGGCTTTACGGAAGTTGGTACCGTGACGCCCAAGCCGCAAGACGGCAATCCTAAACCACGCATTTTTCGTGACATTGAAAACGAAGCTGTGATTAACCGTATGGGTTTTCCCAATGGTGGTGTGGAGGTCTTTGCGGAGAATTTTGCTGCATTTCAGAAAAAACGCGCGCAAATAGCGGGGATTGTCGGCATTAATATTGGCATGAACAAAACGCAAACGGAGCCAGCGCTGGATTATGCTGCGCTGATTACGCGATTTGCGAAGGATGCGGATTATTTGACGATTAATATTTCCTCGCCAAACACGCCGGGACTGCGGAATTTGCAATCTCGCGGCCCTTTGCTGGAACTTTTGGACGCCGTCAAAGCGGCGCGGGCGGAGGTTACGGATGATACACCTACGCCAATTTTGGTGAAATTTGCCCCTGATTTGAGTGATGAGCAAATTGACGAGCTTTGCGGGAGCGTGATTGATGCAGGGATTGAGGGGGTGATTGTTGGTAACACAACACTAGATCGTCCCGATTTCCTCAGCGATGGATTTAGAGATGAAGCAGGCGGGTTAAGCGGTAAGCCGCTCACCGAGAAATCTACGCGCGTGATAGGTAAATTTTACAAGCATTTGAAAGGCGTCATGCCGATTATCGGGGTTGGCGGGATATCCAATGCGGATGATGCCTATGCGAAGATTAAAGCGGGGGCGAGCCTTGTCCAGCTTTATACAGGGCTGATTTACCAAGGGCCGAATATTGCCAGTGATATTAATCACGGGCTTTTGAAATTACTGCGTGATGATGGGTATGAACATATTTCACAAGCGGTAGGAGCGGATCATGGGTGATGCATTGCGTAATGTTGCATTTGGTATGACAATCGTATTTTGCGCGGCGATTGTTGCGCTTTTGTCATTCACATCACTCGAATTATCCGTGGCTGTGTTTACTGTTGGATCGTTAATTTACATCATCACATCCGAGAGCAAGCGCCGCAATGCATGGGAAAAAGCGGCGGATTTTAAATTCATGTTGATGCATAAAAAGCATGATGCGTTGGCGACAACAGTTAAGCAAAAGTTGGAGGCGGATAAAGCTGCACCGAAAGTAAAGAATGATGTGACAGCGGAGACAAAAGCCGAAGCGCGCCGCAAAGCAGATGCGCTCAGAAACGCGGCGGCAAATTCGAATAAAGAAGCGGTTTCTTTTCATTCCTTGGTTGGCAATGCGCCCCAAGCACCAGCCAATGAAGGTAAGATTGGGCCGCTCTCTAAAGCGAAAATTGCGGCGAAGCAAAGCGCCCTGCCCTCACATTCGATCACGCAGAAAAAAGCGCAGAGCGTTAATGTGATTGAGGACGCTGATTCTTTGAGTGATTTGGTTATTGAGGAATTGACGGGGCATGCCCTTAAAAATAAAGGCATTGATGTCTTTATGCAGCCGATTTTACGCCTTCCGCAGCGTCAGCGTAAATTTTATGAGGTCTTTAGCCGCCTGCGCGCAAAACAAGGGGTTTATATCCCTGCGGGACGGTTCATGGATGTTGCGAAGAAGAACAATCAGGAGCAGGATATTGATGCATTAATGCTGGAAAAATGCCTTGATATCCTTAAACATAGCGCCGATTTGACAGATGCGCCCTCGTTTTTCATCAATGTGAATGCAAACACATTACGAAGCGGGCGTTTTATGTATCTTTTGCTGCCCTTTTTGGCTAAAAACCGTTCATTGGCTGGTCGGTTGGTGTTTGAGATGCGCCAAAGCGAGTTTCATGACCTTGGCCTGCCCGCGCTTAAGATTATGAGTGGCTTGGCGAAATTGGGATGCGCGTTCTCGCTTGATCATGTGACAAGCCTTGATGAAGATATTGCGGATTTGCAGCGCTTTCGCGTTCGTTTCTTGAAGGCAGATGCGGCGCTGTTTGTGGAGGCGGCGAAGGATGAGCGCCGTTACAAAGCGATTATGAAGTCTAAGCGCACATTAGAGGGCAATGGGATTGGTTTGATTGTTGAGAAGATTGAAAATGCGACAATCATGCGCACATTGCTTGATTATGATCTTCATTATGGGCAAGGCTATTATTTTGGCCGTCCGGATTTGCGCGGCGCGTACGAGCCAACATTGAAAACTGCGAAAATCGCTTAAAATCAAATTTGAACATGTTTCGAGGATTTATTTTTATGAAATTATTACTGTCATTTGCTTTGTTATTTTCATTCCCCGCCCTTGCGCAAGACGCCGCGAGCGAGCAAGCCCAAAGCACCGCGCAGCATGCGATTGCGTTGCATGGCACGCCGAAATATCCCGCGGATTTTACGCATCTTGACTATACAAACCCCGACGCGCCCAAGGGTGGCACATTGAAGATGGGAACGATTGGCAGCTTTGATTCGCTCAATCCGTTTATCGTAAAAGGCACACCAGCGGCAGGGATGAATTTTTTACGCTCAGGGTTTGTGTATCAAAGCTTGATGCAAAATAGCTGGGATGAGCCGTTCACGCTATACGGGATTTTGGCAGAGAGCATTGAGGTTTCACCGGAACGTGATTGGGTTGCGTTTAATTTGCGCCCCGAAGCGAAATGGTCGGATGGCAAGCCTGTGACGGCGGATGATGTTGTGTGGACGTTCAACACATTGGTTGAAGACGGACAGCCGTTTTTCAAGGCATATTACGGCGATGTTAAATCGGTCACGGCGCAATCACCGCAGCGCGTGATGTTCGAATTTTCCGTGAAGGGCAATGCGGAATTGCCGTTGATTGTTGCGGAAATGGCGATTTTGCCCAAGCATTTTTGGGCGGATAAAGAATTTAACAAGACCTCGCTTGATGTGCCGCTCGGCAGTGGGCCATATGTGGTGAGCAAGGTTGATGCGGGACGCAGCGTTGAATATGCGCGTGATCCCAATTGGTGGGGCAAGGATTTGCCGTTTTTCCAAGGGTTTTATAATTTTGACCGGATCGAGTTTGATTATTACCGCGATGAGAATGTCGCATTGGAAGCGTTTTTGGCGAATGAATATGACGTCAAAATTGAAAACACTGCCAAATTATGGGAGAGCGCATATAACATTCCCGCCCTTAAAGATGGCACATTAATTAAAGAAGAGATTGAGAATGCACGCCCAGCGGGGATGCAGGGATTTGCGTTTAATACGCGCCGCGATATTTTCAAAGATGAAGCGGTGCGTGAGGCGTTGAATTACGCGTTTGATTTTGAATGGTCGAATAAGCAATTTGCGTATGGCGCGTATGTGCGTACCGATAGCTATTTTGAAAATTCAGAACTTGCCTCGGCCGGCCTTCCCGAGGGTGATGAGCTTGCGTTATTAGAGCGGCTGAAAGCGGCGCATCCGTCCGCTGTTCCTGATGAGGTGTTTACCCAAACATATACAAACCCCAAGACAAATGGCTCGGGCAATGCACGCGGGAATTTGCGCAAGGCGATGGATATTTTGGACAAAGCGGGATGGGCCCTTGGTGAGGATGGCATTCGCAGCAAAGATGGCGTGCGCTTAGAGTTTGAAATCCTTGATAGCAGCCCGATGTTCGAGCGTTGGGTTTTGCCGTTTGTTAAGAATCTTGAGCGGATTGGCGTTAAGGCTAATCTTCGTGTTGTTGATACGGCGCAATATCAAAACCGCCTGAACGCATTTGATTATGACATGACGATTTTAGCATTTGGACAGTCGGATTCGCCGGGCAATGAACAGCGTGATTATTGGAATAGCGAGAAAGCAGGCATTGAGGGATCGAAGAATTATCTCGGCATTCAAAATCCGGCGATTGATCAGATTGTCGAAGAGTTGATTGTGACGAAATCTCGCGAGGACTTGATCACGCATATCCATGCGCTTGATCGGATTTTGCTGGCGGGGCATTACGTTATTCCGATGTGGCATTATAATAAATGGCGCATTGCGTATTGGAACCACATCAAACATCCTGATACTTTATCAGGCATCAGCCCGTTAATCAGCGACACATGGTGGAATGTGCAATGATGCGGATTGCGATTGCGATACCCGCGCGATATGGATCCACGCGCTTTCCCGGCAAGCCTTTGGCGGAGATTGGCGGACGCAGCATGTTAAGTCGCGTTGTAGATTTAGCGCGCGCGGTTGCGCAGGATTTTTCGGGCGATGATACGGATATATCCTATTTCGTGACAACAGAAGACCAGCGCATTGCAGATCACGCCGCGGAGATTGGCGCACCATGTGTGATGACGGGTGATTGCAATACGGGATCGGATCGTGTTTTGGCGGCGCTTGATACGCTCGCGCAGGGCGGTGAGGCAATGCCGGATTTTGTGCTCAATTTACAAGGAGACGCGCCGTTTACCCCGAAATCCGTGGTTGGGGCGATTATTCAGGCGTTTAAAGGTGACCCACGATGCGAAGTTGTGACCCCCGTTCACGCGCTTTCATGGGATGATTTGGATCGCTTGCGGGCAGCGAAAGCGGTGACACCGTTTAGCGGGACGACGGCGATTATTGGTGCCGACCATAAGGCGCTGTGGTTTTCGAAGACGATTATTCCCGGCATTCGCAAGGAAGATGATTTACGCGCCGCGTCCGATGTTTCGCCCGTTTATCAGCATATCGGGCTTTATGGGTATCGCGTTGATGTGCTGAAACGCTTTTGCGCGTTGCCGATGGGTGTTTATGAAACGTTAGAGGGGCTGGAGCAGTTGCGCTTGCTTGAAAATGGTATCAGCGTTAGCACGGTTTCGGTGGATATTGATAAAGGCGAGATACAATCGGGCGTGGACACACCCGAAGATTTGGCGCGGGCGAATGCCGTGATCGCGGGGCGCGGATGAGCACGACATTGATTATTGCACGCCACGGCAACACGTTTGGCCCCAATGACACGCCGACACGCGTTGGCAGGCACACGGATTTGCCGTTGGTTGAGAGCGGCATTGAGCAGGCCAAAGCGATTGGCAAACACCTCAAAGAAAACAGACTGATACCTGACGTTGTTTATACTTCAGATTTGCAGCGCACGGTTCAAACAGCGAGCATTGCGATTAAGGAGTCGGGTGTCAGCAATCCTTTCTTCAAGCTTGAAATGTTTAATGAAATTGATTACGGCCCAGATGAGAACAAGGTTGAGGCCGATGTGATTGCGCGCATTGGTGAGCAAGCCATCAAAGATTGGGATGATCATGCAAAAGCCCCCGATGGGTGGAAGGTTGATCCCGCGCAGATCATTAAAAATTGGGAGGAGTTTGCCGAACAAATTTGTGCATTTGACGATGATGAGACCGCGTTGATTGTGACCTCAAACGGTATCGCACGCTTTGCGCCTTATATTACAGGCGATTTTGACGGGTTTCGCAAAGAGCATAAGATCAAACTCTCCACCGGGGCGCTTGGCATCCTTAAACATGAGGGCGGCGTTTGGCGGTGCGAGGGGTGGAACATAAAACCAAAATAACAACAATCACTTAAGTCTAATCACTTGCAAATAGCCCGCAATTTTGGTACTTTTTTTTAAAGCTATTTGAAACAATATTACAAAATATGATGCAAAGCCCTGCCGAATTAAGCGCCATTGAACACTCTCTTGGAAAAAGGGTTTTTCCACTGCTCTTGAATTGGAACGCCGTTAAAGGCACACAACATGAAGGGGAGGAGCCTTTAAACCCTCAGTCTTTATTTTTCGCTGCTGCTGATTACGACGCATACACAACCGTTCAAACGCGCGATATTTTCCTGCTCAAGCGCGATGATAACGGCTTCTACACAGGCATTTGGGTTGACCCTAGCGACCCATACGGGAAAGCTATTATCTCCGGTAATTATGATAAAGCACTTCAAATCGCGGATGCCCGCTTACAAGAATATCCAAATAACCCAGATCATCTATTTCATAAAGCTTACGCACTAGGTGAAATAGGGCGGTGTGCAGAGGCTATAGAAACTTACGAGGCACTCCTTTCTATTGATCCAAATAATGCTCCCGCGATCAACAATATTGCCGTTTCGCTTGAGGCGCTTGGACAGGTGAACGAAGCCCATAGCATGTATCAAAAAGCCGCAAAACTTGAACCAAATGATATTCTTATCCAAGCCAACCTCGCCCAATCGCATTTAAGCATGGGGAATGTAGCCGCCCATTCCGAACAAGTTGAACGGGTTTTATCGATGTCTCCTCGTAATTTGGAAGATCGGCTGGCATTGCACAATTTCAAACACTATATAGGCATTTCTAACCTCGCAGCCCCCAATACACAGATGGATGACGAAGCATTGCACTTCGCCCTTCATTAAATTTGCATAATAATTTAATACTGTGCTAGGTTTCCGCACTTAATTGATGCGGAGACATACTAAGTGCCATTTCATTACGAAACATTGACGAAGGAATTTTGGGTTTTCAGCGATCCTGTTAAGGAAGCTGAACGTTTGCTCGCGTTACACGAAGACGTTCATGGTGAATATGGTGAGGGTGTCAGCCAAATTCTTAAGGATGCCAGTGCCGCCGCACGCAATTCAATTGCAAAACCGGGCGAGGACGCATTTACGGATACTGTTTTCATTATTGCGCGTATCCATCACGCAATGGGCAAAACGACAAAGGCGATTGAAAGGCTGAGGCTTTTATTTAGCCACGCCCCCGAGCATGAAGATGCGCTGACCTTTTTAAAAGAGATTGCTGCTGATAATAATCCAGCACCAACCCTTCGTTCCGCGGCGTTTCGATTGCTGGATCAATACAGGAACACGCGTGATACGATACTGGGTGATCGGGCTTTAAAGCTGGTTGAGATTGCTAAGGCCAATGACACCATTCCCGAAGTGGAACGCTCACTTTATATTTGCGCCGCGATATACCGCGATATGGGCAATACCGAACGTGCGATTGACTTTGCTACGCAGGCTTTGCACGTTGATCCGCATCATGAACCATCGCATAAATTGCTTGAGCGATTAGAGCGAGATGGCGCCATGATCGCGATAAAAAGTAACAAGAGTCAAACAACTCTCCCGAGAGCATATCGTTACACAGAGCCGGCGCTGCATGGCGAACTTACAGAAACCGGGTCCTATGGCCATAGCTGGCCAACATCCAAAGACGAAGATATCGATTCTGATGCGAGGGTCAAAAACCCCTCAGCTTTTTCTGAAGTGGCTGATTATTTGCGGCTTATTCCAGATTAGGATAGTGTCACATCTATTCATTTAACGTGGGGGGTAATATGAAACTGCCCCTTTGCTCACGCTATTTTTTCTTTATACTGCAGATATATGGCTGCTTATATCTTTAAACGATTGTTGTTGATGATCCCGACTTTGTTCGGGATATTGCTGATTTCATTTGTGATTGTGCAATTTGTTCCCGGTGGGCCAGTTGAACGAATGATTGCGCAGTTGCAGGGGCATGGGACGGAGGCGACGGCGCGCATTGGCGGCGGAGGCGGCGGAGATGCATCGATTGGCGCGTCATCGGCGATGGGCACGGGCGAAGGGTCGAAATATCGCGGTGCGCAGGGGCTTGACCCGGAATTTATTGCGGAGCTGGAGGCGTTATACGGATTTGATAAACCCGCGCCGGAGCGGTTTTGGATCATGGTTAAAAACTACGCGCAGTTTAATTTGGGTGAGAGTTATTATCGCGATGTCAGCGTTGGGCAATTGATGCTTGAGAAGATGCCCGTTTCTATCTCGCTTGGGCTTTGGTCGACATTGATTATTTATCTGATCTCTATTCCGCTTGGCATTAAAAAGGCGGTGCGTGATGGGACGTCTTTTGATATCTGGACGAGTGCGGCGGTGTTTATTGGCTATGCTATTCCCTCGTTCATGTTTGCGATTTTGTTGATCGTTGTCTTTGCAGGGGGGCGGTATTTTGACTGGTTCCCGCTGCGGGGGCTTGTATCGGATGGATGGGATGATTTAAGCCCGATGCAACAGGTTTTGGATTATGCGCATCATATGGTGCTGCCCGTTGCGGCGATGGTGGTGAGCGGGTTTGCTTCGCTCACGCTCCTTACCAAGAACTCATTTTTGGATGAGATTAATAAGCAATATGTCCTGACCGCGCGGTCAAAAGGATTGGGCGAGGATCAGGTTTTATATGGGCATGTGTTTCGCAATGCGATGTTGATTGTGATTGCCGGATTTCCAGCGGCGTTTATCCATATTTTCTTTACCGGATCGCTTTTGATTGAGGTGATTTTTAGCTTGGATGGGCTTGGTTTGTTGGGGTATGAGAGCGTGATTAATCGGGATTATCCCGTGGTGCTTGGTACGCTTTATGTGTATGCGTTGATTGGGCTGATTATGACTTTGGTGCGTGATGTTGTTTATGTGCTGGTTGATCCGCGCATTGATTTTGAAGCACGCGGAGCATAAAGATATGCTTATGTTAGGGATTTTAGTGTGAATAATCAGCTTATCGGGTTTACGCTTGGCATTTTGCTTTTGATCGTTGGAGTTGCGGAGCTTATTCCTGCGGTTCTTGACTATAATGCGGGGCATAGCAACGCCTATGATTTTTTGGGCTGCGCGATTGTTTCGATTTTCTTTGGCGGGGCGTTGGTTATTTCCAATCGTGCGCGTCAGTATAATTTGAATTTGAAGCAGACATTCATGCTGACCACATTAAGCTGGCTCTGCATTAGCATATTTGCCGCCCTGCCCCTTTATTTTTCGGATTTGAGCCTTTCCTTTGTTGATGCGTTTTTTGAATCTGTGTCGGGTGTGACGACAACGGGGTCGACGGTTTTATCGGGGCTTGATGAGATGTCACGCGGGATTTTGTTGTGGCGGTCCATCACGCAGTGGATTGGCGGGATTGGTATTGTTGCGTTTGCGATTGTGATTTTCCCGTTTTTGCGTATTGGCGGGATGCAATTGTTCAAGACAGAATCATCGGATCGTTCCGATAAAATCATGCCCAAGACGATTAACCTTGTTGCGTCGCTATTGATTATATATTGCGGGTTAACCGCGCTTTGTGCGTTATCGTATTTTGTTTTGGGGATGGATTTTTTCGAGGCTATCAACCACGCAATGACAACGCTTTCGACAGGTGGGTATTCCACGCATGATGCGTCATTTGGGTATTATGATAACGCGGCTGTGCAGTATACGGCGGCGCTGTTTATGTTTGCGGGTAGCATTCCGTTCGTTTTATATGTGAAATATTTATATCAGGGCAAGTTTAGCTTTTTCGAAGATGAGCAGTTTCGCGTGTATGTTGGGGTGCTTTGCGCGATGATCACGTTTATGGCGGGTTGGCTATGGATGCATTCCGATTACAGCCTTATCAAGAGCCTTCAGCATGTGACGTTTAACATCATTTCAGTGATTACCACCACCGGATATGCGACAACAGATTACACCGCATGGGGCGGATTTGCGGCGTTATTCTTTTTCTTTGTTACTTTTTTGGGCGCGTGTTCGGGATCGACATCCGGCGGGATTAAGATGATGCGCTTGATTGTTGTGACCAAATTACTGAACCTTCAGATCAAGCGATTGATCTTTCCCCATGGTATCTTCTCGATGCGCTATCAAAAGCGCCCGATTGAGGTTAGCCTCGCGCTGAATGTGATGGGGTTTATGGGGATGTTTGTTGTGTCCAATGTGGTGCTTGCGGTTTTGCTTTCGCTGCTGGGTTTGGATTTTGAGACATCGGTGAGCGGCGCGGCGACGGCGCTTGCGAATGTTGGACCGGGGATTGGTGATACGATTGGACCGGCGGGGAATTTTGCGACTTTGCCTGACGCGGCGAAATGGTTGCTTTGCATCGGGATGATTTTAGGGCGGCTTGAGATTATGACGATATTCGTGCTGTTTACGCGCACATATTGGCAGGATTAGCCACGCTGCGTTAAACATCGGTGGGTTGTGAGATTGTTTTTATTTACTCGGCGCGGGTGCTTGTCTAACCTCACTATATGAATTTGAATTTTTCACCTCTTACACAACGGCGTCTTCAACAATTTCGTGCGAACGCACGGGGGTTTTGGTCGCTTTGGATTTTCCTTGCGTTGTTTGTGGTGGCGATTGGGGCGCCGTTTATTGCCAATGATAAGCCGTTATTGGTGAGCTATGATGGCGCGCTCTATTTTCCGGTGTTTAAAAACTACCCCGAAACCGTTTTCGGCGGGGATTTTGAGACGGAGACGGAATATCGTGATGAATTTGTGGCAGATTTAATCACCGAAAAAGGATGGATGGTTTGGCCGCTTATTCCCTATTACTATGACACGATCAATTACAATCTTAACGAGCCTGTGCCCTCCCCGCCGACGGGTGAGAATATATTTGGCACCGATGATCAGGGGCGCGATGTCGCGGCGCGGGTCATTTACGGGTTCCGGATTTCTGTGCTGTTTGGCCTTGCGCTGACGATTATAAGCTCGATTATCGGGATTGCGGCGGGGGCGTTTCAGGGATATTACGGCGGGCGCTTGGATTTGATTATGCAGCGCGTGATTGAGGTGTGGGGTAGCATGCCGAGCCTATATATCCTGATTATTTTTTCCTCGATCTTTATTCCCGGATTTTGGACGTTGCTGGCGATCTTGCTTTTGTTTTCGTGGGTTTCATTGGTGGATGTTGTGCGGGCGGAATTTTTACGGGCGCGCAATTTCGATTATGTGCGTGCGGCACATGCCTTGGGCGTTGGCAATTTGACGATCATGCGCAGACATGTTTTGCCCAATGCGATGGTGGCGACGCTGACCTTTATGCCGTTTATTTTAACGGGGTCGATTACGGCGCTGACGTCGCTTGATTTCTTGGGGCTTGGGCTGCCACCTGGCTCAGCGTCATTGGGGGAATTATTGTCGCAAGGTAAGAATAATTTGAACGCACCATGGCTTGGGATTGCAGCATTTTTGAGCCTTGCTGTGATGTTGACGCTGCTGACATTTATTGGTGAAGCGGTGCGTGATGCGTTTGATCCGAGAAAGACGAATTTATGATAGACCTCCCTCCGTTATTTGATCTTTCATCTGTCAGCTTATTCGAGCTTATTTTGCGCGTATTTATGGCGATGGTGCTTGGTCTTTTGCTCGGGCTGGATCGGGATTATAAAAACAAGCCAATTGATTTTCGTGCGTTCATCATTGTTGCGGTGACAACCTGTATCATCGCGATCATGGGACAAGAGCTCTATGCAGTTTTGTCGGAAGAGGCCAACGTTGTTGCGCCGCTTGATTTTGCGAAGATTATCGCGGGCGTTTTAACCGGGATCGGCTTTTTGGGTGCGGGGGCGATCATTCATCGTGATGATAACCGCGTGATCGGAACAGCAACTGGCGCGAGCATTTGGGCGTCGGGCGGTATCGGGCTTGCGTTAGGGTTTGGGTTTTATGGCCTTGCGATTGTTGCCTTTGTTGCGATTGCCATTACGCTTGTTGGGGGCGGATATTATATGCAGATATTTCAAGATAAGCAGGATAAGGAAGACATTGATCGCTGACTTGCGCGCTTACATTTTCAAAGCACCAATATTGCACACATAATGCGCAATATTATTACAAAAACCCATCCATATTAGTATTATAAATCGCTTATATTCCCTTGCCAAAATCGGACGTGAGCGGTTATACATATCTCGAACTTACTACGTAGCACTATAGATTTTTATCCTAAAATTTTAACGTAATTGACGTGAGGAAACCTATGTCTCAAGTAAGTTCTGCGACGGCTAATGCTGCTCGCCTTAATACCAATACATCCCCCACCGCATCCGTTCCCGATCATTTGACCGTTCGATTTACGAATGTTTCAGACATGCGCGCCGTGACCGCGTTGTTTGAACGTGAGCGGAAAAGCAAGATGGACCCGACAGGCAAAGTTCGTGCGCGCAGTGCGCAGGAGCTATTTGGGCCAGTGTCATCCGGCAGCGCGCTGATCGCGGTTGATCCGAGTGATAATATTCGCTTTTTCGGCATGTCTTCGGATCATTATAGCGTCGCCAGCGGCGCAGTTGGCGTCACCGAGCTTGGCGGTATTATGTGTGATTTGCCGGGGTTTAAGGTTGCGCAACTTGGCTCTGCTATGCTGGCGCTAAACGAGGCTATTCGCCTACGTGAAGAAAACCCATGCTTTTCATCACGCGGCGTTCATGCGCTTGTTGCACGCAATAATGGCCCGGCGAATAAGATTTTTGGCCGAGAGCTTGCTTGGCAAGATATTGCGGAAGACGATGCGCGCGAACAGCTTTTTGTAACGCAGAACAAGCATAGCTGCGTGAAGGCCAGAGGTGAAAGGATTTGGTATGAATTTGGCGAAAGCGCGCGTGATAAAGCACGTGACGTCATTACCAATCCGCTAGCCCAAGGCTATCTCAGTGCGCGTAGTGGACATCGTATACCTGTCACGTTGGATACGCGGACACATTCATTGGTGTAAGATTAGCGCTTGATATTTATGCGCGTTGTGCAATTGTTTTGGTATGACAATACGCAATTCAATTCACGATATAAAAGACGAGATTACGGCCTATCGCCGTAGCATGCATGAAAATCCCCAGACAGGGTTTGAGGAGGAATTTGCCTCTGGCCTTGTGAAGGATAAGCTAAGGGCTTGGGGGATTTCGTTTGAAGACGCGATTGCGGTAACAGGTATTGTTGCCACGATTGAGGGTGACACCAACACCAGCGGCAAGGCAATTGGCTTGCGGGCGGATATGGATGCGCTCGATATCATTGAGGAAAACAACAAGCCGCATGTTTCCAAGATTCCGGGCAAGATGCACGGATGCGGGCATGACGGGCATACGGCGATGTTGCTTGGCGCGGCGAAATATCTGTCGGAAAATCGAAATTTTGACGGCAAAGTTCATTTGATTTTTCAACCTGCTGAAGAAGGCATGGGCGGCGCGCATAAGATGATCGCCGAGGGGCTTTTTGAGCGTTTTCCCATGGACGCGGTTTACGGGATGCATAATTGGCCGAAGATGCCACGCGGGACGGTTGGTGTGCGATCAGGCCCAATTATGGCAGGCGCGGAGCGATTTGACATCACGATCCATGGCAAAGGCGGTCATGCCGCAATGCCGCAAACTTGCGTTGATCCGATTGTGATTGGTGCGCAGATTGTTAGCGCGCTTCAGACATTGGTGAGCCGCACGCGTGATCCGCTTGATCCGGTGGTGATTTCGATTACGAATTTTAATGCAGGCACCGGGGCGTTTAACGTCATTCCCGAAATGGGTACATTGAGCGGAACATTGCGCAGTTTTTCTCCCGCGACGCGTGATTTGATGATTAAACGCATTTGTGAAATGACGGCTGATACCGCGAAGATGTTTGGCGGCAGCGCGGCGTGTGAATTTATGGCGGGTGGATATGATCCGACGGTTAATAGCGACGATGAGACAGCGGCCTGTATCGCGATTGCACAAGATTTATTGGGCGCGGACAATGTGGATACCAGCATTCAACCCTCAATGGGTGCGGAAGATTTTGGCGCGATGCTTCAACAAGTGCCGGGGTGTTATATCTGGATGGGGCAAGGTGAGAAGGATATTGGGTCAAACCACAATAAGGGCCTTCATACGCCGCAATATGATTTTAATGACGAGATCATCCCCACGGGAATTGAGTATTGGGTGCGGGTTGTTGAGAGTGTTTTGGCAAAATAAATTTGACAAAAGCTTTAAAATGCCGCTTTATGTTTTTTATGAGAACTATTGTTAGCCCTATAAACAGTCGACGCCCTTGCTAATCTAATCCGATTAAGCGGGTATTTTTCATGCCTTTAAATTCCTGAAATTTTCATTACGCTTAATTGGACTCTTGAAAGAGATGCTAAAGCGTTGCATTGTGTTTAAACACTTAAGAAAATTGAAGAAAATGACAAAAATACAAATTGATAAAATTGCCTCCGTTACCAAAAACTTGGACCTGTCCCATCATGTCAAACTGACGAATACATTATCCTGTGATATGGGTAGTGTTCTTGCGGTTGAGGTACTTGAGGATAAGAATATTTACAATGAGCTGGAGCTGCCTTCGGGGCGGATGAGTAAGCTTAAGAAGGGCGATATTTTGGCTGTGGCCCTTGGTAATCGCATGGCGCTTCAGGGGTTTGTGGGGCATTTGCCTAAGAGCCTTGAAGTGGATGACATTATCCATTTGCTTAATTTTGGCGGCGTGACGGGTGTTTGTACATCCGCGAATGTGAAAGAAGTGGGGGAGCCGCTTCGTGTGCGGGTGCTTGGCGGGATTGAGCGCAAAGGCAAGCAAGCCAATATTAATGACGCGGCGAAATTCAAGCCATTGGATGTGATGGATAATGATATTCCGTTGATTATCACGACAGGGACATCCATGGATAGCGGCAAGACGACCGTGGCGATTGAGATCACAAAGACTTTGACGCGGATCGGTATGAAATTGGCGGGTGCGAAATTGACGGGTGTTGGTGCGCAGCGTGATTTGTTTAAGATGTATGATTACGGTATCAGCGAGGGCGTTAGCTTTGTTGATTGCGGCATTACATCGACCGCGAAAATGCCTGATAAGCAGATGGTTGCAGTGGCCAAAGGCGCGATTCAGCATTTATCGAAGAATAAACCCGATGCGATTATCGTTGAATTTGGTGATGGTTTGATGGGGAAATACGGTGTTGATGCGATTTTGCGCGATAAGCAAATTCAGGCCAATGTGCGCTTGCATATCGGATGTGCGCGTGACCCCGTTGGGGCGATTGGCCTTGCGAATGTTTGCGCAGAGATCGGCTTGCCGATTGATGTGATGAGCGGCCCAGTTACGGATAACCAAGTCGGGCAGGATATCTTGCGTGAGAAGTTGGATATTTTGACGTATAACGCGTTTAAGCCGAATAATGAGTGGTTAGACCTCGTGATTGCGCGGTGGGCGGTGCAGTATGCTGCCTAAGGGTAAAATACGCGCATCTATCGTTGGGATTACGGGGTATACGGGGCTGGAACAGCTTCGGTTGTTACTTGTGCATCCTGATGTGGAGATTGCGTATCTTACCTCGCGTCAGCATGACGATGTTGCGATCGGCGAGATATTCCCGCATTTGTCGCATTTGGATTTGCGGGTGAGCAATACGGATCACAACGTGGTGGGTGCGGAGAGCGATGTCGTATTTCTGGGCCTTCCGCATAAAACCGCGCAGGATGTTGTGGCGGATTTGCATGGTAAGGTGAAGGTCATTGATTTATCTGCGGATTATCGGCTGGATGATGTTGCGGTGTATGAGAAATATTATCAGGAGCATAAGCACCCTGCCCTTCTTAAAGAGGTCATATATGGCGCGCCGGAAATTCATCGTGATGCGATTAAAGATGCGATGAGCGTTGCTAACCCCGGATGTTTTGCATTGCTGTCGCAATTGATGTTGTTGCCGTTTGCCGGGGATATTGATCATGTTGATATCATGGCGATTACTGGATCAAGCGGTTCAGGGCGCAGCGCGAGCGAGGGAACGCATCATCCCGTGCGCAATCACAATCTTAAGAGCTATAACATCAACGCACATAGACATATCCCCGAGATCACGCGCACAGCGAAGATCACCGAGGATCAACTGAATTTTGTACCAACATCAGGACCATTTACGCGCGGCATTTTTGCGACTGCGTTTGTTAAAACCGGTGCTGCGCCCAAGGATATATATGAGCCGCATCCGTTTGTGCGGGTGATGGACAACGTTGCGATGGCGAATGTTGTTGGGTCGAATTATTGCGACCTGTCATTTACCAAAACAGATGGCGGCTATATCGTTCAGGGCGCGCTTGATAACCTTGTTAAGGGTGCGGCGGGATGCGCGGTGCAGAATATGAATTTAATGTTTGGATTGGATGAAACGGCGGGGCTTTCGTGCCTTAGTCCGGTTTATCCGTAAGAAGGAAAAATTATGACCAAGAAATCAAAAATACCCCAGTTTTTCATCAACGGCTTTTACGAGAGCAAATTTAAAGACAATTTATTTGTGATCAAAGCGGGCGGCAAGGTGATTGAAGATGAGCAAGCACTTGGGAGTTTGCTGTCAAATATTCGTGATTTGAACCATGTCGGCATTAAAGTGCTTCTTGTATATGGCGGTGGACGCGCGATGGATGAGCTTGCCGAGGCGCGCGGCGTTGAGGTGAATAAGACTGGCGGGAAGCGCATCACCGATGCGGCGACCATGCAGATTGTCAAAGAAGTGCTTGGCGGGGATTTATCGCTTCGCGTTAGCTCGGCGATGGCATTGGCCAAGCTTGACGGATTGTCGCTTAATTCTGTGCCTAAAGATTGGATGAATGTCAGCTTAAGCCCGAAATGCGACGGCGATGATTTTACCGGCGGGATCAACAGCGTTGATAAACGTAGCATTAGCCGTGTCATGCGCAGTTATGATTTTGTGGCGTCGCCATGTCTTGCGATCACGGACGAGGGTGTGGTTTGCAATATCAATGCAGATACAATCGCCACGCAGCTTGCGATTGGGGCGAGCGCGCACAAGTTGCTTTTCCTATCCGATGTTGATGGGGTCAAAATCAATGGTGTGACCAAGCATTTGATTACTGATAGCGAGATTGAAGGGCATATTTCCGATGGCAGCGTGACTGGCGGGATGCAGGTGAAGCTTGAAAGCTGTAAGCAGGCGCTTGATGCGGGGGTTAATCGTATTCATTTGATCAATGGATTGAAGGATAATGCGCTTCGCAGTGAGATTTTTGAATCGACAGGGCCAGGGACGATGTTAATTCCTGAAACTGCGCTTGATGCGTATCAAAACGAAGTGGCGACACAGAAGATTATTGAAGGAAAAGGATAAAACTATGAGCGATGCAAAGCAGATTATTGACGAGAGTTTCGAGCATCTTTTCAAGACATATGCCCCTCAACCCGTGGTCATGGATCATGGTGATGGCGTTTATGTTTGGGATACGGATGGGAAGAAATACATCGATTTTGCGGCGGGCATCGCGGTTGCGTCATTGGGGCATAATAACCCCGAATTGGTGAAAACAATTTCCGAGCAAGCAGCGCGCCTTATGGCGGTGCAGGCTTCTTATGCCACACCAGAGAAGCATAGAGCGGCAAAGTTGCTATCAGAGACAACGGGCTTTGATTTGATTTATTTCTCTAACTCCGGCGCAGAGAGTGTTGAAGCGTCACTGAAATGTGCGCGCAAATGGGCATATGATGAGAAAGGCGAGCAAGCCAACGAGATTATCGCGTTTCGCAATTCATTCCACGGTCGTACATACGGCGCTGCGAGTGTGACCGAGAAGTTTCATTCCCAACCTTTCTTTAATCCCTATTTGGGCGGCATCAAATGGGCGACTTTCAACGACCTTGAAAGTGTGAAAGCCGTTGCGAGCGCGGAGACGACGGCGGCGATTATTGTTGAACCTGTGCAAGGCGAAGGCGGCCTTACCCCTGCGGAGCCAGCGTTTCTTATGGGGCTGCGGACATTATGTGATGAGCTTAACATCTGCCTTATCTTTGATGAGGTGCAGGCGGGATTTGGGCGTTTGGGCGAATATAATGCGTATGACGCGTTCAAATGCTGTCCTGAATGTGTGGAAGGCGATGGCGTGCCAACGGATAACGCAAAAAGCGTGAAGCCGGATATTGCAGCATGGGCCAAAGGCATGGGCAGCGGCTTTCCGGTGGGCGCGATCGGGGCGCGTGAGAAATTTGGCAAGGCGATT
>JAACQG010000004.1 GCA_009995045.1 Alphaproteobacteria bacterium
ATAATCGAGATGTCTACATAATCGGCCTTATGTGGAGCGCTACATAAGGCCGATTTACAGACCGTCTTCATTTCGGCCATAGCTGACCAGGACACATATGGCCAGTTTTGTCCGCTATCAACTCACTGCCATCGTTTTGGACAGGCGCCTCCTCGAAGGTGGCTTTCAAGGTACTACGGTCGTTTGCGTACTGTCATTTGCCAGAATTGAGGCCATTCTTCAAGATTGAAACGCACCAAAGAAATCAGAATGGTAGGTATGCCACCCAAACTTCAGCTTTTCAAATATTGGGCAAATAGCGGTCGACAATAATGTGTGTGAGTTGCTCCCCGCGAAGAGCAAGCTTGTCTAAATCGTTCTGAGCCATAGGCGCGAAGTTCGTGGGGTAGTCCCGCACGGCCTCTCGACGAACAAGGTCAGGTGGCACGTAGGGTAAGCTGCTATCGATCTGGCCAAGATACACCATACCGAAACCCTTTAATGCTCCGCTTTTGACATATTGATGCAAACGACTGTAAGCACCGTCTTGAACCTTGCGATGGACAGTCTCGAAAGATTGACTCACACGGCTTAACCACCAGAACGGACTGGTATCTCCGCTTACCTGTCCCGCCCCGGCGTTGAGGCTGATGATGTGGGTTGCAGGAAAGCTATTTATACTGACTCCGTTATTCCTACCGGGTTCTAGGACCGTTACACCGAGATTGTCAAAGACGCCACCGTCTGTCAGGACTACCTTTTTCTTTGTTACAGCCCCTGCTTTTTTAAAGCTAAAAACTTCGATGAGCGGGGGTAGCAGAAGTGGAAAAGCAGCCGATGCCGCCACCGCCTTTGCCACATGAATATCATTTTCCGTGATGCATCCATATCTCCACCCGCCGGATTTATGCGAGCCGAATCGGAATGCGGTACCGGTTTTCAAATCGCAGGCATTGATGACAACTTCCACACCCTGCAGCTTGACATCATTGAGCGTGGCATTGCCAAAGACAGTACGCTGCAACGCATTTTCAAATGCGGTCGTCAGACTGCCCCATATTGGCAAAGAGCGTGACAGGAACGCCAGCCAATTTTCAACTGTCTTTGTCGGCAGGCCTGTAATGAGTCGGATAAATCGTAACACGATCCTCACTGATCCGAGTCCAAGCGTAGGGAATGCAGTACAGAATATGGTCGCAAATATCTTTGGCGTTTCTTGACTGAAGAACACCGACCTGGCAATTGATCTGTTAAATCCATTGCGCAAGATGCGGACGACTCGGCGGTCAAACTCAGCGAATTCAACATCCCAATACGCAAAACAGGCACCAATCACGCTGCCACCAGACACAGTAGACACGACCTTGACTTTATCCAACAAGTTCCTGTCATGGAGTGCGCGTAAGCAGCCGAGATGAAACGCAATAGCTCGCGAGCCACCTCCAGAGAGAGCGAGCGTGATGAACGGTTGCGAAGATTTGGCGGACACTCTACTCATCTCGGCTAAACACGTTGACAGCGATCAAGGGTGCGCTCGAGGTGCCCCCAATAATCAACATCAAGAAGTGGCGGCCCTGGAAGTCTGGGCTGTCGAAAAGTAGTTCCATCGCATCGCGATCTATAGTGCTCGGATCAGGTGCATTCCCAGGGTGGGTATGCCACATGCCGACAAATGTTACAGAGCCCAGCGATCGTTTAATGAACTCTTGATTCATTTGAGCGACTCCACGCGTTCCGCATACAAACCCGTTCCGGTCCGCGGTACTATCAAGAGGTGGGCCGCTTGCGGTAGTAACCCAGATGACTTTTAGGAAATCGTCGAATTGTCCGAACAAAACGCCGCCGGTCTCCACCTCGATTCCACGCTGCCGTTCCGACTTCCGTATCCAACTCAACATTGCGGCCTCCGCGGCGGGCGCAAGACGGATCTGATAGCCATGTCGTGGGTCAGCATATTTGCCGTCGGTCGTCCAAGAATATTCTGCTTCAGGCGGCTGATCGGCGATCGTCTGCGGAGCCGTCGGTATATACATTCCGAAACCGTAGGCATGATTACTATCACTCTTCGCAAGCCAGCCACTTGCTACGTTCAACATGCGGCCGGTCAGGATAACAATATCAGCCGCTGACCCAACAAAAGTAGGGTCAGAACATCCGGGCTCTGGCTGAAAATTCCGTGATGCTTGTGATGCGGTCGGCCAAAACTCTTCAAGCAAATGATGACCATTCGGCGAATTGGCTAACTCTAATTTCATTCGACGATCTAGGTCATAATTGACGCCAGTTACATTACGCTGTGCTAATGTCATCAATCCAGTATTAGCCTTGTGACCTATGGCCATCGACATAATCGGTGGGTAGTGATTTGGCCAGTCCCGTAGATAATATTCTAGTGCGCTAGCAACACGGATTGATGCTGTAGCGTCAATGACAATATCCGCTTCGAATAAGGTGTTTAAATTATCCGTATTGCGCAGCATATCGACGATATTCTTATTCTGTTCAACAATCTCGATATTAGGATTGATAAAACGGACATTGTTTCTAGTCGTGCTGATTTTCGTATAACCGATTTGATGCCGATCGTAAATTTGGCGCACAAGTATGCCGGGCTTTACAACTGCCTTATCGTAGAGTTGAAGTTTCTTTACCCCTGACCGCGCCAAAAGCATTGCAATTGTGCTTCCGATTGCGCCACAGCCAAGTATAGCTACATGGCGACCACGCCAGAACTGGGCAGGCGTCCCAGTGTCCCTCTGGATGATGATTTCTGGTCGGTCCTCTAGAACAGTGCACCAATCAATGCTGGTCCGCTCGGTCCAATCTCGGAAAAGTTGCTCATCGACCGGGTTCTCTTCTGTTGCGGCAAGTACTGCATTGCGCAGTTCAAGCGCTTGTTCCGCTTTAATCTGCCAAGCTGCAAGATGCTGCCTCCGCTCGCCTCCAGATATTCCTCGCATGGCGGCGCCCAAGATGAAGACCAGTGGTTTTCCATCGGGATTGCGTAGCGCTCCCATTGTAAGAATCAGCCGAATGACGTCGAGTGGAATGCCGCGTTCTTCAAGTACTACTTTGAGCGCAGAAATCGTAGTTGGATATTCGAATGGCATGTCGCCCGGTAGCAGGATTGCGGGCGCGACGCGCGTTTCCCATGGGACGTTACTGCGCTCGAGCCATTCACCAAGTTCCAGGCAAACGTCATTTTCTCTGGTTATTTTTGCGTAACCGGCCCACCAAGGCGGTTCAGGGGTCGGGGTATTTTGTGTTGGGACGACAGCGAGATACTGCCCTCTTTGGTAAGCGACCGGTGGATGCAACGGCAGACCAACCGGATCAAGCTGGTTGGACGCTCCTGCGAGAAGCCAGTCGTGCATGCGCAGGACGAAACCGAAAATTCCATCATTAGGCTGCCACTCCGTCTCCGGCGACTGATAGAGGCAAATAGAACTGCCCCATTGGACATGCGGAAACCCGCCATATTCGGAGTGGGTGAAATTGAGCGATGGTTTGTTAAGTGGGAAATTCGGCGGAATCGAGATCATTAGCCTTTCCCGAGGGCGAAAAGGTATGCCTCCTGCAGCCTGTGGATAGTGGCTGCAATCGACCAAGACATCCACTCTTAGACTAGTATCAGCCTCTGTGGGCTCCGTGACCTCAACTATCTCCAAGGCGCCATTTGACTTGTCTGCGATCTCTTCGAGCTGTTCAAGCGCCCAGGCTTGGCCGCCTGATCTCATCAGTCGCCGAATCCGACTTTCGCGGAAGGCGGGGTGTTTGTGCCACGCGCAGCAGCGACGGCCGCCGCCAAACCGACCGTGGCTGCCTCAGACGGGACATAGACCTTCGACTCCACAACAAGGCCAGCCCCCGTCTTTGAAATTTCCGTCAGAATGGATTGCCCTTCTTTACTGTAGTTCGTTGAATATACTTTTTTTGTCACTGAGTTGAATACTTTGACCGCCTCCGAATCTGGGTGACCATAGCTATGGTCAACACCTGCGCTAATTAGAACAGTATCTGGTTTGATTAGATTAATGGCATCACTAGTTATTCCATTTTTAGAACCGTGATGAGGAGCGTCCAACACATCGCTTTTGATACTGGCACCAAAGATTTTGGTGATGCTATCCCAGCGATTGTTTTCTGTATCACCTGTCACAAGATAGGTTGCACCCGATGATTTTTCTTTGATCTTACAAACTAGAGAACAATTATTCGATGAATCCATATCTTCTTTGTGTGGCGAAAACACTTCAAATGAAAAATCTTTCGATAAGTCGCTGTAATGCCTTTTATTGTTATCGCTCAATGAAATAGAATATTTTGCAAATTCATTCCCCTTCTCAAATTCCTTAATAGCCGCAAACGCTGAACTTGCATTCTTCGAATCTTTAAAATATTTCGGGTACATTATCCAGTCTGGGCGATATTTATTTAATGCAATCTTTACACCCACCTCGTTGAAGTGATCGGCATCAAAACCCGTAATCATCAAGCCGACCAAATTTTTTCCTTTAAGGATATCGGCTAGAGCTGATTTAACATTGATAATCGGATTCTTTGGAGAAAGAGGGACAGATGTATCTACGATAATGGCTTCACTATTGCTAACCACGACAACAAACTGCCCTTGTCCAACGTTTAGGGTATATATCTTCATGGCAAAGTCCCTCTAAATAAATTCATTCATCGACTCAAATTCCTTAATAGCCGCAAACGCTGAACTTGCATTCTTCGAATCTTTAAAATATTTCGGGTACATTATCCAGTCTGGGCGATATTTATTTAATGCAATCTTTACACCCACCTCGTTGAAGTGATCGGCATCAAAACCCGTAATCATCAAGCCGACCAAATTTTTTCCTTTAAGGATATCGGCTAGAGCTGATTTAACATTGATAATCGGATTCTTTGGAGAAAGAGGGACAGATGTATCTACGATAATGGCTTCACTATTGCTAACCACGACAACAAACTGCCCTTGTCCAACGTTTAGGGTATATATCTTCATGGCAAAGTCCCTCTAAATAAATTCATTCATCGAATAAATACGATGTTGAAATGTGTCTTCACGTATAGCTGTTGAATCGTCGTTTTAACGTTATCCTAACACACCTGAGCGGACGTAAATAGTTTGGAGCAATATGTCCGCAATGGTTAAGGGTTGTCAGATGTCAGCCCATCGACTGCGACGTGTTCAGGCTACGACAGCCCGTTCCGGGCTGACGTCTGGCAACCGCTC
>JAACQG010000022.1:0-11478 GCA_009995045.1 Alphaproteobacteria bacterium
GCGCCGGTGTTGTTTCTAAGATCGTTGAATAAGACACTCAGTCATTAAAAGCTTTTAAAAAGGTCGGGTTTTATCCCGGCCTTTTTTATGTCTGCTGGCCTCGTATCATCGAAAAAATTTCCACGTCACAAATGAAGATTTGCGTGTTACTATAAAGAATGAAGTTCTTTACCAATTCACTTTTATTCTTATTTATCTGCGCACTAGCCCCCCTGCCTGCACTGGCGCAGGAGGCAGGCGGCATACGCCCATCGCTTCAGCCCGTTGACCGCAGCTATCGCGCAAACCCCTATTACGATTACGAAGTGCGCCAAGCGATGCTCTATATGCGCGACGATTATCGCTTTAACAAATTGCGCTCTCTCTATGTCGATACAAGCCAGTATGATCCCATCGGCGAAGATACGGTCAATGCCATGCAAAAACTCGCCTATATTGTTCAAAGCGATGGCGATTATGATAAACGCGCCCAGGCAATCGAAAGTTATCGCAATTTGGTGATGATGCATATGGGCAATATCCGCGTGGTCGCACAGGCGCTTGCATTCGCAAAACTAGATAGCACCTTCGGCAGCCCCAGATTTTTCTCTTGGCTGCGCAAAGGTCTGGTGCGCGATCTGATATCCGTTGGCGATGGAAAATCCATAAATTCTGCTTATCACATCATAACACTCAGCGAAGAAACCGTACTGATTGGCCAGCTCGGCCTGCGGGTCATCAACACTGTATCTGCGGATCAGGGGACACTTTTTTACAATATGCATGAAGTTGAAAATATTAAAACGGGTCAACGAAGCACATTATTTGTAAACACAACGCGCCCACTCGTTTTCCTTCGTATGAAAAAAGCACAGCAAGACAGCACAAGTGATTTTAAGATATTAAGACAGTAACAATTAACTGCAACCTAATCGCGATGATTAAATGTGAGCATCCCACAAATAAACCGCGCCGCACATTTCACATCGTCGATAATGAGCACAAGACACGGTATCAGTAACAAAATAACAAATGTCGAAAAGATAATCCCCGTCGCCAACGACACCACCATCGGAATAAGAAATTGCGCCTGTAAGCTGGTCTCTAACAACATCGGCAACAATCCCAAACTCGTCGTTAAAGACGTTAGCAATATAGGACGAAAACGTCGCGCAATGGATTGTGTCATCGCTTCAAATGTCTCCACACCCTTGCCGCGTTGCGTATTGAAATAATCCATCAAAACCACGCTGTCATTGACCACAACCCCCGTCAGCGCAACGATGCCAAACATGGATATAAAGCTTAAATCATACCCCAATAGAAAATGCCCCCAAACCGCGCCGACAATCCCAAAGGGTATCGCGCTCATAATGACAATCGGCTGAGCGTAGCTGCGCAATTGCGAGCCTAACAACACATAGATCAATAAAAGAGCAATCAACATATTGCGACCTAAGCTCTGCATATCCTCGGCCTGTTCGCGGCTTTCGCCCTCAAAACTATACGACAAACCAGCATAGCGTGTGCCGATCTCCGGCAATATAACATCACGCAATTGCTTCAATACGTCATTGGGCGTGGTCACGGCGTAATCAACATCTGCGGTGACGCTCACGATGCGCCGCCCATTGACGGTGTTGATCTTGGAATATCCCAATTGTTGCTGAATATCCGCTACCGAAGAGAGCGGCACTTCCTGTCCGTCATTCAAACGAATGCGCGCGCTATTAAGCGCATCAAGGCTATCACGCTGCGCCTCGGGATAGCGCACATAAACAACAACCTCCGAACGCCCGCGCTGAAAGCGTTGAACCTCTAACCCGAAAAACGCCCCACGCAATTGCTGCCCAAGCGCTGCTGGCGTTAATCCAGCCGCATAGCCCTCATCATTAAGCTTAAACACATATTCGCTCTTACCGAGCTCAAAGCTATCATCAACCTCCTTGGTGCCTTCGATTGATGCTATCGCCTTTTTCAGGCTCTCCGCCGCCGCGTCCAATACGCTCTCATCTTCATGCTTAAGTTCAATATCAACATCCGGGTTTTCGCCGATCAAAGAACTTTCAAATTCAAGCTTATCAACATTAGGAAGATCTTCAATACGCTCGCGGATCATGCTTTCAATCTGCGCCGCCGATTGCGTGCGCAGATTTGATTGCACAAGCGCGATCTTCACCTGCCCGATATTGCTCGATAACGAACTGCCCGCGCTCGCCCCTGGATTGCTCTCCGTCGAGATTTCGCCAATGCTCACAGAGATGCTCTCAAACGGGCCATCTCCGCCGTCGCTTAATTCTTCCTCCAATGCAATCGTTTGATCTTCAATAAACAAAACCGCATCTCGCGTCATCGCAAACGGCGTTCCTTCTTCCATCGTTACTTTCACCGTGACTTTATCGCCCTCAACATTGGGAAAGAATACAAACCGAACCATGCCCGATTGAAACAACGCGCCGGTAATGATGACAAGGCCACAAAACACCGCGACCGTCACATATCGCCACCGCATCGAAAACGCAGCCACAGGGACAACGACACGCGCAATCACCCACGCCAAACCATCCGCAAAACGATTGCGCAAAACCGCCATAACGCCCTTACTCCAGCGTTTCGGATTGGATAAATGCGCAGGCAAAATCAAATACGCCTCAATCAAAGATATGATCAAAACGGGAATCACGACGATAGGAATAAATTTAATAATTTCGCCCAATGTGCCTGTGCTAAATAATAACGGCGCAAAGGCCGCAATCGTCGTTGAAACACCAATCGAAACAGGGGCAATAACATTACGCACCCCTTTAAGAACACGATGATCGGCATGAATATCACTGTCTTCTTGTTGGGATTCGTATATGCTCTCCCCCGTGACAATCGCATCATCAACCACAATACCCAACACCACAATCAACGCAAAAAGCGTTATCATGTTGATGCTGTAACCCAAAAAGTAAATCACCATCAACCCGCCAAGGAAAGACACGGGGATCGCCACGCTCGTCCAAAACGCTAATTTCAAATCGAGGAAAAGCAGCAGCGTAATAAACACCAACATAAACCCAAGGATCGAATTGCGAACCATCAGGTTAATGCGATCTTTGAGCGCAATAGTCTCATCATTTTGAATGGTAAGCGATAATCCCTCAGGAAGGTGAACGTCCTTAACATAGCCTTTCACAATTTTCGCGATCTCAAGCGTATCTTCGCTTACAGAACGTGAAATGCTGATAAACGCAGCGCGCTCACCGTTAAACTTACTGATTAAATTCTCATCCTCAAACCCGTCAACAACCTTGGCAATATTCCCCAAATACAGTTTCGAACCGTCCGCAAGTGTACGCAGCACAATATTCTCAAAATCTGTGCCGACAATGCCTTTTTCCTGCACGCGCAACAAAATATCACCGCGGCTCGATTCAATCGTCCCCGCAGGCACATCAATCGAAAATCCACGCACAAGCTCACCAAGCTCAGCGAGCGATAGCCCATACTCACGTAGCGCATCCTCGGAAACCTCAATCGAAATTTGATAATCACGAATACCGCTGACGCTCGTCAACGCAATCCCATCAAGCATTTTAATTTCATTTTCAATGGTTTCCGCCCAATATTTCAACGTCGCTTCTGGCACATCGCCATGCAATGCCAAATTTAAGACCTGGGGTGTGATCTTAACCTTGGTGATAACGGGGCGCTCCGCATCTTCGGGCGGAAAATCGGATAGCCCTGTCACGGCGGTTTCCACCTCGTTGTAAACATCATCACCATTGGCAAAATCTTCCAGCTCCACCTGAATGATCCCGTATCCTTCGGACGCTGTTGAGGAAATCCGCTTAACCCCTTCGGTGCCGCTCAACGCTTCTTCGATACGGCTCGTAATAGAATCCGCAACCTCATAAGGCGTCGCACCGGGATAAGGAACAGAGATGGTAATCAGCTTCGGGTCGATAGACGGAAACGTCTCGGAGCGAATGTTAAACAGGCTGAAAAGCCCGCCCACCAAAAACAGCATCATCAAAATATTGGCCGCCACATGGTTATTCGCAAACCACGCAATGATCCCTCTATGATATGACTGATCGTCTGAATTATTCATCCGCGCTGGCATCCATATCTTTATCTGCATCTTGAGAGGTACGAACCGCCATACCGTCTATGGCGCCGGGCAATTTGCTAATCACCACATTGATCGGATCATCCGCACCCGTCATAACAACATGCTTATCATTGTTAAAAACGGTTTTGAGCCCGGGTTGATATAATGTGTTATCCGAACGCACCGCCCAAATCTCATTGCTTTTTTGCAGCGCGTTCACTGGGATAGAAAACGCATTATCAATACGCGGCCCTTCGATATCAATCGTCACAAAAACACCGGGCAACAAATCTTCCGGCGCATCTTTAAAACCAAAACTAACGCTCGCAAAACGTGTTTGGGAATTAAGTGACGATACACCGCGCTTTAAAAACCCATCATATGTTTTAACCTGTCCAAAATGTTCATACGTAATGCGGATATCCGAATCTTGCTCTGACATTTCACTTTGCATCAACCAATTGAGCTGATCATCATTGAGCGAAACTTGTACCTCTAAATTCTTGGTATCATAAACACTGCCATAGCTTTGCCCCGCGCTCACAAATTGCCCTGCCTCGATATTTGCGGATAACACGCGCCCCGCAAACGGCAGAGAAAATTTCGTACGATCCAGATCAAGCTGCGCATTTTCAAGCTGCGCTTTTGCCGCTTTCAAATTCGCCCAAGCCGCTGCCTTTTGTGGTTTGCGCGCAACCAACGCAGGGACAGGGCGATCCCCGTTAATCTGCTCCCATTCCTCAGCCGCCGCCGCTGATTCTGCTTCTTCTAGGTTAAACGCCGTACGCGCCTGTGCGACAGAAGATTGAAGCCTACGAATTTCCAATTCGAAATCGAGCGGCTCAATCTCAAACAAAACTTCTCCCGCTTCAAATCTACCCCCTTCGAAAAACACATCATTCACTGCAACCACATTCCCGCTAATCTGCGGTGAGATGGATATATCCGATCGCGCCGCAACCACACCTGTGGTCTCAAAATTAATCTGATACGGGGCAGGGGAGATAAGCTTTGTTTTCGCAAATAAAACCCGCGCCTCTGACGTGTGACGAACCACCTCTTTTTTATTGGATTTCAGAGTAGCCGAAATAAAAAATGAGCCGATGATAAATACAACAACCAAAACAAGTTGAATAATCCCTGCAACAACGCCGCCCTCACCGCGATGCCTCTTATCGTTGTCCTGATTATCCGCCGTTACTTCGGCTTTGCTCTCTGCCTTATTCTTCGCCATCATCTTGTCTTTCTAAATCATCATCCTCATCACGCGCATAACCGCATCCAACACTCGGCACTTTACCAAACCAATCCCCACCAAGCGCCAAATAAAGCGCGGTGCGTGTATTCCATTTCTGCGCCTGAACACTGATCAAATTCTGCTGCGCGGCATAATATTCCTGCTGCGCGTCCAGATAATCATTCAAACTTTCAATCCCGCGAATATAGCGTTTATTCGTAATATCTTCAGCCTTGCGCAGCGCGTCTTCCGATATCATGGCCTGCTTAATTTCCGCGGCTAACTCACGCTCTGCCTTTAAACTGGTCTCAACTTCACGCATCGCGTTTAGAACGTCTTCGGTATATCCCGCCGCCAATTCGCGTGCCTCTGATTTTTGTAAATCAATATTCGCCCGCAATGCGCCGCCCTCAAATATGCGCGCTGTCACGCTCGCCAATATCGCCCCCGCCAAGCGATCCGCGTTAAACAGATTATTCGTGTCCGACCCATTAAACCCAATGCTCCCGCCGAGGCTGAGTGATGGATATAAATCCGCAATCGCCACACCAATATCCGCATTCGCTGCCTTCACCCGTAATTCCGCCGCACGTAAATCTGGACGTCGATCTAATAAATCCGCAGGCAAGCAGATTGGCACATCAACTGGCGGCGCAATCATCGGAAAATCACTGGCAATCGGATTAAGCGTTCCGGGCGCTTGCCCCAATAAAACATCCAATCGATATGCCGCATCCGCCAATAATCGGCGATATTGATGGACATCACCCTCCGCAGTGGCAAGGTTATTTTTCGCACGCAAAACATCTTGTGGCCGCGTATTGCTTGCGCCCATTTCATAACGTCGCTCAACAATCGCCACAATATCTCGTCGATTGCGCGCGCTCTTTTCCGCAAGCTTTAGCAAATTTTTCTGAAGCGCAATCTCGACACGCACATCCAAAAGCTGCGCGATCAAGGCATGCACAAGCGCCTGTCGGTCATAAACCGATGCAAGCGCCGCCGCATTGGCCGCTTCCACGCTGCGGTTGATTTTGTCGAATAAATCAATCTGCCATGTGCTTTCTAATGTCGCCTCATAGCTATTATTGTATACCCGCGATCCGCCCAATCCATTGGTATTGCCCGTAAATGAGCGTGACGCGCGGCCATTACCGCCAATCGAGGGGTAATAAGCGCCGCCCGCTGAGGTGATGCGCGCATTCGCCTGAACAATGCGCTCCGCCGCCTGCATCAATTGTAAATTCTGACTAAGCAACTGTTCCACATATCCATTCAAGAGCGGATCATCAATCCGCTCCCACCAGAAATTTATATTGGATTTGTCGCTTTTATCGGCATAGACATCATTGATAAATGTCCGCTCATTATCGCCTGCGCTGCTAAACGGACGCAAGAAATTAGGGCCCAAAGTACATCCGCCAAGCAAAAGTGCAGTCCCAATCATAAAAGCAGGTATACGTTTCATAATGATCCAATTTATTAAATGGTGATGCGTTAAAAAAAGTGCCAATGAAATCTATTAAAGAAATCTGTTAAACATCTTTGCACATGCCGTGCCAATAATTATCACAACATATGTGATTGTTTTCAGCCTATTGTCCAACCTTATTAAAGAAACAATTGCGCGCACCCGTGTGACAGGCTGGCCCGATCTGATCGACCAAAACCAAAATCGTATCCCCATCACAATCATATCTCATCTCAACCAAGCTTTGCGTATGTCCCGATGTATCGCCTTTGCGCCAAAACGCATTGCGTGAGCGTGACCAATAACATACGCGTCCTTGCTCTAGCGTCTCACGAATAGAATCTGCATTCATCCACGCCATCATCAAAACTTCACCGGTGTCGTGCTGTTGCGCGATTGCGGGGATCAATCCTGCATCGTTAAATTTTAAACTATCAATAAAAGAAGTATCCATCTTAACTTTACTTTCTCTAGACTCATCTCATCTTGGCGATTACTATTTGCGCGTATATTAACACATAGGAATAAACAATGCTCCGCAAAACCGCTCTCCACCAATCACATATCGACCTTGGCGCCAAAATGGGCGAATTCGCTGGCTATGACATGCCGCTATATTACGGTGAGGGCGTGATTAAAGAGCATGAGTGGGTGCGAAGCCATTGCGGTCTTTTTGATGTCTCTCACATGGGCCAAATCACAATCGAAGGCGAAGGCGTTGCGCAATTTTTAGAAAAATTAACACCATCAGCGTTCCAACCCAAAGCCCATGGCCGCGCACAATACACCGTATTGCTCAACGAAGAGGGCGGCATCATCGATGATTTGATCATCACCCGCATCGACGACAATAAATTTTTCGCCGTCATCAATGCTGGCTGTAAGGATAAAGATATCGAATGGATCAAGAGCCAATTGCCATCTACCCTTAAATTCAAATACTTGGAAGATAACGCGCTCATCGCAATCCAAGGAAACTGGGCGGAGCGTATCTTGCACGAAGTATTGGAGATCGAAACAGATGATCTGCCATACATGCATATGATGCAGGCCCAAGCGCCAAATTTCGACACAATGTATATCAGCCGCGTTGGCTACACGGGCGAAGACGGCTTCGAAATCAGCGTGCCCAATGCCTGCGCCGAGGAAATCTGGAGCAAACTTCTCGATCATTCCGAAGCCAAACCCATCGGCCTCGCCGCGCGCGACAGCCTGCGCCTTGAAATGGGCTATGCGCTTTATGGCCATGAAATCAACGCTGAAACATCACCCGTCGAAGCCGGTCTGTCATGGGTGATCAGCAAAAAAACAGAGGGCTATTTCGGATATGATCGCATCGCAAAAGAGCGTGAGAACGGCACCGAAAACAAACTCGTCGCCGTTAAATTAATCGACAAAGGCGTGGCACGAGACGGTGCGGAACTCCGCAACGAAGCCGACGAGAAAATCGGCTGGCTCACATCTGGCGGTTTCTCTCCTACGCTTAAAGAGTCAATCGGCATTGCCTACATCAAATCCGACGCTGCAAATCTGGGTGATAAAATATTCGTGAATGTCCGTGGCCGTAACATCGCCGCTGAAATCGCAAAAACGCCTTTCCTGCCCGCAAAAACCAAATCGATGAAAAAGAAAGCGGCTTAATCAGGGATGAACGAAGAGCTTTTCAAGCCTGAATATCTCCTCGCTTTGCCTGTTTATGCCTTCATTCTGTTATCAGCCATTTTTTTGCATGAAATGGGGCATTATCTGGCTGCGCGTATATTTGGCATGCCAATCAAAAGCGCAACAATCGGGCAGGGCAGGCTGCTCAAATCATTCAAAAGCAAAAGCGGCGTCGATTGGCATTTCCGCCTATGGCCGCTCAGCGCGCATGTGAATTTAGAAGACGTCGAATCTCGCCCTTTCTTCCAAAAAATCACGACAATACTCGCTGGTCCGCTGATTAACTTTATGGTCGTGCCAGTCCTCTTCTTCGCTTTTTATTGCACCATCGGCCAACCATCCACCCCCAATGTTGTTGTCGGCGTCGAACAAGGGCTAACTGCCGACCAAGCAGGCATAAAAGTCGGCGACAAAATCATCGCCGTCAATGGCATCGCTCTACAAAACAACGATGATATGTGGCGCTACGCATATGAATTGGGGGCGAGCGAAAACACATATACAATCAAACGCGGAGATGAAACCTTCGATCTTGATATGAAGCCAACATGGGCGGAATATCAGGATCTTCGCGGTGTCCCCCGCAAAAATGCGCGCTTCGGTATCGTCTGGCAACATGCTCCTTTCCGGCTAAAAGACATCATTGCCGTCAACGGCATCGACACTGGCGGAGATATCAAACGCACCCGCGCATTGCTCATCCAGCATTTCGACCAAGCCATCACCATCAACACCAAAGCCCCATTAGATGAAGACATTCCATTTCGCGTCAAGCTTAACGGCGCGATCAATCAAGGGCTGCTCGACAAAGACAGCAAGCTATACAAGGCTGTCTATCTCGGCGCAATTGACGGCAATATCTATGCGCGCGCAAACCCGTTGGAAAACGCACAAAAAGCATGGCGCTACGCCAGTAAATTATGGATCAATATCGCCAAAGTCCCGTTCCAGATTTTCCCAATCGACAAATCCATGCTAAAAGACAGCGCAGCCGTAACAAGCCGCGACACCAAAATCATCAATGCGATCTATGCCGTGATGCATTTATTTTGCGTCGCCAGTATCGCAATCGGCCTCATCAATTTGATCCCTTTCCCCAAATTGGATGGTGGCCAATGCGTCGATCAAATCCTAAAGAAAATGCGCGGCGAGAAGCTGACAAATAAAACGCGCGGCAATGTTTTTGCTGCATTATTGTTCATGCTTTATGCGGGAATGTTTGTTTCAAATATGGATAATTTCTACGGCTTCATTGACTCGCGCGCCAAAAAAGTCCACCAATTTATAGAGCAAAAAATTTCAAATACGGATGAAAAGGAATAGCGATGGCAGAATTCAAATTTACCCAAGACCACGAAGCAATCTATGTAGACGGCGATATCGCATGGGTCGGCATCACAAAATACGCACAAGATGCGCTTGGGGATTTGGTCTTCGTCGAACTGCCTGAAATTGGCAAGGCGCTAAGCAAAGGCGATGAGTTCGCCGTGGTGGAATCTGTTAAAACAGCCGCCGAAGTTTATTCCCCCGTTGACGGTGAAGTCACCGAAGCAAACCAAGCCATTGAGAGCGATCTCGACTCTCTCGCCAAACCACTCAACGAAGGCGGTTGGATCGCCAAGATCAAAATCTCCGATCCCTCCCAACTCGACGACCTCATGGATCAAGACAAATACGACGAATACGTCGCTGGTCTGGATTAAACTTAAAACTATCATTAACTCAAATAACTAATAAAAGGGGAAACCAACCTATGAAATTGTCAAAAGTCACAAAGCCTTGCATCCTGCTACTAGGGGCTGCTATTACGCTTTCAGCATGCGCTCAAAAAGCATCTTGGCACGCAGATGAGGTTGCTAAATCTGACAAGTCGAATTTTACAATCGGAGAAGTTCAGAGAAGTGTAAGAAAAGGAATGTCAGGAGGGAGTGTAGCAGAACTTCTAGGTTCTCCTAATATTGTGAGCACAGATGAAAACGGTAATGAGGTTTGGATATACGACCGTTTTAGCACTGAACAAGTGGTGTCAGGTAGCAAAGGTTTAACCTTTACTCTCAGTGATGTCGGTGCGGGTGCTGGACGTACTTCCCAATCATCAACGACTGTCATAATTAAGTTCGATGGCAATAATAAAGTGCGCGATTACGCATACCACAAGTCAAGCTTTTAGGAATTATTAATGAGACAAAAACATTTTTCCACACTTTGTGTGTGTATCTTGGCTATGCTGCTTACTGCGTGTAACCAAACCATCCCCAAACAAGCTCTGCAATTGTCACAAGAATCTATGACCCTCAGACAATTGCAAACCCGCTCTTTTAACACGAGCAATGAGAAAAAACTTTTAACATCAGGCGCAGGAGTTCTTCAGGATTTAGGCTTCAATATTGATGAATCTGAAACTAGTTTAGGGGTAATTGTTGGGTCTAAAGACCGTGATGCAACGGAGGCAGGTCAAATCGCTGGTGCGGTAGCAATGGCTGTTTTATTTGGTGTTTATATGCCAACAGATAAAAATCAAAAAATCCGCGCCTCCTTAATTACTAGGCCGACAGGTAAAAACAAAACAAATCTGCGCATTACTCTTCAGCGCGTAGTCTGGAATACGCAGGGGCAAATTTCTAAAACGCAAAGCATAGTTGAACCTGAAATCTATCAAGAATTTTTCAGTAAACTTTCTAAAGCAGTATTTTTAGAAGCCAATGAAATTTAATTTTAGGAATAAGAAAATGAAAAAAACTTTTATTATAGCATCAGCCTTTTTAACTTTATGTTTAACGGCTTGCCAGACAACATCAATGAATCAAGTCATGGAAACTTCAACATCCCAAGTGCAAACGAGACAAATACAAACACGCGCCTTTGATACCACTAATAGAAAGCAAACTTTGCGAACTGTTATCGCAACATTACAAGATTTGGGGTTTGTTATTGACAAGGCTGATAATGAATTAGGCACAGTAAGCGGTACAAAATTAGATGGTTATTCTTTAAGAATGACTGTTACGGCACGGCCTAGGGGAAAAAAGC
>JAACQG010000022.1:11505-31292 GCA_009995045.1 Alphaproteobacteria bacterium
AAAAGCAATGTTTTTAACTGCGCATGAAGTTGATTAAGCTAATTTTTATATTAAGGAATAGATATGCGATACCTCCCACAAACCCAAAAATCACGCGATGAAATGCTCGAAGCCGTAGGCGCAAAGAGCATTGATGATCTTTATGTCGACGTCCCCGCGCAAGCCTTCATCGACGGCAAGGCTGATCTTCCCGATCATAAGGGTGAGATGGAGGTTGAGCGTATCATGCACAGCTATGCCAACCAAAACCACGCCGCAAGCGCGGGGCCGTTTTTCCTCGGCGCGGGGGCATATTTTCATCACATCCCCGCAAGCGTAGATTACATCATTCAACGTTCGGAATTCCTAACCGCCTACACCCCGTATCAACCGGAAATCGCGCAAGGCACATTGCAAATGATTTTCGAATTCCAAACCTTCGTGGCGCAAATCACAGGCATGGAAATCGCCAACGCCTCTCTCTATGATGGGGCAACATCCGCAACCGAAGCCGCCCTCATGGCGATGCGCATCACAAAGCGCCGTAAAATCGCAATTGGCAATGCAATTCACCCCGATTACGAAGCTGTCTTGCGCGCCTATATGAGCAATTTCGACGACATCGAAGTGGTCGACGGTGACCCTGCCGACGATACCGCATGTGTCATCATCCAATCTCCAGATTTTTACGGCCAGCCCCATAAATACGAAGCCCTGCGCAAGCAATGCGATGACACAGGGGCGCTCTTGATCGTGGTTGTGACGGAAATTCTATCCCTCGGCCTCCTCCCCGCACCCGTCGAAGCCGACATCGTCTGCGGCGAGGCACAAAGCATCGGCGTCGCTCTTTCATATGGCGGCCCGCATCTGGGCTTTTTCGCCTGCAAAGAAAAATTCGTCCGTCAAATGCCCGGTCGCCTATGCGGCATCACCGAAGACGCTGACGGCAAGCGTGGTTTCGTCCTCACCCTCAACACCCGTGAGCAACATATCCGCCGCGACAAAGCCACCTCCAATATCTGCACCAACCAAGGGCTCTGCGCCCTCGCATTCACGGTGCATATGAGCTTGCTCGGCGAAGACGGCTTCAAACAGCTCGCGCGCATCAACCATGAAGCCGCCTGCAAAACCGCAGATGCGCTCAACGCGATTGATGGTGTAACACTCGTAAGCGAGACATTCTTTAACGAGTTTACCATCACACTCTCAAAACCCGCCAATGACATTGTCGAAGCGTTAGCCGCCAAAGGCATCATCGCCGGATACGCCCCCAAAAGCTCTAAGGGCGGGCAGGGCGATGAAAACAAGCTCATCGTCTGCGCCACCGAAATCACCCAAGACAGCGATATCGAAGCCTTGGCGGAAGGGTTGAAAGAGGCCTTGTGATGTACAATAAAGCCACCATCATTTTGCTAAGGCTTGTAGCTCTGTATTTTATATTGGGCTTAATACCAATGATTGGGCAGGTGTATTCTTTATCAGTTACACAACCACTATACGCGGTAAGCGTGTTCATTCAGGTAGCCTTTGCAATCGGAATATGGTTTTTTGCGCCAAGCTTTTCAAAACAAATTATTGATGAAACACCAGACTCAGAAACAGTTTCTCAGAATTCTGATGATATATGCTATGCAATATTGATGGCGGCAGGATGTTTAATCATGAGCGGTGCATTCCAATATTCACAGTTTTGGTTTGACCGTGCGATAAAAGGCGCATGGCCGTTTAGCTCTTATGATTTCTGGGCATCCATAGCGCATTTAAGCTTTGGGCTGCTTCTATTCATGAAACCAAAAGCAATTTGGAAATCGATTTTAAAACTGAGGAATGCTTAAAATGAGCGCAGACATCAAATTGGAACAAGCAAAGATGACAAATTCAAACGATAACCCGACAGCATCCACCCGCGCATCCGAAGACGGCAACCGCGCCCTCCATTACGAGGAAAACCTCCTCTGGGAAAAAGAGCGCAGCGACACACCGGGTGTAGACCTTCCAACGCCAACGGGCATTGCGCTGCGCACGGGATCAGAGCCGCGCGGCGATATCGGCTTGCCACAGGTTTCCGAACCACAAGCCCTGCGCCATTTTGTACGCATGAGCACATGGAATTATTCCATCGATCACGGCTTTTTTCCGCTCGGCTCATGCACAATGAAGCATAACCCGCGCATCAATGAAAAAGTCGCCCGCATTCCCGGCTTCGCGCATCTCCATCCGATGCAACCCGAAAGCACAACCCAAGGCGCGCTTGCACTTATGTATGACCTTCAGCATTGGCTGGCAGAGCTTACCAATCTCCCCGGTGTTTGCCTCGCACCTGCCGCTGGTGCGCATGGTGAGCTTGCGGGCATGATGACAATTCGCCGCGCGCATGAGCTAAACGGTAACAAGCATAAAACCGTCATCCTCATCCCCGATTCCGCCCACGGCACAAACCCCGCAACCGCGATCACATGCGGATTTACCGTACGCAACATCCCAACGGGCGGTACAGGCCGCGTAACCGTCGATGCATTCAAACAAGCGCTTTACGCCGTCAGCGAAGATGGCGCAGAAGTCGCAGGAATGATGGTCACAAACCCAAATACATGCGGTCTGTTCGAAACTGATATTCTTGAAATCTCTGAACTCCTGCACGATGCGGGCGGCTATTTCTATTGCGATGGCGCGAATTTCAATGCGCTTGTCGGTAAAATCCGCCCCGGTGATTTCGGTGTGGATGTGATGCATATCAACCTCCACAAAACATTCTCCACCCCGCATGGCGGCGGCGGCCCGGGTTCTGGCCCAATCTGCGTGACCGAGGAATTGGCGCAATATATGCCCGTCCCAACGGTTATTAAGGATGGGGAGAAATATAAACTGGAATGGGAAGAAGACCGCCCTGATACGCTTGGCCGCCTCAAAGGGTTCCAAGGACAGTTCGGCATGCATGTGCGTGCATTATCTTACATGCTTTCGCACGGCGCTGATGGCCTCAAGCGTGTCTCAGAAGACGCTGTATTAAATGCCAACTATATCCTGCGCAGCCTCGAAAGCGACTTCAACGCGCCATATGCCGACCAAGGGCCATGTATGCATGAAGCTTTGCTCACCGATAAACACCAAAAAGCAAATGGCGTGCAAACATTGGACATCGCCAAGGCTCTTATCGAGCGCGGCTATCACCCAATGACCGTCTATTTCCCGATGGTTTTACCCGGCACAATGCTGATCGAGCCAACCGAAACCGAAAGCAAGGATTCGATGGATCGCTTTATCAGTGTGATGAAGGAAATCGCCGAAGACAGCGCAAATCTGGATAACGCCGAGGAGCATTTCCACAGCTTCCCACACAGCTCACCGCGCCGCCGCCTCGACGAAGTCAAAGCCGCGCGTAATCCACAATTGCGCTGGAAATAAAGCAACACTGCCCGCCGCGCATGAATCATGCGGCGAGGCATTGGCATGGGTGTGATGATTGTTCAGCCCAAATGACTGATAAAAGCCAAAATTCCGCTTGCCACATCCATTTCCTTTAGGGTATATCTTTCATATTCCCTTAAACATCGGTTCGCCAAAATCCTCAGCTGAGGTTACGAACCAATGGCCAAAAGGGCAAAATGGATAGGATTTAAAATGGCAGCTAACAGCACCAAAACGAGCAAATCAAAAAAAGGCTTCAACCCAATTCGCTTCTTTAAAGAAGTTAAAATCGAGGCTCGTAAAATCACATGGCCAACACGCCAAGAAACAACCGTCAGCGTGATCGCAGTTTTCATCATGGTCATCATCGCTGCGACGTTTTTATACTTCGCCGATCAGATCATCGCATGGGCGATCCGCTTCATTATGGGGTTTTAAACTCACAGAGATACAAATTAACAGTTTAACAAACAGGAACTAAAACAATGTCAGCAAAATGGTACGTCCTTCACGTTTACTCAGGCTTTGAATCAAAAGTATCAGAAGCCATCAAAGAAAAAGCGCAAAAGCAGGGCCTCGGCGATAAGGTCGAAGAAATCCTCGTGCCAACCGAAGAAGTCGTAGAAGTAAGACGCGGCCAACGCGTTAACACAGAACGCAAATTCTTCCCCGGTTACGTGCTCGCAAAGCTCGACCTTAACGACGATGTTTGGCACCTTATCAAAGACACACCAAAAGTCAGCGGCTTCTTAGGGGCGGGCGGTAACAAGCCTGTTCCAATCAGCGACCGCGAAGCACAACGCATCATCAGCCAAGTACAAGAAGGCATCGACCGCCCACGCCCATCTGTTGTTTACGACATCGGCGAGGAAGTCAAAGTCACCGAAGGCCCATTCGCATCTTTCAACGGCATTGTAGAAGAGATCGACGAAGAAAAATCAAAACTCAAAGTATCCGTATCCATCTTCGGTCGCGCTACACCAGTGGAATTAGAATACTCGCAAGTTGAGAAGATTTAATCGGATCTATCAGGCGGACTAAGTCTTGGTATCAAAAATATATTTCTAAAGGCCCGTTTATCGGGCCTTTTTAGTGTTAACCAAATCCACCAATAAAATTTGCATAATATATTTGACTTTTCGTCGCTATGAGGGTAAATTGCCTCCATAATTAAAGGGGCTTAATATGCTTGATAATGCTAATGGTGGTGCTATGCGCGAATATTTTGATATACCAACACGCGCCGTATTGGCATTTTTAAATGCGAAAGAAATCTCAAAAGTACAGATTAATCCACCTGAAGAAACTGATATAGACCAGCATTTGGCATACTTTAAATGTACTGGTGATGCGGGTGTGAAGCAATTTGCGCTTAATAGCGATGAATTATCGCAAGCAAGACACATTCTAAAACACACGAGTGCGACCAAAGACGATAATGATCTCTTGGATCGTATGAAGGCAGTTGAACAAATTCTGATAACTGTATCTCAGAATTTAAAAGAAGCAGAGCAAATAGGTTTTGTTCAAACCGACGTGCCTGTGTGGCAATTGCAGCCGTATTGCCGTGGTTGGGATGTTTACCCCAGCATTGATTAAAACAAAAATCCTTGCATTCCCAATCATCCTTGCCTATAAAGCCCCCATTCGTGGAAAGTTTTCTGTGCAACAAGACCATGCATAGAGCTGCACCACGATCCTTCAAACAGCTATTAGGAGGTAATAATGGCAAAGAAAGTATCGGGTTATATTAACCTGACAATTTTGGGTGGCTCCGCTAACCCATCTCCACCAGTTGGTCCTGCATTGGGTCAACATGGTGTTAACATCATGGAATTCTGTAAGGCGTTCAACGCAAAAACAGAAGACAGCAAGGGTATCCCTACACCTGTTGTTATTACTGTTTTCGAAGACCGTTCATTCGAATTTATCACAAAAACACCCCCTGCAAGTTACTTCATCAAGCAAGCTACAAAACTAAAATCTGGTTCTGGTGCGCCTGGTCGTGAAGTTGTTGGTGCAATCCGCACGTCACAACTCAAAGAAATCGCAGAAAAGAAAATGGAAGACCTCAATGCAAATGACATTGAAGCGGCCATTAAAATTATCGCTGGATCCGCAAGATCCATGGGTATTGAAGTGGTGGAGGACTAAGACATGGCTAAACCGACAAAAAACAATAAAGCAGTTGCTGAAAAAATTGACCGCATGAAAGAGTACACACTCGACGAAGCGATCAAGGTCCTTAAAGATGCGGGCAAAATCCGCAAATTTGATGAAACAGTAGAAATCGCAATGAACCTCAACATCGACCCACGTCACGCTGACCAAAACGTACGTGGCATGGTAAGCCTTCCTAACGGAACTGGTGCAACTGTGCGTGTTGCTGTTTTTGCAAGAGATGCAAAAGCGGACGCTGCGAAAGCGGCTGGCGCGGACATCGTTGGCGCTGAAGAGCTCGTAGAAGAGATCAAAAGCGGCAAAATCGATTTCGATCGCTGTATCGCAACACCGGACATGATGGCAATGGTTGGCCAAGTGGCGAAGATATTGGGTCCAAAAGGCATTATGCCTAACCCTAAGCTTGGCACAGTGACTCCTGATGTTGAAAAAGCAGTGAAAGATGCCAAAGGCGGCGCAATTGAATTCCGCGCTGAAAAAGCAGGGATCATCCATGCAGGCGTTGGTAAGGTTTCATTCGACGATGCTAAATTGGCTGAAAACGTGAAAGCGTTCTATCAGGCAATCGTTAAAGCCAAGCCATCAGGCGCAAAAGGAACATATATTGGGAAAGTGTCAATCACATCCTCAATGGGTCCAGGCCTTAAGCTTGCAACAGAAAGCCTCGTTGGCTAAGTACTAAAAGCTCAATAAGAATTCAAAAAGGCGCTTAATCAGCGCCTTTTTTATATGCAATGCACGATTATGTGATTTTTTACTTGACGCTGACTGCTATAGCCTTTAATCATCCACTCGAAATTAAAAAAACCTGTCCAAGACTGTTGGCGCACAATTAAGTCCAGCATAGATAGAGTGAGCAAAAAACCCGAATATTTCGGGCCATCATTCTAATCATTGGATAGGCGACCACAAGAGGGTCGCTTTTTTATTGGTTATAACATTTGAGGAGACAAATTATGGGTATGACCCGCAAACAAAAAGAAGCTGAGATTATTGCTCTAGGTGAGCGCTTTGCAAATGACGAAGTTGTCGTCGTTGCAGAATACTCCGGCCTCACTGTAAAAGAACTTGAAGCATTCCGCGGCCTACTCCGCGCAGAGGGTGCGTCTTTTAAAGTAACAAAAAACACATTGGCGAAAATCGCGATCAAAGGAACAAAATTCGAAGCAATCGAAGATATGTTCTCTGGTCCGATCGGTATTGCAACATCGCAAGACCCCGTCGCCGCTGCCCGCGTTACGCAAAAATTTGCAAAGGGCAATGAAAATCTTAAAATCATTGGGGGTGCTCTAGGTGAGAAAGCTCTCGATGCTCAAGGGATTGAGGCTCTGGCGAAAATGCCTAGCCTTGATGAGGTTCGCGCGACTATCGCAGGACTTATTATGGCTCCGGCAAGCAACATCGCATCCGCGATCGCTTCTCCGGGTTCAAAAGTGGCTGGTGCTGTAAAGGCAGTAGGCGAAAAAGCGGAAGCATAAACACCAAAACGAAACACCATTATTATTTTAAACTTGAAAGGAAACTAAAATGGCAAATATAGCAAAATTAGCAGAAGAGATCGTTGGTCTTACTTTGATGGAAGCAACAGAGTTAACAAACGTTCTTAAAGATGAGTACGGCATTGAAGCAGCGGCAGCAGCAGTTGCAGCAGCTCCAGCAGCGGCAAATGATGGCGCAGCAGCAGAAGAGAAGAGCGACTTCAACGTTGTTCTTACATCTGCTGGCGGTAACAAAATCGCTGTGATTAAAGAAGTTCGCGCAATCACAGGTCTTGGCTTGAAAGAAGCAAAAGACCTCGTTGAAGCTGGTGGAAACATCAAAGAAGGCGCTGCAAAAGCTGAAGCTGAAGAAATCAAAGGCAAGCTTGAAGCTGCTGGCGCATCTGTAGAGCTTAAGTAATTTTGATCTTATAAAATTCCAAGTGCTTCCCGCTTATAAAGTGGGGAGCACTTTTTGTATTGATAAAGTGGTTGACAATGGCCCAATGTTAGGCCATAAGCAGACAAACTTTCTTAAGATTAAGACGAGAGCGTCCGTGTTTATGTTTGAAATTTGCAAGATACTTTGTGTGACTGAAAAGCCAAAAGCCCTTGTGAATCCTAACTAATAGCCACTTCAATCCCCACCTGAATAGGGCAGGGGTGATGTGGCTTTTGTCGTCTGATCGTATCGGACGAATCAAATACTAACACAAAACGCATAAAAATAGACTGATATAGGATAAGAAACCAATGGGCGCAGCAGCTACACACGACAACATTCCAACAGCAAACAGCATCGAAACATTTACAGGTCGCAAGCGCGTTCGCCGTAGCTTCGGTAAGATCGATGAAGTTGCAAAAATGCCAAACCTCATTGAGGTTCAACGCCAATCATACGAACTCTTCCTTCAGGCTGACATCAACGCCGATGACCGCACAATGCAGGGGCTTGAAGAAGTATTCGCAACAGTATTCCCAATCAAAGATTTCTCAGATAAAGCTGAAATCGATTTCGTGAAATATGAACTTGAAGCACCAAAATACGATGTTGAAGAATGTCAAACACGCGGTATCACATATGCTGCACCACTCCGCGTAACATTGCGCCTTTCCGTATTCGACGTGGACGAGGACACAGGCCTTCGTTCAATCCGCGACATCAAAGAACAAGATGTCTACATGGTTGATATGCCATTGATGACCCGCAACGGTACATTCGTTGTGAACGGCACGGAGCGTGTTATCGTATCGCAAATGCACCGTTCACCGGGCGTGTTCTTCGATCATGATGGTGGTAAAACACACGCCTCTGGTAAATATCTCTTCTCATCACGCGTGATCCCTTACCGTGGATCATGGCTTGATTTCGAATTCGACGCAAAAGACCACCTCTATGTGCGCATCGACCGTCGTCGTAAGCTTCCTGTGACAACATTGCTACGTGCTTTGGATTCCAAAGAAACTGTCGACTACCGCAAAGAATGCGAAGAAAACGATAAAGACATTGATCCATTGATGGTTCAGGGAATGACAAACGAGGAAATTCTCGCGACATTCTATGAAACAACGAGCTACAAAAAAGACAAAAAGGGTTGGAAGACATCATTCGATTCTGAAAACCTTCGCGGCGTAAAGCTGACGGCTGATCTTATTGATGCAAAAACGGGTGATGTGATCGCCGAAGCGGGTGACAAAATCATACCGCGCAAAGCAAAGAAATTTGTTGAAGCTGGCTTGAGCGAAATCCTTGTCCAGGAAGAGCAATTGATCACGCAATATCTTGGCGCTGATATCATTGATCCAGAAACAGGTTTGGTTATTTTCGATGCTGGACATGAGATCACCGAAGAAGACCTTGAGAAAATTGCTGAGCTTAAAATCACTGAGCTTCCAATCCTTAAAATCGACCACCTCAATGTTGGTCCATATGTCCGCAACACAATGTTGATCGACAAATGTGACACACGTGAAGAAGCGTTGATCGATATCTACCGCGTGATGCGCCCAGGTGAGCCACCAACAGTGGACTCTGCTGAAACACTCTTTAACTCTCTCTTCTTCGATGCTGAGCGTTATGACTTGTCTCCAGTTGGTCGCGTAAAAATGAATGCACGTCTTGATCTCAATGCTGACGATCAATTCCGTATCCTTGAAAAAGCTGACATCCTTGCAATCCTTCAATACCTCCATGGTTTGAAAGATGGTAAAGGCGAAGTTGATGATATTGATAACCTTGGTAACCGTCGTGTTCGTTCTGTTGGTGAGTTGATGGAAAACCAAATCCGTATCGGCCTTCTCCGCATGGAGCGCGCAATCCGCGAGCGTATGTCATCTGTTGAGATCGATACATACATGCCGCATGATTTGATCAATTCAAAGCCTGCGCAAGCATCTGTCCGCGAATTCTTCGGTAGCTCACAGCTATCTCAGTTCATGGACCAAACAAACCCACTCTCCGAGATCACGCATAAGCGTCGCCTCTCTGCGCTTGGGCCAGGTGGTCTGACACGTGAGCGCGCCGGTTTCGAGGTGCGTGACGTTCACCCAACGCATTATGGTCGTATCTGTCCAATTGAAACACCAGAAGGTCCGAATATTGGTTTGATCAACTCGCTCGCAACATTTGCCCGCGTAAACCAATACGGCTTCATCGAATCACCATACCGCAAGGTTGCTGACGGTAAAGTGACCGCAGAAGTGATCTATATGTCCGCTATGGAAGAGGCGCGCTACACAATTGCGCAGGCCAACTCCGAGCTAACCGACAAAGGCTCATTCGCCAACGACCTCGTTCAGTGTCGCCGCGCGGGTGAAAACGAAATGTCACCTCCAGATCAAATTGACTTCATGGACGTATCACCGAAACAGATGGTGTCCGTTGCGGCGTCTCTTATTCCATTCTTGGAAAACGATGATGCGAACCGCGCTCTGATGGGTTCAAACATGATGCGTCAGGCCGTGCCATTGGTTAAAGCCGATGCGCCATTGGTCGGAACAGGCATGGAAGCAACCGTTGCCCGCGATTCTGGTGCTGCTGTATCTGCGCGCCGCGCAGGTAAAGTGACAAAGGTTGATGCAACCCGTATCGTTGTTCAGGCAACTGGCGACATTAATCCTGGTGAGCCAGTGGTTGATATCTATAAGCTTGCTAAATTCCAACGCTCGAACCAAAGCACATGTATCACACAAAAGCCGCTTGTTAAGGTTGGCGATAAAGTGATTGGCGGCGATATCATTGCCGACGGTCCTTCAACGCAATTTGGTGAACTTGCTCTTGGTCGTAACATCCGCGTGGCCTTCATGCCTTGGAACGGTTACAACTTCGAGGATTCAATCCTCGTGAACGAGCGCATCGTTCGTGACGACGTCTTCACTTCGATCCATATCGAAGAATTCGAAGTCATGGCGCGCGATACCAAGCTCGGCACCGAGGAAATTACACGCGATATTCCAAACGTTGGTGAAGAAGCCCTCAAGCATCTTGACGAAGCAGGTATTGTTCACGTTGGTGCGGAAGTTGCGCCAGGCGATATCATGGTTGGTAAAGTCACACCAAAAGGTGAGTCACCAATGACACCGGAAGAAAAACTCCTCCGCGCGATCTTCGGTGAAAAAGCTGCTGATGTTAAAGATACATCACTCCGCTTACCCCCCGGTACAACAGGAACAATCGTTGATGTTCGCGTCTTCAACCGTCGCGGCGTAGACAAAGATGCGCGTGCACTCTCAATCGAGGCGCAAGAAATTGAACGTCTCGCAAAAGACAGAGACGACGAGCGTCGCATTCTTGAAGATGGTTTCTATGGCCGCCTCGGTGATATCCTTGTGGGTAACACTGTTGCGAAATGTCCAAAAGAAACTGGCCTTAAGAAGGGTTCTAAGATCACAAGAGAAGACCTCGAAGCGATCGAAAAACGCGGCCTTATGCGTCAAATCGCAATCGAAGACGACAAACGCATGGCGGAAATCGAAGCTATGGGTAACCGCCTTGATGAAGATGTTGACGGAATCAAAGAACGTTTCGAAGACAAGGTTGAAAAACTTCAGCGCGGCGATGAACTTATGCCAGGCGTGATGAAGATGGTTAAAGTCTTCGTTGCTGTTAAGCGTAAAATGCAACCAGGTGACAAAATGGCGGGTCGTCACGGTAACAAAGGGGTTATCTCCAAAGTTATTCCACAAGAAGACATGCCATACACCGAAGACGGCACACCTGTTGATATCGTGTTGAACCCGCTTGGTGTTCCATCACGTATGAACGTGGGTCAGATTCTTGAGACTCATCTTGGATGGGCATCTGCTCGTATGGGTGAGCAAATCGGTGAAATGATCGATGCGTTCCAATCCAAAAAATCCATGGAAGCGGATGAGAAAAAGCAACTTCAAGCAAAACTTCTTGATGCTTACGGTGATCGTGAGTTTAAAGAGAAAGTTGACAAACTTGATGACACAGAATTGCTTGAAATGGCAAATAACCTTCGCGGCGGTGTGCCAATGGCAACACCAGTCTTCGACGGTGCCGATGAAGCGGATATTTCTGTCCTCCTCGAAAAAGCAGGTCTGAATACATCAGGTCAAATGCGCTTGATCGATGGTCGTACCGGTGAATATTTCCACCGTGATGTGACTGTTGGCTATATGTATGTGTTGAAACTTCATCACCTTGTTGATGATAAGATCCACGCCCGTTCAATTGGGCCATACTCCCTCGTGACGCAACAACCACTCGGCGGTAAAGCCCAGTTCGGTGGACAGCGCTTCGGTGAGATGGAAGTGTGGGCACTTCAGGCATACGGCGCGGCTTACACGCTACAGGAAATGCTCACGGTCAAATCCGATGACGTCGCCGGTCGCTCGAAAGTATACGAAAGCATCGTTCGCGGTGAAGACAACTTCGAGATTGGTATCCCTGAATCCTTCAACGTTCTAACCAAAGAGCTTCGTGCTCTCGGCTTGAACGTGGATTTGAAGCAATCAGGCTCGAACAACTAAACGCAAACGATAAGAATACGCTTAAAGGAAGAAAACAATGAACGAACTCATGAACCTCTTTGGTCAACCGACAGGACCGCAAAGCTTTGACAGCATTCGCATTTCGATTGCGAGCCCAGAGCAAATGCGCAGCTGGTCATTCGGTGAAGTCAAAAAGCCGGAAACGATCAACTACCGCACATTCAAACCAGAAAAAGACGGCCTTTTCTGTGCCCGTATCTTTGGCCCGATTAAGGATTACGAATGTCTTTGCGGTAAATATAAACGCATGAAATATAAAGGGATCATCTGTGAAAAATGTGGCGTTGAAGTCACCCTCACACGTGTTCGCCGCGAGCGCATGGGTCACATCGACCTTGCCTCTCCTGTGGCGCATATCTGGTTCCTTAAATCTCTTCCATCACGTATCGGCCTCATTGTCGACATGACATTGAAAGAGCTTGAGCGCGTGCTTTACTTCGAAAACTTCATCGTGATCGAACCTGGTATGACTCCGCTTAAGCCGAAACAGCTTTTGAACGAAGAAGAATACTACGCCGCACAAGATGAATATGGCGAAGAAAACTTCCGTGCAGGAATCGGCGCAGAAGCGTTGAAGGAAATCCTCTCCGAACTTGATCTTGAAGAAGAAAAAGCAATCGTTGAAGAAGGCCTTCGCGAGACTGGCTCTGAAGCCAAGCGCAAGAAATTCGTGAAGCGTCTTAAGCTTCTCGATGCCTTCCTTGAATCCGGCACACGCCCTGAATGGATGATTCTGGACATCGTTCCTGTTCTTCCACCAGATCTTCGCCCATTGGTTCCATTGGATGGTGGCCGTTTTGCAACGTCTGACTTGAACGACCTTTACCGTCGCGTGATCAACCGTAATAACCGTTTGAAACGCCTGATCGAACTTCGCGCACCTGACATCATCGTGCGTAACGAAAAACGTATGCTACAAGAATCTGTCGATGCGTTGTTCGATAACGGTCGTCGTGGTCGTGTGATTACGGGTGCGAATAAGCGTCCATTGAAATCACTCTCCGACATGCTCAAAGGGAAACAAGGTCGTTTCCGTCAAAACCTTCTCGGTAAGCGCGTTGACTATTCCGGTCGTTCGGTGATTGTGGTTGGCCCTGAATTGAAACTCCATCAATGTGGTCTGCCCAAGAAAATGGCGCTAGAGCTGTTTAAACCGTTTATCTACCACAAACTTGAAATCTACGGCATGGCCTCCACGGTTAAAGCCGCCAAGAAAATGGTAGAAAAAGAACGCCCAGAAGTATGGGATATCCTTGAAGAAGTGATTCGCGAGCATCCGGTTATGCTTAACCGTGCGCCCACGCTTCACCGTCTTGGTATCCAGGCATTTGAGCCAACTTTGATCGAAGGAAAAGCAATCCAGCTTCACCCACTCGTCTGTACAGCGTTCAACGCTGACTTCGATGGTGACCAAATGGCTGTTCACGTTCCACTTTCAATCGAAGCACAACTCGAAGCCCGTACATTGATGATGGCAACAAACAACATTCTCTCCCCTGCAAACGGGAAGCCGATTGTTGTGCCATCACAGGATATCGTTTTGGGTCTTTACTACATGACACTTGAGCTGAAAAATCAGCCAGGCGAAGGCATGATCTTCCGCGGCGCTGGCGAAATTACGCATGCGCTGACGGCGGGTGTGGTTTCGATGCACGCAAAGATCAAATGTCGTTACCACACGGTCGATGAAAACAACGAACCCATTACGGTCATCGTTGAATCAACACCGGGTCGTATGATCTTGTCCGATCTTCTTCCGCGTCACCCAAAAGTTCCGTTTGACTTGATCAACCAGACTTTGACGAAGAAAGAAATTTCGAACGTGATTGACGAAGTGTATCGCCACTGTGGTCAAAAAGAGACTGTGATCTTCGCTGACCGCATCATGAAACTTGGTTTCAGAAATGCGTGTATCGCGGGTATCTCAATCGGTAAAGATGACCTTATTATCCCTGCTGAAAAACAAACTTTGGTTGCTGAAGCAAAAGCAAAAGTCGCCGAGTTCGAAAATCAGTACCAAGATGGTTTGATCACTAAAGGTGAGAAATACAACAAAGTTGTCGATATCTGGTCAAAATGTACCGATGATGTTGCCGATGCGATGATGAGCAAAATCTCTGACATCGACAGCGGTACATTGAACGCGGTTTACATGATGGCACACTCCGGTGCGCGTGGTTCTGCCGCTCAGATCCGCCAGCTTGCCGGTATGCGCGGTTTGATGGCCAAGCCTTCTGGTGAGATCATCGAAAACCCGATTATCTCAAACTTCAAAGAAGGTCTAACCGTGTTGGAATACTTCAACTCCACGCACGGTGCGCGTAAAGGTCTTGCTGATACTGCGCTTAAAACGGCTAACTCTGGTTACCTCACACGTCGCCTCGTTGATGTTGCACAAGATGCGATCATCACCGAAGATGATTGTGGCACAGAAAATGGTATCTCAATGCGCGCAGTGATGAACGGTGCAGATATTGTTGTTCCATTGTCTGAGCGTATCCTTGGCCGTACACCAGCCACAGAAATTAAGAGCCCACTTGACGGCACTGTGATTTGTAAAGCTGGTGAGATCATCGACGAAACAACAGCGGAAGCAGTTGAAACCGCGGGTATTGACGAGCTTATCGTTCGCTCTGTTCTCACATGTGAAGGTGAAAACAACGGTATCTGTAAAGCATGTTATGGTCGTGACCTTGCACGCGGAACAACGGTTAATACTGGCGAAGCGATCGGCGTTATGGCCGCACAATCAATCGGTGAACCAGGCACGCAGCTTACTATGCGTACCTTCCACATCGGTGGTGCGGCTCAAAAAGGTGCGGAACGCTCACATGTTGAAGCAAACCTCGAAGGAACCGTTGAAATCGTCAACCAGAACATCGTTAAGAACTCTGACGGCGTCTCCATTATCATGGGCCGCAACACGGAAATCATTCTTAAGGATAAGAAGGGTGATGCGAAAGCAACACACCGCGTACCATATGGCGCACGTCTTCTTGTCGATGATGGCGGAAAAGTCAAAGCCGGCGATAAAATGGCCGAGTGGGACCCATACACAATGCCGGTTATCACCGAAAAAGACGGTGTTGCGAACTACTTCGACCTCGTTGAAGGGATCTCCATTGTTGATGAAACAGATGAAGCCACAGGCATTTCATCCAAAAAAGTCATCGACTGGCGCAGCCAACCAAAAGGCGGCGATTTGAAACCACGTATCTCTTTGCTTGATGCAAAAGGAAATGTGATCAACCTCGCCAACGGCCTTCCTGCCAACTACTACCTCTCTACGGATACTGTTTTGTCCGCCGAGAACGGTCAGGAAGTGAAAGCTGGTGACATCATCGCTCGTATCCCGCGCGAAACATCAAAAACCCGGGATATTACTGGGGGTCTACCTCGCGTTGCTGAGCTTTTCGAAGCCCGCATGCCAAAAGACTTCGCTGTGATCTCCGAAATTGATGGTTACGTGGAATTCGGTAAAGACTATAAGTCCAAACGCCGTATCGCCGTGAAACCTGCAAACGCAGATGATGGCGAAACACGCGAGTACTTGGTACCAAAAGGCCGTCACTTGGCTGTTGTCGAAGGCGACTTCGTCCGCAAAGGTGACCCAATCCTTGATGGTGCGCTCGTGCCGCATGACATCCTCGATGTTCTCGGCGTGGAAGCTTTGGCTGACTACCTCACAAACGAAGTGCAAGACGTTTACCGCCTCCAAGGTGTTAAAATCAACGACAAGCATATCGAAGTGATCGTGCGTCAGATGATGCAGAAAGTCGAAATCACAGCAGTAGGCGACTCCACATATCTCGTGGGCGAGCATGCAGACCGTGAAACATTCGACGCTGAAGTCGCTAAGTTTAAAGCAGATGGCCATCGCCCACCGGAAGGCAAACCAGTCCTCCAAGGGATCACGAAGGCATCGCTACAAACACGCAGCTTCATCTCTGCCGCATCCTTCCAGGAAACAACACGCGTCCTTACCGACGCTGCTGTGAATGGCAAGGTCGACAGACTTCATGGCCTTAAAGAGAACGTGATCGTTGGTCGCCTCATCCCTGCGGGAACTGGTGCCTACGTAAACGAGATCAAGAAAGTCGCCGCAGCCCGCGACCACGTGATCCTCGAAGCACGCCGCAAGGAAGAAGAAGCGTTGGAAAAAGCCCGCGAAGCAGCAGCCCTAGAAGCCGCCGCCGAAGCTGACATCAACGCCGACACAAACGGCGAAGACGACACGAAAGAAGCTGTAAACGGTTAAGAAACCGCGACATATAAATTCAAAAGGGGAGCTTATCGGCTCCCTTTTTTCATGGAGATTTGTGATTCGTAAAATAATTCTTGACCCGCGCGAATCTTTGAGATAACTTCCGCGCAGATTCAGTTATTGGGCTATTCGGCAAACCCGTATAGCGCACCATCTGGGAAACGGATGCTCTGCATATAAAGTCTTTGACTTCTGGCGCTATTCAGCGCTATATGTGCGCATCCACATTTAGAGATTAATAAAGAGGCTTTAAAAGATATGCCAACTATTCAGCAATTGGTTCGTAACCCACGTCAAAGAGTAATCAAAGCAAAGAAAAACCGCGCTTTGAAATCTAACCCGCAACGTCGCGGTGTTTGTACGCGTGTTTACACAACAACTCCTAAGAAACCAAACTCTGCGCTACGTAAGGTTGCAAAGGTTCGTTTGACAACTGGTCACGAAGTTATTTGCTACATCCCTGGCGAAGGTCACAACCTTCAGGAGCACTCAGTTGTTCTTGTCCGTGGTGGTCGTGTAAAAGATTTGCCGGGTGTGCGCTACACAATCGTTCGTGGTGCGCTTGATACACAAGGCGTTAAAGATCGTAAGCAATCACGTTCACGTTACGGCGTGAAGCGTCCTAAGTAAGATTATAGAAGATAAGGAACATATAATATGTCACGTCGCCATAGAGCAGAAAAACGCGAAATCCTCCCAGATCCAAGATTTGGTGATTTAATACTATCAAAATTCATCAATAACTTGATGGTTGATGGTAAGAAATCGACGGCTGAAAGCATTGTCTACAAAGCAATCGAAATCTTGGAAACAAAAGCAGGAAATGACAACAAAACTGATGCTGATGAATCAGGTGAAGGTGTTGTGACTTACAAGAGCCAAGGTCTTGGTCTATTCCATAGTGCGCTTAAGGCAGTTAAGCCTAAGCTTGAAGTTCGCTCTCGCCGTGTTGGTGGTGCAACATATCAGGTTCCTGTTGAAGTTAAACCTGATCGCGCCCTTGCCCTTGCAATGCGTTGGTTGATCGAAGCGGCGCGCAAGCGTTCTGAAAACACAATGGTTGATCGTATTGCGAACGAACTTCTTGATGCGGCAAATGAGCGTGGCTCAGCTGTTAAGAAGCGTGACGATACCCACAAAATGGCAGATGCGAACAAAGCGTTCGCTCACTTCCGTTGGTAGTAATAAGCAAAAGATACTTTTAAGATTTAATATAGGAAACGAACTAAATGTCACGCGAACACCAAATTGAAAATTACCGGAACTTCGGGATTATGGCTCACATTGATGCGGGTAAAACCACAACAACTGAGCGCATTTTGTTCTATTCCGGTAAGTCACATAAAATCGGTGAAGTGCACGATGGTGCGGCGACCATGGACTGGATGGAGCAAGAGCAAGAGCGTGGTATTACAATCACGTCTGCTGCGACAACCACATTCTGGGACGCGCGCAAAGATGGTCAATATGACGGTCAGCGTTTCCGCTTAAACATTATAGACACACCTGGTCACGTTGACTTCACAATTGAAGTTGAGCGTTCATTGCGTGTTCTTGATGGTGCGATTGCTGTTTTCGATGCAAACGCAGGTGTTGAGCCGCAAACTGAAACAGTATGGCGCCAAGCTGATAAATATCACGTTCCACGCATGTGCTTTGTGAACAAAATGGATAAAATCGGTGCAGATTTCTACAACTGTTTGAAGATGATGAAAGACCGTTTGGGCATCGATCCGCTCGCAATTCAGCTTCCGATCGGTGCGGAAGATCAGTACCAAGGCCACGTTGACCTCGTGACAATGAAAGCTGTTATCTGGGATGGTGAGCAACTCGGCGCGACATACCAGGAAGTAGAGATTCCTGCTGATATGGCTGAAAAAGCGGCTGAATATCGTGAAAAGCTTGTTGAAATGGCTGTCGAGCAAGACGACGCAGCAATGGAAGCTTACCTTGATGGTAAAGAGCCAGATGAAAAAACACTCCGCGCATGTATCCGCAAAGGTACAATCGCAAACGAGCTTGTTCCCGTTATGTGTGGAACAGCGTTCAAGAACAAAGGTGTTCAGCCAATGCTTGACTCTGTTGTTGAGTATCTACCTTCACCGGTTGATATTGGAACAACAAAGGGCGTAAAGGTTGACTCTGATGAAGAAGAAAACCGCGAACCTAAAGATGATGCGCCATTCTCTGCGCTCGCATTCAAAATCATGAACGACCCATTTGTTGGTTCATTGACATTCGCACGCATTTACTCTGGTAGAGTTGAGGCGGGTTCATATGTTCAAAACTCAGTGAAGAACAAGCGCGAGCGCGTTGGTCGTATGCTTCTCATGCATTCAAACAACCGCGAAGAGCTTAGCGAAGCCCACACAGGTGACATCGTTGCGTTCGTTGGTATGAAAGATACAACAACAGGCGACACACTTTGTGCGCAAGACAAGCCAGTTGTGCTTGAGCGTATGGAATTCCCTGAGCCAGTTATCGAAATCGCGATTGAGCCAAAAACAAAAGCTGACCAAGAAAAAATGGGTATCGCCCTTCAGCGTCTCGCTGCAGAAGATCCATCTTTCCGCGTCCATGTTGATCATGAATCAGGTCAAACAATCATGAAGGGTATGGGTGAGCTTCACCTTGATATCCTTGTTGACCGCATGAAGCGTGAATTTAAAGTTGAAGCCAATATCGGTGCGCCACAAGTTGCATACCGTGAAAGCATCACAAAACGCGCTGAAATCAGCTATACACACAAAAAGCAATCTGGTGGTTCTGGTCAGTTCGCTAAAATCGATCTCGTATTCGAACCAGGCGAACCTGGTTCAGGATTTGAATTCGGCGACACAATTGTCGGTGGTTCTGTTCCAAAAGAATACATTCCTGGTGTTCAAAAAGGTCTTACAATGGCCAAAGAAACCGGGATCATCGCTGGCTTCCCGGTGCTCGACTTCAAAGTAACTTTGGTCGACGGTGGATACCATGATGTTGACTCATCTGTGATGGCATTCGAAATTGCTGCAAAATCAGCCTTCAAAGAAGGTATGCAAGCAGCAGGGCCTCAGCTTCTTGAGCCAATGATGAAAGTCGAAGTGGTTACACCTGAAGAATACATGGGTGACATCATCGGCGACTTGAACTCACGTCGTGGCCAAGTCTCTGCGATGGAAGATCGTGGAAACGCAAAAGTGATTACAGCACTTGTACCGCTTGCAAACATGTTTGGTTACATCAACCCATTGCGCTCAATGTCTTCGGGCCGTGCGCAATTCTCAATGGTGTTTGATCGTTACGAAGCTGTTCCAGCGGCGATTGCTGCAGAAGTTAAAGAAAGCCTCGGTGCTTAGTTAAACGAATACGAATTTAAAAAAGAAGGAGACAAGTATGTCTAAGGAAAAATTTCAAAGAAACAAACCGCACGCGAATATCGGTACAATTGGTCACGTTGACCATGGTAAGACGACATTGAC
>JAACQG010000023.1:0-19119 GCA_009995045.1 Alphaproteobacteria bacterium
ACTTGGCCGCCCTCATTATCCCACACGGAGATGCGGCACGGTAGCGCCATGTTTAGCTCCATATCCTCGGACAGGATCGCGGAGGCTTGGTGGGGATTGCAGATTTCGAATATACGACATTCACGCGGCAGGTCGATGCCCTTGGATTTGAGTGTCTCTTTCAGGTTATAGCTATGGAGGACGCCAAAGCTATGGGCGGTTACGGCGTCATGCAGGTCGGTTGCGGCTTGCTCAATTGTTTTTTTGGTGTCGACGATATGTTTCATGGTCGTGGTCTTTCCTTTGTTTGTTTTTGTGATGGTCTTTGCAGGCGGTTGCCATGACCAATTCCTCATTGGTTGGAATAACATAGACATCAAAATCACCCAGCCAGCGCAGATGCGTGGTGATGGTGTCGCGGATGGAGGGGGCGTTTTCACCGATCCCGCCGGTAAAGACAAGCGCGTCAATGCCGCCGATTGATGGGATCAGCCCCGCGATTTGTTTCGCGGCGTGATGGCAATATAGCGCAATTGCGTCACTGGCTGATTGTGTTTTGCTGTGGAGCAGTTCTTTCATATCATCGCTGATCGCCGACACCCCTTTCAGGCCAGAATTTTGATAGAGTAGATCGCTGAGCACGGGGACGGGCATGCCATCGGTTTCCAAGAGATAGAGCAACACGCCCGCATCAATCGCGCCGCATCGTGTGCCCATCATCAACCCGTCGAGGGTCGAAAAGCCCATTGTTGAATCCACGCTTTGCTCGTCTTTCATCGCACATGCCGACGCCCCACCGCCCAGATGCGCCGCAATCACGCGCCCATGGGGTTTGTCCTTTGCATGTTCGGGCAGGACTTGCGCGGTATGTTGATATGACAGGCCATGAAACCCATAACGCATTAATCCCTCATCATGGTATTTCTGCGGCAATGGTAAGCGGCGTGCGATCTCTGGCATGGTGTTGTGAAACGCTGTATCGAAACAGGCAATGTGATCGATATGCGGATAGTGTTTCTGCGCAGCATTAATGAGGGTTATGGCATGCGGTTGATGCAGCGGGGCAAGCGGCGTTAACGCCGCCAACCGTGCCAGTACGTTATCGGTGATGCGCGCGGGGTGGGTAAATTCGCGCCCGCCGTGAACAACGCGATGCGCGATGGCGACCACATCGCTTTCACCCGTAAACCACGCCACGGCTTCATCCGTGGTTTGGACGATTTTATGCTCTAACTGCTCTAATGTTGAGGCATCATAGGCGGCGAGTTTCGTGTTATGTGATCCGGCGTTGCAGGTCAGGATAAGCTTTGTCATGATACGAGTTCTTTCCGCGCATATAATAGCGCAAGCGCCGATGAGACGACGCGGCTTTCGGCGTCGCCTGCACGGCTTGTCAGGATGATGGGAACCTTTGCACCAAGCACGATGCCCGCGCCTTGTGCGCCCGAAAAATAGCGCAATTCTTTATACAGCATATTGCCGGATTCAATATCGGGGGCGATGAGAATATCGGCGTCGCCTGCCACGTCAGAGATTATGCCTTTAATCTCGGCGGCTTCTTTCGATATCGCGTTGTCAAAGGCCAGCGGGCCGTCAATCATGCCGCCCGTGATTTGCCCCCGCTGCGCCATTTTACACAGCGCCGTCGCATCAATGGTGGAGGGTAATTTTTCATTCACCACCTCAACCGCCGATAGCACCGCCACCTTGGGCGTGCCGAGCCCCAAGGTCGTGAACAAATCAATCGCATTTTGTACGATGTCTTTTTTCTCCATCAAGCCAGGTTTGATATTAATGGCGGAGTCGGTGAGGAAGAGCGGCTTATGATAGCTTGGCACATCCAACACAAAGACATGACTCATGCGCCGTCCGGTGCGAAGCCCCGTGTCTTTATCAACGACGGCCTGCATCAGTTCATCGGTGTGAAGCTTGCCCTTCATCAGGGCTTCAACTTCGCCATCATTGGCCATTTTTGTTGCCAGCGCTGCGGCGGCGTGGCTGTGTGGTGTGGAGATAATGACGCAGCCCTCCAGATCTAAATTATGCTCCGCCGCCACTGCGCGGATTTTATCTTCCGGGCCAATGAGTACAGGCTCAATCATTCCCGCCTTGCCTGCTTCTATCGCCCCTTCGAGAGAGTAAACATCCACCGGATGCACAACCGCCACCCGCAAAGGCTTCAACCCCGATGCCTTATCCAGCAACCATTGCTCATAATTATGCGCGGGCGTTTTGATTTGCACTTGCGGCAGTGGCAGAGCGTCCCAGCTTATTTTCTCGCTCGGCGCGAGGATGAGCGCTTCTCCCTCGAGGATATGCTCACCATCATCGTTCATACATAGCGTTTCGAAGGTGATGAATTTATGCTTATCATCTTTCTTAATGGCCTTAACCGATGCCGTGATTGTATCGCCCAGACGCACTGGTTTCAGGAATTTTAAACTCTGATCCAGATATAGCGTGCCAGGGCCGGGAAGCTGCATACCCAGCAGCACTGAAAACATCGACGCCGTCCACATGCCGTGGCCAATAATTTGGTGGAACATGTCTGTCTTGGCGTAGGCCTCATCCAAATGTGCGGGGTTCATATCCCCTGTTACGGTGGCGAAGAGCTGAATATCTTGTTTTGTCAGCGTACGTGTGAGGCTCGCCGAATCTCCGATCTCAATTTCGTCGTAGGTTTTGTTGGTGATGCAGTGTTTTGTTTGGGTCATGTTTTATGCCTTATTCTTTAATCAATTATTTCGTACCCACCATCGACCATGTGCACGCCGCCGGTGATATTTTTGGAGAGGTCACTGACCAGAAAGGCCGCCATGTTGCCGACATCTTCGATATCGATCATACGGTGAAGCGGCATTTTGACGGCGGTGGATTTGAGCAATTCATCAAAATCCGCAATCCCTGATCCTGCGCGGGTCATAATGGCGCTGGGGGAGAGTGCGTTTACACGAATATTGTTCTCTCCAAGTTCCGCCGCCAAATAACGGGTGGTGGATTCTAGCGCGGCTTTGACTGGCCCCATAAGGCCGTAATGTTTAACCACCTCTACGCTGCCGATATAGCTTAGCGTTAAGAGGCTGCCGCCATTTTGCATGAGGGGTTCGGCCAGCTTTGCCAGGCGGATATAGGAATGACAGGAGATGTCCATCGCCTCCAGAAAGCCGTCTTTCGAACAATCGGTCACGCGGCCTTGTAAATCAGCTTTCGGGGCAAAGGCGATGGCATGAAGGAGGAAATCGAGCGTGCCCCATTCTTTTTCTACGGCCTTAAATAATGCCGTCATTTGCGCCTCGTCCCGTACATCGCACGGCATGATGATTGACGCGTCTAGCTGATCCGCCAACGGTCTTACATATGGCTCAGCCTTGACATTGGCGTATGTAACGGCCAGATCTGCGCCTGCTTGTTTAAAAACACGCGCGCAGCCATAGGCAATGCTGTGTTCATTGGCGATGCCAAGGATCAGGCCCTTTTTCCCCGTAAGATCTAATAATGCGGTCATATGTAAGCTCTCTAATTATAGACCTTACATAGACCATATGCGTTCTCTGACGACTTTGATTGTAGTCAAATGCTTTTTAAATTTACGTCTGTAATGTGGCGAAAGTTGAAGCGTTTATAAAAATTAGCCCCCACATAAGGAATGTAATAATGAATAAATTAGACAATAATAAAATGTTTGAAAAATCGTTGAAAGACATGACTGCAACTATGCAAAATCAATTTTCTTCATGGCTAAAAATGTCAGAAGATTATTGTGATCATATGCATGATCTGCAGACAAAAATGTTCAAAAGCGCCAAAAAGCAATGTTGCGGCGATCATAAAAACAATGAGAAAGATACTGGAGGCCTCAAAATCAGCGCCATCGCCACACCAAAAGAAAAGCCCAAAAAATCAAGCGAACCGGTGAATGAAGATACTATTGAAGGCAATTGGAAACATCTTATGCAGGATGCTCAGAAACAGTGGAGCAAACTTACAAATGATAACCTAGCGCAAATCAATGGTAGCCGCGAAAAGCTTGCGCAAGCGCTGCAGAAAAATTATAGCATCGCCAGCGAAGAAGCAGAAAAACAGATGAAAGAATGGGAAAAAAGCCGCTCTAACACCGTGAAAAGTGCTACAAACTCATAAGTGATAATTAAGGCTAACGACTTGTTGGCCTTGTAAATAATGATGCAACAGCCTCAATGTCTTCAAATATTGGGGCTGTTGCGTTGTTATAAAATTACAAGATGGTGAATTTTGTTAGGAGGTGCAGGATAAGTTTCTGAAATTACCCTGTATTTTAGAGCTAAATAGCGATTTTGGCACTTTAACTAGCGTATGAGAATAGTTAGGCGTTGACTACCCCCACCACCATTTCTCTTTTAAATCCCTCATACCCATTGTGTAAGCTTGCCTGGCTTTTTCAGAGCCTAGCATTCTGGCCTGCACTTTCTATTTAATTTTCCTCTCATAAAGCTGGATAACCGTCCGTGCCCTGACAGAACTTCAGCTTGTCTTAATTTACGAATAATCTGCTTCAGTATACGGCGTATTCCTTTGCCCATATCTCAACCCTTTCCAATATCTGCGCAGCTAAAAACTACTAACTAAAAATTGGACTGAATTATTGGGGAGGCAGGTCATCACGAGAAAAAATAATAGATATCTCTCATTTTTATTTATGAAAGAAATCAGCGACAACAATAGACTATCTCGAATATATTCATCAATATGGGCAGCGATTGAAGAAAAAGGATTCTTAAGAGATGGATTATATTTATGTTGTGCTTGGGCTGGTGCTTTTATTTGTGGGCGGTGAGGCCCTCGTAAGAGGCAGTGTTGTGATATCAAAGCGCTTAGGTATATCCGCCATTTTAATTGGTGTGGTGGTGGTTGGCTTTGGCACATCCGCACCAGAGCTACTTGTCTCTATCAAGGCCTCCTTAAACAATCAGCCCGACATCGCGCTTGGCAACGTTGTCGGCAGCAATATTGCCAATGTGCTGTTGATTTTAGGATTAGCGTCCGTTCTGACCCCCATAATGTGTAAAGACAAAGCCATTATCAGGGATGCATGCGCAGTGCTTGTTTCTAGCATTGCCTTGTTGGGACTTTCATATTTAGGCGTTATCCCTCGTATAGCAGGGGCTTTAATGCTCTCAACATTAGTGATGTATCTCTTTTATGCATACCAATCCGAGCGCAAAGACAAGGCGCGCATGATTGCCGCACACGATGATGAAACGGCACATGAACACCAAGCGCAAGAATTTGATGATAAATTGGGACTTTTGCCGTCTATTCTTTTGAGCATAGTTGGTATTGCTATGCTGGTCTTCGGTGCGGACTGTCTCGTAAAGGGCGCGAGCAATCTGGCGCGAGCGGTGGGTATTTCAGAGGCAGTGATCGGCTTGTCCCTCGTGGCCATTGGAACATCATTGCCTGAGCTTGCAACAGCCATATCTGCCGCTGCAAAAAAGCAAACTGATGTTGTGATTGGCAATGTGCTGGGTAGTAATTTGTTTAACATACTCAGCATTCTTGGTATTACCGCTATCATAAAGCCTGTCGCTATAGGCGAGCAAATCGGTGCTTTTGATATTCCTTTCACACTCGCCATATCCGTTATAACGGTCGTGGTAATCTTTACATTAAAAAAATTCGGACGTTTGAGCGGAGCACTCTTTATGTTGGCTTACGTTGCTTATATTGCGTGGCTGTATTTTAATGCCAGTGTTGTCGCATAAAGCAAAAATATCTAAGAAGCGCTTTTATTTTTCTCTAAGGATCTCTTTTAAACCAGGCGCGCTCCTGATGTGAAGATCGCGTTGAGGGTATGAAATCTCAATGCCTTCCGCCTTTAATGCATCCCAAATATCAAAGCGCATCGTTGTAGATGCGATATATGTATCTTTGACATTGCGGATAAAGAAACGCACATCAAAAATCAGCGCGCTATCGGCGAAATCTTTAAAGTGGATCGTTGGTTCGGGCGATTTAAGCGTTTGAGGATAATCTTGAGCGCATTTCAAAAGAACATCAGAAACTTTGTGGGGATCACTGTCGTAAGAAACCCCAACCGTGATTACAACACGCCCAACTTTATCCTTATGCGTCCAGTTCTTGACGGATGAAGAAATAAGCTCGGCGTTGGGAACAATTATAGACGTGCGGTCAAAGGTTTCAATCTCGGTTGCGCGCACGCTAATTTTTTTGACAATGCCCTCACCAGAGCTTGTAATGACCCAGTCATCAACCTTAATCGGGCGTTCAAACAAAAGAATAAGGCCGGAGACAAAGTTGCTTACGATACTCTGTAAGCCAAAACCAATCCCCACCGATAAAGCACCGGCAATGAGCGCCAGGTTCGTCAAATCAAAGCCAATCGCTGATATCCCCGCCAATAAAGCAATAATAAGGCCGATATAGCCAAGCACCTGCGTGATTGACTGGCTGATGGAGGCTTCCATCTTAGTTTTAGGTAAAATCTTGCTCGACAAGACATTCTGTATGAGGCGTGTCACAAACAGCAGAGCTAAAAACACACCAATCGCCGTTCCAATATGTGCGATTGAAATTGTCATGTTGCCAACCTCAAACCCGAAAAAGGCATCGCGCGCCCACTCGCGAATATCGCTCCATTCCGCGCCGAACAGGCTTGCAATAAGCGGTAGAAATATTAAGAACAGGAGCGTATCCAAAAAGAGAGAAAGCCAGAATGACACCAAGTTTTCCTCTTGGTTTTGTGCTTTGTTTTCCTCGCTTTGTAACATCCGGTCTAATTTTGAGAAATAGGGACGAATGAAGCCGCGAATTAGCATAGCTGCCGCAAACAATGCGAAGATTAAAACCAAGCGCTCAAAAATAAATCGGCTCAACGCCGCATATCCGAATATATTGGCTGAAAGTATAAAAATGCTGAGGCCACATAAAACATAGAAAAAGTTCTTAGGAATGAAATATTTTATATCTTTCTTCGGCGTGTGGAGCGCCAAAAAAGCACAAATGCCGAGCACCACAGCAAAAAGAGACGTTGTGATATAGCTCTGCGCGATCGCCAATTCGACGGGCGTGCCTATAAATCGTCCAGTCTCAAGAATTAAAGCATCAAAGACAAAGATGGTTGCGCTCATGATGATAAGGCTTTTCGTGTTTTTACGAATAAGCCCTGCCTCCGAAAGCCTGTCGCTGGCAAGAATGCCGACAAAATAAAACCCTAAAAGCATCATAATGTGATGGATAAAGGCTTCGTTCAAATCGGTTAATATCAATTGATACTGCAAGACATGATGCATAAAAAATGTACATAAAAATGCCCCTAACAGCGGTAACATCAATGAGCCGGAGACAGACGCTAATGTATCGGCTTGCTCTGACCGCAGCTTTCTATTCAGCCATTTAGCAGAAGCCATCATCGCGCCAAAAAGCGCCGCAATCACAAGAAAAATGGGCGCAATCTTCAAGGGAAGATTGTTCGTGTTAATGGCAGTTAAACGAGAGATTTGTGTTGCATATGCTTGATATGCATTGCCCCAGAGATTTTTATCGAACATTGATATCTGAGGTTCAAAAATTTTGCTAATAAATTGACCACGGCGCAGGCTCACAATCTGCTCAAGCAATCTGGATGATTTAGACTCCAAGGCCTCTGCCTCTTTAATCAATCCTTCCCGCGCCATGGCTTGTTCATTCAACGCCGCGCGCTGCGCTTTAATATTCTCAGGCTCGGGCTTTGCATTTTCCCCCTCTGGTTCCGGGCCCAGATCATTGATGTCCGCTTTAACTGATTGCAAAGCTGGTTTGATCTCTTCTGACAGATCAAGTATCGCCTCGCGCTCTGTTTTAAGTGTTCTCCTGATCTCAATGATGCTGTCTTGGCTGATGGCATCGTTTAAGAGCTGGTCTTCTATTTTATCGATAGTCAACGCATGGGTTTCTAACTTGGCTTTAACATTCATTCTGTCAAAACTGTCTTGCGCGAATGCGGCATTCGACAAGAAAATTAGGAAAACGAAAATAGGTAATAGTTTCATACAGGGGTTACTTTGTTTTTATAGTTAAGCCAATAGTGATAAATAATGACGAAAGGAGATCATTTACACGCATCACAATATATCACTGTAATATAATAAATAAAAAGCCCACCTATTAAAGTGAGCTTTTGATCTGTTTTAAACCGCAACTATGATCACTAAGATGTTTTTGATTTGCGCACGGGCGCTTGCGCCTTGATCATATGTTCATTGCAATAGGGCAGGGATGGATCGCTTGGGCCGCCGCAAAAATGAAACCCTTTATCCTCAGGGTGACCAATGGGCCAACGACACATCCCAGGTTTCAAATCTTCCATAGTGGTGTTGCTCATACCCAAATCCTTCAATAATATCGTGAAATTAAAAAAGCCTAACGATCAGGCTTTTTATCTATACGCAAATTACCATCGTTAAAAAACACAACAAGTATCAAGCGTTAACCATCAGCACCATAGAGCAGTTCGATCCAATATGCAAACTGCGGACAAGACCTATTGATACGCGGAGTCATGATCAATCGTTTATTTATAAAACGATGGGACTATCCAAAACATCATATACGTTATAAAACTTGCTACATGGTCTTAAAATCTATTCTTCATCGTTTCGGACATTTATTACCGCTGATCCTTTTTGGCGTGGCGATTTTTATTGTTAACCATGAGATCAAGATCCATAACATTTCTGATATTTCTGGTGCGATCCATTCTGTCCCGCTTTTTGTCTTGGGCTCGGCGGCCATATTAACCATCCTGAATTACGTCGCCCTCGCAGGGTATGACGTGCTCGCCCTCAAATACACGGGCCATAAAATACCATTGATAAAAGTCATGCTCGCCTCTCTGGTCGGCTATGCAATCAGTAATAACACGGGGCATGCATGGGCAACGGGGGGATCGGTGCGCTATCGTTTCTACAATGCATGGAAAATCCCCGGCTGGGATATCATGAAAATATCACTGTTTCTGGCGCTGACCTATGTGATTGGTGTTTTGACGATGGGATTGGCGGGCACAGTGCTGATGCCCGATGGTCTGCGCAACTCAATCGAAAACCCTGAATTTGTGAAATGGCTAGGCTTCGCATGTGGTGGCATTCTAGCGGCTTATTGGCTAGCCGTGTTATTTTGGCGCAAGCCGTTAACAATTAAAGGTATATCCCTCAACCTTCCGACAGCGCGCGTAACATTGGCGCAAACGGTGGTGTCATGTATTGACCTGCTTTTGGCTTCGCTCGTGCTCTGGGTGCTGCTGGCGGGGCGCGTAGACATCCAATTTGAAACCTTCATTTTGATGTTTGTCATCGCGCAGGTGGCCGGACTATTTAGCCAGGTTCCAGGAGGTATCGGCGTTTTTGAGGGGGCATTCTTATGGTTGGCAGAGCCAGTATTGGAAGGGGCGCATCTTCAGATCGTAAGCGCATTGATCCTATATCGGATCATATATTATTTTATACCGCTTGGCATTGCGGGCATCACGCTTCTAATCTATGAAGCCATTTTACAGCGAAAACAGCTTGCCACTGTGGGGCAATATACCTCAAAGGCTTTAGCGGGCATTGTGCCGCATATTTTTTCTGTCCTGCTTTTAATCGCTGGTGCTGTCTTGCTTGTGTCGGGTGCAACGCCGTCTGTACCGGAAAATATGGAATGGCTTAAAGATATGTTCCCGCTGCCTGTGATTGAGGCATCACATATGATCGGCAGTCTTATTGGCGTATTACTTTTATTCCTCGCACGCGGAATACGACTGCGCATCGATGCGGCGTGGTATGGCAGTATTTTACTTCTGGCGTCAGGTGTACTGGTTTCTCTGCTGAAAGATTTAGACTGGCAAGATGCCTCGGTATTGATCGTCATGCTTGTCTTAATGTTGCCGACAAAAAGCTATTTCCGCAGACATTCATCTTTGCTCACCATGAGCTTTACCCCCGGCTGGATTATATTAACCGGTGCAATGCTGGCGGGCGCGGCATGGATTGGGTTCTTTTCTTTCCGTTATGTTGAATATGCCAACGATTTATGGTGGCAATTCTCATATAAAGGTGATGCACCAAGGTTTTTGAGAGCCGTGGTTATTATTGTCACAACCGTCACCGTCTATGCATTATGGCGCCTAACAAGCATTCGAAAGTCCCCCGCGCTTCATCAATCCAATAAAGCAGAATTAGACAGCGCCCAAATCTTGGCCGAAAAAGGAACAAATGTGCATGGATTCCTATCTGTGTTAGGCGACAAGAATATTTTATGGAGCGATACCAAACAAAGCTTCATCATGTTCGCCGCCGAACCAAAATACTGGATTGCGATGGGCGATCCAGTCGGATCAAAAGATGAGTTTGAGGCATTGTTATGGCGCTTTCGTGAAAATGCGGACAAAGCGGGCGCAAAAATTGTGTTCTATCAAGTCTCCCAACACCATCTACCCCTCTACATGGATATCGGCCTCGTCATGCTTAAAATGGGTGAGGAAGCGCTTATCCCCCTAAGTGATTTCACATTGGAAGGCAAAAAACGACAAGATTTACGCGGTGGCCGAAACAAATTGACAAAGCTCGATTACAGCTTTGCTGTCCTTAAAGGCAACGAAGTGGTCGCAAATATGGCGCGGCTAAAAGAAATATCCGATCTCTGGTCATCGAAAAAGAATGCGCGGGAGAAAGGTTTTTCATTAGGATTTTTCGATGAAGATTACATCGCAAGAACATCGGTTGCCGTGATCCACAACCCCGAAGGACAGATCATGGCCTTTGCGAATTTGTGGCAGTTGGACAGCAAAGAAGAGATGTCCATAGATTTAATGCGCTACGACCCACAAAGCCCCAGCGGCATCATGGATTACCTATTCGCCGAACTCATGCTATGGGGACGCGAGCAGGGGTTTCAGTGGTTCTCCCTTGGTATGGCTCCCTTGGCGGGCTTAAAGCATCACCCGCTTGCGCCGCTTTGGCACAAAATCGGCACGGCTGTCTATGAATTGGGCGAAGAGTTTTACAATTTTGAAGGGCTATACGAATACAAAGCCAAATTTGAACCGCAATGGCGTCCGCGCTATCTTGCAGCGCCAACCGGTTTATCCGCGCCATTGATTATCATGACCGTTTCACGCCTAATCGCGCGGGGCACAAAAATGCTTAAAAAACAAGATAGCACCTGAGATATAAGTTTTAATAGCCAAGCAGTCTTAAAGTTAAAAAAATGACTTTTTCTTCCAAGGAATATAGACTGAGCCTCGTCTTATTATAAAAGGATGGTCAATGATCGACCCGGACGACAAACAGCTTATTGCCAAAGCCCGCAAAGGCGATGCCAGAGCCTTCGAGGATTTGGTCAATAAATACTATGCGGTTATGTTTAAAATGGCGTTTAAATGGTGTGGCAATCAAAGCGACGCACAAGACATCACGCAAGATGCCTGTGTCAAACTGGCGCGCGGCCTCGACAGCTTTAAAGGGAATGCCGCCTTCACCAGCTGGCTTTATCGTTTGGTCATCAATGCGGGCAAAGATTGGTACAAAAAACATAACCGCCACCCATCCAACGCCGATGAATTAGAAAACGTAACCACAAAAAGCACCAGCGTAGAACAATTATACGCAAAGCAGGTTTTAGGCGCAGTACAACAATTACCAGACGGTGAGAGGGAAGCACTCATTTTAGTCATGAGTGATGGGCTTTCTCATAAAGAAGCCGCAAAGATTTTAGACATAAAAGAAAGCACAGTGTCATGGCGCATTCACGAGGCGCGCAAGAAACTGAATGCGCAATTTGAAAAGGAGCAAAGCTATGGATGACGCTCAGCTTAAGAAAATATTACAAAATATAGAGACTCCCGAGCCTGATACAGAAGCAAAAAAACGCGCTGTAAACGTTTCTATGTCTGAATTTCAGGCATATCAGAATAAAAAAGAAAAAAAATCCCAAGGAATTTCAATTCTCTCTCGTCTTATGGGTAATACAAACTCAAACAACGGGAGAAATGCGATGGAACGCAAAACACGTAAAAACTTTATATATGGTGGAATGGCAACGGCAATGGCGGTCGTTCTTATTACAGGCATTAGCTATGTGCAGCTAAGCGAAAGCGAAATGCTGAAAGATGAAATGTCATTAGTATCAACGGCGCCGGATATCACCGCCGCTCCGGAAACAGATGCCGCCAGTCAAGAATATATAGATGCCATTCAAGAGGTCAATGAAAGGGATGTGGATATTGCGCAAGAAAAAGGTAGTAGTGCGTTGCCGATTCCCATTGACCCCCCGGTTAGCGTGCTAAACGTTCCCGAAAATGAAGAGCCTCTACAACGCTGGCGCAGATTATCAGAAAAAAAGCTAGAGCGGGCTTTGCAAAACCCAACATCTAGCCAAAAATTTACAGCAACAGCCAGCAGCCCATTTGCTGATAGCGCATTCTTACCACCGCAGATCAATGATATCGCGAAAAATACATACCAAGACCAAGGCCGCGATAAATTCGAAACCTTCGAAGCCAACCCCTTCAAAATGGTCAGCGAAGAACCTGTATCAACCTTCTCCGCAGATGTGGATACAGCCTCCTACAGCTTCATGCGCCGTCAACTCAATAATGGCGTATTGCCACAAAAAGACGCGATCCGTATCGAGGAACTGATTAATTATTTCGACTATAATTATGCAGTTCCCGATGACCAATCCCAACCGTTCAAACCAACGGTCACGATCACCGATAGCCCATGGGCCGAGGGAAAAAAATTGATGAAAGTTGGTATCAAAGGATATGAAATACAGGGCACGCGCCCCAGCAGCAATCTGGTCTTTTTGCTCGATACCTCAGGGTCAATGAATTCAGCCGATAAATTGCCGCTGGTCAAAAATTCACTAAAGCTGATGCTGGATAACATGGATGAAAACGACACGATCTCTATCGTGGTCTACGCTGGTTCCGCCGGAACAGTTTTGGAGCCGACCAAAGCAAGCGAGAAAGCCAAAATCATCGCGGCGCTAGATCGTCTAAACGCAGGCGGAGGAACAGCAGGCGCGGCAGGCATAAACCTCGCCTATCAATTAGCGGAACAAAATTTCGATAAAGATGCCGTAAATCGCGTAATTTTGGCAACCGATGGTGATTTCAATGTCGGCATTTCAAACCATGAAGAGCTAAAAGACTTTGTTGAACGCAAACGTGACAGCGGCATATTCCTATCTGTGCTTGGTTTCGGACAAGGCAATTACAACGACCAGATGATGCAGACCTTGGCGCAAAACGGAAACGGCGTCGCGGCATATATCGACACCCTCAGCGAAGCCAGAAAAGTTTTGGTCGAAGAAGCATCAAGCACGTTATTTCCAATCGCTAAAGACGTCAAAATCCAGATGGAGTTCAACCCAAAAGCTGTTTCAGAATATCGTTTGATTGGGTATGAAACACGGGCATTGGCACGCGAAGATTTCAACAATGATAAAGTTGATGCAGGCGATATCGGTGCGGGCCATACAGTCACCGCATTCTATGAAATAACCCCTGTGGGCCAGACAGCTAGCGTTGATCCATTGCGCTACGGTGATGTGGATACAAATAAGGACGTTGAAGAGCAAAAGGCAAACACCGATTTCGGCGGCGAATATGCATTCCTTAAGATGCGTTACAAATTACCCAACGAAGATACCTCAAACCTCATCACAACGCCAATCACGACGCAGAACGAAGTGGCGCTGGAGAATGCCGATACAGATACGCGTTTTGCAACATCAGTTGCAGCTTTCGGCCAAATTCTCAAAGGTGGAAAATATACGGCGAGCTACAGCTATGATGATGTGATTGATTTGGCAAAGGGCGCAAAAGGCGAAGATGAATTTGGCTATCGCGCAGAATTCATCAATCTTGTCCGTCTCGCAAAATCTGCCAGCGATATGCAGCCATAATAGACAAACTCTAAACTAAGCTTTCAAACTTCAAAGCCATAAAAAAAGCCGACGCGTGATGCATCGGCTTTTTTGTTTTATGTGTACAAAGCTTTACTTGGCCATAGAAAGCAAAGCCGTATTGGTTCTGGTTAGCACGTCAAGTGACTGCGCTTTATACTTTGCTGGTTCTGCTTTGATGATGTAATTGCGCGAACGATTAGTACCTTGCCCTAATAACAAGCTCGCAACATTTGCAGCCTCCTGAACCGCGATATCGGCGCCAGATGTATCATTAATAACCTCTCCAAATTCCTTGCCGGATTCGATTGGCTGGCCTAAATAAATATTGGCAAGGCCGTTTTTGAACGTGGAGCTACCGCTTGTAACGACTTTAACGGAGGCTTGAGTAACCGCAAGATTTTGACCGATAACCACAGAGGCAGAAGAAATACCCGCATGACCTCCCGCTGCAGCGAAATCAAGAACATATGTCGCGCTGATAACGCCGACTTGGTTCTCCTCGGCATAGTTCGCAACTTTCATATCCGAATTAACAGCCATCGCACCTGATATACCTGTTATGCCTGGAATAAAGGCTGCTGCTGACGATCCGGACGATGATTGTGGGAAATCGCCTGCAAATGCAACTCCCGTTGAGCCAAGCGCTGATGGTTGATAGAAAACAGTTTTTCCATATGCAGATAAAAATCCAGAATTATCTGCAACATATGGGAATGTTTTCGTCGACATCGACGCATATTCAGCCGAAGATGTTAGCGCAGAGCGTGATAAAACATTATATCCCTGATCTTTTAATTTTTTCATGAAATCAGCATAAGCCGCATCGGTGATATTTTTTTTGGTTTTTTCTGAAATGCCTTCAATCGTCACATTTCCTTTGGCTTTTCCACCAAATCCGCCTTTCATAAAGGTGCCTTTGGCTTTGTTCGTTTGTTTTGCAGATTCAACAAACCCAACTTTAAAGGATCCGATCACTACATTTTGTAAGCCTTCCAATGCCGCAATACCATCGACTTTAACATCATCGCTTTTCGACATGTTTAAAAAGCCGCTTTTGTTTTCCCCTCGTGACATAACGCCATCAGAGCTTGTAACTCCACATGCCGCCAATACAGCAACAAGCGGTAATAAATAAATTTTTTTATACATAAATTTGATTCCCTTTTAATACACATAAAAAATATACATTGAATATATAGGTGCTGGGCAATTTTTATTTATGCATTAGTCACAGAATATTTTGTGTTATTATTAATAGATTGATCAGTCACGAGACAAATATGTAAAAAATAAGATGCCTGCTCAAAGGCTTAACTTTGAAATATTCATAAAAATTTAAACAAATTTGCTGTACAATGAAACGTGGTTAAAAAATATTGAGAATTTAAAATGAAATTGTTGCAGACAAAAGGTTTTACATTAATTGAAGTTTCAATTGCTCTCATGGTTATTGGTTTATTGTTGGGCGCTTTTTTGCAAACGTTGACCTTCATGACAGAAAGGCAAGAGAGAATTGAGTATTATGGAGCAACCACAGCGATTGGGGCGGCCCTTGAAGACTATGCGCTTAGAAACGGATTTTACCCTGTTCCGGCGGCAGTAAATTTTTCCATAAATGATATTAACTACGGCATTCCAGTCAATGAACAAGTTCCACCTTTAACGACGACTTTGCCTGACGTGGCTATCGGAGAATGTAATGCGGGGGCAGCAAGAGTTAATGGTATTTTGTGTCGACCAGGAACACGGGATTTGGATTCAAATGGCATCGGCGAAGATAATGCGGAAGTAATCTTAATTGGAAGTGTTCCCACAACTATTTTAGGATTTAATAATGAAGAATCCTTGGACAAGTTCAATCATAGATTTACTTATGCTGTTAGCCGAGGTTTAACTGAGGCTGCAACATTTGACAATGATAACGGTGTTATACGAGTAATAAGCAGCGAAACTGGTGCCGATGCCGTACTCGCTGATGTTGGTGATTACACTAATCGTGATGTGCATTACATTGTGATGTCGCATGGTAAAAATCATTCAGGATCATATGACGGCCAAGGTAATCTATCGGCTAATCTGTGTGCAACTAATGACACTATAGAAGCTGAAAACTGCGACAATGATGCAGTTTTTACAGCGTTGACATCCGGCGAAGAAAACGATCCAGCGTCATCTAATACACGTATTCGTCCGTCAATTCAAAACGTTGTAGGCGATTACTATGATGACGCACTTGCATATAATAATTCTATCAACGCAAATTTCTGGACAGCGAGAGGCGCGAACAGGGTAAATATGACATCAGGAGCAACGCCTGGAGGATCCAAAGTTATGGTGGGCGCTGATGAGTACACGGGCAGTGTTAGCAACGTGAATAACAGACCTCAATTATGGGTTAATGGCGGGCTTAGGGCAGACCAAGTGATTACCAAGAGAATATGCGATGAAAACCAAGGCGGTTGTTTCAGAATAGAGGATATTACATTCACAGGCGCCGCTTTAGATGATGAAACAAGCGGTACACCTAAGACATTGAAGTGTGTTTCTAGAGGTTTTGACAATGTCAATGCCGTTAATAAAAAAACAAGTGGGCAGAAAAGAGGGAAGACATCTGAGGCAAATGGAGAATGTGACGTTAATACTAAAGTAACGAATCCTCAATTTGGCCCGCGCGATTTTTCTGGTATTATTTGTCCCAATGGTGCGAACGGTACAAACGCAGATGGAAGTTTTAAATGTTTATAGAGCAACAAGTTAAAAAATTATTCAAATCACAGTCTGGCTTTACTTTAGTAGAGCTATCGATAGTATTGATCATTATAGGCATATTGATGTCATCCTTGGGCTTTGGGCTCAGACTCTGGTCTGTTTCACAAAAACACAAAATGACAAAAGTTAATCTTGAGAACGCCGAGTATGCAATTAGCCAGTTCAGAGGGCCTGTAGGAAGATACCCTTGCCCCGCAGATCCCGCATTAAATCCAGGAGATGCTGGTTATGGGTTTGAGGATTGTACTCTTCCTGTGACTAACGGCATTCGTATTGGAATGATGCCTCTAAAAGGTTATGATGACGCCAATGCAACCCCTACTGCGCTTCCTGAACTCATTATTGATCTTAAATCATTGATCACAGATATTAAGTCCGAGGGTAACTCTATTAGAGATCCTTGGAATATAAATTTTATTTATGCGGTTACAGCATCACAAAACATCCAATCTACTTTTGATACTACAGGAGGCGCGATCAAGATTACTGATGAATGGGGTAATGATACTGGCGGTACAAACTCGGACGCACATTTTGTAATTTTAAGCAGAGGTGAAGACGCTAGCTGCGCGGGAAGAGGCCCAGCAGAAGCAGAAAATTGCGATAATGACAATGAATTTACAATTGCGCTTCAATCTAGAGGTAATGCCGCTGCTAATTATTATGATGATTATTTGACATTTAGAAGATCAACATCAACCGGGATTTGGGCACCTGTAACAGGTACGACTGATCTTTATCCTATGCCGGCTGGAAAAATACATGTGGGCTCGGTCGGTAGCTATGAAGAAATACCAGCTGCGGCCTTGAACTTGAAGATGGATGTTGACGGTAATATTATATCTGAGGAAAGATTAGCCGCAGAGTTACTATGCGATGACTCTGCAATGACGTCATGCTTTAAACCCCAAACTATTTTCGATTTAAATTGTGGTAGCTACGGGCAATACATGAAAGGCGTTACAATTAATTCCAGTAATAACCTTGTGCCAATATGCGAAGAAATCGAATTTATTCAACAATCAGAAAATTGTGCGAGTGGAAAGTATCTTCGCGGAATATATACCAACGGTGAAAATATCATTTGTGATTCACTATAAAACCAAAAACTGAAAACGAGAAAATTATGATAAAAAAGAACGGCTTTACATTACTAGAAATAGCAATTTCATTAATAGTAATAGGTATGTTGATTGTAATGGTTATTGGTGTTAGCAAACCATATATTGCAAAATCTCAGTTTGATAAAACACAAGACAGACTCGTTGATATATATGCGGCTCTTGAGGCTTACAATGCGGAAAGAGGTTTTTATCCATGTGTTGCACCATTGTCACATGATCGGGATGTTGCAACCTACGGAGCTCCTACAGATTGCGGTATTACAAGTGTTGCGGTAGGTGATTGCTTAGGTGATAACTCTTATTGTGTTCGTGAAAGTCAACGCGCCAGTTTAACTGGGGATGAAAAGCGCGTTAGATTAGGAGCCGTTCCATTTAGAGCTCTCAATTTATCTGAAGAAGATACTTATGATGCATATGGCTCTAGGTATTATTATGCCGTTACAGAAAGTTTTGCGATCGATTCAGGAACCAGCGTTACAGCCGATGGCGGTATTGAAATCCTTGATCAAAGAGGCGCTCAATTAACCACACCTGATTCATCCGCAAAATTAATAGTTTTCAGCCCCGGACCCAATTTGGTTGGTGGCTATGATATTCACGGCAATACAGCTGTAAATTGCGCTGCGCCATACACTGGTGCGGATTTACAAAATTGTGCAGAAGTAACAGAGGCGCGCTTTATTTCCCGAGGAAAAGTCTCTGAAGGCCTTGCTGATGAAATGGACGATTTTATTTTGTTTGATAACGCACAATTAAATCAAAATTTAGCAGGTTGGAGAACAGGGGACGCCCTTAGTGGCGAAAACGCGGATGATATTTTAACCAACAGAAGCGTTAAAATTGGTGACTTTGAGGAGGCTCCGAGACAAGCCTTAGATATCTCCGGTGTTGAAAGTGATATTAGGACTGATGGAGTTGTGGTTGCGGAAAACGGATTTTGTAATTTTTCTGATGATACAACGGGTGCGGCAGATGGTTGCTTCACAGTCGCTAGCCTCAATCGGACATGTCCTCCTGGCGAGTATGTGACAGGATTAGGGCCTGATGACGGTTTTAGCGTTATATGTTCCCCTATTGTTTTTGAATGTTGGGAAGATGAAATGATAATTGGCGTTGATAGCATTGGCCTGCCGATTTGTGCTCCAATACCTAATACTGGCACAGGTGGTCCAACTGGCCAAACTACCAGTGGTAGTGAAGGAACAACAGGTGGAACAGGAACAACAGGTGGCACTGGAACAACAGGTGGAACAGGCACTGGAACTGGAACAACAGGTGGAACAGGCACTGGAACTGGAACAACAGGTGGAACAGGCAC
>JAACQG010000023.1:19143-21064 GCA_009995045.1 Alphaproteobacteria bacterium
ACTGGAACTGGAACAACAGGTGGAACAGGCACTGGAACAACAGGTGGAACAGGCACTGGAACAGGCACAGGCACTGGCACTGGAACAGGAACTGGCACAGGCACAGGAACAGGAACAGGAACAGGAACAGGAACAGGAACAGGAACAGGAACAGGCACTGGAACTGGAACAGGAACTGGCACTGGTGAGCCTAGCGACCCAGATGAAGGAACAAATACTGGAACCGAAGCCACTGAAGGCGAAGAGGGGTATCAAACAACTGAAGAGATACCTGCATGTGCAGAGGATGTTAGAATTACATATAAAGAATGCCCATCTGATTCTAGCCTTCAATATGAAGAATACGAAATTTTCTCATGTACGTATCAACAATACATACCACAAGGAAGTAACCAAGATATTGCATGCTGTTCATTAATAGGTGAGCCTAGCTCAGATCGCACATGGGATACTGCTGATACTGGAATTAAAAGCTGGGTATGCGGTAATTACGGTGAGGGAACAAGAAGGGAAACAAAGGATCCAAACCTTGCAACATGCTCATGGGAAAACTATGTAAATACATATAACTGCACATGTATAGCACCGCGAAATCAATATGAGAACCCAGCGGCCTATGACTCTAACGTTAATGATGTAGATACTTGCGCTATAAGGGAGTATTCATACAGCAAGAATGGCCAAGGAAGATGTACAAATGCTAATGCGGGAGCGCTCGTTTCTCCAGGTTCTGTTAAAGCGGGTCAGTTCGTATGGTCGCTCAATGGAGCAAGTCCTGATAACATCGACGATATAAATGCTTCAACTCGACAAGAGGGAGATGCATGTACAATGGGGGACACGCCTAATCGATGCGCTACGGCAAGTCCAGTTTCTGGTACAAAACATCAATACTATAACAACTGTACATGTGTAAAAAGAAGCGGCAATTCAACAAGCTGTTCAGGGGTCGCACCATAAAGGCTAAATATCTTAATGAGACCACCTAAATATATAATGCTGTGATCCTGAATGATGTTTGAAACCATTCAGGATCACTCTTTTTATCACCAATGCTACACTTTCATCGTGGCTCAGCCGAAGGCGACAATAACATGGTTGTTGTGTAATGCGCCTAAACACTATACACCCCACATATTATAACGATTAAGCGCCTCTCGAAAGACCAGCATATGACCACATTTGAACGCATTCATCCGGCGCTTCGCCAAGCCCTCACTAAACGCGGCTATGAAAAACTCACTCCCGTTCAAAACGCGGTATTAGATCCGGCACTGGGCGAGCAAGATTTGCTTGTCTCCGCGCAAACAGGATCAGGAAAAACCGTCGCTTTCGGTTTGGCATGTGCCTCCACATTGCTCGGCGAGCAAGAACGCTTTGACCGCAAATCACAACCCCTTGCGCTCGTCATCGCGCCAACCCGCGAATTAGCATTACAGGTCAAGCGCGAGCTTGAATGGCTCTACGGCGAAAGCGGCGCATCTGTCATTTCATGTGTCGGCGGCATGGATATCCGCAGTGAACGCCGCGCATTAGAGGGCGGAGCACATATCGTGGTGGGAACACCCGGACGCTTGCGTGACCACATCGAACGCGGCTATTTTGACACAAGCGGCCTGCGCGCAGTTATTCTTGATGAAGCCGATGAAATGCTCGATATGGGCTTTCGTGAAGAACTGGAATACATCCTTGAAACAACACCCAAGCAGCGCCGCACGCTTTTATTTTCTGCCACCGTCCCAAAATCCATCACCGGTATGGCGCAACGCTATCAAAACAACGCCATGCGCGTGACCACAAAAGAAGAAGAAAAACAGCATCTTGATATCGAATACCAAGCCGTCACAATCGCCCCCAATGACCGCGAAAATGCAATCATCAACCTTCTACGCTATCACGAGGCGCAAAACGCGATTATCTT
>JAACQG010000027.1 GCA_009995045.1 Alphaproteobacteria bacterium
CTCGGCGAGGGGAAATACCGTTTCACCCTCGATTACCCAAGCTACATCCCCTTCGTGCAATATGCGGATAACCGAGAGCTTCGCGAGAAAATGTGGCGCGCTTTTGCCAACCGCGCATGGGGCGATGACTACGACAATTCTGATAACATCAAACGCATTGTCACCCTGAAAGACAAACGCGCAAAACTCCTCGGCTACAAAAACCACGCGACATTCGTCCTTGAAGAACGCATGGCCAAAAAACCTGAGACTGTTTTACAATTCTTAGAAAAAATGAAAGCGGCCTACCTCCCCGCCGCCAAACAAGACCTCGCCGAACTTCAGGCCTTCGCAAAAGAACACGGCCTCACGCAAGACCTTCAGCCGTGGGATGTTGGTTATTACTCCGAAAAACTTAAACAAAAACTCTTCAAATTCTCATCCGAAGATTTCCGTCCATACTTTCCACTCGGCCCCGTGTTAAGCGGTTGTTTCGAACATTTTTCAAAACTCTTCGGTCTTACTTTCACCGAAAACACGAAATACGAAACATGGCATAAAGATGTAAAATCCTTTGACCTCACCGACAAAGCCGGAAATTTTATCGGCACACTCTTCGCAGATTTCCACCCGCGCACAGGGAAAAAACAAGGGGCATGGATGACAGGATATCGAAGCCAAGGTCTGTTTAATGGCAAAATAGAACGTCCCGTCATCGCGATCGTCTGTAACTTCACCAAACCAACCGAGGGCAAACCATCCCTTCTTACCCATGGCGAGGTTACAACCCTATTCCACGAAATGGGCCACGCCATCCATGGCCTGCTTTCAGACGTAAAATACTCATCCCATTCCGGCACATCTGTCCTCTGGGATTTTGTAGAACTCCCCTCACAAGTTCAAGAAAACTGGTGCTACGAAAAAGAGACACTGGACATGTTCGCCAGCCATTACGAAACAGGCGAGAAAATACCCGCCGAATTGATCGAAAAGCTACAAAGCGCCAAAAACTTCATGACCGGCTGGGGTGGCCTGCGCCAAACAAATTTCGGCTTTCTTGATTTGGCGTGGCACACCTGCGACCCAAGCACCATCGGTGATGTCGGCGAATTCGAAGACAAAGCAACCGAAGGTCTATCTCTCTTCCCAAGGCTCGCTGGCCCGATGTCATCATCCTTCAGCCACATCTTCGCCGGCGGCTATTCCGCAGGATATTACAGCTATAAATGGGCAGAAGTATTAGACGCCGATACCTTCGAGGCATTTCAAGAAAACGGCCTGTACGATCAGAAAACCGCAAATGCCTACCGCACCGAAATCCTCGCAAAAGGAGGCAGCGAAGACCCAACGACCCTTTACCGTAATTTCCGCGGGAGAGACGCCGACCCCAAAGCATTATTACGCCGCGAGGGCATGATTGATAAAGCAGCCTAAATTGCTTGTTGCTTTGTGATGAAGCGGTGAAAAAAAGGCTTTAGCAAAGAGATTTTTAAACTGGCCAGACAAAATAGTCGAAGTTTCGTTATGACTAAACGAGGCGTAGTTCAACGACGCCAGAGTGCAAAAATCCCGCAGCTAAAACAGCTCCATGAGCATGCAACGCGCCGATCCGCCGCCATATTTTTCTAACGTATCCAACGGCACGTGAATAATACGGTCATAATGCGATAATATCAGCTTTTCCTGATCCTCGCGTAACGCGGCATGAGCCCCCGACGACATCACAAGCATCTTCAACCCGCCCTCACCAACAACTTCAAGCGCATTTCCGCACATCGCCTTAAGCTGTTCGGCGTCAAATTCCACAACCTTATGCGTCTTTTTTATCGCCGACATCACCCGCCCGCGATCCGCCTCAACAATACTCTCGCTGCAAACACCCGCAAGGCTGCTTCCAATCCACATTACACAATCAGTATGGTATACGGGTTTTTCCGCATGACTTTGTGTCTCAAATCCAACCAATTCATATCCCATATGATCACACCATTGCTCAACCAACGCCCGATCACTGCGCGCCGACAATCCAGAATACCCAACACGGTTCACACGGTCCATCACGATACTTGCGGTACTCTCCAAGGCACGACCATCTGCCTCATATCGCGTCCAATCCTCGCAATGCGCATATGATTTCATCAGCAAATCAATTAAATCCTGATCGCGCTCGGCTTGTCTATTTTCATTCAGCATCGGATAGACAAACAACTTCCCCGCACCACCATCGTCATCACCAAAATCACCGCGATGCGTTGACAGGCAATTGGGAAAAACCATATCCGGACAATCCGAAAACCCGCGCGCAACCGTCACAAAAACACCCGCCTCAACAAGCGCATTACGCAAAGACCGAAACTCCTCCAACGCTCGCTCAAAAATAATCTCATTCGGCTCGTCATGCTCGACCTGATAGACATTCGTATCCATCGTCTCGGGGTTCGCGTAAAACGCAGATGGCTCGATCATCAAAATATGATTGGAAGATTGGTTAGACATTAAAATTCCTCTAAATATAAAAAATCACACATATTTGATTATGCGTGATTTTTGTAAACTTTTGAATAATAAAAGAAATTAAGCGTATTGCGCAGGAGCCGACTGCCCTAAAAACATCGGCAATGGCTGGCCTGTCGCCGATTCAATCTTTTCAATCGCCAAAATTGTCATCGGTACTTTATACCCCGCCTTAGACAGGCTATGACGACGTTGAGCCAAAAAAGAAGCGCCAATTTCAAATGTTTTCTTTTGGGTCTTACGCGCTGCTTCAAATGTTAAATAAAAAATCGCCTTATACCCAATCGGATCTTCCGTTTTTGGGCATGGCTCAATCACAACGCTGCTAATATTATCTTCCCAGTTACGCGCGCCTTGGAGAGGATTTTGAATATCTTTTTTTTGAAATGGCTTGCGCATCTTTAATTCCCACATACGAACACTGAACGGTTCCATTGGGATAAAGTTATCCACAGGATGGATTTTGGTCAAGCAAAAAGAGAGAGGAAATAAATCTAAATAAAGCGACAATTCATAAAGTGCATAAATTACTGATCAATCGCTATTTTTTCCTGAAAACGCATCTCCTCGGATAACACATCTTCATAATCATGATCACGTCGCAGCATCCATCTCACACTGCGCCCGGTTGTTGGAAAAAAATGAACACGGCGTACATAATGTCCGCCAAGATCTTCATTCATGATACTTAACCCTTTACGCGTAAGATACTCCCGCACAAACACATAAATCTTTGTCCCCTTATCTTCCGGGTCCCCTTGTATCTGTGCGCCACCATTAAGACGAATGCGGATGCGGTTTTTACCCGAACCCTTACGCTTCATTGCACCAATACAGTCTTCTATCGGTTTAAATGCTGTTTGTAGTAACTGGGGATCAACATCGTCAAAATTTGGGAAAGCCTGTAATATTTCTTCCGGCAAAAGCACATAACCACACGCACCAATATGCATATCAACATCATATACAGAAATCAAAACCCCCGCACCAAGAGTGGCCACAATCATCTGATCGCTTTTATCACTGAATAAAACCTGCCCCGGGTCAAGATACAGCGCATTCGCACTCTCATCTGATGCCGCATTAAAATAAGCATCATGATTACCGACAAAACGTCGCTCCGTTGAAGATTGGTCTATTTGTGTGTTCAAAATCTGCCCCTAAATATACGTCACCTAAATACCCGTAAACTTAACTATAATCTAAATATATTGACACATACTTAAGATTATCAAATGTCCTCCTTGATAAAAGGTAATGGTTCGTAATCTGGCTCTAATCTTTGCTTTGCGGAAACTGGTAAAAAAGGCCAAATAATCTGCTTACCAAACGCTCGCGGCATATAATCCTTCATGCCGATATCTGTTGGCGGGCGATAATTAGCGTTATAAAACGACCCAAAAACATGGTCCCAAATCATAACATTCTCGCCGTAATTACGATTACCTTCCTTCAAATCCTTCGAATGATGCCACCGATGAAGCGCGGGCGTATTAAACACATAATTAATCCAACCAAACCGCATTTCCACATTGCAATGTGTCAGCATCCCGATAAACGCCGTGACCGCCGATAACCACTTCATCACATCAAGCGGCGCCCCCAACACAACCAATATCAACATGCCAATCACAATACTCATCAAGCTATCAACAAAATGAAAACGTCCAGTATTCAAAAACCACAATTTCGTCACGCTATGATGAACCGCGTGAAACCGCCAAACAAACGCCGTAACATGCCCCAAACGATGCGCCCAATATAGCCCGAACTCCGCCGCAACCACACCAAGGCAGACCTGCGCCCACATTGGCCAATCATTCGGCCAAATTCCATGTGTTGGATTATCAAATAAACCAAGCAAACCAATCGTCCCACCAAAAATCAATAATCCCTGAACCGTTCCCTTGGACGATACCGTGTGCAAAATACTCGCGATATTTTGTCCATCTGGGTTCAACCACGCCCGCTCATGTGGCATCCATTTTTCCAACAAAAAAAGAGATACAATCAAAAACATATAAGCCAAATTAAAGAAAATAATCGGCATATCTAGCGAAAACCCATACGCCGTAATCGCCATGCATCCAATAAAAAGAACCGGCCACAATATCCACGACAATGCATATTTAACAGGGTGGTAATCATACCCAGTAACCTGACAAGTCACTTGTGAAGTCATCCGGCCTTCCATCTAATCATCCTGCCCCTGAGAACCGCTCGCCGCACGCATGAGACGATCGTTAATCGCAATCCCCAATCCCTCATCTGGGATCGCCATCACCGCAATCGCACTATGCTCTGGCCGATCAAGCTCCTTTAACATTGCAAATAAATGCGCCGCAGCCTCGTGCAAATCACCATCCTCGCTTAAATTACGCAAACGGCTTTCATCCATATCCGCCGCAGCCCCGCCAGATTTTTGCCCCATAAATTTCAAGGATCCAAACCCAAGCAACGCCTCACCATCACCAACATCAACTGCGTTCAGCCGCACTGGAGTATCAGGCGCGTAATGCTTTAACACCAAGCCCGGTGATTTCGGCGCATCCGAAACACCCGTCTCAACCAAAACCTCAACACCTAAAACCGCAGATATCTCTTCTGGCGTTACCGCACCGGGGCGTAAAATCACCGCCACGTTACTGGATAAATCAATCACCGTTGATTCCAATCCAACCTCACTCGGCCCAGCGGCAAGGATCAAATCAACATTTTCACCCAAACTATCCGCCACATGAATAGGTGATGTCGGACTTAAACTACCCGAACGATTAGCACTCGGCGCTGCAAGTGGAACACCCGCCGCGCGGATCAATGCTTGCGTCACCTTATGCCGCGGCGCACGCACCGCAAGCGTTGGCAATCCCGCGCTCACCAATTCCGAAATATCCGTCCCTGCCTTGCGCGGTAAAATCATCGTCAACGGCCCCGGCCAAAAACGATCCGCAAGCGCCTCCGCACGGTCATCAACCTCAACCAAAACACCAGCCGCAGCCAAATCCAAAACATGCACAATCAAGGGATTAAACGAAGGGCGTCCCTTCGCCTCGAATATCCGAGCAACCGCTTGCCCGTCAAACGCATTCGCCGCCAGCCCGTAAACCGTCTCGGTCGGCATTCCCACAAGCCCACCATCACGCAAAATCTGCGCGGCTTCTTCAATGCTGTCTTTATTAGCCGTTTTAATCACCATACCCCTTAAAAGAGCCACCATTACACCCAAAAAGCAAGCCTCTCGACAGCAAATTTGGCACAGAATTTGCTTATTTCAATCCGAAAAAAGAAAGGCTTAACCACCATGACCAGCATCCTAAGCACCCTTTTTAGCGGTTTCACGCCTCAGCAAATTAACGATGGTAAAAATATATCCAACGCAAACGCGGAATATATTGCCCCCAAAAACAATAAACAGGAAAAAACTGCAGCCCTCGGCGCGGCGGCAGAAACACCAAATGCACCTCCACATCTCAGTAAAGTCGAACAAACCAAAACACTGTTCAACACGCAACAAATTGCGCAAGACAGCAATAAAACCGATAAAACTGCAAACAGCAATTACAACAATGCCGTAACCGCCTTCCAAAAATACATGGAGATGTCCCCTGAAGAACGCTATTTTGAAGCCTTCCTGAAAAAAGAAGGCCTAACCCAAGAACAATTCGACGCACTCCCACCTGAGGAAAAAGAAGCGCTCTTGGATAAATTCAACGACTACGTTAAACAACAAAATGAAGAAGCCAGATTAAAACAACAGGAAAAAGAACTTACCGGACAAACATCATAAAATGCGAAACAGCCAGTCTATATGAACCTGTCATTAAAACGCATTATAATAAGTTCCGCCGGTTAGCGCTTTAGGAACACCCGTCGTACCGGGCACGGTGAGCGGCAAACCAAGCAATGAACGCACAGCCAAATACGCAAAAGCCTGTGCCTCGATCGCGTCACCATCATAGCCCAAATCTTCAATCGGCTTAACCACACTTGGCGCCAACATATCGCGAAGCAATTCCATCATAAAATTGTTCTTACGCCCACCACCACAGACATACCAAACCTCAGGCACGCGCGGAAAATGCTTAACCGCCGCCATCACGGCCGCCGCACTACACACCGCCAAAGTCGCAAGCGCATCCTTCGGATCTTCCGGCAATTGCGCAGCTAAATCCGCAAATTCATTCCGATCTAGCGATTTTGGAATCAGTGTCTTGAAATACCCACGATCTAAAAATGCATCAACAATAGCGCGATCTGCTTTACCGCTATGTGCAATCTTACCATCCTCATCGAATTCACAATCAAAATGTGCCTTACAATAATCATCCATAATCGCATTCCCTGGCCCTGCATCAAACGCAACCAATTCCTGCCCAATGAATGTCACATTCGAAACCCCGCCAATGTTCAATACCGCAACAGGAGCATCAGAGGCCTGCACAATCGCATCATGATATAACGGTGCAAGCGGCGCGCCCTGCCCACCTGCTTTCACATCCGCCTGACGCATATCCGCCACAACATCAATGCCACAAGCCTGCGCAAGCGCATCCGCATCACCAAGCTGCCATGTTAAACCAGCGTCAGGATCATGGGTAATCGTCTGCCCGTGAAAACCGATCACGCCTGCCTCAAACCCCGAAGCCTTCACCGCTTCAATATGCGCCTGTGTTACCAAATCCTCCGCCGCACGCGTATCGTTATCCGCCACACGTTTGCCAAAACACGCCCGCACCGAATCACGTACCTCTGCCCCATAAGGATGCGCATAAAACCCCAATGGCTTCACATATCCCTCGCCATCAGTTTCAATCAACGCGACATCAATCGCCCCATCCAAAGAGGTCCCTGACATCAATCCAATCGCCCTATAGACTTTCTGTTCATCCATGCTTATAAAAATTCCCTATGACTTATAATTCTACATTCCTGAACATCTTAAACGAGCGCGGCTTCATTCACCAGTGCTCAGATTTTGATTCTTTAGATAAAAAACTAAGCGAAGGCATTCAATCCGCCTATATCGGATATGACCCGACAGGACCAAGCCTCCATGTAGGCCACCTTTACACAATCATGATCCTGCATTGGTTCCAAAAATCCGGCCACAAACCGATCAGCCTCATGGGTGGCGGCACCGCGCTCATCCCTGACCCGACATTAAAAGACAAAACACGTCCACTGCTCACGCCCGAAAACATCAACGATAATATCGAAAGCATCAAAACCGTCTTCGAAAAATTCATTACCTATGATGACAGCGAAACCGGCGCAATCATGGTCAATAATTATGACTGGCTTTCAAGGTTAGATTACATCGAATTCCTTCGCGATGTCGGCATGCATTTCACCGTCAACCGCATGCTCACCTTCGACAGCGTTAAAACACGTCTTGATCGTGAATTGCCGATGACATTCATCGAATTCAACTACATGATCCTCCAAGGCTATGACTTCACAGAACTTCATCGCCGTTATGGCACCATCCTTCAAATGGGTGGCAGCGACCAATGGGGTAATATTATTAACGGCGTCGAACTAGGTCGTAAAAAAGACCGCGCCCATCTTTTCGGCCTTACCGCCCCCCTTCTCACAACCGCTAGCGGCGCAAAAATGGGTAAAACCGAAGGCGGAGCCGTCTGGCTTAACGCCGACCTGACATCACCTTATGATTATTACCAATATTGGCGTAATGTCGAAGATGTCGATACGGTTAAAATGTTGAAAATCTTCACAACCCTTCCAATGGATGAGATCACAAAGCTGGAAGCTCTCGAAGGCGCAGACATAAACGAAGCCAAAAAAATCCTCGCATTCGAAGCCACCAAATTATGTCACGGCGAACAAGCCGCGCATGATGCCGCCCAAACCGCCGCCAAAGTTTTCGAACAAGGCAGCGTTGGCGACGACCTACCAAATATCACAATCGACGCATCGCGGCTTGATGATGGCATCAGCATCCTCGACCTCTTCATCGAATGCGGCCTCGCAGAATCCAAAGGCGAAGTTAAACGCCTCATTAAAGGCGGCGGCGCTAAACTCAACGATATCGCCATCACCGACCAAAATGCAAACGCATCAAAAAGTGACCTCACAACCGAAGGCCACATAAAACTATCCGCAGGAAAAAAGAAACACGCATTGGTGAAGATTTAACCGCCTAAACCGCCGCGACAATATCACCTATGAATTAAACCGGATTAGTCATCAGGCGTTGGAGCGCTGCCCTCAAACAAAATGCTCCGCAATATCCCCGGTGCGAGGACGGAAAGTGGATTAACCGAAACATCGGGATCTTTTCCCTCGCCTTTAATCTGATAAGTCGCCGCAAACAAGCCACTCGTCCCACCCAAAATATTCCCCACAAGCGGAATATCTTGCAAGATATTGTTAATACCAGACAGCGGAATAATCGTACCGTCGATATCAATATAATTTTTTGCGTTATTAAACGTCCCCTCAAACGTTAAGCCCAAGGCATTGCCCGATGTGCGTCCATCCTTAACAACCAAAACGCTTCCCTCGGGACGGAACAACCAATCAAAATCAGCCTCCAATTTCGAAAACGCCAAGCCCTCACCCGCCAACATATCCGCAGCTCCCGGCAATGATAACGCCGATATAATCTGCGCCAAGCCAGGGGCCTTCACAACGCGAAAATCAGACATGCGCGCTTTACCGATCAAATTCCGATCCGCAAAGCCCTTAACCGGCTCACCATGAATAATCAACTTCCCACCGCGCACATTTGGATACAGACCAAACGCACTCAGCACCGCACCCGCATCATCCGCCTCTAAGCGAAAAACACGCTTACCGTTCACATCCGGTTTAAACCGAACATAAAGCGCGCCTTTACCCGCAACCGCGTCAAACTCGACTTGGTTAAATTGCCCCTCACCATTCAAATCAGCGAAAATCTTACCATTGCGAAAAACACTTTCATCCGGCGCCAACATCCTATCCGCTGTAACCGAGATACGCATAGGTGGATTCTCCTTCGCCCCATCATCATCAACATCACGGTTTAAAAACGGTGCCATGTCCAAAATCGACGCATCCATCGACAAGTTTAAAACCCCACCAGAACTAACATCAAAATCAATTTTTCCCTTGGTCTTGCCAATAACAAACTCATTGATCGTCCCCGTCGATATCTCCGTATCTCCATTAAATGTCCTAAACCCAAGACTGGATGGCTTTAAAGAAATATCAGGCGCAGAAATAACCAAATCAGTAATCTTGGTAAGATTATCATCCTTCAAATGTGCCTTAAGGGTAACATCGCCTGGTTGCCCCTTGGTCTTCTCATAATCAAATGGATTAAAAAACAAAACAGCCGAGCCAATATCCGCTTTAACATCCGCAATCGCCGTGCCGTCATTTTTCTTGGTATAATCAACATCGACCGTCGCCGCGCCGCGCATAAAGTCACTCAAATCAATACCAAGCTTCGCCCGCAGATCATCATCAATAACCATCTTTACTTTAGTCTTAGAGCTGTAAGGCTTACCTTCCGCGAACAAAAACTCACGATAATCAAGGTCGATATCACGTCCATCCAATTGCCCCTGCCCCGTCAACGCAAAAACGCCATCTTTGACAGAAATATTATATGGTCCTTTGGAAAGGGGCAAATCCTGAACAACTTTTGGTAAATGTAAATCGCTGATACTACCATCAACATCAATCAAAACATCCGCTTTCAAAATATTATCGCGGGTCGGAAATTTCAGATTTATATCCGCAAGGATATCGCCCTTAACCGCGTTAATGTCACCATCCAAATGCACACCAATCGGCTCATCCGATAAATATCGTAACATTGATTGAAACGGCCCTTCGACCTTCAATGTCAAATCTGCCTGCCCCTGGCCCGCTTCAATAATATTTGAAAACACCAATGTTGCCTCTGGCACTTTCATATCAAGAATTTGCGCCGACGTTAAGTCGATACGAATCGTTTCGGATTCATAATCAAACTCTCCCTTGCCAAAACCATGTGTCGCCGGTGCCATCGAACTTTTATATTTCACGCGCAGATTTTCAAAATCAAACCCAGCTTTCAAACGCGTTAAATCAACTGATAATTCTCCATCCTCATCAGGCTCCCCCGTGACTTCGAAATCCGTGTAAACATTGTGAAAAACACCTTCGGATAATTTATCAATCACCCATTCCTTCGAGGAATCATCGTCCAAAACCTGCGGCCATAGAGGTACGATCTGTTCATGTGTAACATCCTTAACATCAACCCTCCCCTTCGCTGCAAAACCACTATGTATGCCCCCCTCGGCATGCACCATATCCGCCTGCGCAGTGAAGGTAACACCGCCAGTCGTGATCTTTAGCGCATCTAATTTTGCTAACTTTTCCATTCCGTCATAGGTCAAACGCACACCAAAATCAGAATACGCCAACGGCTTGTCATCAAATTCAGGAATATCCAATTCCCCACCTTTGGAAAACACAATCACTTGCGCCTCACGCACGGAAAAATCACGTGACAAAACAGCCGTCGCCGTCGCATCAAGACGCACATTATGCCCCTTTAAAAAGGACAACTCAGGGATTTTATCGCTTAAAAAACGCGTATGAAATTGCGTTAAAATGCTCTCGATTTGTATTTCATCACCCTGCCACCCCGCGAAAACATCACCTTCAATATTTGGTGAAACCTTCTTCGGTGTCTTTGGCAAACGCGGCAAATCAATATTATAACGTGCCCGCATCCCATCGCGCTCACGTTGTAATGAAATATCCACGCGTGGCACCTGCCATGATCGCGAGAGAACTTTGTCGTCAATTAATACGCGCGCATCCTCTATTTTTACCAACTTCAACTTAGCCAAGCGTCCGCTTTCGCGTCCTTCATCCTGACGAAAAACATCAAGGATATCATCAAGCGAAATTTCCGCTGCAGAGTTATCAGAAGACGATTTATCACCAGCCGAACTGGTCAAACCAATAGAAAATTTATTCTCCGCTGAACGCTTTAAAAGCACGGACGGCTTTCGCAAAATCAACCCCTCTGGCGCCACTTGAGCGAGCAACAATTTCGCTTTGTTCAAACTCAGCGCGGCGCTATCAATCGCAAGGATAAGATTGCCATCTCCATCAAAAATCTTACCACCGCTAAGCCCCAGCAAAAGTGGCCCCTTAAGATCCGGCCACTGCAAAACAGCCTTATCAAAATCAACATTCATCCCCGTTATAGGGTCGTATAACGCCTCTTTAATCGTCGGCTTGGCAAAAGCAATATCAATCGGGCCGGTTGTTAACCGCCAAACAAGAACACCGATCGCCAAAACAGCAAGAATAAAAACCGTCGCAAGCAGCTCGAGCAGAACATGACCAATCCCATGGCGAAAAGGCGCCTTCTCACGTGTGGCTTTCTCCTGCTCTTCCATTGACTTTTGTTCATTATCCATCACTTTGATGTATAGATTTACTAAACAAATTGAAAGGTTTTAAAGCAATGTCAGACTTAACTATTGGGGATACAGCCCCCGACTTCACACTGCCCACGCATGAAGGCAAAGAAATTACCTTATCGGCGCTAAAAGGACAAAAAGTCGTCATTTTCTTCTACCCAAAAGACGACACCCCCGGCTGCACAAAAGAAGCCTGTGGCTTTAGCGAGGCTCTGCCTGCATTTAATAAACTCAACACCGCAGTCATCGGCATTTCAAAAGACAACATCAAAAAACATCAAAAATTCGCTGAAAAATATGACTTAAAATTCCCTCTCGCCTCCGATGAAGACCTCGACACATGCGAAAAATATGGAGCGTGGAAAGAAAAATCCATGTACGGCAAAACCTTCTTAGGGATAGAACGCTCGACCTTCTTAATTGATGAAGACGGAAAAATCGCCGCACTCTGGCGCAAAGTAAAAGTACCCGGCCACGTGGAAGCCGTCCAAGCCGAAATCCAAGACAAAGCCGAAGCCGCGTAAACAACCAATAGCCGTAATCAAAAAAGCCTTCTAAACGAATTTAGAAGGCTTTTTCTTTACGCAGTAAATTTTAATCTAAAAAATGGCATTAACCCGCAAGCGACTCTTTCATATCTTCAAGATAGATTTCTTGTCCTGCTCCGGCCTTGTTAAGGTGATCATGCACATGCTCGATCATCTCGTCTGAATATCCGTGATAAAAGTGGTTAGCCCCTTCAATCACACGATAATCAAGGCTAATACCTTTTTGTAGCTGTATCTTATCAACGAAATCCGCAACCGACGCTTCATCAACAACATCATCACGACCGCCTTGTAACACAAGACCAGATGTCGGACATGGTGCAAGAAAGCTGAAATCAAACATATTCGCTGGCGGCGCAACAGAAATAAATCCTTCAATCTCAGGACGACGCATCAAAAGCTGCATACCAATCCATGAACCAAAAGAAAATCCACCGACCCAGACATAAGGGGCGTTCGGATTAATTTCCTGCATCCAATCCAACGCGGACGCGGCATCAGAAAGCTCACCTTCGCCGCGGTCAAATACACCTTGTGAACGACCAACACCACGTGAATTATAGCGCAATGTTGAAAATCCGCGCGCAGTAAACGCCTGGAATAAGTTATAGGTGATTTTGTTATTCATTGTCCCGCCTTGCTCAGGGCTGGGATGGAGTATCAGCGCGAGTGGCGCGTTCTTAATTTTAGAGTGGGAGTAACGACCTTCAAGACGGCCACATGGACCATTGAAAATGACTTCTGGCATAAACACTTCTTCCAATTATTATTTTTATTTGCGATCAAAGATATATGACTAATACCCAAAATCAATTGCACTCGTTATATGGAAGCACACGCCAAATGTCCATAAAAATCTGCTAAGCCATTGTTTTACCTGTGGATACTGTTTTACTGCAAAAACGCAAAGCGCTAATATGTTTGATTCGAAACCGCATTCGCAGTATAGCCAACATATGAATAAAATTTACCTCGACTATAACGCCACCGCGCCCATACGCCCAGAAGTCATAGAAATCATGACAAGTGCGATGAAAAGCGCACATAATGCATCCTCCGTGCATTATGCAGGACGCGCAGGACGCAGATATGTCGAAGACGCCCGCGAGGTCATTGCAAAATTAACAAATCTGCCCGCCGCACAAATCATTTTTAACAGCGGCGCAACCGAGGGCAACAACACAACCTTACGCTATTTCGCTAAACAATACCCGAATGAGCAAATCCTCATCTCCGCAATCGAACACCCCAGCGTGATCGAAGCCATCCCAAACACAGCTATAATCCCTGTCACACCAAGCGGGACAATCGACCTTAATGCTTTAGAAACATTGTTAAAGGATAATAAGACATCACTCGTCTCAACAATGCTGGTCAACAACGAAACAGGCATCATCCAACCCATCAAAGCAATATCCGACCTCGTCCATAAACACGGCGCACTCCTGCATGTTGATGGCGTTCAAGCCGCAGGGCGCGTTGCAATCGACGCACCCGCAATGGGGATAGATTTCCTTACCCTCTCCGCGCACAAACTTGGCGGACCACAAGGCGTTGGCGCGCTATGCCTCGGCCTATGTGGCATCACCCCAACCCTTCTCCACGGTGGAGGGCAAGAAAAATCCGCCCGCGCAGGCACTGAAAATGTGGCCGGCATTGCTGGCTTTGGTAAGGCCGCAGATTTAGCAATGACAGAAATAGAGCATTATCAATCACGCCTCACCGCGCTGCGCGAGCATCTCGAAAGCACACTTAAACAATCCAAACACGTCAAAATCTATGGCCAATCCGCGCCCCGCGTCGCCAATACAACGCTGCTCTCTTTACCCGGGCTGTCATCCGAAACCCTGCTGATGAATTTCGACCTTGAAGGCATCGCCATATCAAACGGCTCCGCCTGCTCCAGCGGAAAAGTGGAGCCCTCCCATGTCCTCAAAGCCATGAACGAACCCAAGATAACCGCCAGCGGCGCACTTCGAATTTCCATGGGCTGGGATACAAAACCCGAGGATATAGAAACCTTCCTTACCGCGTGGAATAAAATCTACACCCGCATGGAAAGTAAAATCCTTGCCGACTGACACAATACAAATCACATTTATCCATCACGATGGCACACGCCAAAACGTGACCGCATCAGAAAACCAATCTGTCATGCAAATCGCATTGGAAAACAACATTAGCACGATAGAAGGAATCTGCGGCGGATCCCTCGCCTGCGCAACGTGCCATGTCTATATCCCCGACCAATGGAAAAGGCGTGTCGAGGCACAAGACAACGAACAATCCGAAGAAGAAATAGACATGCTCGAGCTAGCGAAAAATACGAAAACCACCTCCCGCCTCGCCTGCCAGATAAAACTGACAACTGCTTTAAATGGCTTAACAATTTTTCTTCCACAGCCCTAAGACCCGCAGAAATTATAGCGTTTACATAAATTTTGAGACAGTTTCGAAATGATATATCTTCGCCTCAAGCCTTGCATTATGTATAATAACATTAGAAACACCTGTAATAAAAAGGATCCAGAAAATGAGCTTTGATAGCGTAAACACACACAATAAATTTCAAAAAATCCTTATTATCGACGACAATCTTTTCATTCTCAATCTCGTCAAAAACATCCTACGCAGCCCGGATGCAATCATCTCAACAACACTAAGCGGCGAAGAAGGATACGAACTTGCGTGCATACAGCGCCCTGATGTTATCCTGCTCGATCGTCGTTTAGGCGACATAAGCGGAAGTGAAATTTTACACATGATAAAAACCAATCCAGAGACATCCAAAATCCCTGTCGCAATGATAAGCAGCGATGACAATGATAGGCACATCTTACAAAGCCTAGGCATGGGCGCAGCCGATTACATCGTCAAACCCTTTAATGCAAAAACTTTAGTCTCAAAGGTAAAACGCCTCATAAGTGGCGATATTCAGCACGCGCAGGGCTTCTATTTCGTATAGACGAACCGCATTTTCTTGCAAAATCAAACCAAACGCCCTATATAAGCGACGTTATGGTGAACTCACTCGGAATAGATAAAGCCCCCAAAGACACCCGCGTTGTTGTTGCAATGTCTGGCGGTGTCGACTCATCCGTGGCCGCCGCCCTCTTACATGAGCAAGGCTATGACGTGATCGGCGTCACTCTACAACTCTATGACATGGGAGCAAAAGCGGGCGAAGAGGTTAAAACCAAGACATGCTGCGCGGGGCAAGATATATACGATGCGAAGCGTGTCGCTGAAAATTGTGGTTTTCCGCATTATGTTCTTAATTACGAAAGCAATTTCCGCGAAAGCGTGATCGACGAATTCGCCGATAGTTATATAAAAGGGCAGACACCAATCCCATGCGTGCGCTGTAATCAATCGGTAAAATTCCGCGACCTCCTCGAAGTCGCGCACGACCTGGGTGCAGACTGTATGGCAACAGGACATTACATTAAACGCAGCGTTAATAATGACGGCGTCGCCGAACTTCATCGCGCCCATGACCATGGAAAAGACCAAAGCTACTTCCTATTTGCAACCACCCAAGATCAATTGAATTTTCTCCGCTTCCCTCTAGGTGGGTGGAGCAAAGACAAAACCCGTATCGAGGCCCAACGCCTAGGCCTCCTCACCGCCGATAAACCAGATAGCCAAGACATATGCTTCGTTCCACATGGAGATTACGCAAGCGTTGTCAAAAAAATTCGCCCTGACGCAGAAAAACCGGGCAACATCACACATATTGATGGCCGCGTCCTTGGCACGCATAACGGCATTATTCATTACACAATCGGCCAGCGTAAACGCCTCGGCATCGGTGGCGGTATATCCGAAAATAACGAACCGCTTTATGTCGTATCGGTAAACCCCACATCAAACGAAGTGATTGTCGGCCCTAAGGCCGCGCTTGCACGCAACGTTATTCATATCACGGATTGCAACTGGCTTAAGGACATCCCCGAAGGCGGCATTGATGTCGACCTCAAATTTCGCTCAGTCATGAAACCAATCCGCGCACAAATCAATCGTGAGCAAAACAACACCGCTAAAATACACCTCCCCGAAGCACAATACGGCATCTCTCCTGGTCAGGCAGCCGTATGCTACATCAATGACCGCGTTCTAGGCGGCGGCTGGATTGTCGGCACGAATAAAATATAACCAAAAACGTAAATAAAAGATTGATTGTCAAAGAAACATCAATTAAATATTCCCATACCCAAAGATGGCGGAGTAGCTCAGGGGTTAGAGCAGCGGAATCATAATCCGAAGGTCGGCAGTTCAATTCTGCCCTCCGCTACCATCTTTTTCAAACCCCCAATATTTAAACACACCCATCCGATGCGTATATGAAATGCAATCAAACGCTGACGCTCATAATCAGCAATAATGAACATACTCAGTATTTTTGCGCTTTTTTATATTTTACGGAATAGGAATCTGTGTGACTCACACGAACAAATATCCCAACGGCAACACGATAATGTTTTCATATTAATATTCGTCTTGGTTGCAGATAGCATACTAGCGCAACCAAGCAACTAACAATAAACACACCCATGGGTGGAGTAAAAAAATAAATACAGCCCTCACGATTAATTTTTACTTGAGGTACAAACAAATAACAAACAAAATCACAACCATTGATTGATGCATTCTAAAGGATATATTCTGATGCGTTAAATATTGTAAAAAATAGTTTGCTGCAAAGATACTTTAAAAGCAGTATTTACTTGTTAAGACCGCACTGAAAACTGATTTACACACAAAACATATAAACAAGAGATAGGCATGCAGCTAAAACTCAAATCAAATGTTTCTAACATTTAAAAAAAATCGAACAAAAAAACATATAAT
>JAACQG010000025.1:0-1907 GCA_009995045.1 Alphaproteobacteria bacterium
TATTTTATACCGCGGGGTAGAGCAGCCCGGTAGCTCGTCAGGCTCATAACCTGAAGGTCGTTGGTTCAAATCCAGCCCCCGCAACCAATTTACTATTTATAAACCGTTCTAACACAAGTTATGAGCGGTTTTTTAATGCCTAAAACCCTAGTTTCTGCGCCGTTTTCGGGCGCAACCTGTTCACAGGCTCAGTCCATCATTTCCGTGAAAACAGGCTTTATCCCCTCAAAATACCCCCATCCGTCTAAAAACCTGTCGGCTACTTTGCAAACGACCAACAGGTCATGAAGTGAGGTTTTTCAAGGCTTTCAGCGCATCAGAATTTTTTGCAGTTCGAAAGAATAATCGCCCATCAAAAAAACTTTCGAAAAGTTTTATTTTTTATCGTCGTTTTTCAAACCCTTTGCAGACCTGAAGAAACAGAGAGTTTTCGCTGGACTAAGTGCCGAAGCGAAGCATTCATGTCTAAAAACGAAGGGAAAAACAATGCAAAACAACGTCTTAGAAAGAGATATTGCCGAGTTGAATTATATGCCGATGGCACATCTCAAAGAGCTTTGGCAAAGCTATTACAATACGCCCGCCCCACATTTTAATAAACTCACGCTGGTCAATAAACTCGCCTACCGTATGCAAGAATTAGAATATGGCGGCCTGACGCAAGAGGTCATCAACCTGCTGATGGATTACGGCAATGGCGTAAAAAAGAAACGCAAGCGTAAAGCTATGAAGCCTGTCGTTGGTACACGCCTGATGCGGGAATATGACGGTGAAGAGCATTATGTCACTGTTCTGTCAAAAGGCTATGAATATCAGGGCAAAACCTATAAAAGCCTCAGCGCCATCGCCAAACGCATCACTGGCACAAATTGGAACGGCAATTTGTTTTTTGGCCTGATTGCACGGGGGCATGCATGATGGAAAAGAAAAAGGTTATTCGCTGCGCTGTCTATACACGTAAATCCACCGAAGAAGGACTTGAGCAACAATATAACACGCTGGATGCTCAACGTGATGCGGGTGAAAGTTATATCCAGTCCCAGCGCCATGAAGGCTGGGAGGTGCTATCCACGCGGTATGATGATGGTGGTTTCACGGGTGGGAATATGGAGCGCCCCGCCTTAAAGCGCCTGATTGAGGATATTAAGGCCAAAAAGATTGATGTGGTGGTGGTTTATAAGATTGACCGCCTTTCACGCTCCTTAGCTGACTTTGCACAGATGGTGCAGATTTTTGATGAGCATGATGTAAGCTTTGTATCCGTCACCCAGCATTTTAATACCAAGGATGCCATGGGGCGTTTAACGCTGAATATTCTCTTCAGTTTTGCTCAGTTTGAACGCGAAGTTATTGGCGAACGCATTCGCGATAAGTTTGCGGCATCTAAACAAAAAGGCATCTTTATGGGCGGCGCATTGCCGCTTGGCTATAACTCGGTGGATCGTAAGCTGGTTATTGTGCCGGAAGAAGCAGCGCTGGTGGAGCATATTTTCAAACGCTATGTGCAGATCAAATCAATCGGACAAATCATCAAAGAGCTCGATCTCAAAGGCTATCGCACGAAGATGTATGAAAGCGGCACGGGCAATCTACGTGGCGGGCGTAAGTTTAATCGCCAGTATATCTACCGGATTTTGAATAACCCGCTTTATCTTGGTCAGATTGTTCATAAAGATAAAATCTATCCAGGCCAGCATGATGCCATTATTTCTCAAGAACTATGGGACGAAGCCCATGCCATTTTGTCACAGGATCGTGTGAAACGAGGTAATCACAACAAAAATACTAACCCGTCGCTTTTGCGTGGTATGGTGCGGTGTGGATGTTGTGAAAGTGCCATGACACCAACCTTTACCAAAAAAGACCAACGCATCTACCGTTATTACACCCCCACCAGCGCCATACAT
>JAACQG010000025.1:1915-3601 GCA_009995045.1 Alphaproteobacteria bacterium
TGAAGCCTGCAAGGTTGGCCCCGTGCCAGCGGCAGAGGTTGATGCGCTGGTGATCGGTCACATCCGTAAATTTATTGAAAGCCCCGAAATCATCACGCAAACGCATGCCAAGCTTCAAACCAGTGATGAATGTCCGCATGATTTTGGTTTGCAGGAGCTTCGAAACCATATCGGTGAATTTGATGGGTTTTGGAAGTCATTAAAACCGAAGGAGCGTAATCGTATTGCAGAGATTTTGGTGAAAAACGTCACCATCACCAATGACGAAGTGGCTATTGATATGCGACTGGATGGTTTCACCACAATTGCCAACACATTTACGAAAGGAGATTTTTTATAATGACAACCATATCAGTTAATGAAGCGTTGGACACACTGCACATTCGTATCCCGATGCAATTTAGCCGTCGCAGTTCTCGCAAGATGATTGTGGGGCCAGATGGTAAAACACTCAGTGAGATGACTGACCCTGAAGCTGATAATACGGACTACACGTTTATATTGGCGCTGGGTAAGGCATTCTCTTGGCAACGCATGCTTGATGAAGGGAAATATGCAACGCCAAAAGAGCTGGCGCAAAAAGAGAATGTGGAGGTAACTCATATGTATCGTGTGATGCGTTTAACACTTCTTGCCCCTGACATCATTGAGGCTGTTTTAAATGGCAAGCAACCCCGTACACTCACGCTGCAAAATGTGGTGCGTGGTTTCCCAATTTCTTGGAAGGAGCAAAGAAAGGTCTTCGGCTTTACGCATGAATAAAAATTCAAAAATTTTCGTCACTTTCTAAAATTTTTGCAGACCTAACCATCAGGACAAACCAACAATGGAGAACCCTGATGGAAACAAACATAAAAACATGCAAGCCTGATCATATTTTAGAAATTGCCGAGATATTGGCGGCAGCGATCATTCGCGAAGTAAAAAGACCTTCGATTCGTTCAGAAAACACATCTTTGTATGATGATAAAGATCATACAACCGCAACCAAAAAACATGAATGATTTGAGCTACTTCCTTGGTAATAAGGCTTTCTCATACATCATGCATAATATGATTGTATTTTTGGCTGATTAACAGCTTCAAATTGAACCGTTTTTTGCTTTTTTTATTTCCGAGTTCCACAACTTGGAGAAGAAAAAATGTCAAAGAACCGCTACGGCGGCGTGGATACCCACGCCGCTTTTTTTGTGTCTGTGAAGGCTAAAAGTATGATCAAGACTGGTCTTTTTAGACCAGAGGACAAAGAAGATATCGAACAAGAGCTGATGATAGCCTATCTGAAAGATGAAGGAAATTTCAAAGGTGATCGAGCTGAAAAAGATGTCTTTACACGGATGGTGATTAATCATCGCAGCATTCAAATGATCCGGGAGATCACCGCTGATAAACGGAAGGTCAGAATAAAAGAAGTTTCATTGGATCAGCCTGCTTTTGATGATGAAGATACGTTATTTATCGATCAGCTTGATGACACGGGTGGCTTGTGGGGTGACAAGCCTTTTGAAAGTTTTGCTGATCTATCTATCCAGCGCATTGATATTTTGAAAATCAGAGAGTCGTTGCCAGGGGAACTTCAGCAAACATTTGATCTGGTTATGGAACACACAATCAGTGAAGCCGCTGAAATACTGAAAATACCGCGAACGACTTTTTCATCGCGCGTCAAAAAATTGAAGGAATATC
>JAACQG010000025.1:3612-3868 GCA_009995045.1 Alphaproteobacteria bacterium
CAGTTTAAAAATTATTTTTGATTATTTTTCGTCGTTTTGGGACGCTTTTGCAGACCTGCCTTTTAGGACCAACAAAACCTAGAAGGAGCAGATATGACTATGTCCGTACAAGAAAAAATCAACCTTGGTGATGCCGTTTTTAAATGGGTGCAACACACGCCGGTGGGGCATCTGAAAGATTTGAGTGATGCCGATCTGGAAATGATACGCCAGCAACTGATTAAGGAAGTCCGTGAGGTCGGCAGAGCCCTACATT
>JAACQG010000016.1:0-12922 GCA_009995045.1 Alphaproteobacteria bacterium
CACACGAGGCTGGGTATCGTAATAACTGCCCCAGCTTTTCTGGCTCTCCTGCACGGCATCAATATCTGCATCACAAATTTTGCGAGGTTGTAAGCCTATCCTTTCAAAATAACGATGAAGAAAATCCGTTCCGGTAATTGCGGCGTAGAGAACATTTTTATTATTCAGATATGAAGCCAAAGCCGCAAACAAGAACGCTGACGCCCCCTGGCCGGCAGACGCCAGATTGCCAATCTCCACAACTTCATGACGTGAGCAGCCCAGAAACTTCTCTATTGGCTCTTGCGTATATTGTTCCAAAAATAGCGGCTTATCTTTGGCATATCGAAATCCAACAGCGGCCAGAATATCATTCTCCGCATTCCGCACGCTCATCAAAACAGGGTAATTCACCGTGATATCGGCATTATAACTTTGCTTATAAATCGCCCTGATGAAATCTTCGACTCTTTGGCGCTCCGGTTCAAACAAGTTGGTAATACTGATGACCGACGGCGTGAGTGGGCTAATTTTGCGGGCGCGACCTTCCTGCAAATACAGGCTGGCTGTATTGAGGGTGTTTTCCTGATACGTTAGTTTTAGCATTGTTGCGCACCTTAGTTCTTGTTTCTGTTATCAAGAATGCGCGCTGAACCTGAAGTGAAACTGAAGGGTATGATACAATACGGTTGGTCAGGGTTATTTTAGAGCAAAACGGTCTATATCAGTGCAATAAACGGATAAAAGAAGGATAACGGCTATGAAGCATATTGTCGAAACCGAAAAAACGATCAATCAGGCAGCAAAGGACATTGAAGAGGCCGTAAAAGCACACAGCTTTGGCGTGCTGCACACATATGACCTCAAGGAAACGTTGAAAGGAAAAGGAATAGACCTGCCCCGCGAATGCCGCATATACGAGATTTGTAACCCAAAACAAGCCGCTGCCGTTCTGGCCGAAGATATGGATTTGAACATGGCGCTGCCGTGCCGCATTTCCGTGTGGGAGAATGAGGGCGGCAGAGTCAAAATCGGCATGCTCTCGCCTAAGGACATGCTTTCATCGCTTTCGAATTCTCCCGCGCTGCAAAAAATTGCACAGGATGTAGAAGACACGATGAAGGCGATCATTCACGCCGCGCAATAAATAGAGAAGGACGCACAAATGTCAGCAGATAAAACCATCACCGCGAATATTATTGAAATGGGTAAAAGCGATTTCACAGTAATCATCGATGTTTCAAGGCATACAATTACAGACGATGGGCGTGATTCTGGCAAATAATGACAACACACCAAAACAAAATACTATAAACAAATCAAAAGATTAGAAAAAAAATGCTTTTGTCGTTAGCTGTAAATTATTGCCCCTTTTTGCCACCAACTGTCCCACCAGTGTCCCATGAAATAGGCTTCACGTGCTTAAGTCTTTTTCTATATTTTCAATATCCTGCCAGCCGATAACGTTAAATTCCTCTCTCGTATGCGATCCAGCACCACCATAAATGAGAGTTCCCTGGCCAGACTCTTTATCGGCAATCTTTTGAAATTTCTTAAGGCCATCAAAAAAATCACGAGCCACAGTCTGACCGGATTTAATTTCAATGGGCACAAGCGTATTTGCCTGCTCAATTATAACATCAACCTCATGCCCTTTATGATCCCGCCAGAAATAGAGGTTCGATCCCAACGCCTGATTATAACGGTATTTTATCATCTCAGATACGGCCCATGTTTCAAACAAATGCCCCCGCGCCGGATGTGTCGCCAGTTGCTCAGGCGTTTGAATATTGAGAAGCCATGCCGCAAGGCCAGTGTCATAGAAATACAGCTTCGGTGACTTGATCAGGCGCTTGTTAAAGTTTTTGTGATGCGGCTGGAGCAGATGAATAATATAACTGGCCTCCAATACAGACACCCATGATTTTGCAGTATTGTGCGTAATGCCGCAATCGCCCGCAAGATCGGACAGGTTTAAAATCTGCCCCGTTCTGGCGGCGCACATACGGACAAAACGCTGAAAACTGCTCAAATCGCGTACATTAATAAGCTGACGCACATCACGCTCAACATACGTATCAATATAGTTCGCATGCCATATACCAGCTTCCAGCTTGCGGTCATATATCGGGGGGTAAAGCCCCTTGAACAGGAGGTCTTCCAGTTTTTTGGGAGCCTGGCCCGCTTTCTGCAATTCCTGTAGACTAAAAGGCAAAAGCGAAATCTTGGCCGTCCGTCCCGCCAGGCTCTGCGAAATGCCCGAAATCAATCCAAACTGCTGAGAGCCAGTCAGGATAAATTGCCCCATTTTTTTATCGGCATCCAAACGGGTCTGTAGATAAGAAAACAAATCCGGGCAACGCTGCACCTCATCCAGAATGGCGCCTTTGGGGTATTGAGCTAGAAAACCGCGCGGATCGGTATCGGCAAATTCCCGCATATCGAGATCTTCGAGAGAAACATAAGGCTTATCTGCAAAAACAGCCTGTGTTAGCGTTGTCTTTCCCGATTGACGTGGTCCCGTCACCACAACAGCCGGATAGCTGCGCGCCAGTTTTTTTAACACTTTTTCTGCATTTCGCGGGATAAAACTCATAAAGGAAGCTTACCGTCATTGGTACAAATTGTCAATTCAATTTACAATTTGTACGATCAGTATCTCTTGAATCAAAAATCAAGTCATAACTTGGGTTTCACGTGAGAGCGAAATTGCGATTCAATGATATATCCCTCAAAAGAAGATTTGGCGTTTATACAGCCTCAATTATAATCGCTTATCTTACTGTATAGCCCTAAAATTTATTTGCATTTGATTGCAGTCAAAGCCAAAACCTGGCGGATGTGTTTTATGATAGCCTTACGTAAAAAAGGCACATGCACATGACCGCTTTATTGGATTTGGCAGGGAAAAAAGGCCTCGTTCTGGGGATTGCCAATGAGCATAGCATTGCTTATGGCTGCGCGCGTGTTTTTCATCAGGCCGGTGCAGAATTGGCTGTGACATATGCGAATGATAAAGCCGAACCCTATGTCAGGCCGCTGGCAGAGCAACTCAACGCGCCGATCATCATGCCCTGCGATGTTCGTGATGATACACAAATGACCGCGTTATTTAAGGTCATCCAAAAAGAATGGGGAACGCTGGATTTTCTGCTTCATGCCATTGCTTTTGCGCCAAAGGCCGATCTTCAGGGCCGCGTGACGGATTGTTCAAAGGAGGGCTTTCTAGAGGCCATGGATATTTCCTGTCACTCTTTTATTCGTTTGGCAAAACTTGCAGAGCCTTTAATGAAAAATGGTGGAAGCCTTTTAACATTGACCTATATAGGAAGTGCAGAAGTCGTTAAGCATTACGGGCTGATGGGCCCTGTCAAGGCGGCGCTGGAATCAAGCGTGCGCTATCTGGCGGCAGAACTCGGCGCAAAGAATATCCGCGTCAATGCCATTTCCCCCGGCGCAATAAAAACCCGCGCTGGCTCTGGGATTGCTGATTTTGATGGGCTTTTGAAATCCACAGCCGTGAAAATGCCACTGCGCCGGATGATTGATTTGGATGATATCGGCAATATGGCAGCCTTTCTGGTCAGCGATCTATCCAAAAACATCACAGGCGGCGTGCATATGGTAGATGGCGGATATGAAATTATTGATTAAAGGAAAGACAAAAAATGAGAAAGAAAATGATATGGCTTATAATTCCCGGAATAGTGATCTTAGGCGCTGTAATGTGGGGGCCCGCTATGAGTAATGTGGAGCAAGCAAAATACAATGTGGTTGAATCTAGCGGTTCAATAGAAATTCGTGACTACGCTCCAAAAATCATCGCGCAAACAGAAGTTGCAGGAGAGCGTAAGGAGGCTATCAATCAAGGCTTTCGATTAATAGCCGATTATATTTTCGGCAATAATACATCCGCACAAAAAGTGGCTATGACCGCCCCTGTCATACAGCAGGAAAGTGAAAAAATTGCGATGACAGCGCCCGTTATGCAGACAGGTAATGACAATAACTGGAGCGTGGCTTTTGTCATGCCGGGTGAATACACAATAGAAACACTGCCAAAGCCGAATAATAATCTGGTCAAGCTGATCGAGGTACCGGGGAAACGTTTTGGCGTCATCCGTTTTACAGGATTAGCCGGGCAAGAGAGCCTCAAAACAAACACTGATAAATTGAACGCCTATATAAAATCGCAAAATTTGAACTCAATTTCTGCGCCCGCTTATGCATTTTATAACCCGCCCTGGACATTGCCCTTCATGCGCCGCAATGAAGTGATGATTGAAATTTCAAAATGAGCCATTCAAAGCAATGCATCACCAATAAAACTTATGATGAGATCAAGATCGGAGAGTCCGCAACACTCACGCGCACTCTGACCAAGCGGGATATCCAGCTTTTTGCCACGGTCACAGGAGATATGAACCCCGCGCATCTGGATGAGGCCTATGCCAAGACTGATATTTTTCATCAAATTGTCGGTCATGGGATGTGGACGGCTTCGATGTTTTCGGTGTTGCTGGGGATGCAGCTTCCGGGGCCGGGCACGCTCTATCTCGGCCAAACGCTGAAATTTTTAAAACCGGTGCATCTGGGCGATATCATCACGGCATCGGTGAAGGTTATAAAGAAGGATGATAAACACAAACATATTACGTTCGAAACGCTGTGCGCCAATGAAGACGGCGAACATGTGCTGGAGGGTGAAGCGCTTGTTCTTGCGCCTTCTGAAAAGATAAGCTGGAAAGCACTGCCCTTAGCGGAAGTGCAAATCAAGACCCCCGATCATAACTACGAACAATGGTTAATGGATAAGGCATCCGGCCTAAAACCGCTGCGCGTTGCTGTCGTGCATCCCGTGGATATATACTCCCTTGTGGGCGCGGTCGAAGCCGCCAAAGCAGGCATCATAGAGCCTGTACTTATCGGGCCTGAAGATAAAATCCGTAAAGTTGCGCAAGATGCACATATTGATCTGGATCACTACGAGATTATATCAACGCTACACAGCCATGCCGCCGCTGAAATGGCCACACAAATGGCACGAAGGGGCGATGTCGAAGCCCTCATGAAGGGCAAACTTCATACGGATGAGCTTATGGAAGCAGTTGTCGATAAAGACAAGGGTCTTCGCACAGGCCGCCGCATGAGCCACGTATTCATACTGGACGTTCCCCGTTATCACAAACCGCTCTTTCTGAGCGATTCTGCCATTAACATCAAACCCGGCCTGATGGATAAAAAGGATATCGTGCAAAACGCGATTGACTTGTTTGCCGCTCTGGGGCTGGGAACACCAAAAGTGGCTATCCTATCGGCGGTGGAAATGGTGAATGAAAAAATACCATCCACCATCGACGCGGCGGCGCTTTGCAAAATGGCTCATCGCGGCGAGATCAAAGGCGGGATCGTTGATGGCCCGCTGGCCTTTGATAACGCGATATCGAAACAAGCAGCAGAGATTAAAGGTATTGTATCGGATGTGGCGGGCGATGCGGATATTTTGATCGCGCCTGATATAGAATCCGGCAATATGCTCTATAAGGAACTGCGATATTTTTCGGGGGCACAAGGCGCGGGCATTGTTCTAGGTGCAAAAGTGCCGATCATATTAACCAGCCGCGCGGGCGATGCCGAAAGCCGCGTTATCTCTTCTGCTCTGGCACTTTTATATGCGCGAAAAAAATAACATGACAAAACTCATCCTGACCTGTAATGCCGGATCGAACAACACCAAGCTCGCGGCATTTGATGCCAAAACGCTGGAGCAAACGGATAAAGCCACCGTACATAATGAAGATGAAGCGATAGCATGGCTCAAACGTCATCAAGATGTTGCAGCCATCGGGCACCGCGTTGTGCATGGCGGCCGGCATTTTACTCACCCAGAACGTATTACCGATGAGGTTGTGCAAAAGCTTACGAAACTCATTCCGCTCGCGCCGCTGCACCAACCCGCCGCGCTAAAAATGATAGGCACTCTACGTGCACTCTACACCAGCATTCCGCATATCGCTTGTTTTGATACGGCGTTTCATCACACTGTGCCTGATATCAACCGCCGCCTGCCCCTGCCGCGCAAATATCAGGAGGAGGGGCTGATGCGTTATGGATTTCACGGCCTGTCATACCAGCATATCGCCGACGTTCTGCCTGAATACGCAAAAGACAAAGCGCATGGACGGGTCATCGTGGCGCATTTAGGCGGCGGGGCATCGGCCTGCGCGATAAAAAACCTTGAAAGCGTAGACAGCACTATGGGGTTTTCCACGCTCGATGGTCTGATGATGGGTACGCGCTGTGGCGCGCTTGATCCCGGCGCGCTGCTCTATCTGCTGGAGACGGACGGCATGCCGCTCCCGGTGCTGAGTGATCTCCTCTATCACAATGCAGGCCTGAAGGGCGTGTCGGGGATCAGCGATGATATGAAAGAATTGTTGCATAGTAAAACGCCGTCCGCGATTGAGGCAGTTGAGCTCTATTGCATATCCGCCGCCAAACAAATTGCGGGGCTGCTGCCCTCCATCGGCGGTCTGGATGCGCTTGTGTTTACGGGCGGGATCGGGGAAAATGCCGCCCCTATTCGCGATAAAATCACCGCGCGCCTGCGCTGGATCGGCGATTTTTCAGTCTATGTTATCCCTACGGATGAAGAGCTGGTGATGGCGCGCGCCTGTAAAGATGCTCATAATGGCACAAAAGCCATCGCCCGCTGGGAAAACGAAGGCGGACATCGTAAAGGCATATAAAAAGGGAAAACATCATGTCAGCAGATAAAACCATCACCGCGCATATTATTGAAACGGGAGAAAGCGATTTCGCCGTATCCATCGATGTTTCAGGGCATAGAATTACGGGCGACGAGCCGGAGGATGCGGGCGGCAAGAATCTCGGCCCCGCGCCATATGATCTCCTCACCGCCGCGCTGGGGGAATGCACCGCCATGACGGTGCGCTGGTGCGCGCTACAACAAAAATGGCCATTGGATAAGGTCGAGGTCAACCTCACCTTCCAAAAAATCAACAAGGTCGGCATATTTGAAAAACAGGTGATCGTGCATGGCGATCAATTAACCGATGAGCAACGAAAAAAACTCATCGAAATCGCCGCCAAATGCCCAGTGCAAAGAACACTAGAGTCGAAAATAGAAATCCGAACATTAAGCTGATAGAAGCAGATTATGGTTGATATGGCAAAGAATCCTTATGAAATTTTAGGCGTGAAGAAAGACGCAAGTGAAGCAGACATTAAAGTCGCCTACCGTAAACTGGCAAGAAAACATCACCCGGATCTTAATCCAAGCGATAAGAGCGCTGGTGAAAAATTCAAAGAAATCAATACAGCCAATGCCCTGCTTTCCGATAAAGAAAAACGCGCAGCGTTTGATCGCGGTGAAATTGATATGGAAGGACAGCCGCAATACCGCCAACAACAGCAAACATACCGCGATTTTGCCGATGGGCCGCAAGGTAGCCGTTACCATACCAATGGCGGAGATTTTAACTTTGAAGATATTTTTTCTGCTTTCAGTGGCGGCGCCGGATTTAACCGGCCACCGGCTGCTGACGCCTATTACAGCCTTGAGGTTGATTTTCTTGATGCAGCAATTGGCGCAAAAAAGCGCGTTACTATGCCAGATCGCAAAACTTTAGATATTAATATCCCTGAAGGCATCGAAGAAGGACAAAAATTGCGTCTTAAAGGCAAGGGAACTCAGCCAAATGGCGATGCTTATATAACGGTACAAATACGGCCGCACCCGATTTTTAGCCGTAAAGGCAAAGATATCACGATCGAATTGCCGATCAGCCTGCCCGAAAGCGTGCTGGGCGCGAAAATACAGGTGCCTACAATTCACGGGCTTGTAAAAGCAACCATCCCCAAAGGGGCAAGCTCGGGCACAACATTCAGATTAAAAGGCAAAGGTATTAAATCAGGAGACCAATATGTGAAATTGAAACTGGTCATGCCCAAAGAAATTGATGCTGATCTGGAAGAAGCCATCGGCAAATGGTCGCAAACACATGCTTATAATCCCCGAATGGACATGGAGAAGGCACTATGAAAACGATTGAAGAAGTGCTGGATATGCTTGAAGCGCGTATTGATCGCCAAACGCTTGAGGATTATATCAACCGCCAGTGGTTACGCCCAATATCACAAGATGAAGGATGGTATTTTGAGGAGATCGATATTGCGCGGCTCCATCTGGTGTGCCATCTAACGCAAGATATCGAAGTCAATGATGAGGGCATGGATGTCGTGCTCTCACTGCTTGATCAATTATATAAAATTCGCGCACATACGCAAAAACTTCATCAAGCAATTACCAAACAATCGCCGGAGTTACAGGCGGAAATCAGGATGATGATGTCTGTGGAAGATAGTAACAAATAAGTTATATGTCTTTAATACCTCAAGCGATAGATAAAAAGCCCATCAACCCCATCTGACATTCCCCATAATAGCGCTTCTAAAAAAGAAAACACCTTAAGGATTGTAAAGAGGCCTATTTACTTCTGATATGGTATCTCTGGCCTTACAATCTTGCACGTTGTAACAAACCAAAAGCGTCACAATATCTCCCACTGGAATCATAAAGCCATCCATCCCAAAATCTGATCGTTTAATTTGACCTGTGACAACGAAGCCGACTGTATCGCTGTTGTGCTTCCCAGCCACTTGGTGCAGATCAAGAACCATAGGCTTGGTCACACCATGCAAGCTCAACTCACCTATTATATGACCCGCATTGTCCTCTGGCCCAATCTCAAATATATGACTGTGAAAATGCATTTCCGGATAAAGCGCCGCGTTAAACAGGCCGGGGCCCCGAATTTCACTATCTCGTGCAGCGAAGCCCGTATCGACGCTATCGGTTTGTATAACCATATCAACGCTGCTGTTTTCCGGGTCATCACGGTCAATGACAAACGAACCTGTAAAATCATTGAAGTGGCCACTGACACTCGTTAAAATAAAATAACTGACGGCAAAGCGAATAGTGGTTTCAGCCTTATCCAGGTTAAATTTTTCTGCAGCAAGGCACACATGTGCCAACCCCAAAGTCATAAACCCAGATATAATAAATGCCCTAAGTAATTTCATGCGCAACAATCTAAATAACTGCTCAATCCGCTTCTTTCGCGTTATGAACTGCTGTCACCATTTTAACGAAAATATATAATCAACAGCGGTACCCAGATCAGGGATATAGTGATTGTCCCTTTGACGCATTGATAACCTATCCAATACCAAAAGAGCTGTTTTTTGTGTGCCTTCAGGTACGTTATCCCTGATCTGATATTGGTGAAGGTGGCTTCCATCGCCTATATCTTTTGATCAATGCGGTCGAGGTTCATCACTTTGGTCCAGGCCAACACGAAATCCTGTGCGAATTTATCCTTAGCGTTCTCAAAGGCGTAAACTTCCGCTATCGCGCGCAGCTCCGAATTTGACCCAAAGATCAGATCAACAGGAGTAGCATTCCATTTTAGCGCATCTGTCTTGCGGTCATGGCCTTCATAAAGCCCTTCCGACCGCGCTGATTTTTTCCAGACCGTGCCCATATCCAGCAAATTCACAAAGAAATCATTGCTGAGCGTGCCGGGTTTATTGGTTAAAACACCGTTTTTAGCCCCCCCGGTATTGGCATCAAGGGTGCGCATACCACCGACCAGCACAGTCATTTCAGGGACACTCAAATTGAGCAGGCTGGCTTTATCAACCAGCATCTCCGCCGGTGATCTGGAATTACCAGCACCGTAATAATTCCGGAAACCATCAGCATGCGGCTCTAGCATCGCCATCGCCTCGACATCAGTCATTTCTTTAGCGGCATCCATGCGTCCCGGTTCAAACGGAACGGTGATGTCTTTATAGCCACCGTCTTTGGCTGCCTTTTCAATCGCCGCCGCTCCGCCCAAAACAATCATATCCGCCAGTGATATTTTCTTACCGCCGCCAATTTTACCGTTAAAATCTGTCTGTATTTTTTCCAGTTCGCCTAACACTTTTTCAAGCTCTGCCGGGCTATTTGCCGCCCAGCTTTTTTGCGGCTCCAGGCGAAGGCGTGCACCATTGGCACCGCCGCGCATATCACTGCCACGGAAGGTCGAAGCGGAAGCCCATGCGGTTCTAACAAGCTCTGGCACAGTCAAACCGGATTTCAGGATTTCGGCTTTCAGATTTTCTGCATCCTCCGCCGTAATCAATTTATGATTCAGCTTTGGAATAGGGTCTTGCCAGATGAATTCTTCCTTCGGCACATCCGCGCCGAGATAGCCCGCACTAGGCCCCATGTCACGATGCGTCAACTTGAACCATGCTTTGGCAAAAGCCGCATCAAACGCTTCCGGATTTTCATGAAAACGCATAGCAATCTTTTTATATTCAGGGTCTGTTTTCAGTGCGATGTCTGTTGTAAACATTATCGGCGCGTGTGATTTACCTTCAATATGGGCATCAGGCACAAGACTTGCGGCTGATTCATCGGTTGGGATCCACTGCGTGGCTCCGGCGGGGCTTTTTGTCTGCTTCCATTCAAAATTAAATAAATTGTCCAGATACATGTGCGACCATGCGGCGGGAGTCGAAGTCCATGCACCTTCCAAACCACTGGTGATGGTATCTTCAGCGTGGCCTTTGCCACATTTATTTTTCCATCCAAATCCTTGATCTTCAATAGGCGCTGCTGCTGGTTCTTTGCCCAGACAATCAGGCACTTTATGTGCACCATGCGCTTTCCCAAAGGCATGACCACCGGCGATTAGAGCGACCGTTTCTTCGTCATTCATTGCCATACGACCAAAGGATTCACGAATATCCTTTGCAGCCGCCAAAGGATCAGGATTACCATTAGGACCTTCAGGATTTACATAGATCAAACCCATTTGCACTGCAGCTAATGGATTATCAAGCTTGCCATCTTTACCGCGACGTTTCATATCCGGCGCAAGAAACTCGGCCTCAGGCCCCCAGTAAACAAGATCCGGCCGCCAGTCATCCTCGCGGCCACCGGCAAAACCGATCGTTTTAAAACCCATATTTTCCAGGGCCACTGTTCCGGTCAACACAATCAAATCAGACCACGAAATATTCGCCCCGTATTTTTGTTTAATCGGCCATAAAAGACGGCGTGCCTTATCAAGGCTGGCATTATCCGGCCAGCTATTCAACGGGTCAAAACGTTGTTGACCGCCACCCGCGCCACCGCGCCCGTCATTGGTGCGGTACGTCCCTGCGCTATGCCATGCCATACGAATAAAAAACGGGCCATAATTACCATAGTCAGAGGGCCACCAATCTTGTGATGTCGTGAGTAAAGTATTGATATCTGTTTTTACCGCTGCAAGATCGAGAGTTTTAAACTCTTCTGCATAATTAAACTTGGTGCCATAAGGATTTGAAGCAGGGTCATGCGCCCGTAGCGGAGCCAGATTAAGTTGCTGCGGCCACCAGAACTGGTTTGGTTTGGCCTCGCCCTGTTCCATCTCCGTTAGTTTTGCATCACCTTCTTGTGTTACAACCAATGGATCATCCGCAGCGATTGCGTTGATAGGAGACACTATCGCCATAAATCCGGCCATTGCCGTACTCAATAAAAGGATGCGTGTGTTCATGATGGGTATCTTCCTCGCGTGTATACGCCCACAGGCGCATAGTTATAAAAATAGAGGCTTTAGATAAACCACATCAGAATTGAATTGGATTTGATTGCAATCAAATCCGCACAAAAATACGTGTATTACAAAATTGCTCTTTAAAATTTAAGTCTCCTCAACCCACGCCGTGCATAAGCATTCTTTATTTTTTGCGCAAATCCTTAGGTATAAACAGCATGAACTTTGCCAGTGGGAATTTAAAGAGAAGTATATACGTCACATGTAGCCCTACAAAAAGCAGCAACAAGTTGGCGAATAGCTCGTGTGCTTCGGTGAGGAGTCCTTCTTCTTCCTCGTGCCCGCCTTCATGTTCATCATCATCTGCATAAGCAACAGATACAATCTGAACGTCGGCAAGCGCGATGGATGTTCCTTGGTCGATAGCAATGCCCGTTCCTGTCACTGTGAGCAACATTAGCGCAATGCCAAGCATTAATGTTTTGCTGATGGCCGGATGAGTGAATAGGTTATTTGCCTTTAATCCCTCAAACGATGGATAAAAGCGCATCAATCCTACCTGACGTTCACCAGAAAACGCCCATAGAAGGCGCAAGGCAATCACAATGGCAACACCATAGCCAAGCCATGCATGTACAAGGCCAAACTCACCCGTTAAGTACGCCAATATTGCTAATATAGCCAGAGTGGCGTGATAGATACGAATACGCTGCATAATGGTCATTAAATTATCCTTCTTTCTTATCATACAGATCGATTTTTAGGCTGTTACCCAAGCTCATACGCAGAGCATTGGCGATGGCCAGAATGTCGATGGTTTCTTGCAGCAATGCCCCCGCAACTGGGGTGATATACCCGCCCGCGGCAAAGCCCATGGCGATAACACTGAGCGCCATACCGCCCAGTGCACTTTGCAGGACAATTTTGCGCATGTCGGCGGAGATGTGGATCAGCTCATCCACCTTCACCAGTGAATTTTCCATGATGACCGCGCCTGCGGCCTCTGCCGTAACGCTGCTGTGCTGGCCGAAGGCAATACCCACCGTAGCACTGGCGAGGGCAGGCGCATCATTGATACCATCACCCATATAAAGCGTGGGAGCCAGCGCGGTTTCGCTTCGCACGATCTCCACCTTTTGCTCCGGGCTTTGTGAGGCGTGGGTTTCCTTTATGCCCAGAAGATCAGCCAGATATGTGACCTCGGACTCGCGGTCGCCCGATACGATCATCACCTTGTTGAATTTATGGATCGGAGATAGATGGGTTATAAACGGCTTGCCGTCGGCGCGCGGCGCATCGCGCAGGCGGATGGTTGCGGCGTA
>JAACQG010000016.1:12968-50001 GCA_009995045.1 Alphaproteobacteria bacterium
GGCAGCAGAGCCCCCTTATCAGGATTTGCCGCGAGAAATTTCTTACGACTTGTCACCGCAATTTCATGTCCATCTACGGTTCCGGTTAAGCCTTGCCCCGGCTTTTCGGATACAGCATCCGCGTCCATCAGAGACAACTTTGCCTTTTCTGCCGCCGCCAATATCGCACTGGCTAGCGGATGTTTTGAATAACGCTCAAGGCTGGCGGCGCGGCGCAAGACCTCATCGCCATTTACGCCATCTGCCGCGAGCACCTCTGTCACCTCCGGCTTGCCGTAGGTCAGTGTACCTGTCTTGTCGAAAATCGCTGTGCGGCAGGTGGGCAGACGTTCCAATACAGTGGGATCTTTGATAATAATCCCGCGCTTGGCGGCCATGGAAATCGCACTGATCAAAGTGATCGGAATGGCAATGAGCAGCGGACAAGGGGTTGCCACCACAAGCACTGCTAAAAAGCGCATGGAATCCCCCGTAAAATACCAAGCCGCGATTGCAACAATCAGAGCCAGCGGCGCAAACACCGCGCCGATTTGATCCCCGATACGGCGCATGGTCGGGCGTTTTTGCTCCGCGTCCTGCATGACGCTCATGATCTGCGCATAGCGGGAATCAATCGCCAGCTTTTCTGCACGGATGATTAACACGGCTTCCCCATTAATCGCGCCAGACAAAATAGCTGCGCCAGGGGCTTTTGTAATCGTGTAAGGCTCACCTGTCAGGTAAGACTCATCCATCGTACCATGCCCTTCTATAACGATCCCATCGACGGGCGCCGTTTCATGCGGATATATGACGATCTCATCGCCAATCCTGATAAGATCCAGTGCGATATCTTCTATGCCCTCGCCATTTTTGCGGTGTGCAATAGACGGCATACGATCGGCCAGCGCACGCAAGACTGATGATGCCTTGCGCATGGCGTAAAATTCAAGCGCCTGCCCACCTGCAAGCATAATGATGATTAGAACACCCGCCAGATATTCGCCTAAAATAGCAGCCGTGATCAGAGCAATAATCGCCATTAGGTCTGCGCCGAAATCACCTTTCAGAAGCTTTGCCGCGATTTGGGCCAATAATGGTAACCCGCCGATTATAATCATTCCCTGTAAGGGGATATCGCTGTAAGCCGTGTTTATAATGGCAAAGTGAAGTGCTATTGCAGCGAGGGATGCCAGAGAAACCCATATTTCCCACTTGTTTAGGTCTTGAGGAATCAGGCGTTTCTTATCGCTCATTTTTTCCTCGCCGGAAAACACAATCAATATAGCGGGCATAGGATTTTAATAAATGCGGTGAGTGATCGGTGACCGGACCAAAAACATCAATACCTTTAACCTTCATGCCGCAGAGTTTGAAAATTGTCCGCAGCGCCTTACTTGTTGGCTGCCCCGAAAACCAGTGATAAATAAAGGCTGGCGCGCCGCATGTGATGATTACTCGGATCGTTTTTCCCTTTAGGGCGGGAAGAGCAACCGGATATTGGCCATCATAATCGAACGCAAAACCGCGCGTGAGCGTGCGCTCCATAAACCCTTTCACCAGAGCCGGCGGTAAACTTAACCAGATGGGGAACACCAACACCCAATGATCTGCCTTTATCATCTCCTCGCGTAAAGATTTCAGATCTGGTTCCAAGGGTTGATCTTTTGCGTAGCCTTCATGCAATATCGGATCAAAGGTTAGATCGGCGAGATTGACTTGACGCACGCTATGCCCTGCTTCTTTTGCCCCTTCCGCATAAGCATGGGCGAGAGAGCTTGAGAGTGTAATCCGTTCACGGGCTGGATTGCCGTTTATAACAAGAATATTTTTTGCAGATCTCATTAAATCAAGGCCTCACCCATACAATGGAATTTCGTGTAAATGGACATCATGGGCGCCATGTTTGCTAAGAATTTCTTTGGCGGTTTTTTCCAGATCAGATGAGCGCAGATGCACCCATAATAGCAACCCGCCCTTATCGATCTGGTCTTGAATATAATCAGCATGATGTTCTGCAATGATATTGGCAAAAATACCCCCGATGGCTGCTCCGGCGGCGCCCGCTGCAGTGGCGGCAATGATGGCGCTTAAAATGGTCCCGCCGGAAGCAACAACAATTCCCGTTGCTGTAACGGCTGCAATATAAAGAGGTAGACCTATAGCGGCACCCTCTGCCTCGCCCATTGTCTCATTGGGGACAAAAATTGTTCGCGGCGCTGCGGCGTCATCCTCCGCATCTTCAACGCGGCTATAGATATGACCGAGTTTTTCTTTTACAGCCTTATCACCCGCTAATATACTTAATTCATGCCGCATAAACCCGTGTGTCTGCAAGTCATCCAATGCGGCTTGTAAACTTTCCGCGTCATTAAAAACGCCAACGGCTTCGTGAACTCTTTCAATTTTACTTGCTTGTTTCATAATTTACCTCATCAATACATATTTACCGGGAGCGTCCCTGATTGGTGCATAGTCTTTATCACCTCCCATAGAAGGTGGCTTTATCTTCTCGCCTGAGTGACCCATAAGCCATTCCTGCCAGGCATCCCACCATGAGCCTTCTTTAACAGACGTCTTTTTTTGCCATTGGCCCGGCGGCATGTAACTTGCTGTATTGGGAATAGTGGCAATCTGAAATGTGCGCCCTTTATGCCCCGGCTCGCTGACGATCCCGGCATTATGCCCGCCGCTGGTGAGTACAAAGGTAACCTCGCTTGCTGTGAGGAGTAGAATTTTATAAGCCGATTTCCACGGAGCAATATGGTCATGCTGCGTGCCGACGGAAAAAAGCGGTGTGCGAATATCCTGCAAGGCAACGGGCATCTCGTCCACCATAAACCGCCCTTCGGCAAGATCGTTCTGCAGGAAAAGCTGGCGTAGATATTCGCTGTGCATCCGGTAAGGCATGCGGGTAGCATCGGCGTTCCATGCCAGCATGTCGTAGACAGGCTTGCGCTGGCCTTCCATATATTCGGTTATCATGCGCGACCAGATCAGATCATTCGAACGCAACATTTCAAACGCACCGGCCATCTGGTGCTTATCGAGATAGCCTTGGTTCCACATAACGTCCTCAAGGAATGCAACCTGGCTTTCATCAACGAACAGCATAATTTCACCGGCTTCCTCAAAATCAACCTGGCTTGCCAGTAAAGAAAGTGTCTTGAAGGAGTTATCGCCATCTCTCGCATGCGCTGCCGCCATGATAGAAAGCAATGTTCCACCCAGACAATAGCCGACGCCGTGAATTTGGGGCGCTTTTGTTATGGTTTTAACAGCCTTCAGCGCCTCGCCGATACCAAGATGAAGATAATCTTCAAGCCCTATATCGCGGTCACATGCATCAGGGTTTTTCCATGAAACCATAAATACTGTATGACCTTTATCGACAAGATACTTTACCAGTGAGTTGTGCGGAGAAAGATCTAGAATATAATATTTCATGATCCAGGCGGGCGTGATCAGGATAGGCTCTGCATAAACCTCAGCGATGGTCGGCTCATATTGGATAAGCTCTATCAATTTATTGCGATAGACCACTTTTCCCTTTGTAGCAGCAATGTTCTTGCCGACTTCAAAGGCTTCAGTGCCCGCTGGCAATTTATCATCTTTGGCGATGGTATTATCATCCAGAAAGTTCAGCATACCTTGGACAAAATTCTTGCCGCTTTGCTCTTTCGTAGTTTGCAAAATATCGGGATTGCTGAGCGGGCTGTTAGATGGGGATGTGATATCTAATATTTGGCGCGCTGTATAGGATACAACATTCAAATGATGTTTAGACACACCGCGTACGCCGGATGTGGCTTCATCCCACCATTCCTGGCGTAGCAAAAACGTTTGCTCTAGCACATTAAACGGCCAGCTTTTCCAGTGTTCAGTTGTAAAACGTTGATCTGCTGGCTGCGGATTTATGACAGGCTCAACATCCATGCCGAAAGCGGCCTTTAACGCATATTCCCCTATAAGGGATTTTTTATTCCAATAACTCTGAAATAGGGCTTTTTGTTTGGCAGGTGAAAACATCAAATGCGCCCACCAGTCAAACCCTGCAAGTCCCAGTGCTATCGGTGATATCCCACCGGTAAGTTTTGCAATTTCCCCGTGCCATATATGATCCAGATGATAGTCATCCGATGGCTGTTTATAGGCTGGGCATTCATATGCGGAGCGCAGGCGCTCGGGAAGCGCAGCAGAAGTTTTCTTGCCTACAAATCCAGATGACGGTTTTAGAGTGACGATTTTCGTCATGTTCATATCAATCTGTTGCCATACAGCAACCTAATTGTTCGCCAGTCGTTAGCTTGCACTTAGGATTTGAGGTGGGTTTCTGTGCTTCCGAACGCTGTGAGTTTAGGTGGAGCGGACCTGACGTAAGCGGCCTCTTCGGATTATACTTTCCCTCGATTGAATTTATTTCAAAGGCATGTGCTGTATTTGTTTGCATGGCTATTTCCTCTTCAAATGATGAGAGCGAACCATAGGCGCATCTTTTCTGAAAGGGTTTGATTGCAGTCAAATTGGGGGCATTATTAGCAAGCTAATCGCGTTGTTGTCGTGTATAATTCGACAATACGAAAATTGGAAACGATTATGACCATAAAATCCGAGGCATTGCGGACACTCCCGCTATTTTCAGGCCTGAAAAAAGATGAGAATACGCTTCTTATTGAGAATAGTCGTATGCAAAATTGTGAGCGCGGCACATTCTTATTCATGCATGGGGACATGATTACAAATTTTTATGTGGTTTGCAGGGGCACAGTACAAATTTTCAGGGAAACACCAGATGGACATGAAGTGACAAGTGATCTGTTGATTGCAGGAGATTCCCTCAACGCTGATGAAATCATGACAAAACAAACCACGCATAACAAGAATGCGCGGGCGGTTGACGATGCTGTATTGCTTGTAATCCCTGTAAAATGGATGCAAGAAAATTTAAGTAATTTTGACCACATGGCCGCACATTTAATGGCCAACCTGACAGACAGGCTTCACAGCGCGCAAATTGAGGCAGAGCATCAATCAACCATGTCTGCGACGCAGATCGTTGCCTGTTACCTGCAACGGCTGTGTATGCTTTACGGCTTCGATCCAGAAGGGTTTGATCTGCCTTACAGCAAAACGCTGATTGCCTCGCGCCTGCGGATTGAGCTGGAAACATTTTCGCGCGCATTAAAAAACCTGAGGGGCGAAGGTATTGATGTCGATGGTGTGCATGTGTCTTTTACGGATACGAAAAAAACCGGCCAGTTTGTCTGCGACCAATGCTCCCTCTGCGAAGATTGCCCAGCGCATCTGTTCTTGCACAAAAAAGCTGCACAAGGATAAGGCGTTGTTAGAAATGAGCTATCCGGAAATCCCGGACAACTCAAAATATTCTTGATATCTCAACTTCTTAACTTGTCGTGCAGGCAGAATTTCGCTATTTTTTGGATATGAACAAACGCATCATAAGCATCCCAAAGATGACTGCGGAATATGCTTGCTTAATTGGATTGGCACGCAGATATCTCTCCGCCGTTATGGATCCGGCAGTCACTTTGTTAGAGCTGCAGAAGCTCATGTATTTTATGCAAGAGGCTGGTGAGCCATTACAATTAAAGTATCAAAAAGCTCCTTATGGGCCATATGCACAAAATCTTGGTCATGTCCTGAAAATGATCGAAGGCCATTTCGTATTGGGTTACAAAGATGGTGACGATGATCCGAAAAAGCCCCTTGAGCTTATTAAAGAAGCCATAGATCAAGCGGAAGATTTTTTGAAATCACACGAGGGGACGAGAAATCATTTCGAACAAGTCACCGATTTAATTCAGGGCTTTGAAACCCCTTACGGCATGGAATTGCTCGCAAGTGTGCACTGGGCTTTAAAACACGAAGGCGCTGGACACAACTCGGTGGTTGATGTCATTCACAACTGGAATGACCGCAAGAAGATGTTCCCCGCTGAGCATATTCATGCGGCAGTCGATGTCCTGCAGGAAAAAGGTTGGGTTAGCGCTTAAGCGGCAGCCCTTTTGCTAACTTCTTCCAGAATGTTAATCAAATGCGTGACTTGATCCGGCTGAAAAACACCTTCAACACCCATATCATCAATGTCTGTAAACGGGCTCTCATAAAGCAGGCTTGGCTCCATGACGCCCTTTTCGGTCAAATAATTGATAATCAAATCTAAAAACTCAAGCTGATCAGCAGAAAAAGGCTTATCACTCTGAAACTCTGCAAATGCCTTTTTTGCCGCTTCGCGATCTAGGCCAACAAGAGATCGAATGAACAGCCCAAGTTTAATATTCTCTTGCAACTTTACTAAATCTTCCTGCGTTGCAATTCCGGCGTCAATAAACAGACGTTCAATTTCTCTTATGTCTTGAGGCGTCAGTGGTTCATTCAATCTGATTTTTTGGATCGCAATATGGTTTAAATTCTGCTGCAAGAAATGCAGAGCCTTAGACTTAAAGCGTTGCATGTCCGTACCGACAGACATAGCAGGTAAATCTACTTCCTCATGCTCGCCAATCTCATCCTCAAAATTTGTGAAGACACGCGGGCGGGCAGTCTTTTCAATCAAATTGATAAGGCTGCGCAAACGCTTCCTAACCATATCGAGCATTGGCAACGTAATATCTGTCCAAAATTCATCTTGCTGCACATCAAGAATAAGCTCCATTTCACGCGCCACCATAGGCACGTTTTGAAGCTCTTCCAGCGCCGATGCTGTTTTTATGACTTTCTTTTTATACCCTAGAAAACTCTTATCCCCATTCAACAGCGCAAGCTGCGACCGCAATATCAGAAGATCAAATTGTTTTGCCGCTGTATCATCGTCAACTACACTGCTGGGTAGACCTGATAAATACTCAATGAGTTCTGTTTTTTCATCGAGCCCTATCTTGCTCCAGATCTCTTTATCTTGGTATTTTTCAACATATCGTCTTTGAGGACGGACAACGAAATTATCCAAATGCATTCCCATCACTTCATCTTGAAGATGCTTTGAAATTTCATTTCTCAAAGATTTCTCTGCATCGCCGACAGATTGGGAAGCGCCATCGATATTCCCGATTAACTCGACCCGCGCCTCAAATAGCCTCTGACTGAGTGATTCAGAACCTGCCCCATCGGATAAATCAGGGTTTTGATTGAAAAACTCAAAATTATGACAGATGTCAAATATCTGGAAATTTTGTTTATGCTGACCCGGACCAAACAAATCTAGACGCAATCGTGTCCCCCGGCCAATCATCTGCCAAAACTTTGTTTTAGAACGTACCACCTTGAAAAAGACCAGATTTACTACTTCAGGCACATCAATGCCGGTATCAAGCATGTCCACGGATACAGCAATATGCGGCATTTTTTCAGGCTCGGAGAAATCATCGATAAGCGACTGCGCATATTCCGTTTTATAATCAATAACACGGGTATATTTACCCTTTAGATGCGGATAATTGGCATCAAACCGATCAGCAATAAAGTGCGCATGATCTGAGTTCTTGGCAAAAATGATGGTTTTTCCTAAGGTTTCACCATCATCAACATATGTACCGTGGGTCATAAGGTGCTTCAGGACTTTATCAACAGTATCCTGGTTAAACAGCCATTTGTTAACGGCTGCCGGATCAACATAATCTGGTTTATCACCGTCTTCATCCCATTCGATGGCGTCCCATTGTTCTTTTTCCTCATCGCTGAGATCATTATAATTTATGCCCAGCGTTGGAAATTTCAAGGGAACGGATATTGCCTTTGGCGGTACAAGGAAGCCATCTTTAATGGCATCCTCCAGATCATAAGCATCGGTTGGAACACCGCGCTCCAGATCAAATAATTCATATGTATCGCGATCAACTTCATCCTTCGGCGTGGCCGTCAAGCCAACCAGCATGGAGTCAAAATAATCAAAAATCGCGCGATATTTCCGGTAAACGGAGCGGTGCGCTTCATCAATAATAATCAGATCAAAGTGGCCAGGACCGAACTGGCGAACACCACCATTCTTGGTTTCGTTGATAAGACCCATCATCGTCGGATAGGTGGAAACATACACGCGGCCTTGTGTATTTTTGTCTGTGACCAGATTAACCGGCGCAGTGTTGGGCAAATGCTTTTTAAAGGCGTTAGTGGCCTGGTTAACCAAAGCTACACGGTCGGCCAAAAATAGGATGCGCTTTGCCCAGTTGGCACGCATGAGAAGATCCGAGAGTGCAATAACCGTCCGCGTCTTACCCGATCCTGTCGCCATAACCAGCAAAGCCTTGCGCGTATTATCCTTCTCGAAGGTTTCAGAGATACGACGGATGGCGCGCGTTTGATAGTATCGCCCGGCAATCTCCTGATCGATTTTCTGCTGCGCCAGCGGCTTTAATGTAGAACGGCGCTGTATCGCCAATTCCAATTCATCGCGCTTGTAAAAGCCCTGCACCTGACGCGGGGGATAGCGCTTATCATCCCACATCCAATGCTCATAACCGTTGGTGTAGAATATGATCGGGCGTTGGTCATATTGCTTTTCAAGACAATCGGCATAAAGCTCTGCCTGCCTTTGCCCTTCACGCGGATCGCGCTTTGTCCGCTTGGCCTCTACCACGGCCAGCGGCTTGCCGTCTTTGCCCCACAGAACGTAATCGACAAAACCCTCGCCTTTATTATTAGGCATGCCGGTTACCGGGAATTCACGATCTTCCGGCTTATCCAGCGCCCAGCCTGCCTCGTTCAAAAGCAAATCAATAAAAGCATCGCGGGTCTGCGCTTCATTATAATCATGCTGATCCGGAATAGCCGCATTGACCTTCTTGACGGAGGCAATCTCATCCTGCAGGCGTTTAATCTCGGCCTCAAGCGCTTCCCGGCCTTCTTCGCTTTTCTTGCGCTCCAGCTCCGCCTGCTGCTGCGCCTTTAAGCTTTCCTGAAATTTCTTTTCAATGTCTTGCAGGCGACCAAGCGTTTTGGCTTCGACCTGTTTTGTCTGTGGCAAAGTATCGGCGGAAAAGGAAATACTGGCATCAGGCTTGTTCCCCTTGGCATAGGTGCGCACCAGCCAGTAGGAGAAATGAAACAACTCCCGCAAGGCCGTAACGGCGCGTTCCTGACCGATGGCCTTGGTTTCATGAACGGCCATATTGCCGAGGTCTTTGATAATCTTGGCTTTGGTCACCAAGGGCGGGCCGACAAGATCCCGGAAACTCGGCTCATGGATTAGGGCGGATAAAGTCGGCTCATACGGCGAGCGCAGAGATTTATCACTCCGGTACATCCATTTAATTGCCGTTTCCAGCGAAAGCCGCGCATGGAAGCACGCACTGCGCGGATCAGACAGCGCCAATTCCTCCGCCCGGCGGGCATGCGTGTACACCTCGATAAATTCATTCTGTAGAAAGTAAAATTGTGATGCTGCCATGCCTTATGTTATCCCAAACCTGTTTTCACAGCATCATCTAACTTACGATGAAGTAAAGAAATTAAGGACAAATAATCTGCCGCATCATCTTCGCCCTTCCATAAAATTTTCGGTTCATGTGCTAACGGATTACGAACTGCACCAAAACATCCCTTCAGCAAAAGCGCAAAGCCCTTATGCTCAGATCTTTCAGTTTCAGATTGTAGCGTATTTAACGCCAGTATCGGACGCTCAATGCTGAATACTTTATCAACAAGCGCAGCACCATCCAATGTTTCGCCTGACATATCCCGAATACGCTGGGCCAAACCTTTCGTGGCCTCAAGAACAGCGTGAAAGTAATTATCCTGCAAAAGTTCTGCCTTACAATATTTACTCACCTCAGCATGGATGCGCCGCCCCTTAAATTTTGCAGCGATGGTGTTGACCCGCTTGTGAGCCTCATCAATGGTTTCAGCAGCTGTAATGCTATAGAATTTTCCATCTGTACGGTACTCGATCCCGGCAAAGGCAAGATGTGCATTGATAGCATGACGAGCCTCTTCAAATGTATCTTGACGGTTCACATAACGAGATGGTTCAAGCAGTCGACGCACAAACTCCATTAACTTTGACGGTGTTTTGTCTGCGATTTGATATTTTCTGAATGTAGAGCATAAACGCCGCCATTTCGTACTCTCCCCTGATGTATCCTCGATGCTCATATCAGAGAAATGGCGCGAAATGTCGCTACCGCTCAAGTATTCTCCCAAAATTTTTGAGACTTCTTCAATCTGCATATCGGTAAGTTTGGGAGCCGTCGGCATGATTACAATTCCCCCCGAAATGCCCGTTGTTGGAGAGAAAGAAATAGCCGCTCAAATTTTTCAAGACTTTCTTGCATATAAGATTTTTTAGCTTGTAATGAATTAATTTTTTGAAAATATTCCTTTTGCTTAGCCCGATCTACTTTTGGAACAAAAACTCTGTTTAATGATTTTGAATTGAGATTAAGCATTGTTACTCCGGACGCAACAGCCTCAATTTCTTTAATAACTTTCTTTGACCGAATAAGATCAGCAGCAAAATATGGATCAACTTTTGATTTATCAGGTCTTAGGATCATAGATCCAGTTCCACAAAGAAAGCCCTCCATCTTTCCATCAACTACTGCGCAGCGCCCCATATCACCCCGCCTGCCTAAAATTATATCTCCTTCTTTTAGCAAATATTTATGAAGCTCTTTCGCCTTTGCAGGTGAAATGGAAAAAGATGGGTCTGGTATAATCTCGCCATCAATTATATGCGTGGGGTTAATCAATGGAATGCCATTTTCTATGTAATCCGCTTTATGCAGCAAGGATCCAAAGGGCCCCATCTTAATTTCACTGAAATAATCCGAAAGTTGAATTTCATTATCAGCATCATCAGCACCAGGATGGAACATCTCATAAAAAATGGATTGGGAGAGGTCGTTGAGGCGGGTGATGGCGAGGCGGCGGGACTGGCGCAGCGCATCTGCCTGATCCAATATCGCCGCAATACGCTTTTGCTCCTTCATAGAAATAACAGGAACCTGCAATGCTCTTAAAACATCAAGCTTAATGCCTTTCACAGTTGCTCCCGAAGCCTGCCTTTCTAGAACTTCTGAATTTGCCAAAAGGCAATGAAACAAAAAGCGTGTATCTATTCCTGCTGAAGGAAAAAGAGCCTTTAAGTCTTGGTTAATGGCCATATCAATTTTATTGATTGCAGCTTTTCCTACTGCCATCCGCGTTGGAACAATAATTGACCCAGCTGGGATGATATTGGTAGCAGAGTTTTTGACACCATCTTCTGTAATCATATCAATAGTATTTTCAATGACCGTGGATTTAAAATCCTTCACAGAGGCCCAAGGGATTGAGCCACCCCAATAATTAGGGTTTGATTTATCAGGGGTTCCGCCACCCTTGATTTCAACCACCTTTCCTAGTTCTACAAAATTCATCCCAGCATCTCCTCAAGCTCTTTCATGCCTTTGGCGATGTCTTTTTCGATCTCGCGCAATTCTTTGAGAATATCTTTGGGCGTGTCGTATTTGATCTCTGCATGCTCAACTTCTTTATAGCGGTTGAGGGAGAGGTCATATCCGGCCTCGGCAATTTCCGCGCGCGGCACGCAGAAGCTTTGCGCGGTGCGTTTACGCTCTAACTCCGCCCCCTCACGTTCCGCCCAGCGCGCGAGCACATCGGGCAGGTTGTTTTTAGCGTGATCCTCAGCGTTTAACGCTTCTTTCGGGCGCGGACCCTGTTTTTCTTTCGGCACCAAATCGCCGCGTTTATCATCCAGCGATAGGCCATCGGCCTGCACATCATAAAACCAGACATGATCCGTTCCGCCCACACCCGTCTTTGTAAAAAACAGAATTGCGGTTGATACGCCCGCATAGGGCTTGAACACGCCAGAGGGCAGTTTAATCACAGCCTCCAGCTTATGCTCTTCCACCAGCTTTTCCCGCAAGGATTTATGCGCTGTGGAGGAGCCAAACAGAACGCCATCCGGCACAACAACGGCGGCGCGGCCACCCGTTTTCATCAGGCGCAGGAAGAGTGCGAGGAACAACAGCTCCGTCTTTTTTGTCTTCACAATTTTTTGTAAATCCTTGGCGCAGCTCTCATAATCCAGCGACCCTGCAAAGGGCGGGTTGGCAAGAACAAGGCTGTATTTTCCGGCATCCTCATTATGCTCCTCAGCCAAGCTATCGCGATAATCCACCGCCGGATCTTCGATACCGTGCAGCGTCATGTTCATCGCGCCAATCCGCAACATGGTCGGATCAAAATCAAAGCCGTGGAACATATTGGTGTGGAAATGTTTGCGCGTATCGGCATCGCGCAGCATTTCGGGGTTATGCTCCCGCAGATATTCCGCAGCAGCCACTAAAAAACCGCATGTGCCGGAAGCCGGATCACAAATCACATCCTTCGGTGTGGGTTTTGTCATCTCCACCATCAGCTGGATGATATGGCGCGGTGTACGGAACTGTCCGTTTTTACCAGCGCTCGCGATCATGCCCAGCATATATTCGTAGACATCGCCCTTGGTATCGCGGTCATCCATCGGGATTTGATCAAGTTTTTGCACGACTTTATCAAGCAAAGCGGGATTGGAAAAACCAAGGCGTGCATCCTTCATATGCTTGCCGTAGCTGGAGCCTTCCGCGCCGAGATTACGCAGGAACGGAAACACATGCTCATCCACCACGGTCATCATTTCGCCGGGATCAAAATTCTTGAAGCGTGACCAGCGCATATCTTCATAAGAACGGCCTTTGTCATCATTGCCTTCGGGGAAGATGCGCCGTTCCATCGGCTTTTTTAAGCGCTCGCTCTTGAGCTCTTCTAATGTATGAAGATCATCCAGCCGCTTGATAAAGAGCAGATACGTCATTTGCTCCATCACCGTCAGCGGGTTTGCTACGCCGCCAGACCAGAAGTCATTCCATATGCTGTCAATTCTGCTTTTGATTTCGCCGGTCATCATTATGCTGCTTCTTTCTTTTTAATTGTCTGCGCCTTTGCCAGCGCTTTTTTGGTTGCCGCTTTATTCGCCACTACAACATGTTGCTCATTCGCAGGCATTTCCGAGCCATCACAGCTTGGGTAAAGCCCAAAGCGGCGAAGGTAATAATAAAGGAGCGCTAAGCGGATTTTCAGATCCAAGCGTCCCTCTGTCATATCGTAATCGAGAGCCACGGCCTTTGCCTGGCTTTTTGCAAGATCCGGGTGGGTTGTTAAGGTCAATGTAAAATATGTGTTCCATTTTTCATCAGGCTGCACTGGCCACTGATCATTTATAAAATCCCCGGTTTCCTGAATGCGGGATAAAAGGAAATCTTTATAATCCTCATCCTTGTGGCAGAAAGCCCGCGTGTGCCAGCGCATACCATCGAACGCGAAGGCATGGGGCGATATTTCGCGCCATACGGGTTCTTCTCCGTTCATCGATTGGTACAGGACTTTTAAGGTTTTCTGTTCCTTTATGCTTTCGGACACAACACGCAATATATCTGGGTCAATATTACGCTTCGGCATTTGAACAATGTCATATTCCGGCTCGTATGACAGCCAGGGAGCGGGGTTAGATTTCAAAGCCAGCATGTCATCGCGCAGTTGCCGAAAATAACTGTCGGCGTCGGGCGTGATAAAGGCGGGTTTGAACGAATCGGTGGAGAAATATTTCTTCACTTTGAAGTCATAGTGAAGGTTTTTTGGTGCTGCCTCCTGATATTTTGATAGGTCATTCGAAGCTTGAGGCACGGAAACGTCAAATTGATTCATGATGTCGGAGCGGTTGATCTGCCTCTCCCAAAACAGCCGGAAATCAATGAATTCCAGTCGTTTCTCGACACTCCATCGTTGCTCTTTTTTCTTTTGCGGCATTATTTATCCCTTAGGGTTCGTATAGTAAATATACGGACGCTTGACTCTCGCTTCCAGTTCGTATAGTTTTTATACTAATCGTGAGAATCAGTCAATGACTTCCTGCATATAGCAGCAGAAAGAGTTGGCTCAACAAAGGCAAAACACGGAGGTTATTATGCCAGATAAAAGCAATTTTTGGACACAACAACGCGAAGATGGAAAATGGGAAAGCAAGCGCGAAGGTGCGGACAGGGCATCAAAGGTTACGGACACGCAGGCTGAAGCTTGGAAATATTCCAAAGACCACGCCCGCGAAGAAAAAGGCGAGGCCTTTCTTAAAGGGCGCGACAACAAAATCCGCGAGCGCAACACCTACGGTGACGATCCAAATCCACCAAAAGGTTAAACAGGAGCAGTAGCATGAAGATTACAGGATTAGACAATCTGCAAAAACGATTACAGAAGCTTGCAAATGACGCTCAGGCACTGGACGGATCCCACGCAGTGCCGCTGGAAGAGCTTCTAAATGAATCATTTGTACGCAAGCATACGCAATATTCCTCTTTATCAGAGATGATTGAAAAGAGCGGCTTTGATGTAAAATCGCCCGAAGATTTTAAAGCCATTCCTGATGATGAATGGGATAAATATATAAGATCTATCACTAGCTTCGCTGACTGGACGGCCATGCTGGGCAAGGCTACAGAAATATGGACCACCAAAAAGCTGGGATTATAATAACAGGAGAGTTCTATGAGTGATGTAAAAATTGAAATTGATTTTCTGCCCGTCGGTGACGGCGCAAAAAGCGGTGATGCGATTGCCATCAGGTATGGTGATGACAACGAGCTATTCATACATGTGGTTGATGGTGGTACACAAGAGTCCGGGGAGACTTTGGTAAACCACATAAACAAATATTACGATAATCCCGCTTGGATAGATAACTTAGTGTGCACACACGGTGATGATGATCACTCTTCAGGACTACGAACTGTCATAGAAAACTTTAATGTTGGTAAAATATGGATGAATAGACCGTGGCTTTATGCGTCAGAACTTACCCATAAATTCAAAGGGGCGTGGACAGCAGAAGGCCTAAGAAGAAACATCAGAGACGCTTTTCCTATTTTAGCAGAAATTGAAGATATGGCTAATGAGCGAGGAATTATTATTGAGGAGGCTTTTCAGGGAAAACGAATAGGGCCATTTATTATAGCCTCCCCATCTAGGCATTTTTATCTGTCTTTAATTCCGCATTTTAGCCGTACGCCCGAACCTGTTGAGCAAGCTAAAGAGGGTTTCAGTTTCTTGAGGTTTCTTGGTGAAGCTGGAAGATCTGTAGCTTACGCTGCCTCAAATCTTGTACCAGATTCATGGGATTTTGAATATTTGCCCGGAGGTGAAACTGCTGCTTCCAATGAAAGTAGCATTGTACAATATATGCACTTTGGCGATATCCGGGTTATGTTGACAGGCGATGCTGGTCTGGAAGCACTTAATCATGCAACAGACTTTTTACATCATAATGGGTACGAAACAAAATGTATGGACATTATTCAAATTCCACATCATGGCAGCCGAAGAAACATTTCGACTGAATTGTTAAACAGACTTATAGGCTCATCAATCTGTAAGAATGGATCATCTGGCGTTGCTTATGCCTCTGCGTCTGCTGGAAACTCAGATCATCCTAGAAAAAGAGTTTTGAACGCATTTACAAGGAGAGGCTACCGAACGCACAGTACGGAGGGAACTACTAAGGGCTATAATCACAATATTCCAATGAAACCAGGTTGGAGTTCAGCAGTACCGCACCCATTTTATGACCATGTAGAAGAAAGTTCATGAGATGGAAAGCTTCTTTGATCTATATAGCTTAAGAGCAAGAACCGCTCCAGCAGCAATATTTTTCATACCGCCATTGCTGTTGTTTCTAGCTTGGTGGCCTTTTGAATACAACGAACATGTTTTTCTCGTGCTGACTACAGTTAGTATTCTGGTGCTAATTTTGTTTTCTCAAGTCGTAAGATCTTCAGGTCAAAGAGCGCAAACTAATCTGTATAAGAATTGGGGAGGAAAGCCCAGTGTACTAGCGTTGCGCCATAATAATCCACTAATCGATAGCTCTATCAAACAAAGATATCATCACATCCTCGCGAACAAAATTCCTGATGTTGTAATGCCTTCAAAAAAATCAGAGGCCGAGAATACAGCTTTTGCAGATACCCAGTATAATGTTGCTTCTGAATGGCTTTTATCAAACACACGCGATAAATCAAAATACCCGCTGATCTTTGCAGAAAATGTTAATTATGGCTTTAGACGAAATATGTATGGGCTGAAAAAACATGCAATAATTTTGTACCAGCCTATATTGATGCTCAATATCGTTTTTCTATTTGAGAAATGGATTACACCTACCAAAAATATTGGTTCTTTGGATATTTTGTCAGGTATTTCATGCCCTCTCTTACTGGCTGCATGGGTTTTTATAATAAAACCAAGCTGGGTTAAAGAAACCGCAGATGACTTCGCACGACAGCTTTATAAAGCATGCGATAGTATATAGGGTTAAGCGATACTTACCCAATCACATCGCCAATCCGCTTGATGTTGGCCTTTGATACGCCGCAGGATTTGGCCAGTTCTTTCCACTGCAGCAGTGCCGTCACGGTTTCATCGATGACGCGCTGGGCGTCTGCCCTTGATAGATCCGCCGCCTCGGCCAGGTTCAGTAGATGCTCTACACCCGGGTTTTTGCCTTCGCCCATCACCATGGTGCTTTGCTCTCCGCCCGGGCCGCTGGAGAAGGTGAGATCATAGGCGGGTGCCATGCGCCAAGTACCGCTCTCATCCATAAGGAAAGAGAAGTTTTTGGCGTGATCATCACGGTTATGGCTGAGCACGTTAAACACAGCCAGACGGTAGATTTTCTGCGCCTCACGAATATCGCGCGTCAAGATCATCGTCGCCTTGATCAGATCATGATAATCGAGCGACGGCACACGGAAATCCGAATGCAGCAACCCGCACGCCGTATGCATATGAAGCCGCCCACCATTCTCCATCCGGTCAAAACGTCTGGTTGCGAAATACCCGGCACCCTTTTTCGCGGAGAACAAATGCGCCTCCATCATCTCCAACCCGGCCTCCTGCGCCATAAGGCTGTAAACATATTCAATCGCTCCGGCATCCTGCCCGTCTGCTGTATTCGCAAATTTAACAAGCCAGGGCTCATAGCCAGAAGGCAGTTTCTCCACGCCTTGAATGACTTTGGATTTATCACGGCTCACTCCAATCATCGCCTTAGGACGCGCGCCTTGCGACCCTCCGCCCAGCGCCAGAAGCTCTTCAAATACTTCCTCGCTATTGCCTTCTAAAATCGCCTGTGACTGATCGGCCAGCGCATCGAGGTTAACGGCCTTGTCGCGCACATCCTCGCTGTAATCCGGCGCATAAACCAGAGCACCCATACCCGATGCGCCCACATGCGCGAGCCGGTCCAGCGGTGAGAAACTATCCGGGGCAATCCCTTTACGCCGTAAAGCACGATCCAGCAGAAACCGCCCCCAGCCATCAGGAAGGCTGTCATTAAACAGGCCGGGCAATCCTTCAAACAGGCCCAGCTCAAAAACCTGTAGCCCCGGCGTAAGGGGCAGTTTAAAGGGTGAGAGCTCAAGCTTTTTGGTCATAAAGCCTGCATCATATTCAAAGAAGATTTTGCCGTCACGGCGCGCAAGTCGTCCCACAGGAACAGGCGCATCTCCAAAATCCAGCATGACATTCAGCGCGCTCACAGGCGCAAAAGTCTTAGTCATGAGGCACCTTCTTCTTTCTGGCCTTGTTTCTGAAACGCGGCGCGGTTTTTAAGGCGGACTTATCGGCCTCACTCGCTTTCAACAATTCATCCATACTGGCAAACTGCGTTTGCGGCTGCAGGGCTTTTATCAGCCTTTCATTCAGCCCCAAAACAAATGTAAGCTTGATAAAGGATTCGAGCGATATTTTGCCCGTCTGCTCAAATTTCCGGAGCACAGCAACGCTCACGCCGGAACGATCCGCCAGCTCGGCCTGTGTCATGTTCCTGGCAATCCGATGCTCGCGCAGGAGCCGGGAAAGCTCCAGAAAAGTATCTTTAGGGGTCAATATAGCTATCATAATGTTAATTATACCATAATAATCACTTTAATTGCTATGGTAATGTTAATAATCAGGATATTTCTCATTTAACAGAAAAAGTAAACCAAGGGGTAAACTGGGGCAGTTTACCGGTCAACTAAACTATTCAACGAAATCAAACACTTGCCATGTCAAGTAAGTTGACAGTTTACCCCGTTACTTGACGCTTTTATTTAAAGAAAACAAAGGCTTGTGAGAAATCTGTCAAGTAAGCGAGTCAACTAAGTTGAAAGTCCTGACGCTAAAAAAGTCCCGCACGTTCCCCGCCCCTATAGGAAATGCCCCCACAGGACCCGCGCGAATTCCTGCGAGAATGCCAGACCGCCCTGCGTAGGCTTGCGTGCATCACTGAATGATGTGCGAAACTCTGTATATTCCACTGGCTATTGCAGAAGAAGGAAGCATTCATGTTTGCATGGATGAGATACCGACCATCACGATTTACTCACGCGGCCATGCCGGAGAGATAGAAATCCTGCAGCAGCATGGATTGAGCCGATCCGATGTTGAGAATGCCCTGGCGCGATACGGTGCATTGCAAGAGGCTGAACCCTGCATCTTTTTGGGCGTGTCCGATTTCGCTGTTGTTTTTACATTCGCCGACACATGGGATCCCGATAGAAAGACTGATCCTGCTGACATTCATTTTCTTTCTTGGGAGATGATCAAATCACTGATCGGCGTCGAACCCTGACCGACCGGAATGGGGGGTGTGGATCTGTATCCCACGCCCCCTCCCTTTAGGGAGGGTCAATATATTCCACACTTCGACAATGTCTGTAATCCGCATAAAATATGGGCTTCAGGGAAGTTTACAAAGTTTTCAGAGAAGTTTTTATTTGTACACTTCTTCCCAACTTAACTCCTTCAAAAATAACAAAAGTGCCGTTCAAAAAGTTTTTAGTGTTTAGAAGTTTACAGCTCACACACGTCCCCACCATCGGTATAAACCCACACATCCGGATCCTCGACCGGCAAAAGCGCGCCAGTCTGTTTGTCTTTGAAATGCGTTGGCTTGATCGGGGTGAACTCTTCCTGCAGCTCTCCCGTTTCCTCATCCAGAATTTCTCTGATGGGCCCCAGACGCATGTCCGGCACACATAAATACCCCCGGTCAGATCCTTGCGCGCTTTGCTGCGTAACCGGATGCGGCTCATTGAAAAACTTGATATCGCCCTTGGTGGCCAGCACATTGACGCGGTTGTAAATGCTGGAGCAGCTGCCAAGACCGCCCTTGCTTTCAAAATTGCGGGCGAACTGACGCGTCGTGAACAAAAATCCCTTTTCCGCCTGATCATATAATATTTGCAAAATAACGTCCTTGCGCCGTCTGCGCTCGCTCTCCAGCTTTCGGCTGTAATCCTGCCGTACGAGGGTAACACTGCTCGGATCGACCTCAACCCATTGCCCATATTCCTTGGCGACATGCATGTTCGCAATGCCGGGGCCGTTGCGCAGCTCAAAATGCAGCGAGCGGACATCCTCCGCCTCATCAGGCCGGAAGATCAGCATGCCGCTGGTGTAATAACTGCGCAGCGAACTGGCACCGCTCAAGGCCTGAAACGGATCATCCTTGAACATGGCCTTGCTGATTTTCTTGGTGTGGTGGACGAGGATAATCCCGGCGCGCGGATTGATCATATCGCGCAGCATTTCGACGCGCTGCTGCAAGAAAAACAGCATGGCGTTATTATCATTCTCGCCGAGATTGCCAAAGTCCGGCCCGCCGTCAAACACATTGCGGATGGGATCGATGACAATAATATCCGGCGGGGCATCTGGAAATTTCTCATGGATCAGGTCTTTGATAATCTCCAGCCCGTCATCATTCAGCAGGAGTTTAAGCTGCGGCGTGATATGGATGTTTTGCCCGGCTTTGAGGATGGCCTCCTCAGACAGCCCCATTTTCTGCAGACGCTCACGCAGATAATCATATTGGATTTCCGCCTGCAGCACGAACACCCGCAGCGGCCTGGGCGGTGTGAACTTCAGGAACGGCTGCCCGGCAGCCATATGGGTGAGGAGAGAAAGCGTAAAATCACTCTTGCCCGATTTGGGCGCGCCACCAATCACCAGCATGCCAGCGGGCGTGAGCAAGCGCGGGGTGATCAGATCGTCCGGCATCGGGCTTTTATCGGCGATCAGCTCGGCCAGAGAAAAGGCTTCGTATCGTTGCAGATGGATTTTTGATTGTGGTACAGAATTCAAAAAGGCCGGAATATTAAGGCCATCCTGCACCGCATCGGCGGCATCCCACTTCTCCGGCTTATCGGCGGGCGGGATGATAACCCGCAGGCTTCTGGGCTTTACGGATTGTAATCCAGCTTTCAAGCGCTCGACATATCCTTGTCCCGCTTTGTCATTGTCCGGCCAGATCATAATGTCCTTGCCAGCCAGCGGGGAGAAATCCGTTTTTGCCGGATCAAAATTCGCACCGCCCATAACGGTTGTGGCCGGAATGCCGAGATCGATGAGAACCTGAGCGCACTTCTCGCCTTCGGTGATGATAATCGTGTCTGCGATGGTGATGCCGGGCAGATTATACAGCGGCCTGACCTCCGGCATTGCATGCTTTCCGGTAATATGATCATGGGGTAGAAAGGCCTTTTTGCCATCTGCACTGTCTGTGCGTTTGACGGTGACCAGCGGTTTGCCGGATACATCCGCATATATCCATTCCCTGCGCTCCAATGATACTGGCGGCACAACCGCCGACAGTCCAAGCCAGTCCGCGCAGGAGCGCAGCACAGCCGGAAAATCGCGCTGCGTATCCAACCCATGCACCGCCGCCCACAGGTCGAAAATATCGCCGCCGTGGCCGCTCTCAAAATCTTGCCACAGCCCGGCTTTATCGCCTTGCATCGATATGCGCAGGCTCTGGCCTTTTTCACCCTGCAGACTGCCGATCTTAAATTCCCGCTTCAACTGCCTGCCATTCGGAAACAGGTACCGTAACACTTCCGGCAACCGCGCCAGCATCGCAGCCTTCACCTCATCCCGCGACGGTAAATCAGGATCGTTGTAATCCAGTGTCTTTAATCCCATAGCGCGTCTATTTCCCTTTGCCAGTCATCAGGAAAGAACACCCGCATGAGATCCTGGCTGTGCCCACCCAGGACAGACACAACGCGCCGCTCAAGAGAGAAATGTTCGGCGTAGGAACTGGCATCAAACGGATCATTATATTTGGTGAGAATGAACGCCCATTTCTGCCCGGCATGAACGGGGATACAGATATCACGGAGATCATCAGTGTCTTCATACACCCAGACAGGCTTTTGATGATGGCGGTGAAATAACGCCGCCAGATCCCAATGGCATGTCATCAGAAAGAAATCCGGATCCGTTGGGGCGAGATAGGTTTTCTTGTAGGGAACGGCGCTGATAATGCTCTGATCAATGACGGCGATATAACCGCTATAGTGATCGGCAACCGTTGTATCAACCTTTAATCCATAGCGTTGTGCGGCCTTCCGCATACTGACCTTGTTCATACGCGGCTCCCATGCTGTTCATCCATGGTGGAGGTAAAGCTGCGGCCATTCTCAAATTCTTCAATGTCCGAGAGCCTGTAAACGACCCGCCCGCCGATTTTATGATAGCGCGGCCCGTTGCCTAACCAGCGCCAGCGCTCCAGCGTGCGTGGTGAAATCTTCCAGCGTCTGGATAATTCAGTCTGATTTAAGAAAAGTTGCGCGCTCATTTTTGGCCTCCATTCTGCTCATCGAGCCATTGGAAGAAGGCCTGCTCGTCGATCAGTACACGCCGTCCGGCGCGGCGAATGACTTTATCAAAACCGTTCTGATCGGCATAAAAAACCAGGTGGCGCAAACCGCCGACAGGTGGCCAGCTGTGATGTTTAGGCCATTCGGTGAGGGGAATAAATCGCCGCTGCAGGGGCGGTGATATTTCAAGTGTTTCGGACATTTTTCTTTCTCCTTATTGGTGAGTGCCGCGCTGAATTGCACGACATGGAGAAAGCCTGAACGATTTTTTGCGAATGTAAAATTCGTCTAATTTAACCCGACATGCCGGATTAAAAATAACTGGTCACAATAAATATGACTGATTGATTTCGCGGATCACTTCTTTGCGCTCTTCGATATCTGCAAATTATCCGTTTCGCGTATCATATAAAGAATATGGTCGATATGAGCCGCCTCCGCCTGATGATGCGCCTTGAGAAAAGCCTTGTATGCCTTCTCATAGCGCTCAGGAAAAGGCCGGTCATTCTCGATCATCATAATGTAAGGTATAAATTCAGCCTTTTTCATGAATGCCAAACATTGCAAATTGCCCTCATTTTTTGGCAAATCATATTCTTTGTTCACAGCATAGTAAGCGTTCTTGATTTTCGTATCGCCAAGATCCAGCCACTCGCCCAGCGCCTGCATGGTCTGGTTGAAGCTGCTGCCGTAACCAACCAAAAGCGCAGCCATAAGACCAATTCTCTTATCCTGAACATAGGTTTTCGTTTTGGCCTTCAAATGATGAAGCGCACCTTCATAAAGCCAGTCAATGTCTGCTCCATGCTTCTTTTTCATGGCATAGGCAACAATCTTGAGAGAGCGGATAAAAACCCCAAGATCATGATCGCTGCCCTCGTAACTTTTTTTAAGTTCATCGAATATCCGCTCCATCATCTCGCCTCCCCGAAAATCTTTTCATTCATACTGGCGACAACTTTATGCGTGTGCGCCTCGGACAAATGGGCATAGCGTTTGACCATCTGCAGGGTTTTATGCCCTAGAACCTCGGCGATCTCCGCTAGCGTCGCGCCGTTCATCGCCAGATAAGAGGCTGCGCTATGGCGCAGATCATGAAAGCGGAAATCATCAATCCCGGCTTTGGTCAGCGCATTTTCCCATGCGGTGCGGATATCAATCGGCTGGCATTTTGCCTTGGACGGGAAAACGTAATCGCATTTCTTGTCGCGCTTTTCATGCTGTGCCTGCATTAAAGAACGGGCATAACCTGTAATGGGGATCACCCGGCGCTCACCGTTTTTGGTTTCATGTAAAATGATGGTTCCGCGCTCCAGATCAATGTCTTTCCACTTCAGGCCGACAACCTCCATCTTGCGCGCACCGGTGCTGAGCGCCAGCACGACAATATTATACAGATGCGGATTATCCGTATCCTTGCAGGCCTCCAGAAGCCGTTCCCGCTCATCATCAGAGAGAAACCGCACCCGCCCGCGCGGCTGTTTCAGTTTTGAGATCTTGCGCACCGGATGAATTTCCAGCCATTCCCAGTCATTAATAGCAACCGTGAAAACATGGCTGAGTGCAGAAACATAACGGTTTGCCGTCGTCGGACTTCGCTCCCGCCCGAACTTGCCCTTGCTCCCCAGCAGTTTGTTACGCGCCGATACGATCAGGGCGGGTGTAATATCGGCCATGGCATAAGCGCCCAGCTCTTTCTCCCAATAGGCCAGGTAATTTGCCAGATTTTTATTGCTGGCCTTTTCATAGATGAGGATCTCGGTGCGGTAACGCTCCAGCGCATCAGAGAATGTAAATTTGCGAGCCTGGCTGGTTTTGAAATACCGCCCCTCGCGAATGGCGGCCTCTGTCTGCTGCACCCAGCGCTTGGCATCGGTCAGGCGTTCAAAGGTCGCAATCTGCTGCGGATGCCCTTTGATCCGTACTCTGGCGCGGTAGGATGCCACCCCGCCGCTTAACTCTCTTTTCTCAATCGTCGCCATAATAATTCAAAATAGAACAAAACAAGTACGGACATCAAGCCATCAATCGCAAAAGATTGCAACTCTTAAGGGTTTATCACAAAAAAGGACGGCGAAACAAAGAGTTGCGCGTGCCATGCACTCGTATGGGACAGTGAAAGGGACAATTTATCGTAAGTTATTGTTGTTATTTGTTTCTTACTGTCCCATGAGTGTCCCATGAGGCCAAAAAACGAAAAACGCCTTTCGGCGCCATCGACTTAAGTCTTTGAAATATAAAGGAAAAAATTGGTTGCGGGAGTAGGATTTGAACCTACGACCTTCAGGTTATGAGCGCAGACCTATTTTCTTTAACACATTGTTTTTACTATAAATTTTCTTACATTTTTAGTATATGTGCAAGTAAGTGTGTAAGTCAAGCCCATCAGGTTCACAGCCTGAGGGTCGTAGACGGCTTTGAGCTAATGCACATTTAGTCGTGTTCCTAATGTACAAATTTACGGATTTTAAAAAGTTTCGGCCAATCTAAAATCAGACTTTAGATTAGCCGATTAATGAAAGGAAAAATCCCTTTTATACGAGCGAATACCAAACGCCTCGGCCATGACCATGCATAACAAGATGCCCCTTTTCGACAAGGGCGCGGAAATGTTCTTTGAGTGTATTTCGGCTTATGCCTGTGAGTTTAATCATATCGCCAATCGTCACGCGGCCATGTTCGCGAGCTTGTTCGAGAATTTGAACGGAAAGCTCAGGCAATGCGGCAAGAATAATTTTCTCTCGCTCCACTTTCTTTGAAAGTGCTTGTACTTGGCTATGTAATGACCGTAAGAAAAACAAAATCCACGGCTGCCAGTTCGGCTCATCCGTTCTGATTGTTCCTTGTGTCTGCCTTAATGCGAGATAATAGCTTTCTTTGCTTTTCTCTATAATGCTTTCTAATGATGAATATGGCACATAAGCATAACCAGCGCGCAAAAGAAGAAGTGTTGTAAGAACGCGGCTAAGCCTTCCGTTCCCGTCTTGGAAAGGATGAATCTCTAAGAAAACAACAATAAATATTGCTATCACGAGCAAAGGATGCAGGGTTTTATCTTCAAAGGCTTCACGCGTCCACTCAACCAATTCTTCCATCAGCTTCGGCGTATCGAAGGGCGTGGCTGTTTCAAAAACAATCCCGACCTGCTTTCCTGTTTCATCGAAAGCAGCAACAGAATTTGAATTGGTTTTATAATTTCCCCGATGCCGTTCATCTTTTTGGCTATGCGCGAGTAAATCACGATGAAGCTGTTTTATATGGTTTTCTGTAATGGGTATCTCTGCCCAAGACTGAAAAACCGTTTCCATGACATCAGCATAACCAGCAACTTCTTGCTCATCTCTTGTTTCAAATGATTTAATCTCTAAATTAGCGAGAAGTTTTTCAACATCGCGGTCAGAGAGCTTGCTTCCTTCAATACGTGTTGATGAGCCGATGCTTTCAATGGTTGCCACGCGCCTTAGCGCAGAGAGTCTTTCTGGCGCAAGAGTACCTAAAGCACGCCACGCACCTTTGAATTCATCTATTGTTGAAATCAAAGTGAGTATATCGGTAGTGATGTTTAAATTGCTTGTTTTAATCATGATACCCAATAATACACCCAATTACACCCATTTAACAAGCCAATAATACACCCAATTACACCCATTTTTTAGAGCGCTCTTTTGGCGAAGCCCATCAGGGTTTGAGGCCTGAGGCTCGTACACAGCCCAAAACGATATATGCAATAACATATTTGATTAAATATAAAATATGTAATAACATATATTAATGAGTCGCATACTTGAAGAATTGAAAATAGCACGGCAAGCAAAGGGATTAAACCAGTCATCCCTTGGGGAGAAGCTTGGCTTGCCGCAAAGTCATGTATCAAAAATAGAACAGGGCGGCACAGACCCACGCCTCTCAACAGTAACAGAAATGGCGCGTTTACTCGATCACGAACTCATACTCATTCCACGCCAGCTTGTCCCCGCCATACGCGCTATCATTTCCGGTCAAGATACCGAAAGCTCAGCTTGGAAACCCGATGAGGGGCTGGACTCATGAGCAATGTTCTTGATGTTTTCTTATACGATCAAAAAATCGGTACAATTACACTGCTGCCCAATGATAGCACCATGTTTGTCTTCGAGGATTCCTACATTTCAAACGCGCAGCGCCCCGCGCTAAGCCAATCCTTCATAAAACCAACGGGCGAACTTATCACCGAAACGCGGCCATACAGAACAAAACTCCCGCCGTTTTTCTCGAACCTGCTTCCCGAAGGCTCGATGAGAAATTATTTAGCAGAACGCGGCGGCGTAGAACCGGAAAGAGAATTCCACCTACTGCGGTTACTAGGCGATGATTTATCAGGCGCAATTACAATCAAAGATTCCGCAGCAAACCCCGCAACAAATCCAAACCTTGATGCGGTGGATCATCACCCCAAGGAGCCTGATATATATCACTTTTCGCTCGCAGGGGTGCAGCTTAAATTCTCAGCGCTCATGCGCAAAGGCGGTCTTACTATTCCTACGCATGGCGTAGGTGGAGATTGGATCGTCAAGCTTCCGTCCGCACAATTTTCTCATGTTCCTGAAAATGAACATGCCATGATGCGCTTGGCCGAAAAAGTCGGCATTCCCGTCCCTGAAACAAAGCTTGTGCCTATCGAAAATATTACAGGCCTACCCGATCTCGGCGTGCTACAAGGCAAGCAAGCCATAGCCGTCAAGCGTTTTGACCGTACAGAAAAAGGGGGGAAAATTCATATCGAAGATTTTGCGCAAGTCTATACGGTCTTCCCAGATGATAAATATGAGAAGGTAAGTTATCGCAACATCGCACAAATGATCTGGACGCTGACAGGCGAAGAAGGCCTGAGCGATTTCATTCGCCGCCTGACATTTATCATTCTGACAGGTAATGGGGACATGCATCTTAAAAATTGGTCGTTTATATATAATGACCCGCGAAAGCCGGAGCTAAGCCCCGCTTATGATCTTGTGTCGACCATTCCCTATCTGCCAAAAGATGGGTTGGCGCTTCAATTTGTCGATACAAAAGACATGCAAAAAATAGGCATCTCCGATTTCCAGCGCCTTGTGCGCAAGGCCGAACTGCCCGAATATCCGGTAATGAACACCTTAAAAGAAACCGTTGAAAAAACGCTGACGCTCTGGAATGAAGAAAAGGCGCACTATGATCTTCCAAGCGATATTCAAGATCGCATTTATGATCATATGACTAAAACAACTTTGGCAAAATCGGAATAACATTTAGGGCTGGCGGGGTACAAGCCAATCACAATGCTTTTTAAACGCCTTTTAATTATCCATGTAAATTTAACACTGAATGTTAAAATTGCATGGTTATTTTAGGCATATCGGTGGTGCTGTTTAAATTTTAAATTGCCTGTTTTAATCATACCAACCAACAAAACACCCAATTACACCCATTTATAAACGGGATGGTTTTTTACTCAAGCCTTCTAATGTACAAATTCAGCTTCCCGATACTGGTTATAACGCGTTGTGGAAAGGTGCGCGCTCTTCACGCGCACCTGTAAATATAATTTGCACCGTTCAGGCGGATTTCAGTGTAGTCCATGCCTAGGTCGCGGGCGATAGCGTTATAATCCAGATAAAAGCGGATGTTTTCTGGGATTTCTCCAAACAGACCTTCATCTATAAATTGCTCCGCAAGGTCACGCAGGGTGTCCAGCTCATAAAGATCAATGTCAAAATCATCGGGATCATCTTTTTCAGGATTAAAATCATAACCTGCTTCGCCTACAGCGATGATGACTTTAATTTTCTGGTCTTCGTCCCAATCTTCGCAGGCAGTAAAATAGTGATGTAAATTTCCCTGATGGATACTTAGGGCTTTGAAAAGGTCGCAATCAAGATCATCCCCGTCAATGAACTGGATTTCGTATTCCCCCACAAAATCACCGTATTGATTAAAATGATTTTTGGATTTCTGCTCATATTCCTCAAGGCTTCGGAAGTAAAACCCGTTTGCGGAAATGTCGTAGGGTTGTGCGTGTAGCAATGTTTCAGAGGGTTGTGCTTCAAATAAGCTGTCTTGAATGTGGTTTAAGTTTTCCATGATGTACTCCGTTTCTCATGCGTTATTATCGAACGCCTAAAAGAAGGCCGTGGAATCAGGGCGGCGGTGCATGGTCAACACGGGAGCGAAGCGAATGGAGCGGGCAGCGCCATTGCAAACTCTCTTTGAGAGTGTCTGGCGGCGCACACGGCCATAAAGGCGGTCTATTAACGGTAATAAGGCCTAAGAACGGCAAGAACACATAGGAATACTTATCCGATTGTATGCCAGCCTTAAGAAAAAACATACGAAATTAACGATTCCACCCCACCAGATACTTTTGCAGTAAAAAGATTGGCTTACTGCTTGTTATTTACGCAGTACTCCTCTATTTTCTCATAAGCTCATAAAACGGTTAAGGTTGAGAATGAATAATCCAGAATCAGAAATGATGACGCTTCGTGAACTTGCTGCCTATCTGAGGATGCCGGAAAAAACCCTTTACCGTCTCACTGCAGAAAGTAAAGTCCCTGGCTTTAAGGTTGGAGCCTCATGGCGTTTCCGCAAAGGTGAGATTGATAGATGGATAGAGAGACAAGAAACAAGAGAAGCAGATTAAAAATGGAAACCAAGCAAGGCCATGATGTTTTTAGACAAGTTGGATATATACAACAGGCTCTTTCACAGAATAAAAAGCCAATAGGTTTTTTCATAGGGGCTGGTTGTCCATTATCTGTAAGAGTTAACCATAGGCATGAAGATGGAAAAGATATTTCTGATCCGCTGATTCCCGATGTAGCAGGCTTAACTAAGGCAATAGCCGATAAATTAAAAGGCCAGAAAGATAAGCAAAGTTCTTGGGATAGAATAATTCAGCTTATGCTCGAAGATGAAGAAGCACATCCAAATATTGAAGACATTTTAACTCGGGTGCGAGCGCTTAGAAGCGTAGCTGGAAAAGGAAATGTGCGTGGCTTTAATGCAGATGAGTTAGACATTTTAGACAAGGAAATTTGCAAAATAATTTGTGATGAAGTGAACAAATCTCTTCCGGATAAATCTTCTCCGTATCATGACCTAGCCATATGGACGCGAAGCCTCAAACGGGATCTTCCTGTTCATATTTTTACAACTAATTATGATCTTTTGATAGAACAGGCATTCGAGGAATCTTCTGCGCCGTATTTTGAAGGCTTTGTTGGAGCAAGAAAGGCTTTCTTTGATCTTGGAGCGGTAGAAGATGAAAAATCCTTACCCCCACGATGGTCGCGACTTTGGAAGATACATGGTTCGATTAATTGGCGGCTTGATAACCAGAAGAACGTTATACGAAGTGAAAGTATGGAAGAGGGATATAGATATCTAATTTATCCATCACATCTAAAATACGATCAAAGCAGAAAAATGCCATACTTAGCTATGTTAGATAGACTAAAAGACTTCTTGTTCAAACAGTCATCTGTGCTTTTTATTTCGGGCTACTCGTTTGCCGATGAGCACATTAATGACATGCTGTGTAGAAGTCTTGAAAGTAACCCTGCAAGCACAGCGTATGCATTTATCTTTGGAAAGCTGGATGATGAAAAATATAAAAAGGCTAGAGAATGCGCTTTGAACACACCCAATTTAAGTTTAATTGCTTTTGATGGAGCAATTATAGGAAGAAACCCAGCTGGCTGGTCATTCAATGAAGATACACGGGCTAATATTCCCAATGATATAATTATCCCTCCAAGCAACAAATCTGATGAAGGTAATGAAACATCTTGTGAATTAAGATTAGGTGACTTTTTGCAATTTTGTAGTCTTTTAAAAGGTCTCAGCGGAGGCGTTGAGGACGATGAAGAATAAACCCTCCCAGAACGCAACTGTTCTTGGAACAGTGCAAGATGTAAGTGGCACATCAGTACGCGTTAAATTATCCGGCAATCATCTGTCTGGCCTAACTTTTGTAAACGGCCAAGGGTACAGAATTGGCCAGTTGGGAAGTTTTGTAAAGATACCTGTGGGCTACATAGACCTTTTTGGAATTGTTACGCAAGTCGGCGCAAGCGCAGTTCCTGAAAACCTTTCTGCTCAGGAACCGGATGGATATAGGTGGTTAACAATCCAATTGATAGGCGAAGGATATAATAGCGGCAAATTCCAACGGGGGATTTCTCAATACCCAACAATAGATGATGATGTTCATCTAGTTTCGGAAAAAGATTTGGGAAGGATATATGGCAGAAAAGGTGAGCAAAATCATTTGGTAAAAGTTGGGCACATAGCAGGTGCGGAATCTATAGAGGCCTTAGTTGATATTAATAAACTTGTCACTCGACACTCAGCCATCGTTGGGACAACAGGCTCTGGAAAATCCACAACAGTAGCCGGGCTTTTATCAGCTTTATCTGAAAAAAGTCGCTTCCCCTCAGCAAGAATTGTCGTACTAGATATACATGGTGAATACGGAAAGGCTTTGAGTGAGAGAGCTCACGTTTATAAAATAAACCCTGATTCAAGAAATGTGAATGAAGAACAACTTTCCCTTCCATTCTGGGCAATGAGCTTTGATGAATTGATGAAGGTATCTTTCGGGAGCTTTAATTCCGAAAGCAAGGTTCCAAGTATTCTAATGGAGAAAATTCTAGAATATAAAAAAGAATCTCTGAAACTATACCCAAAATCCGGCATAACATCCGAAAATTTAAGTGTTGATAGCCCCGTTCCATTTAGCTTAAATGCATTGTGGTATGAGTTATATTGCAATGAATTTGGTACTTATTACTCTGACAATAATAAACTGCCTATAGAAGAAAACTGGGCATTTGAGAAGGATGCTGATGGCAACGAACTAAAGGGCAACCCAGCTCTTGGTATTCCACCAAAATTTCGAAAAATAAAAACTCAAAAAAAGGAAGAAGATCCCGAAAAAATCAATTACCTTCCAGATGGCCTGAATATTCGGCCTCAATTAGAAAGCCTTGGCGCAAAACTTAGAACCCCAAGACATGATTTTTTGTTTAAACCAGGCGAATGGCTTCCTGATACTGATGGTCACACTAAAAAAGATCTTCCAGAGCTTATGAAGGGGTGGATTGGCACTGAAAAACCCATCACTATTCTTGACTTATCGGGAGTGCCGCCGACCATCATAAATGACGTGATTGGTATTTTACTACGCGTACTATACGATGCGCTTTTTTGGGCAAGAAATCTCTCCCAAGGAGGAAGAGAAAGACCCCTTTTAATTGTTATGGAAGAGGCACATTCGTATTTGAACGACAATTTTCAGGGGCTGGCATCTTCAATCGTCCAGAAAATTGTAAAAGAAGGACGAAAATACGGCATTGGCGCAATGATTGTAAGCCAACGCCCTTCGGAAATAAACTCAACAATCCTTTCGCAATGTGGCACATTTTTTGCGCTGAGGCTTAGTAATAGTACTGATCGCTCTCATATTACAGGAGCGGTTACTGATAATTTAGAAGGGCTAACAAATATGTTGCCCATTCTTAGAACTGGCGAATCTATTATCCTAGGCGAAGCCGTAGGACTTCCAATGAGAACTATCATCCAAGCCCCACCAAAAGATAAGCGCCCAGATAGCCATGACCCTATTGTTTGCGATGAACGTCCGCCAGAAGAATCTCCATCAGGAGGATGGGGTAATTTAACGGAATACACACAGGATGATATTGCTAAAACTTGGGAAGACTTTAGTCTCGTTTGGAGGCAACAAAACCCTAACATTACCACAACCCAAAAAGGAGAAATAAACATGGCATGGCAATCTTTTAATTTTACTTCATCAAATTTAGCTTCAGCTCGTTATGACGACGTAACTATGACGCTTGAAGTTAGCTTTAATAGTGGCGGTGTATATCAATATTTTGATGTTCCTGCTCAAGTTTGGGAAGGGTTTAAGGCCGCTGGGTCTCAGGGAAAATATTTGGCCTCTGATATCAAAGGTCGTTACAGATATAGCAAGGTTTAAATATGCCAATTTTGTCTCTTAATCAGAAAAACAAGCGGGTTCAAATCGAGGGGTTTGAAGTTGAAAATCAAATTGTATTTAATTTTTTTGATAAGCTTCCTGCCTCAGAGCGAGATGAAAAATTACTTAAAGCTATTAATATTGGTGTTCTTGCATTAATGGAAGATCGTTTGTCTTCGTTCCTTTCAAAAACCTCAAATCAATTAGGCACTGAGCTTGAGAGCCTTAAGATGATTTTTGACATGAAGCAGGAACTGTTCTTTAAATCTGCTGTCAAAGGGATGATCGCTGAAGATGAGATAGCAAATTTCTTGAATCAATTTTTCTCTGAACAACGTTTGTTAGACAAAGCTACATTATCAGGGAATACGGTCGGTAAAATTCCCAAAAATAAAACAGGAGATATAATTTGCTTTGTAAACGGAAAAGATGATCTGAAAATTGTTATTGAATGCAAATTTGATAAAAGTTTGCGCTTAGGAAACATAGAATCGAAAGATGTTTTCACTCGAAAAACAGATACGGCGTGGAGCCAGCTTATCGAAGCACAAGCCAACCGTGATGGCAAAGTAAGTATAATCGTTTTAGACATTTCAGTGGTTGATGCGCACATTCTCAATACTATTCAAAATGTGCGTTACATTCCAGCAATTGGCTTAATATCTATAATTGACTCTCAAAAAGGTGACTTTAGCAACTTGGCGATTGCCTATATGCTGGCTCGAGATCTTGCTTTAAATGCACATACAGTAGATTTAGATAAAGATTTACTTGCAGTGCTTATCAACAGAATAATTAAAGATATTAGTGATGTGATAAGCATCAAAAATTTAGTGCTTGGTAATATAGAGAACAATAAAAAGATATTGTCGCAACTCGAAAGAAGTCTTCTCTCTATGGATTTTAATCAGAAATATTTACAAAAATTTTTGAACGATGGCCAAATGTCAAAACAAGACTTGCTAGATTTTTACTCAGGCGAAGAAATAAAAGAACAATATAAAATAATCGAAAAAGAACTGAAAGAAATCTAAACTTCCGATGTAATTCCTTTTATAATGCATATACCCATCGGGAATATCTTCATCAAATACCATTCAAGCGGGATTTCATTGCACCTATAACAGATGCGTGTATCTCTTCTGGGAAATCTGAAGGAAGGATTTCTTCAAGCGCTTGCACGGCCTTTTCTACCATCCCGGATATTTCCTCAAGCGCTTCTTTCGCGATATATTCCGGCAGACCTGCCTTTTGAACAGTTTGCACAAAATGCCGCCCCTGTATGTCGGCCATTTTGTAATGATTGTTACTGCCTACGGACATAGCCATTTTCATCTCTTTTTTCTGTAATTGATGCGCGTCAAAAAATGGCTGTGCGGTCAAAACATCATAGAACGGTGTGAGAATAAAACGCCCGCCTTGCCCTAGATAAATACTGAAGTTTTTTCCATGCCCATCTGTTGCACCAATTAACCAGAAAATGATTTGCGCCTTTAAAAATGCTTTTTGGTTTTCTGCGGGTTGATCGCTTCCTTTTAGCAAATTCAAAATTTCAACCATGCTAGGCTGTTTTTCATTTGCAGGGCGATTGTCACTTTGATATTTCCGGCTCGGCGGAATAGATAAAGCCTGACAGCAATCCTCTTGAGGAATACGCAGCAAAATTCCGTCTTTCGTCCATGCACGATCAAAGCGCTCAATAACGAGTGATTTTGTTTTACCAAAGGTTTTAATTTCGGCCTTGTTTACAGAAAGCCCGAAAGCCTCCATGACCGCCAAGCCGTAAAATTCATTCTCAACACTATTTGAAAGATCAACGCCATTTGGTAATTCACCAATCTGGGTTTTAAAAATATGCGTTGTCGGGGTTGTCCCTGACGGACGAAACCATTTCCCCTTATGAAATAAAAGCGCTGTCTTTTCCTGCGCTCCTGCAACAGAAATCCTAAAATCATGTTCTCTGTCTAACCCCAAGGGAACACGCGCCAGATTATTCAAAAGGCTTTCAATCTCTTCATCATTGATGGCTTCGCCTTGGATAGAATGCAAATCTGAAAAATCTATGTCCGCATCTTCAGGAAAGAACTGTAATGCTCCTACGCAATCACGGCCTATTTGAGCCAAAAGGCTGTAGGCATCTATTCCATCTGCTCCCACTTTTTCCGCTACGCGTGATCTTAAGCTTTCAGAGTCCGGCAATAGGTTTTCAAATACTGCAACAACGGGCGCACCTTTAAATGCGTCTTCTCGTAATGGCAAAGATAAAGATACGGGATAGGCACGCTCATTCGATAGCCATTCATCGGCATACACAAATTCAACCGCACCGCTCGGCTGCTTGGATAAATAGCCAACGATCTCATCATTTTGATACACGCTCAGGCGTGAATGTGTTTTAGACCTCGCCATTATTCCATCATCTCTTCAAGTAAACTTTTTGCTGAGCGTTCGCTGATTTGAAATTCCAAGCCAAGCACTGATAGTATCGCCAAAATCGTTTCCAATTTCGCTGCTGGGTTTCCATTTTCGATGAGAGATATGGTTTCTTGTCGCAGCCCCGCTCTTTCGCCCAATTCGGATTGGCTCATGCCGCGCTTTTTACGGGCGCGGCGAATAGTGTTTCCAAGTTGTTCAGGGCTACGTGCTAATTCAGACATAATCGACTCCTTCGACATCATTATGCGCCAAATCACATAAAACGTCAATATCGGAATTAGCACATAAAACATGATTATTAGCTAAATAGCATAAATATGAATTATCGGAATTAACGCATACCCGATAATATCCGATAATACCCGATTTATGTAAGCCTACTTTTAGTTTAAATCTCTGCTTCCGGTGCTTCATCTTGCCTTGGTTCAGGCTTGCTCTGGCCAGCCTCATTAAAACCTGATTTCATATTGAAGCTATCGCTCATACGAGGAGTTGAGGCTTTCGGTGCGTTTTCTGCTGCTGAGGCGTTATTGAATGTGCTTTGGGTTTGAGTCTTGGGTTCTTCCGCTACTCTGTGTTCCGGCTTTGGTGTTTCAGATTTTGCCTCATAAGGTTCGGCACGGTATTGCGGCGGGACATTTGCGCGTTTAGTTTCAGCTTCAGCCCGTGTCTTTTCCCTGACTTCGCTATAGGTCGTTGTTCTTTGCGGGCGCTCCTGCGCCTTTGAAAATTTCTCTTGCGTCTGGGTGGTCGAACGCTCTAGCGATGGCTGGGCGGCTCTTTGTTGCCTGATAGCCCGATCAATCGCATCCGTCATAGGCTTAGTTTTTGCGGTCGCTGGGGTAAACCAGCTTTTGCGGTCTTCTGGTTTTGGCGCTTCTACTTTAACGGCTTGCCGCTCTGCAATGGCTTTTTCAAGCGCCTTGATCTTCACGGGCATTGGTTGTTTATATTCGGCCTGAGCCTTTAGCGTGGGCTGGGTTTCTGCCCTGCTTGCAAAAGCAGATTTAATTGGCGGCGCTTCAGCCTTTGTTGGCTGCAATTTAATTGGGGCTTCTCTATTTACCTGTCGCTGTGCTCTGGCCTGTTCCAGCGCTTTAATCCTGACAGGCATAGGCTGCTTATATTCTGCCTGCGCCTTGGGCGTGGGCAACACATCGGCCTTACGTGTAAATGCCGCTGTAATCGGCGGTGCTTGGGTTTTAGCGGGCTGTAATGTAATTTTAGACTCTAGCCGCGCTTCCGGCTGTGAAGATGGTTTTAGCTCTGGCTTAGCCTCTGGTGTTTTGACAACGGCTTTATCGATCCTGATAGGCTCGCCCTTGGTTTGCAGAATTTTATTGATGGCCGTTGAGCTGGTCAGCGTTTTGCGCTCGCCCTTCATGGGCGAAGCGGGCTTGAATTCAGCGGGAATTTGGGCACGGATCATCTCGGCTCTTAAGTGAAGCTTGAGATTGACCTCCTTAGGAGGAGCTTTTTCTTTAAAAGGGGCTGTAATTGAGCGGTCGTGTTTTTTTACTTCCATGTCGATTTTATCGACAAAGCTTTTGTAGTTTTTAAAATCCTTTTGCTTCTGCTCCAATATGGCGATGTTCTGTTTCATCTCCTTGATCTGGCTATGCAGCCCTTCGCGGTAATCGCGGCCATAGCGGGTGAGCTTGCGCTCGGTGCGGTGCTGCTTTTCCTCGGCGGTAAATTTCAAGGCGGCTTTGGTTTCCCTGCGGTTTGTGATGAGGCCGGCGGCCAGTTTTACCGCGCTGGCGATAGATTGCTTGATTACGGATTTCAGGCTGGTCTTGGTTTTGAGCGCTTGCAGCTTTTCCATGCGTTTATCCAGCCGCTCCATGAGCCTGTCCAACTGGGCGATTTGCTCCGTCAGGGGCTTATCGCCAAACGCCGCGCGTTTCTCGTTCAAGGCTTTAATCTCGGCATTAAAGGTGGTGCGTGTGCGCTCTTTGTCGATTGCCACGTAATCGATGGAGCGGCCTTTATCATCCTCGCGTTCCTTGCTGGTGAGCGCGCCGGACTTGCTGCCGCCTCCCGATGATGAGCTAGAAGAAGAGCTTTTTTCACCTGAGCTTTCTTCTTCACCGGCCTCATCATCGTCTTCGCCTTTATCAGCCCTTTGGAAGTCCTTGGCCAAAAAGCTCTGATAAATGGCGGCATTCTTGGATGCCTTGCCCTCATGGGTTTGGGGGATGCGGTCAACGCCTTGATCTTCTAGCGTCCGGCGGTCGATCTTGGCCTCCGCAAACCCCGCGCGCTCCAGCGCATCATTCGCGAGCGTTTCCCACACTTCGCGGATGATCTCGATTTCTTGAGGGCCGCTCACCTTATCATCGAGAATGCGGGTTTTTGCACCAAGCCCGTCTTTTGTGATCTCGCGGGTCGTGAACAAAAGATGGGCATGGTGATTGCGAGGGTCATGACCATCACCCTCGCAAGGGGCGTGAATGGCAACATCCACAGCAACGCGGTAGCGTTCCAGCAGATAAAGCCCCATATCGCGGCTGAGTTCAGCGCGGGCTTTATCACTTAACTCATGCGGCAGAGCCAAGATAACCTCCCGCGCCACGCGGGAATTTTTACGGGTTTCGCTGGCCTCTGCTGCATTCCATAGCACGGCACGGGTTAAAAGATTTTTCGGGGCAAAGGGCGGCGCGAGAATAAACGTATCGGCTACGCCGCTGCGGTTTTGATAGCGATGAGTTTTGCCCGCGCGTTCGTCCCGAAGGATCGAACCGGAGCGATAGGCGGCGGCTGCCACAGCCGAGTGGCCTTCGCTCCGCGAAAAGACTTTTAACGAGCAATGATAAATTGCCATTACGCAGTAATCCCCCCGTGCCGCTCCGCCATAATCCGCAAGGATGACGGCGGCCTTTTTAGCGCTGCAAACGAAGTTTGC
>JAACQG010000017.1 GCA_009995045.1 Alphaproteobacteria bacterium
CGCATCGCCGAAATCGCATTCCCCGCCGACAAAGCATCCGACGATGAAATGTTCGAATCCGCAGTCGAAGCAGGCGCCGATAACTGCGAATCTGATGAGGAATACCACGTCATTTCCTGCACCGTCGAAGATTTCGCCACTGTCCGCGACGCACTCGAAGCCAAATACGGCGAACCCGAACGCCAAGGCTTGGTCTGGAAACCAAACGTCATGACCGAAGTCGACGAAGCCACCGCCGCCACAATCCTAAAACTCATCGACCAACTAGAAGACAGCGACGACGTCCAAAACGTCACCGCCAACTTCGATATCAGCGATGAAATCATGGAAAAATTGATGGCGGGCTAAAGTAGGTGCTATCCCCTGAAGCGCTTTGCCATCAGGTTGGCCTAAAAAAAATAAATCTTCCCCAAAATAAATCGTTCTTGTTTCGTTCTAAAAAATAGAGTACGATTCACTCGTCGCTTAATTTTGTTTTTTCAGCAGGCGCGAGTGACGACAGGTATGCCAATACCTTAGGATGCGAGCAACGCACTGAAAAAGCAAAAGGAAGTGGCGAATGATTATTCTAGGGATCGACCCCGGCCTCCAAAAAACCGGCTGGGGCATCATCGAAAAAAACGGATCTCGGCTCAGTTACCTCGCAAGCGGGTTGATAAAGACCAACCGTGACGATGGCCTGCCGCGCCGCCTCGCGCATCTCCATGAAACCCTATCCGCCCTCATCATGCTCTGGAACCCAAACGCGGCGGCTGTCGAAGAAACCTTCGTCAATAAAAACCCCGCAAGCGCCCTTAAATTGGGGCAGGCGAGGGGAGTTCTGCTTGCCGTGCCCGCCATCCACGGCATCGAAACAGCGGAATACTCCGCCAATAAAGTCAAAAAATCCGTCGTCGGTGTTGGTCATGCCAATAAAGACCAAGTCGCCATGATGATCAAAACCCTCCTGCCAACCTGTGGGAAACCATCGGAAGACGAGGCCGACGCCCTTGCAGTCGCCATCACCCACGCGCATTATGGAAGCATGAATAAATCCATACTCGCGGCGGTCAACATACCCCCTCCCGTTAAAAATGGTCAAACGAACCGAAGAAAACGCAGTTTATAGAATGAAATCAATACGATGATAGCCAAATTAACAGGAATAATCGACACACTCGCACAAGGGTATCTCATCCTCGATGTCAACGGCGTTGGCTACCTCGTCCAAGCCAGCAATCGCACCCTGTCTCGTATCGGCCGCAAAGGCGACCCCGCAAGCCTGCTCATCGAAACCGTCATTCGCGAAGATGCCTTCACCCTTTTCGGGTTCGCCGATAAAGCCGAACAAGAATGGTTCAAACTCCTGACCTCCGTCCAAGGTGTGGGCGCAAAGGCTGGCCTCGCAATTCTCTCCGTCAACACGCCCGATAAAATTGCCCTCGCCATCGTCGCCCAAGACAAAGCCGCTATTCGGGCCGCCGACGGCGTAGGGCCAAAACTCGCCACGCGAATCCTGACCGAACTTAAAGACAAAGCGGGCAATATCGACCTCGGCGCAAGTTCGCAAAGCGCCTCATACAGTGAAATCGCATCTGACGCGCCACAGACAGACAACCAAATCGACAGCGACGCAATCTCCGCCCTCGTCAATCTCGGCTACGCCCGATCCGATGCCTTCACCGCCGTAACAAAGGCAAAAGCTGAGGCCAACGACAACCTCCAAGATTTAATCCGCTTGGCACTAAAGGAACTGAGCGCATGAGAACAATACTTTTTATACTTATATTCTGTGGATTACCATCAAACGGATTTGCTTGTCTTGTAGCACCACTACAGCAAATTGTATCTGCAGATGAGTTAATTGATAGAACACAACGAATTGTTTTGGCTAAAGCTATATCTTCAAAATTATCACCTGAAACAAATAGAAGAGATAAGGACGATACGATTGAATATGAATTTGAAGTAGTTGAAGTTATAAAAGGGACTATAGATAAATCTTTCAAGATACCTTTCGGTAGTAGAATACAGTCGCCGAAGGATTTTAATAGTTTCACCAAAATACCAACAGTTTCAAGTTCTCCAGTTCTTCCTGGCCAACTAACAGAGCCCGGTCATGGACAGGAGCTGTTTTGGAATAGTGAAGCTGGCAGAGTAATGAACAGTCCAGATTGTGCAATTTACCCCAGTTTTAATGTAGGATATCAATATCTCATTTTTCTAGATAAGCCATATCACCGTAAAAGTTTTGAGTTAATAGGTAGTGAAGACAAGTGGCTTGCATACGTGAAAGAAAAGGTTAATGGAACTCGCTAAAAACCCCGAATTAGAACGCGACGCGCAAAGCTATGAAAAAGGGGAAGAGGGCGCATTACGCCCATTATCTCTCACTGAATTCATCGGCCAACCAAACCTGAAAGCCAATCTTGATATCTTCATCAAGGCATCAAGATCGCGCGGCGACGCAATGGATCATGTCCTGCTTTTCGGCCCGCCGGGCTTGGGTAAAACCACACTCGCACAAATCGTATCCAAAGAACTTGGGGTTGGCTTTCGCGCAACCTCTGGTCCCGTCATCGCAAAATCGGGCGACCTTGCCGCAATCCTCACCAATCTTGAACCAAACGATGTCCTCTTCATCGACGAGATTCACCGCCTCAATCCCGCCGTGGAAGAAATCCTCTACCCCGCCATGGAAGACGGAAAACTCGACCTCATCATCGGTGAAGGCCCAGCCGCCCGCAGCGTCCAAATCGACCTCGTCCCCTTCACCCTCGTCGGCGCAACAACCCGCAGCGGCCTTCTAACAAACCCATTACGTGATCGCTTCGGCATACCCCTGCGCCTAGAATTCTATTCCGCCGAAGAACTCGCCAGCATCGTCGCCCGCACCGCACGCTTGCTCAATATGCCGCTATCCGATGATGGCGCGCTCGAAATCGCCAAACGCTCCCGCGGAACCCCGCGCATCGCCGGACGCCTCACCCGTAGAATTCGTGACTTCGCCCAAGCCGAAAACGCCAAAATCATCAACGGCACGCTCGTCGATGGCGCCCTAAAACGCCTAGACGTGGATGGAAGCGGCCTAGACACAATGGACAGGCGCTATTTGAAATGCATCGCTGAAAATTACGGCGGTGGTCCCGTCGGTGTGGACACGCTCGCCGCCGCCCTTTCCGAACAACGCGACATGATCGAAGACGTCATCGAACCATATCTCCTGCAACAAGGATTGGTGCAACGCACCCCCCGTGGCCGATGTTTATCCAGTAAAGGTTTCACTTATTTAGGTTTAAAACCTGTTCAAAGCGATCAAGACTCACTACTTTAACGGGTATGAACGCACATATATTAGACATACGAATCTATTACGAAGACACCGACGCCGGTGGAATCGTCTATCACTCAAATTTCCTCAACTTCGCCGAGCGCGCCCGCTGTGAATTGCTCCGCGAGGTTGGATATGAATGCTCAAAAATAGAACAAGATCTCGGTTTTCTATTCGTTGTAAAACACGCAGATATAGAATATATAAAGCCAGCAAGATTGGATGACGCACTTCAAGTCAAAACAACGCTCGAATCCATGCGTAATTCCAGTTTTCAAATGCGACAAATCGTCCAAAAAGACGGACAAGATTTGTGCAATATGCTGATAACATTGGTATGTGTAGAAACAAATGAAATTAAACCAGTAAGATTTCCTGATATCTTACGCGAAAAACTCAATCATTATGCAGAAAGTAAAGAATAATGGCCGAATCCGCTCCTGTTGAAGCCGTCGATGCAACAACAACCATCGCAACCCAAATGCATGATTTCAGCATGTTTGGCTTGTTCATACAGGCTGACCCAATCGTCAAAGCCGTGATGTTGGCGCTCATCTTCGCATCAATCTGGTGCTGGGCTGTGATCATCGCCAAACGCTCGACGCTCAAACGCCTCAACAAAAAAGCAAACATCTTTGAAGATTCTTTTTGGTCGGGCGAACCATTGGACAAAATCTACCAACGCGTCAAAAACTCCAAACCCGATCCCATGCTCACGACATTCTCCGCAGGAATGGAAGAATGGCAACAGGGAATTTCCGGCGGCGTTCCCGTCAAAGAATCCATGCAGGCATCCCTGCGCCAACGCGTCGAACGCGCAATGAATGTCGCCATTGGTCGTGAAATCAGCGCCCTTGAAAAAGGCATGACCTTCCTCGCATCCGTCGGCTCAACCGCACCGTTTATCGGCCTTTTCGGAACCGTATGGGGAATCATGAACTCCTTCACATCCATCGCCGCCAGCAATAATACATCGCTCGCCGTGGTCGCGCCCGGTATTGCCGAAGCCCTTTTCGCAACCGCGCTAGGCCTCGTAGCCGCAATTCCGGCAGTTGTCGCCTATAACGTCTTCTCAAGTGGTATCAACCGCTACGCCGATCGCCTCGAAGCATTCTCCGATGAATTCGCCGCAATCTTGTCGCGCCACCTCGATTCTCAGGAATCAGGGCCTTCAGGAAGAAAGGTAAATTAGCGATGGCCGCAACGCTCTCTACAAAAACCCGCAGCCGCGGACGCAGAACCGGCGGAACATATCGTCCAATGGCAGAAATCAATATGACACCCTTCATTGATGTCATGCTTGTCCTGCTCATCGTTTTCATGGTCGCTGCACCGCTTTTGACAACAGGTGTGCAGGTTGACCTGCCCGATGCCTCCGCCAAAGCGATCACCGATGAAAACAACAAACCCATCGAGCTGACCATAAATAAAGAAGGCAAAATCTTCATCGGCGACACCGAATTTAAAGAAGACAGAATCGTCCCGCAATTAAAAGCCATGAGCGAAGAAAGAACCGAGCAACCACGCATCTATATCCGCGGCGATAAAACGCTAGAATACGGTAAAGTGATGCGCATGATCGGCGCGATAAATGGCGCAGGCTTTACCAAAGTCGCCCTGATTTCGGAGCAAAAGACTCGCTAAGTTGAAATTTTTATGTCGATAAACCTATCCAACATTCGAGACAACCCCGCCGCCACGCAGAGTGCAAAGCCTCCACCTCCGGTGCTTACAGATATTTCGATGAAAAACGCATTTATCGCATCTGGCATTTTGCATGTTGTGATCTTTATTGTCGCCATCTTCGGCGTGCCGTTCCTGCCGAAAAACGACCCGCTCATCATCACGCCTGTCTCTATTGAATTGGTCGATATTTCGGACATCACGCAAACTGACCGCGTTGCACCACCGAAAAAGGAAGACAAACCCAAAGAAATCGAAAAGCCAGAACCACCAAAACCAATTGAATCTGCGCCAAAGGTTACAAGCGAAACCCCGCCAGTCCCAGAAGACATCAAAAAACCGGAAGAAAAAAAGCCGGAAAAAGTCGAGGAAGAACCACCGAAGCCTGAACCAATCGTTGAGGCCAAAAAAGAAGAACCCAAACCAAAGCCTAAACCAAAAGAAAAGCCAAAGCCCAAGGAAAAACCCAAGCCAAAGCCAAAAGAAGACGCGTTCGACAGCTTGCTTAAAAACCTTGCGCCCGATGCCGAAGAAGCACGCCCGGAAGAAAAAACAATTGATGATGTCGTCGAAGATACATCAAGCGGCCAAATCGCAAAGCTCTCCGATCAGCTATCAATCAGCGAGCTAGACGCCTTCAAATACCAATTAGAGCCATGCTGGAACATTCCCGCAGGCGCAAAATTCGCCGAAGATTTAGCCGTGGAAGTGAAGGTATCAATGGCGCGCGATGGCACAGTGAAGAATGCTAGCGTTTTAGATAAAGGCCGTTATAATCGCGACAGTACTTTTCGGGCGGCGGCTGATTCTGCGCTGCGGGCATTACGTAATCCGCGTTGCTCACCGCTAAAACTTCCTCCCGAAAAATACGATCAATGGAAATCCATTTTGATTAACTTTGACCCAAGAAACATGCTGTAAAGGTACAATTCATGAAACACATCCTATTCGCACTCTTCCTGATTGCGCTCCCGATAAGCGCAAATGCACAGTTAAGAATCGACATGACAAAAGGCGTGGTCGAACCACTTCCCATCGCCATCACACAATTCAAATCAAACGGCGGCAATACCAATTTCGCCCGCGATATCCCCGGCGTGATTTCCGTCAATTTAGAAAGCTCCGGCCTTTTTAAACCCGTAAATCCCGGCGCATTCGTCCAAAGCGTTGATTCCATCGCGACTGACGGGCCAAATTTTGGCGAATGGCGTGCAAGCAACGCACAAGCCCTCGTCACAGGAACAGTATCACCCGCCGCAGATGGCCGCACACGTGTTGAATTTTTCCTCTGGGATGTCTTAAGCGAGAAGAAAATCCTCGGCATGGCTTATACAACAACGCCGCAAAACTGGCGCCGCATCGCGCATATCATCTCCGATGAAATCTATAAACGCCTCACAGGAGAAGAAGGATATTTCGACTCGCGCATTGTTTATGTTGCGGAAAGCGGCCCTTTCAACCGCCGTGCAAAACGCCTCGCGATCATGGATCAAGATGGCGCAAATCATAAATATTTGACCGATGGAAACAGCCTCGTCCTCACGCCGCGCTTTTCACCGACCGAACAAAAAATCACCTATATGTCCTACGAAAGCGGCAAACCGACCGTTTACCTCTATGATATCTCAACAGGACGTCACGAGCCATTGGGGCGTTTTCCCGGCATGACCTTCGCGCCGCGCTTCTCACCTGATGGCAAAAAAGTCATCATGTCGATGGCGCAAAACGGCAATACAGACATCTATGAAATGTCTCTATCCTCACGCAAACCCGTGCGCATTACAAACAGTGCGTCAATCGATACATCGCCATCATATTCCCCTGATGGCAGCCAGATCGTATTCGAATCTGACCGTGGCGGTACGCAGCAGCTATACACAATGAACAAAAGCGGCGGCAACGTGCAGCGCATCACATTCGGCAAAGGACGTTATGCGAACCCCGTTTGGTCTCCACGCGGCGACCTCATCGCGTTCACGCGCATGTATCAAGGAAAATTCTATATCGGCGTCATCCGCCCCGATGGAAAAGGCGAGCGTTTGATCACGAATGCATACCACGTAGAAGGGCCAACATGGTCACCAAACGGACGCGTGCTTTCATATTTCAAAGAACGCCCATCAGGAAACAGCCGTTCAGCAAAAATCTACACAGTAGACATCACTGGCTATAACGAGCGTTGGCTCAAAACGCCCGTCGATGGATCTGACCCTGCTTGGTCGCCATTGAATTAGTATTTCGCTTTAAGCAATATCTGAGAAAAGATCTATAACGCGTTGATAAACATCGCGTTTAAATGGAACGATAAGGTCAATCGTCTGCGCCAGTGGCACCCATTGCCACTTGGCAAATTCCGGCGGATCAAAGCTATCGATATCAATGTCGCTATCATTACCAATAAAGCGTGCCGCAATCCAAATTTGTTCCTGACCCGCAAATTTCCCATCCCATAGCGTGTTAAGAAGATGCGGCGGAAGATCGTATCGAATACGCTCCTCGGCAATGCGAATGATCTCAACTTTGTCTGTCCCGGTCTCCTCGCGCAGCTCACGAAGCGCCGCCGCCTCAAGGTCTTCACCTTCGTCAATTCCACCTTGCGGCATTTGCCATGCACCGGGCGTATCAATACGTTCCCCGACAAAGACATGTCCATCGGCGTTAAACAAAGCAATGCCCACGCAAGGGCGGTAAATCTTGGTCTGTGTCATTTTTCTATCTTTATTAATATGTGTTTGTTAATGCGCTTAAAGGGACGAATTCAAATCCCTCTTGCTTTGCCTTCGCCATTTCAGCCTGAAACCCCGACAACAAAGCAGGGCTCATCTCAATCACGCCAATCGCGCTTTGATCATTCTTCGCAATCTTCTTGATATGGGAAAAAACTCTCTCAACGCTTTTCTCACGCGTGCGCAGGGATACCGCTGCATAAGGCGCGCGATTATTCACCGCCAGTTTAAGGCTCATGGAATCGCGTCTGGCATTCAGCTCAAAATACCCAAGGCCACGTACCATCACATCCGTCAAAATCCCGTCAAGCATTGGCTTTGCATTGATAAAAGCGGAATCTGTATACGCCGCAATGCCCGCATAACCGTGCGCCGATGCCAAAACGCGGCGCAAATTATCCTGATTAAACCGCAATCCACCATCCGCTAAAATCCCCAAAGACCCTGGATCAGCCTTCGGAAACTCAGATGTCTCAAGCGGAAGGCTCATCCATGTCTCATACCCATTCTCACGTGCCTTTTTCTGCACATCTTCAATATCATCAAGATACGGCGACAAAAGTAAAGTAACGTTAGGAACCAACACATCATATACGTCATCAGACGCCGCCGCAGACATGCCAACACCGCTCACAACAAGCGCGATAGACGGCTTTTTCACATCATAGATATATGGTTTTTTATACGCATCAAACGGCTTAAGCTTATTCTCACCAATAATTGGCAGATCACCAAACGGACTTTCCTCCGTCAAACCATCATATGGGGCAGGGGGCAAAGCCGCATTTAAATCATTGTGAACCATCGCCAGATCATGATCATCAACGCTCTCCATGGGTGCATGAAGGTCAACGGGTTTGTCATGATGGACGGCAGCTGGTTCTTCATGTGCATCCTCATGCACAGGCTCTGGCGGTGGAGCAATAGCTTTTTCAAACGCAATGCCTTGCACCGCCATCGTCGCCTCTAAACCCTCTAAGACCGTGTTACCTTTCACAACGGATAAAATCACCATCGTCGCATATAGCAAACAAGCGCCGCCCAAAGCCATACCAATAGCCATAGGGGAAAGTGCTTGTTTGATGGATACGCTCATAGGTTACTGCACCGCTGTTTTTGGTTGCGCCGCAGGAGCAGTCGTCACTACGTCAGGCTTACTCTCACGATAAAGCTTCAAACCGCTCAACAAATCAAGCGCACGAGAGAGTTGATAATCTTCAATCGCCTCGGCCTCTTCTTTATCTGCCGGAGCATCTGCCGCATCCTCTGCGTCAGATGCATCAGCGTCTTTGTTGTCATTAGCAGGTTTCTTCTTTTTCTCGCCATTTGATTTATCAAGCGCACCTTTAAGATCAGATTCTCGTACCCGATCAAAAGCAAGCGATTCAATGCGTGCCAAATCAACCTTAATGTCCGGCTCAATGCCTTTTGCCTGAATAGAGCGACCAGAAGGCGTGTAATAGCGCGCCGTCGTCAAGCGCATCGCACCATGGCCGGGAAGCGCCATAACCGTTTGCACAGACCCCTTACCGAATGATTGCTCACCCATGATAATGCCGCGCTTATGATCTTGTAATGCACCTGCAACAATCTCGGACGCAGAGGCAGAACCGCCATTGATCAACACAACAATCGGCAAACCATTGGCCAAATCACCAGGCGTTGCGTTGTCACGTTTGGTGTCCTCTTCTTCACGACCGCGCGTTGATACAATCTCCCCCTTATCAAGGAAGATATCGGAAACCGCAATCGCCTGATCCAACAAACCACCGGGGTTATTGCGCAAATCAAGAACATAGCCATCAAGCTTATTACCAAGCTCATCTGAAATTTCACCAATCGCTTTGCGCACACCACTCGCCGCGTTTTGGTTGAATGTTGTGATGCGAATATAACCGGAATTGCCCTCAACGCGGCTGCGTACGGAGCGAATTTTGATGATATCACGAATAATCGTCATTTCAATCGGGCCTTCCGCACCCTCACGAGAAATCAGAATATCAATCGGCTGCCCAACTTTACCGCGCATCTTATCAACCGCTTCAGAGAGGCTCAAACCCATCACTTGCTCGCCATCAAGCTCAACGATGTAATCTCCCGCTAAAACACCGGCTTCCGCCGCCGGGGTTTCATCAATCGGAGAAACAACCTTCACCAAGCCGTTTTCCATCGTCACTTCAATACCAAGCCCACCGAATTCACCACGCGTGCTAACCTGCATATCCGCAAATTTCTTTTCATCCAAATATGATGAATGCGGATCAAGGCCAGATAACATCCCGTTAATCGCTTTTTCGATCAAATCTTTATCCGGCACCTCTTCAACATATTGCGCGCGAACACGTTCAAACACATCCCCAAACAGATCAAGCTGCTTATAGGTATCGGAATAATCATTGTCGATTTCTGGCTGTGCGCCAGCGGTGCGTTGCTCGTCACCTGCATCTTGCGCATGCACGGTCATCGGCGTCATCGCCATAAAGCTCAATATGAATACGGTAGAAAGTAAAATGCGCATAACGTGAGTAAATCCTTATTGTTTCGGCCATCAGCCAAGTTCAGTAAATTTCAAAGCAGGGTTAATTGATTTGCCCTTATGTCGTAACTCAAAATAAAGCGTAGGCGGTTTTCCGTTTTTCGAATTATAGAGATTGCCGAGAGGCTCGCCCGCCGAAACACTTTGATCCACCACTGTATCAATTTTTTCCAATCCTGCAATAAGACTATGATATCCATTTTCATGTTCAATGATCACCATATTGCCGTAATTTTTAAAATAGCCCGCAAAACGTACAATGCCACCCATCGGTGAAACAATCAACGCACCGCCGCGCCCTTCAATTGAAACGCCTTGGCTCTTACCGCCAAATTCATCATTCTCATGATATTTCACACGTATATTCCCACGAAGCGGAAGCTGGCTCTGTCCCAATTTGGGCAACGCCGCTTGTTTGACGGGTCTGTTATTATTGCTTTCTCGTTGTAATTTGGCATTACGGGTACGCTCATCTTCCAATCTTTTAACAAGATCAGACAGGTTTTTCGCGTCCTTCGAAACCTTCTCTATATCTTTTTTACGCTGCGCTAAATTCTTGTTAAGCATCGCATATTGCTCTTTTCGCTCCGTCACTAGCGTCTTGAGGGTTTTTTCCTTTTTCGAAAGATCGGCGCTCACCGCAACAAGCGTCTTTTGCTTGGCCTTTAATTCCGCCTCATTCGCTGCATAAGTTTCTGATTTTTTCTTCAACGCTTCGGCTTTTTGATGAAGAACGGGCAGGATTTGCTGCAATAACATCGCTCCACGCGCGGTATCAATCGGCGCACCAGGGCGAGCCATCATGGCCTGCGGTGGTGTTTTTTCTAAACGTTGCAACGCCACAATCGTCTGCGCTAATGCTTCACGCTCTTCGGCCAATTCCGCTTTGATGCGTGTCTGATCATCACGCAAATCTTTTAAGCGTGTCTCAAGGGCCAGCATATCTGATTGATTTTTCTGCACCGACGCACTTGTTTTTATCAAATCTTTCTTGGTTTTCTCATATGTCGCCTGCGCCTTGCCTGCATCCTTTTCCAAGGCTTTCTTCTCTGCGGTGATATCTTTCAGCTTTTGATCCAAATCCCCGAGCGCTTCTTTCTTATTTTGTGGAATGGGCTGCGCAGGGGCAGGGGCGCTGTGAATGATCAATGCGATACTAAGAAGCAAAATGGATAAATATTTAATCATGACTCACGATGATATGGATGCCCCGCAAGGATTTGCTGACACCTATAAATTTGCTCTAAAAGCATCACGCGTGCAAGCATATGTGGCCATGTTTGTGCACCAAAGCTGAGGAGAAGATTGGCGCGGCTACGAATATCATCACTCAAACCATCCGCGCCGCCAATCACAAATTGTACATGCGATTGCCCTTGGTTTTGAAGATCTTTGATTTTATTGGCAAATTGAGAGGAGGGGAGTGATTTACCCTTTTCATCCATCGCAATGATAAAGGCAGAATTTGACAAAGAGCCCAAGAGCTTTTCATGCTCTTCGCGCTGTTTAACACGTTCATCACGCTGTTTGCTTTCATGAATGATCAGGGTGAGCGGCCACGTAATGCGTTTTTGATACTCCGCTAAAGCATCGAACATCGGCCCCTTGCGAAGCTGTCCAATCGCAATAATATCAATTTTCATAGGAAAATACTGGTCTTAAGCAGAGATTTGAGAGTGCGAACCACTGCCGTCAAATGATGTTAACGGGTTCCACATCTTCTCGATATTATAAAATTTACGAACCTCTTTGCGAAAGAGATGAACCATCACATCGCCGGTATCCATCGCAACCCAATCCGATTGCGCAAGCCCTTCCATGCGAATACCCTTAACGCCGAGCAATTCTAATTTCTTCTTAAGATTATTAGCCAGAGCGCTGACATGCGTTGTCGATGTGCCCGTGGCGACAATCATATAATCAGCCAAAGGCGATTGTGATTGTAAGTCGATAATGTTGATGTCTTCTCCCTTATCTGCGTCCAAAGACTGCGCAATAAGGTCTCTTAGTGTTTCAACGGTCATTGGACCTGTATCTGAAGGTATTAGAATGTAAATTCTCCTTATATCTAGCGTTAAATTTGCACAAAAAAAGCCGAACGAACCGTTCAGCCATCCCATGCAAACATGTGTTTGTCAAAATTCGCGTCATAAAAACATAAAACCTTATGCAAGTCTATGCCTCCAATCCACATCATGAGTTTTAAATGTAAGTCTCATACTTATATTATAAGCCCAAAATGCCCCAAAAACAATGAATCGGCATGGTGTGATGCACCATTTATCAGGGGGTTAATATGCTAAGCTTTTGATTTTGCTTGTTGATTTCGAATTTCCGTTGACGAAATATTAACCATCTTTTTTTGCATCATCCAGTATGTTGTACCCGAATCGAGGGGTAATTTACCCCCGCGATCCAAAAACTGGTGATTCTGTTTTTCATACATTCTATACGGACAATTACGCACCAATGAGCGTGCAGGGCTGCGCGTCAAATGCACCATACAAATTTGCCCGAGCAAGTCTTTCCAGTGATTCCATTTGTGCAAGGTCAGCGCGTTATCCATCCCGCTAATCCATACAAAATCAGTATGCGGAAAACTATCCCGCATTTTCTTGATGGTATAATAGGTGATATTTGTTTGCATTTCTGTTTCAATATTCGAAACCAGAATTTTGGGATGTCCGTCCACCAATTCTCGGCACAATTCCACGCGCGAGCTTTGCGAGGGCGCTTTGACGGCTTTAATCGGATTTTGCGGCGTGACAAGCCACCAAATACAATCCAGCTCTAATCCTTTAAGTGCCGCGAGTGAGATGTGCATGTGCCCATCATGCGGCGGATTAAATGACCCACCCAAAATCCCCACGCGCATATTCTTCCATCGCGCGGAGTTTAAGAGGTGAGGATTAGAAAATATCGCCATATAGATCGTTTATGATGGACGCGTCTGACCAGTGCCAAGGATTTGGTACTTATAGGTGCAAAGCTGCTCGAGGCCAACAGGCCCACGCGCATGCATTTTACCAGTCGCAATACCAATCTCTGCGCCAAAACCGAATTCACCGCCATCGGCAAACTGCGTAGATGCGTTATGAACGCAAATACCGCTATCAACATTCTTAAGGAAATAATCCGCAGTATCCTGATCTTCCGTCAAGATGGAATCAGTGTGATGTGAACCATTGGTGTTGATATGCTCAACCGCTTCTTCAACGCCATTAACAACGGCAACGGAAAGCTTGCTATCAAGATATTCCGTTCTCCAATCTTCCGATGTCGCCGCGCCAATGCGATCATCCAATCCCTGAACAATCTTATCGCCAACGATCTCGCACCCACCATCAAGGAGCTTGGCAAGGATTTTCTTGGCAATATCTGTGTCCAAATCCTTATCCAGCAATAAAGTCTCCATCGACCCGCAAATACCAGTGCGGCGCAATTTCGCGTTAAAGGGAACCTCTACCGCAATCTCAGGCTTCGCACTGGGATGAACATAAACATGGCAAATACCATCAAGGTGGGAAAATACAGGCATCTTTGCATGTTCTTGAACGCGCGCAATCAAGCCCTTACCACCGCGAGGAATAATCGCATCCACACTGTGATCCGCTGCAAGCAATGCGCCAACCGCTTCACGGTCTTTAATAGGGATCATTGACACTGCGGCGCCAGGTATATTATGCGCCTCAAGCGTGTCTTGAATAATTTTATGCAGCGCAAGCGAGCTATTGATACTCTCTGAACCACCACGCAGAACAACTGCGTTGCGTGATTTAAGGCTGAGCGCCGCCGCATCAACCGTAACATTCGGGCGTGATTCATAAATCATACCAAGCACACCAATCGGAACCGCAATGCGTTTTATGTGCAATCCATTAGGACGATCCGTATCCCACAACACGCGGCCAACGGGATCAGGTAAATCCTGTATGGTTTCCACGCCTGATGCAATCGCATCAATCCGCCCCTCATCAAGCGCAAGACGATCTAACATCGCCTTAGAAAGGCCATTAGCCTTACCTGCATCTAAATCTTTTTTATTTTCCGCAAGGATAGCAGCGGAATTAGCACGTAAATTCTTTGCCAAATCCCCGAGAACAGCATTGATCTCATCCTCAGTCGTATTGGATAAAGCCATGCTTGTGGCTTTCGCCGCGCGACATAGATTATCGACGATTTCTTGGGGGGATGATTCTGTTGTTGCTAAATTTGGTTTAGACATTTTACCTCTGCTATCATTAAACTTACGACATTAATGTAGTCTGTATAGCAGAGAAATCCAGTAAAAAACTATTTAAGTTTTTGAGCAACCGTGCCGATGGACGTATCAACCAAGTTCTGGTTTGCTTTTTTATCAAGCTTGTCGGCAATGATAGCGGCCGTTGCCTCTATCGCGAGATTAGCAGTATGCGTTTTTATTTCTTCAATCGCATTGGCTTCCATACGCGCAACGCGCTCTTCAAGCTGCTTTTCACGACGCGCCATAACTTCATCAATCTCAGCTTCCGCGTGCGCTTTGATTTCTTTGGCGTGTTCTTTGGCGTTCTTGATAATCTCGTCGGCCTCATTTACCGCGTCACGATGCTTACGCTGATATTGCGCAAGCAATTCATGGGCTTCGGTGCGAAGGCTCTCTGCCTTGGCAATCTCTTCGCGGATAGATTCAATGCGCGTATCAAGATAATTAAACATGACAGGAAAGCCATATTTCCAAATAACAATCGCAAACATTGCGAAGGAAACTGTGTACCAGAAATATGTATCGACAAGTAAATCCATAATGAACCCTATGCAGCCTTTTTATTGATGCTTTTCACCAATGTTTCGGCTTGTTTAAAATCAGCAGGAATACCAACGATTTTTTCCGCAGCAATACTTGCGATCTCCGCAGCTACGCTTTGCGTATCTGCCATAGCCACAGTTTTAGCTTTGATAATGCTGGCTTCCGTATCTTGAGTAAGCTTGTTTGCGCGATCTTTAAAAGCGTTCAATCGTGCATTGTTATTAGCCTTGATTTCATCTTCTACAGTTTTGAAAGTATCAGACGCTTTTGCGCGAGCCGCCTGAAGTGCTTGTTCATATTCTGCATGAACTTTGTCCGCTTGTTCCTTCAAATCTTTAGCATTATCAAGATCACCTTCAACTTTATCGCGACGCGTTTCAACCGCACCCGAAATCTCCGGCAATGTCTTTTTCGAGAAAATAACATAAAGAATGATAAACGCGACAAACATCCAGAAAATCTGAGATGTGTATGTCGTGAAATCGAGCTGAGGCAATCCATCGACCTCTGCATGATGATCATATGTTTCATGCGACAGCTCAAATCCGCCATCGTCTTGGATAATAATCGCAGGCTCATGAACACGGTCATCAGCGGCAAAAACATCACGAATATTGAGAGCGGTTGTCGTAAGAACAACTGCTCCCAATGTCATGGTATGATTAAGGATATTGCGCATTGCAAATATAAACCTTGTCCTGAGTTTGCTAAATCCGGATTAACCGAACAACATAGCGGCGCCAAGACCGATAGGAATAATACCCAAAGCTTCGATGAAAGCGAGGATCAAGAAGAAGTTCTTGTCAAGTTCAGGCTTCGCTTGTGGGTTGCGTGCAACACCTTCTGCATATGCTTTAAAGTACATACCAAGGCCAAGAGCTGCACCAAATGCAGGTATCATAACCAAAGCACCAGCAATCAATTTTACTGCTTCTAATTCCATTGTAATAATCCTTTTCTTTTTTATTTAATGGTAACTGTTAAAATTTATCGTTATTCGCGCTTATTCAATCGCATAATCAATGATGCAAATCAACCGCGTCTTTCAAATAAACGCATGATAAAATTGCAAACACATATGCCTGAATAAGAGCAACCAACAATTCGAATAAAAGCATCAACGTACCAACGAGGGCCGGAGCAAATCCAACGGCAATACCAACACCACCCAAACCAGCGGCAGCAACAGCAAAGCCAGCAATAATCTTAAGCATAATGTGACCCGCCATCATATTCGCAAACAAACGAACAGAAAGTGTAAGCGGGCGCACGAAAAATGAAATCAATTCAATCGGAATAATAAGTGGCATAATCCACCATGGCACACCCGCAGGCACAAACATGGAGAGAAATTTGACGCCGTGATTGATAAAACCAAAGATAATAACAGCAAAAAAGACAGTCAGCGCAAGCGCGCCAGTCACGGCCAGATGGCTAGTATAAGTAAATGATTTCGGGAATAGGCCAAGCAAATTACCCATCAAAACAAAAACGAATAAGGTAAAGACGAACGGGAAGAATGAACGACCCTTCGGGCCAATATTGTCCTTAACCATTCTAGCAACAAACTCATAAAGCAGTTCGGCGCACATTTGCATACGACCTGGAACCATCTCTTTTTTCTTCATCGCAATGGACAGAAATAATACAGAAACAACAATCGCAACGCTCATCCAGACAGCGGAGTTAGTGAACGAAAGATCAACGCCACCCATCTCGAACGGGATTTTCTTTTCAATAACAAATTGAGCGACTGGATTAGCCATATTTTTTAGACCCTGTACATAACAAAATTTGCGCTTTTAATACCGTCTTTTTGCATGGCTGTCCATGGGCAAAGCGAAAAAATCACGGTTTTTCTTCGTCTTTTTTTATCGCCGTATCATTTGCTTCTGGTGGGTCGGAATGATCGGGGGCGGGATTCATTGTCCGTTGTGCCAAAAACACGGCATAAACAAGGCCAATAATCATAAAACCGAGAAACGCCCATGGCTGTGTATCGAATACTTTATCAATCCCAAAACCAAGCAATCCCGCCGAAATCACAGTACCAAGAAAGCTATATCCTGCATTCGTTGACATCTACGCCGCCTCATCTAAAAAGCTGAAGCTCTGCTGCAGATCAACCGACACCAATTGCGAGACGCCACGCTCGCTCATCGTAACCCCATAAAGGCGATCCATCCGTGCCATGGTGAGGCGATGGTGTGTAATAATTAAGAATCGGGTCTCTCCGCGCGCGGCAATCTCATCGAGCAAATCACAAACCCGATCCACATTGGCATCATCAAGCGGCGCGTCAATCTCATCAAGAACACAAATCGGTGACGGATTGGTCAAGAACATCGCAAAGATCAGCGCAATCGACGCCAATGTCTGCTCTCCACCCGAAAGAAGCGATAGCGCCTGTAATGCTTTACCGGGCGGTTGCGCAAAAATCTCTAATCCTGCGCCAAGCGGATCCTTGGCTTTTGTCTCTTCATCATCAACCAAAGCTAAATGCGCCTTACCACCGCCAAACAGCTTTGTGAAAAGGCGTTGGAAATGCGCGTTTACATGTTCATACGCCGCCAATAATCGCTCACGCGCCTCGGCATTGATTTTGTTAATTGCCGTACGAAGCTCCGCAATAGCTTCATTCAAATCATTGCGCTCATGCAAGAGGGTGGTGACTTCCTTCTCAAGCTCCTGTGCTTCATCATCCGCGCGAAGGTTCACGGGGCCAATTTGATCACGCTCACGGGTGAGTGATTCTCTTTTGCTACGAATCGAATCGAGATCACCAAATTCCTGATCCATATCAATCGCCGAATGTTGCGGAAGATCATGTGGCTTCATGTCAAATTTTTCGACAATCGCGGCTTCCTGCGCTTCAATCTGTTCAACGATAATCGCCAAGGTCGCTTGTGCATGCGCTCGCGCTTCACGCGCCTCCGAAAGAACACGCTCCGATTCTTTAAGCGCTTTAGATGTCTCCGTCACTTCCAGCTCACGCTCAGCCAATTTCTCGGCGGCTTTATCACGTAAAGTTTCCGCTTCTGAAATCTTGCCGAGAAGCTTTTCTCTATCGTCGTCAAATGTCTTTGGCTGAACCTTAAGCTCTTTAAGCTTTTCACTAAGTGCGTCTTTGCGCTCGCTCAATTGCTTGATGCGTTCTTTGGCGCGAATGATCCGGTTTTGTAAATTCACCCGTTCATCACCAAGCGCCCGCAAGCGTGCTTTGCGTGTGTTTTGTGTTTGTACATATTGATCATAAGCACGAACCGCCTCGTTATAGGCGCTACGTGTATCGGTGAGCGATGCATGAAGCGCCTCAAGCTGCGCATCTTTATCATCATCAGTGCTATCGACAAAAGCCGCCACGCGTTCTTTGTCGAGGACAATCGCCCCCTCTAATTCCGCAAGATCACTTTGCGCGAGTTCCTGCGCCTGAACATTCGCCGCTATATCGCTCTCTAATTTGGTATAAGCCTCACGAACATCGTCCCATTCGTTGCGTGCCCGTGTAAGCGCCATATCTTTTTCTTGTTGGGTGCGCGATAAATCCTGTCGCTTTGTCTGAAGCTTTTCTTGCTCTAACAACGTTTTTTCAAAATCCTTACGCGCCGCATCAACCATCGCTTCAATCTGTGGGCGTTGCTTCAAAAGGGCGTGGAGTTTGTTCTTTTGCTCCAAATGCTGACTGTGGCGATCTTTGGCTTGCGCACGAACACAATATCCATCCCAACGCCAATAATCCCCATTCATCGAAACCAGCGATTGCCCGGGTGATAATTTGCTCAAGAGGGCTTCACCCTGATTTTTATCCTCAACCACACCAATCTGTGACAGAGAAATGCTCAACGCCTTGGGCGCGTTCACATGCGGCAATAAGGCTTCGCATCCTGCGGGCAGGGTGGGCAGGTCTTTTTGCTTCACTGTAACCCACATTGCATTTGCATCTCTCTCAAGCGAGGCCAGCAAAGAATCACCGAGCGCCCGCGACAATGCTTTTTCAAACCCGCTATCGGGGGTGACATCATTCAAAACCGGCGGCGATTTATTGTCGCTATCATCTTCCAAAATCCCCTCAAGGATATTCACCTCGGCATCAAATTCGGATTTCTTATTCTCTAGATTATTCAGATTGTCCCGCGCCGCATTCACCTTCGGTGCAATCGCATCAATCGCCTCATTATTCGCCGATGCCTTGCCCTTAAGGTCAGCAAGCAAAGCCTCCAATTCCAAAACCTGATCTTTTAGCTGACCTGTCTCGGCAGAGGCCGCGCGCTTTTCTTTCAACGCCTTAAGCTCATCATCATTGCCTTCGATACGTGCAATCAATGTCTCCAATCGTGTTTGGTTGGATTGAAGACGTTGTTCCGCTGCTTCTTTTTGCGCTTTGGCTTCCGCCGTGCTTTGCATGAGCGCGTTATATTGTTCCTCAAGCGCCGCAACCCTTGCTTCCAAATCGGCGCGCACTTTATGCTTTGCCTCTAGCTGATCACCGTCATTTTCCTGTTCAGTCAAAATCCGCTTTTGATCCGCATCAACACGCTCAAATTGATCGCTGGCCTCGGCGAGGGAATGTTCTTCATGTTTAAGATCGGTTTTGGTTTGTCCCGCTTGCGCAATCGCTTCATTCAAAACCTGCTCAACGCGCTTGGCTTCATCTTCGATGCGTTGCAAATGCAAGCGCTGCGTCTGGAGCGTGGCAGCCATTTCCGCTTCGGCTTTACGAAGGGCGGGTAAATCCTCACTCTGAGTATTCTGCGTTTTGGTAAGCTGCGTCACTGCTGCCAAATGCTCGGCAACGCGGCTCTCGGCCTCTTGGAACTTCTCACGCATATCTTTGGAACGAACCTCAAGAGCTTGCCACTCCATATAGGCAACAAGAATTTCCATCTGACGGATTTGTGTGCTGAGATTACGATAGCGCCCCGCTTGGCGTGCCTGACGCTTAAGCCCGCTAAGTCGGCTTTCCATGCTGCCCAAGATATCTTCAATACGCACAAGGTTGCTATCCGCCGCCTTCAGTCGCAGTTCCGCCTCATGCCTACGCGCATACAAACCCGAAATCCCCGCAGAATCTTCTAAAATCAATCGGCGCTCTAATGGCTTGGAATTGATGATCTTTGCCACTTGCCCCTGTGACACAAGCGCAGGAGAGTTTGCCCCTGACACCGTATCGGCAAACAACATCTGCACATCACGGGCGCGCATATTCTTGCCGTTAATTTTATAATTTGATCCGCGATCACGTTCAATACGGCGTATCACTTCAATTTCATCAAGGGCGTTATAAGCCGCCGGCGCGGTGCGTTCACGATTACCAAGCAAGAGCGAGACTTCGGCGATGTTGCGCGGGGAGCGTTTATCCGTGCCGTTAAAGATAACATCTTCCATCCCGCCGCCGCGCATGCGCTTGGCGGAACTCTCACCCATGACCCAACGGAGCGCTTCAACCAGATTGGATTTACCGCAACCATTCGGCCCGACAATACCATTCAATCCCGCACCGACATCAAGCTCCGTCCGGTCGACGAAGGATTTAAATCCATGAATACGCAGTTTATCAAATTGAAGCATGGGCGCTTATTGGCTCTCTTATTCTGCTTCGCTAGGTGTGGATTGTATCGGCGCGGAAGGTTCATTGGATTCAACAATCGCATTTTCCAAAACCTTATTAAATTCTGGATATTCAAGGCCGCCCGCAATTGTCACTGCATTATTGACAACAAAGCTAGGTGTGGAATTCACGTTAAATTGCTGTTGCGCCGCACGAACCTTATCAAGCAGACCTTCCTGAAGCGCTTCGTTTTGAACACATGCTTCGAATAAATCACCATCAACGCCGTGATCCGCCGCAATCGCTTTCAATGGGCCGATATGATCTGTTTGATACGCCCAGTCATTTTGTTTTGCGTAAACATCTTCAACATATTCGAAATATGTATCGTTGTCCGTGATGCAACGCCCAACCAATGACGCATGTAGGGCAGGGGCGTTCAATGGAAAGTCAGAAAACACGAGATAGGCTTTACCTGTATCAATCCATTTTTCTTTAAATTCTTTAAAAACCTCACGGTGAAAGTGACCACAATGACCACATGAAAAAGAGCTATATTCTGAAATTTTCACAGGGGCATCGGGATTGCCCAAAACGCGCTCTTGGAGGGCGGCATCCAAATCAAAGCTCGCTGTTTGAGTTTCTAAACCATCGACCTCATCCGCAACCTCATTGACCTCTTCAATATTTTCGGCGACTTGCTCTAATGTATTGGCTGTCGTTGAGTCATATTCTTCTTTCTTTTCATTGGCCATAGCGACGAACATACCGATCGCCAAAAACAGGAACGCAACAATAACAATAACCGGAACAAGTTTGGACTTTTTCTCTGACATGAAAACCTCAATATATCTATAACCATTGGAATATAAGGGCTACATTCACATTTTTGAGAAACATTTGTCAATGAATTATAAAGCGTGATCAACCATTGCTGGGGATTACTGGGAATTGATTTGTTCCCATATATCACGCGCAGTCGGCTGAACGAGGTTTTCTTGTGATATGTCTGAGCGCACAGGCTCAGGATTTAGATGACGCACTTCTGGGGCTTTTCCATGTTTTCTTAAATATTCAACATAGCTCCTTGGCGCTTTTAACTTTGCCGGACGATGCGGCGGCAAGGGTGGAAAAGAGCTCGGCGCAGAAACACTCTTTCTTGTCTCGCCAAACATTGGCGGAGGCACGTAATCATCTATCCCCGCCGCAATCGCCGAGAAAGGCATGAGTATCAACATAAGGAAAATAAAACGAGTCATACCCGCATATCTTACGCGTTTTTGATGATCTTTTTAAGCTCTGAATATAAATCAGTATTCGCGGCAAGCACATCACCCGTATCAATCGGATTTTTGCTCTCGCTATCAATGTCTTTTGCGTAACCGCCAGCTTCGCGAACGATCAATAATCCTGCGGCAATATCCCATGCCTTAAGATCGCGTTCCCAAAACCCTTCGTAGCGTCCCGCCGCAACATACGCCAAATCAAGCGCAGCTGCGCCAAAACGACGAATACCAGGAGCCGCGCTAAGCACAGCTTTATATTCCTGAATGAAGCGATCCTGCTTAACCACGGCGCGACGTGGCGCACCACAGGCAATGGTAGACATCATCAAATCACGACGCCCCGAAACACGAAGACGCTTACGACGCATAAATGCACCGCCACCTTTTTCCGCCGTGAACATCTCATCCTTAACGGGATCATAAATCACACCAACGGTAACCTCACCGCGTACTTCAAGCGCGATAGAAATCGCCCAATGCGGAATGCCGTGAAGGAAATTTGTTGTGCCATCAAGCGGATCAATAATGAAGCGCTTATCATCATCTTGCCCCTTACCGGGGATCTCACCGCTTTCTTCCATAAGGAATCCGAAATTCGGACGGGCATGCTTAAGCACATCGTAAATCGTTTCTTCTGCACGTCTGTCTGCGGCGCTCACAAAATCACCGGGGCCTTTTTGAGACACCTGCAATTGCTCGACTTCACCAAAGTCACGAATAAGGTCGCGCGACGCTTTTTCCGCCGCTTTGATCATCACATTTAAATCAGGGGATTGAACAGCCATTAGTCTTTTGCCCGTTCTACGAATGATCCGTCTTCGGTTTTAACAACAATGCGAACACCCACATCAATATATGGCGGCACAAGCACACGTGCACCGTTTTCAAGCACGGCTGGTTTATATGAGGTCGTCGCAGTTTGCCCTTTAACAACAGGCTCAGCTTCAGAAACTTCCATAGTTACTGTCTTCGGCAATTTCGCACCAAGTGGCTCACCTTCATATGTTTCGATCTCAACGATCATACCTTCTTGAAGGTAAACACGCTGCTCACCTAGAACCTCACCATCAATGGTGATTTGTTCAAAATTCTCCGGATGCATGAAATTATAACCATCCGCATCTTCATAGAGATATTGATAGTCAGTTTGCTCAAGACGAACACGCTCAACCGATTCCTGTGTGCGGAAACGCGCTTGGTCTTTCGACCCGGTTTTAATATCGCGCATGGTAATCTGCGCAACGGAAGCACCTTTACCCGGAGATGAAATGTCGTTTTTTACAACGACGCATAATTTGCCGTTATAATCGATCACATTCCCAGATCGCAGATCAATCGCATTAACCTTCATAAAAAACCTCTTTTAGCTTATTCGTCCTATTTACAATGTATCATTTGTTCTTTTTGGCAATTGCCTCGCCAAGGGATAACAAACGTTCCTGTATTTCGCTGTCTGTTATACGCGAAACCGTTTCAGATAAAAGCTTTTTTTCTGTCAGATTGAGAGGAGGGAGGGCTTTTTTCATGGCTGGACGTGATTGGTTCACCGGAATATGAACAAAACGAATGCCCGTGATCCAGTCATCACCGAATAAACGATTGATCTTTTCGATGATCAATCCCTTTTGATAGTGAAGCGCCGTGGCATTTGCGGAGTCAACGGCGATATCAAGGCTGGTTGTCGGCTTTTTGCCTTTTGCCCCTTTGCGATAGTGAATTTTAATCGGTGCAGCTTTATCCGCAAGGCGCGGACCAACAATATCCGCCCAATGCTTCACAATCCGCCCAAGCGAAATATATTTTCGCTCAAAGCATTTTCCCGATACACGGGCTGTGGATTCCGATAAAGGACGCATTGATGATCACTCACAATTAGGTTATGCCATAGGATAATGGTGACAATGACAAGTTCTTCGAAAACAAACAAGATTACGCAAAAAGAAATCGGTGAATACCGTGGACAAGTTCTTGTATGGTATGACAAGCACGGGCGTCAATTGCCATGGCGCAATCAAAACGGTGAAGCCGCAAACCCATACCATGTATGGCTTTGTGAAATCATGTGCCAACAAACAACCGTGCAAGCGGTCATGCCTTACTATACTAAATTTTTATCCACATGGCCAACGGTTCATGATTTGGCAAATGCAGATAACGACGACGTGATGGCAGCGTGGGCAGGGTTGGGGTATTATGCCCGTGCAAGAAACCTGCATAAATGCGCAAAAGTTGTATCACAAGATTTTAACGGAAAATTCCCACCCTCCCAAGACGCCCTGAAGGAGCTCCCCGGAATTGGCGATTACACGAGCGCCGCCATAGCCGCAATCGCATTCAACCAGCCCGCAACCGTCATGGATGGTAATATAGAGCGGATCATGTCTCGTTTCTTTGCAATAAAAGACGCACTCCCCAAGGCCAAACCAATTTTCAAAGACTATACAGCGCGTTTCTTCGACGGCTACACTGAACGTCCCGGTGATTTTGCGCAGGCATTGATGGATATCGGCTCATCAATCTGCACGCCTAAAAACTCCAAATGCATGATCTGCCCACTCCTTGGCGGATGCAAAGCGTACCAGCAAAACATCCAAGAAACCCTGCCTATTAAAACCAAGAAAAAACCACGTCCTCATAAATTCGGTGAAGTTTACTGGATCGAAAACGAACACGGCGATGTCTTATTTCATAGGCGTCCTGAAAATGGGTTATTAGCTGGAATGATTGCATTGCCGACATCATCATGGGGAATAAAGGGGCATAATACACAAATGCCTAAGAGCCTCGAAAATATCGATTTTCAGGATTATAACGAGAGTGTTGACCATGTTTTTACACATTTTGATCTTACATTATCCTTAAAAAAATCAATCAAAAACAATGCATTATTTTTGGATGAAAACTTTTTTTGGAAATCACCGAACGATATGGCTGATAAATTACCGACGGTTTTTAAGAAACCATTCGTACAATTTATGATAAACTATAAATAGAATTTTCAAATCACCGATACGGGGCACAATGAACAATATAAATACAATCATGAAAAGCGTAATGATTATTTGCTTATCTTTGATCATCATGGGCGCGGGCAGCTCAATGGCTCAAGAAACACAAAGCAACACAAGCGATAAAGAGGAAGAATATTTCCCGGCATCATTAGAAAACTTTTCAAAAACATATTGGAGATTCAGGAAATTTGATCTCTCAGATAATGTGGCGATAGATAACTATATGCGAATTAATGAATGCGACCTGTATAAAGAATACCATCACAATGAATTTGAATGGTTAAGCATCAGAAATGCCACAAAAAACTTTCTAGAGGAAAATATCAAGAAATTCCCACAAAACTACGCCTTCGTGCAGCCCATTTCTTTAGGCGATTACGACTTTGAAAGGAAAGGTTTTAATATTGCAAAAGAGCAAGAGTTAATAGGGGTTAAACGATTTGAAATTCCTTCTAGCGACTCGCTAAGTAGCGTTTGTGATGTGCGTGGACCAATAGAAAAATACCCCAAAGTTATTGCGCTTGAGCTCACAAGACCACTTACTTTTGACTTCTTTGATATTGATCCGCAACTTGCAAAAGAGGTTTTAGCGGAGAAAATGGAGAAATACGAAAAACTGGACCCTAATTATAAAACACGCGAAGAGTTTTTATTGGCGCGTGAAGTTTATTTAAGGGTAAAGGTAAAAATGTTTGCCTATAAGCCTGACGACATTTTAACCAGAGACGGAAATTATGTGGCAAAAATGCTGGCCATTTTGGAGGAAGTAGAAGTGTTTGCAGATAAAGATCAAACACAGCTATTATATCGCAAAGACTTAAGACGCCAAAAAAGAGCCAGAAAGAAAGGCTACTAAGCTAATTCATCTTATCGCGCATTTGCTCACGCAGCGCATCAATGGGCTGGCTCTTACCGTTCACTTCATAATGCCAATACGTCCAACCATTGCATGATGGTGCATCTTGAAGGCTCGCCCCAACTTTGTGAATAGAGCCACGTAGCGGATTAATCTGGTTCATCGCAATAATGTTCCCATCGGCATTAACCTTGGCCTTGTGACGCTTTTTTGAATCCGTCAAAATGGTGCCTGGCTTCAAAAGGCCCTGCTCAATTAAATTGCCAAACGGAATGCGTGGTTTCTCACGTTTCTCAACATGATGCAATACCGTGTCATCAAGCGTTTCTGCATTCGCAATACGTTCCCGCGCAAATGCCGCATATGTTTCATCACGATCAATCCCAATAAACTTACGCTGCATCTTTTTCGCAACAGCGCCCGTTGTCCCCGTCCCAAAGAATGGATCAAGCACGACGTCATTTTTACGCGTAGACGCGCTTAGAACACGATATAAAAGGCTTTCCGGCTTTTGCGTTGGATGTGCTTTCTTTCCATCTGCATCTTTCAAGCGTTCCACCCCTGTGCAAAGCGGCAATGTCCAATCGCTTCGCATTTGCAGGTCTTCATTCAGCGCCTTCATGGAGTCATAATTGAATGTATATTTTGATTTCTCGCTCTTGCCTGCCCAAATCAGGGTTTCATGCGCGTTGGTAAAGCGCCGCCCACGAAAATTAGGCATAGGATTGGTCTTACGCCAAATCACATCATTGAGGATCCAAAAACCCAAATCCTGTAAGATATAGCCCAGACGGAAAATGTTGTGATAACTGCCGATCACCCACATCGCGCCATCGGGTTTTAGTGTGTCGCGCGCCGCGCTCATCCACTCACGCGTAAATTCATCATAAATTTTAATGGAGTCAAACTGATCCCAGTCATTATCAACCGCATCAACGAGCGAGTTATTAGGACGATGCAAATCCCCGCCAAGCTGAAGATTATATGGCGGATCAGCAAAAACCAGATCAACAGACTCCTTTGGCAAATCGCGCATAATTTTAACGCAATCCCCAACAAGAATGGAATCAGTAGGAAGGTCCAGTTTTTTATCCGACATAGATGCGTGCCTCTTTTTATATGATCGAGGGGCATCATGAGTCAAAGCGATTCGTGGGTCAAGATAAAAATAGGATTCATGTAATGGAATCAGGACTCTATTACAGACTCTTAAGACTCTCTAAGCCGCAGAATCCTCTGCCCGCAGACTCGCGCCAGAGGTCGATCCATGCGCGATAAAATTTTTAATGGGCGCATAAGATTTTCGATGATGGGCGGTTATGCCATGTGCGTTGATACCATCCATATGAATTTTCGCGCCATATCCCGCATTGCTATCCCATCCATAATGAGGATGCTCAATGTGCAAAGCTTTCATAATTCTATCGCGCGTGACCTTCGCAACAATAGACGCCGCCGCAATAGAGTATGATTTGTTATCACCCTTAACCACGCATTGCGCAGGGCAGGGCAGCTTTGGCATTTGATTACCATCGACCAGGGCAAAATCAGGTGCAACTGCCATCCCCCGAAGTGCCACCTCCATCGCCTTTAGCGAGGCTTGAAGTACGTTGATATCATCCACCTCTTGTGGTGAAATTTCCGCAACCTGCCATGCACAATGCTGCGTAATCAACGCATAGAGCGTTTCCAATTTCGGCTTCGCAATCTTTTTACTGTCTTTTAGATCAAGAATAAAAGGCAGGGAGCAGGCCTCGGGCGGGATATAAACACAAGCCGCCACAACAGGGCCGGCCAATGGCCCGCGCCCAACCTCATCAAGGCCGAATACGTGTCCATCATGCATATGCTCTAATTCAAAATCAGGCATAGAATTTAGCTATTCAGTGATTTGCTAGCGATCTCGAACACATCGGGTGATAAATCGTCCGTCGCCAAAATACGCTCTAACGCCTCTTTCATCTTTTCCTGACGCTTGAATGTGTATCGCTTCCATTCACGAAGCGGCGTCAAAAGGCGAGAGGCAATCTGCGGATTAATCGCGTTCAATTCGATAATAGCATCCGTCAAAAATTCATACCCTGATCCATCTTCCGCATGAAATGAAACCGGATTATTCATCGCAAACGCCGCATAAAGCGAGCGAACACGATTAGGGTTTTTAATGTTGAAGTCAGGATGTTCGCGCAAAGACTTCAAGTGATTGATGATGTCTTTATGTGCCGCAGAGGCCTGCAAAGCAAAATACTTATCAATCACAAGCGGATAGTCTTTATAGCGCGCATAAAACGCGTCAAAGGCCTCATCACGCTGTTCGTGAACACTATCGGCCAGACATGAGAGCGCGGCAACGCGATCAGTCATATTATCCGCATCATCATAATGCGCTTTCGCCAACTTCGCGCAGCCCGTACCATTTGTGGAGGTGAGAATATTCAGCACAGTATTGCGCAACGCACGTTTGCCCATTGCCTCTGCTGTAATCTCAAAATCACCGCTTGGGGCATTCTCAGTATATAGCTTAAGAAGCGCAGTGCGATGCTCACTTTTAATCGCCGCCAACATAGCCTGACGCGCTTTATGGATCGCCGTTGGATCGATTTCGTCACGTTGTTGGCCAATAAATGAAATGCTCGGCAGGGTCAGTGCGCGCGCAAGCAAGGCCTTGTCCACGCCCTTTTCAAACCCTTTATTGATCAGCACACCAATCGTCTCAAGCAAGCTAGGGCGCACCGCGTTGCTTTTGTCATCAATCATCAAATTCAGGATAAACAAATATAGCTGTTGCCCTGCTTCCCACGCGTTAAATCCGTCACTATCGTTGAGCATAAGGAATGTAAGCTCTTGATTGCTAAGACCTGTCTTTAATTTTACGGGCGCGGAGAAATTGCGCAAAACGGACGGTGTGGGGGGCTCATTGATGTCATCAATTGAATATGATTTTGAAATATCGGTAAGATGCAATACGCGTGTTTCAATCAAATCTTTCCCATCCGCGCCAAGCAAACCAATCGCAACAGGGATGTGAAGCGGTCTTTTTGTCTCTTGCCCCGGTGTTGGTTTTGTTTCCTGTGAGAGATGGATGTTATATCTCTTTGCATCTGCGTCATATTCACCCTTGAACGTCACTTCCGGTGTGCCGGCCTGTGAATACCAACGCTTAAATAGGGTAAGGTCAATTTCGCTGCCATCTTCAATCGCTTTGACCCAATCATCACATGTCACCGCCTCGCCATCATGGCGGGAGAAATAGACATCAGTACCTTTACGGTAATTTTCTTCACCCACAATGGTGCGGATCATGCGAATAACTTCCGCCCCTTTTTCATACACGGTCATGGTATAGAAATTATTGATCTCAATGAAGCTATCTGGGCGAATAGGATGCGCCATTGGGCCAGCATCTTCGGGGAACTGAAGGCGACGAAGCTGCGTCACATCGTCAATGCGCTGCACGTCACGAGAATTCATATCGGATGAAAATTCCTGATCACGAAATACGGTTAAACCTTCCTTCAACGAAAGCTGGAACCAATCACGACATGTCACGCGATTGCCGCTCCAATTGTGGAAATATTCATGCGCGATAACGCTTTCGACGCGCGTGAAATCAGAATCTGTCGCGGTATCCTGCGCCGCCAAAACAAGCGCGGTATTAAAGATATTCAGCGATGTATTTTCCATCGCACCCATATTAAAGTCGCTAACCGCAACAATGTTGAACATGTCATGTTCGTATTCCAAACCGTAAGTATCTTCATCCCATTTCATAGATTTCTTAAGCGATTCCATGGCGTGATCACACTGGTTTTCGTCGCCGGGACGCACATAGATATACAGATCAATAACCTTGCCTGAAGCATTGGTGAATGTGTCATGGATTTGCGTCAAATCACCCGCAACAAGCGCAAAGAGATAGCAGGGTTTAGGGAACGGGTCATGCCATTCCACAAAATGCCGTTCATCATCAAGCGGACCAGAGCCAACCTTATTACCATTTGATAAAAGGACAGGATGCTCTCTGCTTGCCTCAATGCGCACGGTGAAGATCGTAAGAACATCGGGACGATCGGGGAAGTAGGTAATGCTACGAAACCCTTCGGCCTCACATTGCGTGCAATATGTACCGCCGGAATTATACAACCCCTCAAGGCGCGTATTATTCTCTGGCTCAATTTTTGTTTTAATCTCAAGCGTAAATTTATCAGACGGAGTAGGGATGCGCAGCGAGGTATCATTCACGCTGTAATCCTTAAACTCTTCACCATCAATCTTAACGCCAAGCAATTCTAAACGCTCACCGTTTAAAAAAACGTCTTTGGCTTCGCGATCAAGGCGCTCGAATACCGATGTGGCGGTAACAATGGTGTGACCATCGTGAATATCAAACACCAAATGAAGGCTATGTACCTTAAATGGATAAGGGGTGTAATCCTTCAGATAGATAGTCTTAGGCGTGTCTGTACGCATAAAATCTCCTTAGTGATCGGCGTTAGGAATAGCCTGCAATGGATCATCATAAAGCACAAGGTCATTACGGTGTATCACTTCCGTACGCCCTGCATATCCCAAAATCATAGGGATATCATCGCTCTGGCGGCCAATAATCATGAAAAGCTCATTGGTCGGAAACGCGGCAATACCAATGCCAATCGTCTCTTCATATTGGTTCTTAATCAAGATCACGTCACCGCGATCAAATTCACCATCAATCGATTTAACACCAATAGGCAAAAGGCTATTACCCTTATCAAGCGCCTTTTCCGCGCCCTCGTCAACAAAAACACTGCCTTTCGGGTTAAGGTGAGATTGTATCCAGGTCTTACGCGCATTCGCACGATTTTCCTCGGCGGTGAACAATGTATTCTTTTTATCAGGATCATGCATAAGCGCATTCAGCGACCCATTTTTAACACCATCAGTGATGATCAAATGAATACCCGCACGCGTTGCAGAAATCGCCGCTTCAATCTTACTCTTCATGCCGCCAGTGCTAAGGCCTGCAACCGCGTCACCCGCAATGCTAACATGATTTTCAGTAATGGTTTTAACAACGGGAATAAATGGCGCAGTCGGATCAACATCAGGGTTGGCGCGATAAAGACCATCTGTCGTTGAAAGCAAAACAACCGCGTCTGCCTCAACCATCTGTCCAACACGAACAGCCAATTTATCATTGTCACCAAAACGAATTTCACCCGTAGATATAGTATCATTTTCATTAATAATCGGAATAATACCACGATCAAGAAGCGTCGTAATCGTTTCACGCGCATTCAAATGCATACGCCAATCTTCGGTTTCTGACATGGTCAGCAAGATTTGCGCCGCCTTCATGTCATCTTTTTTCAATTCATCGAAATAGGCGTTGAAAAGGTAAAACTGCCCAACCGCCGCGGCGGCCTGTTTTAATTCTAAAGGGATCTCGCTAGGGCGCTGATCGGGGGCAATACCAATATCTATCCGTCCCAATGCAACCGCACCAGAAGACACGATAACAATCTTTTTACCCATGTCGCGGATTTCTCTGATGTCATCTACAAAGGATTCAAGCCATTCTTGGTTAACCTGGCCTGTCGCCACATTGGTTAAAATCGCTGATCCGATTTTGAAAACAATAGTATCTGCATCTCTAAGAATATCTTGTGTGTTTGGCATAATTAAAAACCCCTATATGAAAAATAAAACCTATTGATCCGCGGGGTTAAACTCCTTTTCAGTTTCCGAATCTGGTTTGTGTTTGATCTTATAAATTTTTGCGCCCAATTCATATAGCACGCCATTAACATTTTTACCTGAAACAGCAGAAATGGTATGAACCGGTTTTCCAATGGCTTCACTCAAAGTCTTCGCAAGGTCATTAGAAAGTTCCTCGCCCAACGCATCACATTTGTTAAGCGCGACAATCTCTTCTTTATCAATAAGGCCGCAACCATACTCTTTTAACTCACCACGAATGGTGTGATAGGCCGCGATGATATCGTCTTGTGTGCAATCAATCAAATGAAGCAGAACATTTGTACGCTCAATATGCCCCAAAAAGCGATCGCCGAGGCCTTGCCCCTGTGACGCACCCTCAATCAGGCCGGGAATATCCGCGATGACAAAATCATAATCTCCCGCCTTAACGACACCCAAATTTGGATGAAGCGTGGTAAAGGGATAATCGGCAATTTTAGGCTTCGCATTCGAGCTAGCCGCAAGAAACGTAGATTTGCCTGCATTGGGCAAACCCACCAAGCCGGAATCCGCAATCAATTTAAGACGAAGCCAAATGCCCAATTCTTGCCCCGGCCAGCCTGGCGTAGTCTTGCGCGGCGCTTGGTTCGTTGAGCTTTTATAGCGTGCATTCCCAAAACCACCATCACCGCCCTCAAGGAAAACTTTGCGCTCACCAAGTTCAGTGAAGTCGTAAAGAACAGTCTCTTTATCCTCATCAAGGATCTGCGTGCCCAAAGGAACACGTATAACGCAATCTTCACCACGCGCCCCTGTGCGGTTATCACCTTTACCGTGCTCGCCCTTAGAGGCCTTAAAATGCTGATTGTAGCGAAAATCAATCAATGTGTTCATCGCATCGGCGCATTCAAAAACAACATCGCCGCCGCGACCACCATTCCCGCCATCCGGCCCGCCCATGGCAATATTTTTCTCACGACGGAAACTGAGGCAACCTGCGCCGCCATTCCCGCTTGAGATATATATTTTTGCTTGGTCGAGAAATTTCATGATTGGTTTCTTTTGGGTAATAAAAAAGGGAAAGGATTGCGCCTTTCCCTTAAATTCTTATCTGATAAGGAAAGACCTTATTCCGCAGCCGCTTGCGCTTGTGCATCATTGGCAGGAACAACATTCACTGTTGCACGACCACCTTCACCTTTGGTGAACAAAACATTGCCTTCAAGGAGAGCAAAGATTGTGTGGTCTTTACCGATACCAACATTTTTACCAGGACGGTATTTTGTACCGCGCTGACGAATGATGATGTTGCCTGCTAAAACGTCCTGTCCGCCAGATTTCTTAACGCCAAGACGACGTCCTGCTGAATCGCGACCGTTTCTGGAACTACCACCTGCTTTTTTATGTGCCATGAGCCTATCCTTCCTGTTTTACAAACAACGCGTCTTACGCTGCTTTAATATCTGTGATTTGGATCAAAGTCAGGTGCTGACGATGACCTTTTTTGCGACGGTAATTCTGACGACGCTTCTTTTTGAAAATTGTAATTTTCGGCGCGCGCTTTTGAGCAAGCACGTTTGCTGATACTGATGCGCCTTTAACAAGAGGCTCACCAAGTGTCGCTGATTTTTCACCACCAACAAAAAGAACTTCGTCAAAGTTGATTGAATCACCTTCTTTAACATCAAGTTTTTCAATCTCGATTTTGTCGTCTTTTTGAACGCGGTACTGTTTCCCGCCTGTGCGTATAACTGCAAACATAATATGTATTCCTATTTATTGAGAGCGCTTTATACTCTCCGAACGCGCTCTGTGTCAAGCATAATATAGCTATTTTTATACGCTAATTTTACTTATTGCGCGACAGCCCCGCCATAAAAATACCAACCCAGCCCAACAAGGAACAACGCATTGCCGTAAAGCCCGTGTTCTATGGTCACCAACGCCAATGACTTCGTCTTCGCATATGTCGTGGCAAAGATGATGCCGGCAATAAAACTCAGCAACGGCGCAATCCAATTTATATAAAGAACATGCGCAAACGCAAAAACAAGCGCACTCGCGAGAATCATCGTGATCGTCCTTGGGAAGAACTTTTGATAACGCTCAAAAAAGAAACTACAGAAAATAAACTCCTGGGGCAGGGCGGATAGCACAGGATAGATAACCAGCAAAAACGGGATAATCTGCGGTCGATCCCGCACAATCCCAAAAATGCGATCAGGATCAACCGCGTAAATAAACGCAACCATGCCGATGGTTGCAATTACAAAACGAATAAGAATGGGCTTCATGTTCGACCATGTCACCGATTTCCATTTCCAGATATCAAGAAAATGCTCGTTATGCTTAAAGCGTAAAATGAAAAAACAATAGAGCGTCGCGCTCCAGAGAAAGAAAAACATATACGGCGCAAACCGAAAAGCGATAATGACGCTCGGCAGACAAATGCATAATAGTAAGAACTCAAGCGCCAGTAATTTGTTTTTCATGACAATCATATGTTGAATATAGGTTGCCAAATGCGAAACAAAAGTCATTATTAAAAAATGACCACAACGAAAATCACACCGGTTATTTTAGCAGGCGGACAGGGCAAAAGGCTTTGGCCACTATCCACAAGCGACCACCCCAAACAGTTCATCCCGTTGTTGGGGGAAAAAACCCTGTTTGAACGCACGATTGAACGATGCGCCGATCGCAACATTTTCAAGCCACCCATGATTATCGGCAACGCCCGCCACAAAGCCCTCATCAGGACATTATCCCCCGATGACGCAGATGTCATCATGGAACCCACATCGAAAAACACCGCCCCCGCAATTGCATTGGCGGCAATGGCGGCCAATAGGGATGAGATATTGCTCATCATGCCCTCGGATCATTTCATCCCCGATCATTGCGGATTTATAGATACAATCCAAAAAGGTGTCCCATTCGCCAAGGACCATAAACTCGTCACATTCGGCATAACACCGACCTCCGCCCATACGGGCTTTGGCTATATCCAATGTGGCAAACCAATGGGCGCAGGATACGAAATTCAAAAATTCCACGAAAAACCAAAGCGCCGCTTCGCCAAGCAATACACAAATGACAACCAATATTTTTGGAACGCAGGGCTTTATATGGCACAGGCAAGCGCACTGATTGATGAACTCAGCGCGCATGCCCCCTTGATGCTAACCGATGCCGCAACCCCTGAAAGCTTTAACCGCATCACCCCCATCTCATTCGATCACGCCGTAGCCGAACACACGATAAACGGCGTTATCATCCCCGCGCAATTTGAGTGGAGCGACATCGGAAGCTGGAAAGCGCTGATCAAGTTAAAATCAGGAAGCCATCATTAAAACATGACAAAAACCGCATTCATCACTGGCATCACCGGGCAAGACGGTTCCTATCTCGCGCCATTTCTCCTCGATAAGGGCTATATCGTTCACGGCCTAGAACGGCGCGGCTCCCTCAGCCATACGGATCGAATCGACCACATTGATCACGAAAATCTGCACCTTAATTACGGCGACATGACCGACGGCACAAACCTCATCCGACTGATTAAGGACATTCAGCCCGATGAGATATACAACCTCGCTGCGCAAAGTCACGTCCAAGTCAGCTTCGACACTCCCGAATATACCGCCAACGCGGATGCGCTCGGCACATTAAGAATACTTGAAGCAATCCGTATATTAGGGCTGGAAAGAAAAACCAAATTCTACCAAGCTTCAACATCCGAACTCTTCGGCAACGCGCCTGCGCCGCAAAACGAACACACGCCGTTCCATCCACGAAGCCCATACGCCACCGCAAAATTATACGCCTATTGGGCAACCATCAATTACCGCGAGGCGTATGGCATATTTGCATCCAATGGCATCTTGTTTAATCACGAAAGCCCGATGCGCGGTGAAACCTTCGTCACCCGCAAAATCACCCGCGCCATCGCCGCCATAAAACGCGGTCAACAAACACACGTTGAATTAGGCAATCTGGACGCCAAACGCGATTGGGGGCATGCCCGTGACTATGTGGAGGGCATGTGGAAAATCTTACAACATGAAATCGCTGATGATTTCGTCCTCGCAACAGGACAAACCCACAGCGTGCGTGACTTTGTTGAGGCAGCATTCGCTCTTATCGGGCATGATATCCAATGGCAAGGCAGCGGCGTTCAGGAAACGGGGATCAGCAAACAAACCAATCAAATCCTTGTCACCATCAACCCCAAATTCTTCCGCCCCACAGAGTTGGACATTTTATGCGGTGATCCCTCAAAAGCAAAAAAAGCATTAGACTGGCAAGCCAAAACAAGCTTTCAAGACCTTGTGAAAGAAATGGTAGAGCATGATCTATCCACTTAATGGAAAACGCATTTTCGTCGCGGGACATAACGGCCTTGTCGGCTCGGCCATCATGCGCCGCCTTGAAGGCGAAGAATGCGAACTGATCACCGCCGAGCGTGCTGAACTTGATCTCACCCGCCAAAGCGATGTCGAAGCATGGATGGCAAAAACCAAACCAGACACCATCATCCTCGCCGCCGCAAGGGTAGGGGGCATCAACGCCAACGCTCAATCCCCTGCATCTTTCATCCACGAAAATCTCGCCATTCAAACCAATGTCATCCACGCCGCATATCTGAATGCTGTCGAAAAACTGCTCTTCCTCGGCTCCTCTTGTATCTACCCCAAAGAATGCCCGCAACCGATGAAGGAAGAAGACCTCCTAAATGGCGCATTAGAGCCAACAAACGACGCATACGCCATCGCCAAAATCGCAGGATTAAAAATGTGTCAGGCCTATCGCAAACAATATGGCTGCGATTTTATATCCGTCATGCCGACAAATCTTTATGGAATAAACGATAATTACAATCTCGAAACCGCCCACGCCCCTGCCGCCTTTATTAGCCGCTTCCACGAGGCTAAAAAGCAAGGTTTGTCCGAAGTCACAATCTGGGGCAGCGGTAAGCCATTGCGCGAATTTATGTCCTCTGACGATCTCGCCGATGCCTGCGTCTTCATTTTACAAAATTACAGCGACGAACAGCATATCAACATCGGATCAGGACAAGAGATATCTATATTAGAATTAGCAAATATGATTGCAGATATCATCGGATATAAAGGCAAAATAAAAACCAACACAACCAAACCCGACGGGGCAATGCGTAAATTATTAGACTGCACGAGGCTTAATGCGTTGGGCTGGAAAGCGGAGATTTTACTCGAGGAAGGCATAAAAATTGCAGTGTCGAATTTTCAGGAAAAACACAAGGAATTATAAAAATGGCGCAATGATGCCCACGTATTTTCCTTCAAACTCAAATACTTTAAATTTCAGCGCATTTTGTTCTACATGATCTCTAAAATGAAAATTATCCTGAATATCATCAAAGATCATAACAGTATCATGTGTCAGCTTATCTTTAAGAGCATTTAGTGCGAAATTGCGCCCACTATAGCTCTTATCACTGTCGTAATGAAACAGATCAATTTGGTCTATTGAACCAGCAATTTTAGGAATATTATTTTGGTCACCATCAATATAAAGATGCCAATTTTCCTTTAATGCTTCATCAACAATATAACCAACAAGCTTTTCAGGATTATCATACCTAAAATAAGGGAAATCACTGGAATAGAGCTGGCCTTTGTTATTATTAACATTAAGCGCAAGTAAAATTGATTGGCTAGACCAGCCCGCAGCAACACCTGTTTCAACAATAGTATGGGCATTAAGGTGGCGTGTGAAGAAATATAAAATGGGATAATTACCGCCTCCACCCATATCAAGGCCTAAAGCCACTAACTTTTTATTGGCTGCTTCTTTAATGCTTTGACAGGCGTTTAGCGTTTCATTCCAGAGGTCTTCATTAAGTGATTTTAAGAATACATCATAGGGTTCAGCGTGTATTTTACACCACTTGATAACATCATCTGTTTCCTGATTGTATCTGCGCTCTTTAATGCGCGTGAGAGCTTTGCCGCTCATGACACGAAGGTTTTGGCGTTTAAGGCTATTCTTACCTATATTGACAAGTTTTTCAAACATAACGTATCTATTAACACCAATCAGGTTAGATCAAAACAAATACTTAGATTTGCGTTAGCTATGCTGTGAGTATACCTCTTGATTGCGTTCACTTTGTGAAATACAGTCAGCACCCACGTCAATAAACAACGTTATAACTATCTAATGAATATTGCCCTTTTTATACCAGATCTCGCAGGCGGCGGTGCGCAACACATGATTGTCAACATGGCGAATGAATTCGCGCGACGGGGGAACAAGGTGGATCTAATCCTCATTCAACAAGATGGTGCATACAAAAAAATTATTAAACCAAATGTAAATATAATATGTTTGAACCAAAACAGAACCATACAAGCGCTTCCTAAACTTATATCTTATCTAAAAAACAGCCAACCAGATATTTTCTTATCGGCCATGTATCATGTCAATTTAGTCGCTATCCTAGCAAAATTAATGACGCCAGGTATTACGACACGATTTGTTATTACTGAAAGAAACTTCTTTTCATTAAAGATTAAAGACAGCAATCAAATGCGTGATAAATTCTTACCGCTGCTTGTGCGCATGCTCTACCGTTTTGCCGATGAAATCGTTGCAATTTCAAAAGGTGTTGCCCAAGACATTAGCATGATTGCAAAGCTCCACCCGAATAAGGTTAAATGTATATATAACCCTGTTATCACATCAAAAACATTAGCTGCATTAAATGAAAACAATATAGAATCACCACTAGCCCCACAATCCGATAAAGTCATAATTGCGTCTGGACGTTTAGTACCGCAAAAAGATTACATCACACTCCTCCATGCTTTTTCAAAATTGTTACAAAAAGAAAACGCGACCCTGATAATTCTGGGGGAGGGGGATTTACGCAGCGATTTGGAAAAATTGACGGATGAATTAAAAATATCCAATAAAGTCAGCTTCAAAGGCTTTGTTGATAACCCGCTTTCATATATGAAAAAAGCAGATTTATTTGTGTTAAGCTCTCAGTGGGAGGGCTTTGGGAATGTTCTCGTAGAAGCTTTAATTTGTGGCCTGCCCATAGTCTCCACTGATTGCCCCGCCGGTCCATCAGAAATTTTAGAAGGCGGTAAATACGGAACTCTTGTGGAGGTTGGCAATGTCGATGCATTGGCACAAGCAATGAAAGATAAACTTCATGCCAATCACCACCCCGAAACACAAACAAAACGCGCCCTTTGCTTCTCAGTTGAAAAAATTTGTGATCAATATGAGGAACTCTTCTTAAATACAATAGGACGTACAGCATGAACATTCTAATCGTAGCCAGTAAATTCCCCCCAGAATACACCGGCCCAGGTGTAAGAATACCACGTCTTTATGAAGATATTAGGGAGGAATTAGGGATTAATCGTGTTGATGTACTCTGCAACGGAGTAGAGCACACCAAAAATGAAGATTATGAATATAAAAACTCTCATGTTAAGCGACGTGCAGCCGCTTATATTAGAGAAAACAATTTCCCCTTTAGCATCATGCCTAAAAAGATAAAGAACGCTCTGGTTTTTTTTGCTGAAAATATTATCACGTTAAGAGCGTTGAATGCATATAATCACACTTTCGATCTTATTCATATTATTGGACATTCGGGAGGCACAGCGGCAGCTTTGCATTGGGCTAAAAAAAACGATGTTCCAGTATTAATGGAGCTTGTGAATGCCACAGCCCTGCCAGAACAGCGTTTTTTGTTTTTCTCAAAAGTGCGGCCATCTAATGCTTTTAAAATTATTGTAATCTCTAATGAGCTTAAAAAGAAATCCATGTCTCTTGGCTTTAAAGAAAAAGATATTTGGTCTCGCCCTAACCCTGTTGATGAGGCTGTTTTTCATCCGCAGGAAACGCTAAAAGAGACTTATAGAAAAAATATATGTCCTTTCGCAAATGATGATGTTGTTATTTGCTCAGTAGCTAAGTTTATGCCTCGTAAAAATCAAATATTTTTACTCGAGGTCATGCCTTTTTTATCCAATAAGTATAAATTATTATTGGCTGGGCCTGTTATCGAAAAAGGTGATTTCTTATCCCGTGACAGAGAATATGTATCCAAAATTAAAAATAAAATAGCAAAGCTCAAACTAGAATATCGCGTCCATATGGCTGTGGGTTTTGTAGATTCTGATGCCTATATAAAAGCATCCGATGTTTATGCGTTGCCTGCATGGGATGAGGGGCTGGGAACGCCAATGTTAGAGGCTTTAGCGTGCGGAATTCCTGTGGTCGCAAACATCGAGGAGGCAGCATTTCAACAATGGATAAAAAATGGAGATAATGGCTTTTTATCTGCAATAGACAATCCGCAAGACTGGGCCAAAGCGATTGAAAAATTAGCCGCACTTTCAAAAGATAAGCGTCAAAACATTGCTCCACATATTCATGCGCAAGCAGGACAAAAAGAAATTCACCAAAAATATAAAATATTGATTAAAGAACTAACGTCTCATTGCTCCCAATAATAAAAACACGCTCTACGGCTTGTCAATTTTTTCAAATAAAATGAAATAGTGGTAAGGCAACGAAGATGAATGAAAAGATTTTATCTGCTTCAATCCTATATTTTTAGCTGCATGAGCAACGTCTTTTTTTGAAAACCCCTTATCACCAATCTCGAACCAATGATGCGAATAAGGTGTCTCAGATTTTCTATATTTTTCAATGGGGCGTGCCATAGGAAAAAAACGGTCCCACATAAAGAATTTAACAAAACTACGATTAACGCGAGGTAAATTGATATTTATATGGGGAACTATCCAGCGACCATAATACGGTAATGACACATAAACGTACTTATTTGCAATATCCCGCATTTTCTCTAAATGAGGTATAAATTCCTCTGGAGGATTATGTTCCAATGCCTGAAACGCACAAACAAGATCAAAATTTTTATCAGATGGAAATTCTTTGATAGAGGATAGAAAGTCTGGCTTTGCCCCCATATCCACAACATCAGCAGATGAATAATTCATGCCATAATGTTTCATTACAGCCCCCATCAACCCGCGCCCTGGACCAAACTCAAGAACAGTTTCAACATCATCAAGACATATAGGAATGGAAAGTTGATGGTAAATGGATAACCAATGATCTTCACGATGCGGGCGAACGTCATTGGTTAAATGTGTAAATTCTTCGCTGTTTTTTTTCATTATTCTTCCTTAATGGACAAAGATTTAGATATGTTTGCATCGAATAAACTCTTCTCTTCCCAAACCCATTTGCGGACGTGAAGTGAAATAACATTCCGAGCATTTTTATATGTTTTTTTATGATCGGACAAAGGAAAAAATACGTACTGATTAGCATAATGGCCATAATATCGCATTCGGTCATAAAATTTACGCTTTGCCTTTGCGCCCGCAAAGACTCCAATCAAACGAGCAATAGGAACAACCCATAGCATTGGCATCGGCCAGCGCCAGATGTATGGTTCTTTTGAAGGGAATAGTCCTTTGTAGTTATAGTCGCGCAAATAAGATTTATAGAGCGCTTGCTCTGCTTTTTGTTCAAGTGGTAAATTCTGACAAAAATCGACTAGTGTTTTTTCCCAAAGCGGCATTTCCCAATCATAGCCAAAAAATTCGTATACACGCTGACCATTTACAACATAACAAACTTGGCGGCCATCATATTCCCACATCTCTGCATATGTTGCCCAATCTATATTGGCTTTTGTGTTTTCAAAGCCTTCCGGCAAAAGTGAAGCAATACGCTCTCTCATGAGCGCAATATTATCTTCGGTTTTAAGTGAACTCCATAAATCATAATGTTTATCAATCAGCGCGTTAAAAAAATCATCGGCTGTAGATGTTCCATTACGCAATAATTGAGGAGCAATATGCCCTCCAGTTATATAATCACCAGACTGACCATTTAAAAAAATATCGCCTTCTTTTACTTCTCCGCTTTTGTGTAAAGCATGAATAGCGGAATATTCGCGCATACAGGGAATAGATTTAAGCCCATCAGCGTAATCCCAGAATTTTTTTCGCTGTTCATCATCAAAGCACGCGCGCAACTCCTTTGTGCTGAGCTCGATCATCTGCCAAGGAAGCGATAGGCGCTCCGCTATTTTTTTCGCGTGTTTAGCCTCGAAATTATACCGTGGACCATATGTAAAAGTTTTAATCCGCTGATATCCATGTTCATGCAACTTGCACAATAATATGCGTGAATCAAGTCCCGCACTTAGTGGAACCCATATCGTCCGCCCATTCGCTCTCTCAATAATTTTATGAGTGAGTGAATCTAAAATCCCCCCAAGAGCCTGCTGATTTTCTGTCCATTCTGCTTTTTGTTTTAAGTCCGGAATGTAACGATAATAACGTTTCAATAGCGGTTTTTTATCACTCTTTCGCCAGACCAGAAACTCTCCTGGCTGTAATGAGAAAAGTGAGCTGTATAGTGTGTTTTTACCAGTGACATATCCCGACATTGCAAATTCAATAGCAGCGGCCTCATCAATCTGGATAAGTTTAGCATGCTCTTTAACCTTGCGTGCATCATTGGAAATATAAATTTGATCTTCGTCATATGAGTAATAAACGGGCCAGCTTCGAATGTGGTCAACCCATGCAACGATAAGTTCTGGAGTTTCTACAACGCCGCTCGTATAATCCTTAAGCCCAGATAGGCATTCTTCGATTTTCTCAGTGAGCTTATCTGCATTATTTTCTAAGCTGATAAGCTTTACAATATCATTGGCAACGGAGCGCTCACCTCTATAATGACAGGAAATTCCGTTTTCCTGCTGGGTTTGCCATTGATATCCTGGGTTTGATAAAAAACTCTGTTGTCCGAAGGAAACCATGAATGACTTTCTTTAAGCTGCTTGTTCACAACCGTTATCAGATAAAAGTCCCTTCAAACCATTTTCATCCAACCATTCATCATTACTGTTGCTGGAATACGCAAAATCTTCGGATGTAGGATTAGCACCATCATAGTGCGTTTTATTCTTTGACCAAAAGGCAAAAGCAGGCTCAATAATATAACGATCCTCTAATTCCAGAGTATTACGGCCATCATCCGCCGTCACCATAATCTCATGAAGTTTTTCCCCGGGTCTAATGCCAATAATTTTATGTGGCAAATTGGGCGCCATCACTTTTGCCAAATCTGAAATTGTCATTGATGGAATTTTAGGGACAAAAACCTCTCCCCCTTGCATCATTTCTAATGACGAAAGAACAAAATTCACACCTTGATCAAGCGTGATCCAAAAGCGTGTCATACGATCATCAGTAATTGGAAGATGATCCGCACCCTCTGCAATTTTCTTTTGAAAAAATGGTATTACCGACCCTCTCGATCCAACAACATTACCATAGCGAACAACGGCAAAACGAGTCCCGTTCTCACCGGTGATATTATTGCCAGCAATAAAGATTTTATCTGAAGCCAATTTGCTTGCACCATAGAGATTGATTGGATTCGCTGCTTTATCAGTGGACAGGGCAATAACCTTTTCAACACCATTATCCATTGCCGCCCGCACGACATTTTCCGCACCATCAACATTGGTTCGGATGCATTCCATTGGGTTATATTCAGCCGTAGGAACTTGTTTCATTGCCGCCGCATGAATAATGATGTCTGCTCCGCGTGATGCAAGAGTAAGACGATCACGGTCACGAACATCACCAATAAAATAACGCATGCACGGATATTTTTCAGAACTAAAATCCTGAGACATTTCATATTGTTTTAATTCATCACGTGAGTAAATCATCACACGGGCTGGTTTATAATTTTTTAAAATGGTAGCAACAAAATGCTTCCCAAAGGAGCCCGTGCCACCAGTAATTAATATAGATTTGCCATCGAGATTTAGATTTTGAGGCGAAAAAGTTCTCATAAATTGTTCCTTAATTAACGGATGATGAAGGAAATATCACGTTAATACAAGATAGTGCAAGCCTATATCATTGATGAGATGTGTGTATCCACTATGTTTCAGAGATCCTATTCATCATAAATATTTAAAATCGCAGAGCTTACGCTTAATGAACCGTGTTATCCCTAAAATCATTAACATTACTCATCGTGACTGCTTGATAGTGTTCCCAATTATCTAAAGTTACAATATGGTCTCCGTTTTTAATGGATTTGGCGATTATCATGCTAACATCTGGGGAATAATGCGCAGGATCCATGTAATTGCCAATATCCCCACCAATATCTGATATCAAATCGAAGCCATAAAAGGCGACATTCGGATATTCTTGCAAAGCAAGCATGACATGCTCACGCATTGCCATATACTTCCAAAAGCCAGCACTTCCGCGCACTGAATACGAATAATAGGATGTTGGCGGGAAAAAAAGTGAAAATTCTATTTGCGGATTATTTTTTATAATAGGAACCAAGTTTGCCTGAATATTAGGAAAGTCATATTCTTCCATGTCTTTTTTTGACGACACAGAGATCGGAGATACCGCCGCAAGCCTTTCGGTAATCTTCTTTACGTTTTCAGGCGATGAAAATTTTTGAAATTGTTCTTCATTCTTCCAATTATATAATTCTTCAAGCGTTTTTTTTCTTTTGTTTTTAATGCCCGTTGTTATTTTTACAGCATCTTTAAAAACATCATCATTGAAAAAATAGCGCCAATCATCCCACTTATTGTCATTATATAAAAAGGCGGGCAGGGGAGAATCCTCCCGAATAGCTTGCGGGTCACTCAACCAGTAAGGCGTGTAAATCTCCCATATTACCTTTTTAATATTTGCTTTTTCAAAAGCATGCTGAGCAATAGTCGCCAGCTCTACAGGCTTGCCACCAGAAATAGTAAGGCGCGCAGCTTTACCATCCTTATTATTTTCAAAAATATGAAGCGGCATATTCTCGGACATAGATGAACCAATAATGAGTGTATTAATATTTTCATCTGGATCAGCAACCCAGCTATTAATGATTCCTGCATTTTGCACCCGATCATTTCCGTCAAATCCAGGGTTGAGATTAAAAAACGGACGGTGATATATAAAATATGGATCAGTAATGACGTTAATGACTGCAGGCACGAAAAACAAACCAATAGCCAATGCTAAGGTCTGTAAAAAATAGATGTAATAGGGTTTGCTTTGCTCTTTCATCTAATCCCCCTTAAAACTGAAAATAAATAAATTCAGAGATACGATTGGATCGATAAACAATAAAGTAAAGCGACAAGAATAATAACATAGCAATGAACATGACCCATTTTTTATTTGGCATCCATGAATAACGTTTTCGATCTGATACACCCTCGGCGTGCGCAATAATTTCAAGGCTATTAGGGCATGCCCATACGATAATGGCCGAAATAATGATAATCGGCCAAACATTTAAGCTATGCTCTACTTCTTTAACATCCTGCATATCAAAGCCATTGAGCCCAATCATACCCGATATTATATTGAGTGCACCTGATAAGTTAGTAGCGCGGAAAAACACCCACGCAACGACAACCGCCAGCATAGTAATGGAACATGAAAATACAGCCATAAATTTGTTACTTGATCCCTTTGTGCTTTTAAATAAAGCCCTCCAGCCATGATTGATAATTAAATATAAACCGTGCAATCCCCCCCAAATAATAAACGTCCAGCCAGCTCCATGCCATAATCCACCCAATAACATCGTCATCATAAGATTAATATAACGGCGAACCGTGCCTTTACGATTTCCACCCAACGGAAAATAGAGATAGTCGCGTAAAAATTGGGATAATGTAATATGCCAGCAGCGCCAGAATTCTATGATGTTTTTGGCCTTGTATGGGGAAAGGAAGTTTGCAGGCAAACGAACACCGAATAAAAGCCCAAGACCTATAGCCATGTCAGAATAACCAGAAAAATCAAAATATATCTGAAAACTATATGAAAGCGCCGCCGTCCAGGCTTCCACAAACGCAATCGTTTGTCCTTGATCTGCGACATCAAAGATTGGAATAACATAGGGTGATAACTCATCGGCAATCAAAGTTTTCTTGAACAATCCAATTGCAAACATAGCGATGCCAAGCGCCGCTTTTTTCCAATCATAGGCATTTTTATGATGATTAACAAATTGTGACATCATCTGCTTGTGATGAACAATAGGCCCAGCTATGAGCTGTGCAAAAAAGGTAACAAACACAAGATAATGCAGAAAATTATGCTCATCCGTCTGCCCTTTACGGGTATCAACCAGATATGCAATTTGCTGAAATGTAAAAAAGGAGATGCCGAGCGGTAAAACAATATTTTGAACAGGAAGAGCGCTATCGGCAAGGGAGTTAATATTACTGATAAAAAAATCAATATATTTAAAATAAGCAAGACAAAGTAAGTTTCCCATGACACCAACCGCCAACCAACCTCCTTTCCGGTGGCTGCGAACAATCATGCGCGATAAACCGTAATTAATCACAATCGAGGCCATTAAAAGCAGTAGATAGCTTGCATCCCACCATCCATAAAAGATCAAAGATGATAGCGCTACAAAAGCAAGCGCCAGCTTTCCGTAGCCAAGTTTTTTGCACATAAAAAAAGCGGCAAAACTAATAGGAAGAAATAGAAATATAAATATAGAGGAATTAAAAAGCATCTTCGCCTAGTGAGGTTTAGCGTTTAAACGCAATCATTAAATTTAGTTTTATTGTTAAGCAAAACTCTGATAAAAAAACATAAATTAATCAGAGCGACTATCTATAGACGGTTACGTATGAAACAAATAATAAAATCTGTAATACCAATCACAGTTATAAATGCAAGATGTTTTAACGCTAAGTAAGCTCCCTTAGGAAATAAGCAAGGAGCAGGCATAACAAGTCTAGCGCTTTTAAAAAAGCATAATCAGGCAAAAAAGTGAAAATTTCGAATAAACAAAAAATTAAAATAGTGTTCATTCTACCGTCCTTAACAGCAGGTGGTGCAGAACGTGTTTTAATTACCTTGATGAATAATATTGATTCCGAGCTATTTGATCCTGCTTTCATTACACTTTGTGATAAGGGGGAGCTCAAGAAAATCATTGATGCCGACATCCCATTTTACAGCCTCCATAAAAAGCATGTGCCGCTAGCGTTACCAAAGTTGTATTCGACGCTAAAGGAACTCAAACCAGACATTGTAATGACAACAATGGCGCATATGAATTTTACCCTTTTACTAATAAAGTTCTTATTCCCCAAAACGCATTTCGTTGTTAGAGAAGCAATAACACCTTCATTTATCCTTGATAAATATCGTTTTTTTTCATTCGCTTTAAAAGCCGCTTATCGTCTGCTTTACTCGCAAGCAACATTGGTGATTAGCCCATCCCAAACAATCATTAATGAGTTTAAGGATATCCTCGGCATGTCATGTGAAAACCATCTCTTGCTATATAATCCTGTTGATTTGGATCGTATTCGAGAAGGTGAAGATGAAAACTATGAAATATCTGAAGATCGAAAAAATAAAGTACATTTCGTTGCCGCAGGCCGGTTGCATATCCAAAAAGGATTTGACCAATTAATAGAGGCATTACCTAAAATGAAACAGCCTTATGATTGGCAGCTTACCATTTTGGGCGAGGGTTCAGAACGCCAATCATTAGAGGCGCTGATTAAAGAAAAAGGCCTAGAAGACAAAATACATCTTGCGGGCCTAAAAGAGCGACCATGGCCAGACTACGCGAAAGCCGATTGCTTCGTAATGCCCTCACGGTGGGAAGGCCTGCCAAATGTAGTATTAGAATCTCTGGCTTGTGGCACACCTGTTATTGCTACACGCCAGTCTGGCGGCATAGAAGAGATACAAAAGCTATCACCGCCGGGGTCCATTACGATCGCAAATAATATGTCTGAATTCATCAAAGCAATGGAAAAAATACATCCTATCGCCAGCGAAAAATTTCGTCTGTCTCTTTTGCCCGCCTCATTCAAAAAAGAAAATATTATAAATGATTTTGAAGACGCTTTATGCGGGGCTGTAAAAATTAAAGAAGTCAAAGAGAGATGATAATGTCTAATTTTTATAGCTACATAGAGGCCTTTAAAAAGAACCCAACATCATCACTCGCTTATGCCTTTACTGCCATTCTTGCGATATCCATACAGATTCAAATCAGCCTTTTTCAAAACCAAACCTATCTTGGCCTGCGTATTAATGTAACGGATATTCTGATCCCTTTTATCGGGATATTTATCATTATATCACTGATAACCAAAACATCGCTCTGGCCGCAATGGACTATTAAGAGGATATATATATGGTTAACTGCATTAACCATAATTTTTATTTTTGCATTATTTAACGGCTATACGGCAATAGGCGAGTGGAGCAAGTGGGCGTTGATCAATAAAATGGCTGGCTGGTTTGTACTTATGTCATATTTCCTGCTGGGGGGATGGCTTGTTACAAATTTCCAATCAAAAAGCGTCGCGCTATTTACGAAAATATTTATATTTTTCTTCCTTGGAACACTCATCTTATCAACATTAGAAATGTTTGTAAGGTCGCTAGGTTTTAATATGGAGTTCCTTACCGATCAGTATATGTCCGGCTTCATGGGCAATAGAAATGCATACGGCCTATTAATAGTAATAGGCCTTTCTTTAATCATTTCAAAGCTATTCTATGCCAACGCAAAGGTGCACATTTATATTCAAGCGCTAGGCTGGTCATTTTTACCGATTGCAATGTATTATAGCGGCTCTAGAGCATTGTGGCTTGCCACCTGCGCAATAGTTATCTGTATGTTTGTCATGAATTTTAAAAAGACTTTATTACACGTCCTTCCTTTTCTGCTTATCGGTACTCTTATTTGTTTTTATGGTTTGTTCAAGCTTGAGAGCACAGCGGGAAAATACATTGGTGAAAAGAGAATGGCCGTTATTAGCGAGGCACTAAACTCAAATATAGACGACCTCGCCAACCCAGACAGGACATCACAGCTCAAAGGGGATTTTGTCCGATTTCGTGTTTTTAAGGATGCTATGAATATGTGGAAAAAAGCGCCTATTCAGGGGGGGGGCTTGGGAGCTTTCATACATTCACAG
>JAACQG010000028.1 GCA_009995045.1 Alphaproteobacteria bacterium
GACTCAGCCGGGAAAAGTTCGTATTTTTACAGTCAGCCCGGTGGCGGGGCGCGTGGTAGGAACTTGCGAACTTTATCTGCGCTACCCTGCATAATTGGTGTCGTTCGGGACTCGTGGAAGCAAGGCTATTTTTCCGTATATCCAATACGCAAGGAATGGGGCGACTTGCCGACAGAAGGGAATCTTCTGCTGGAATGTCCTAAAGGGCTGCACCCGATCCACATGAGCGAAAACTGGTCGAAAGCCTTAAAAGCTGGGCTTGTCGGCTCTTCGACCGAGATTGCAGAGCTGTCCGGCCTGTCCTCGGGCAGAGTCCGGCAAGTGATCCGCATGAGCAACATGCGGCCTGAAATTCTCGCTCACCTGAAAGGGCTGAGTGGTAGAAAAGCCCTGAGAAAATACTCTCAGAAAAAGGTTCAGGCCATTTCGTCGGCCAAACTCGAAGATCAGGTGAAACTCTTCGAGACGGCTTTTTCGGTCAAAATCGGCTCTTAACTTGTTTCACTTGGTTCAGGTCTGCTGATCTGCGGACAATCTGGAGGTAAAGGCTCCCCGCCTCACGGCGGGGAGCCGATTTTTTTAGTGGTTCAGGAAGATGTGAACCTCGTCGAAGCGGGTTTGCATGGTTACGATATCGCCGCTCATGTCCATGTCCCGCCCCATGCGCTCGTAATCGATGTAGAATTGCAGTTGTTCGGGAATCTCCGTGCAGCTCTCGGTGATTTCCTGCGCGTAGTCCGCAATGCTGGAATAGCTGCCCATGTAATTTTCAAGGGCGCGTGTGGCGTCTTCGATGTTGCCGCAATAGTGATCCAGTGCCAAGGTGCCGACTTCGCCATGCTCCTGCATGAACTCGGCCAGCTCGTGGACCCGCTCGATGCTCTCCCATTCGGAAAGCCGGATGCCTCCGAAGCCCTCGAAGTCGTGGATTGCCCATTCTTCCGCGTGTGGGATTGGCGAGGATGCCAACACGTTGCGGATTTGGTTCCATGTTTGGTCGATGTCGTCCTCGATGTCGATCCATTCGCCGTGCAGGATTCCGCTGTTATAGGCGGCAAGGCAAGCAACATAGATGCGCGGTTGGTCTTGGGTGGTGGTGGTGATTTCTGCTGTGAGTGTCATTTTTTCTAATCTCCGTTGGTTACGGCCTTCTTCAGTGAAAGCCTGATTTCCCCTGCCAAGCGGCGAGCGAAGCTAGAGAGTGCCCGAAGCGGACGGCACAGCCGTCCAGTCAAGGTGGAGATTTTTTCGCGCAGCGCGGAAGCGAGGAGCCTGTGACGCGGCTGCACAAGTGAGCGCAAAAATACGACCTTTACGGGTTCAAGCGCAGGGATGGATAATCCTGTTCCGCAGCAGCGGAAAACAGGCTTGGGGAACCCAGACCTTGGGGGCGTGTGCGCCCCGTGATTCAGTCATTAGGGCAATTGAGTGACAACGTGCCGGAGCATGCGGAGGCGCGTCGAACTTGTTTGCCCCCTCAGTGTGCGGCGGTTTCTGTGCCGAGACTAGCGCAGCGATGGAGGCTCTGTAACCGACGCGGGGGGCGTTGCGGGGTCTCCCCGCTCGAATGGGGTGTATCCGAGACTACAGGCTCGGATCAGGGGAAAGGCTTTTACCCTCCAAAATAGCCTCCGATAAATAATCGCCTAAGCCATTGAAACAGAATGTAGAATATTGTTTCAGTTTTTTGTGTTTTACTGAGAGTCCGTTGGCAAGCCCTAAACGGCTACCAGAGCCGCTTTGCGAAGTCCCGTTCTTCTTTCCCGACAGCGTCCAGATAAATTTTCGTGGTATCACTGCTTGCATGGCCAAGCCAGCGTTGAATCAGATTCAAGGGAGTTTTTTGGGTGGCGTGAGCCACGCCAAAACCATGCCTCAAACCCTTGGTCGTTGCCTGAGTGCCTTCGATGGCGGATTGCTTCATGACCTCTTTGACGACCCGCCATGCGGTTGTTCTCGAAAAGTCAAAAAAGCCCTCTTCCGAACTCAGTTGGGACAATTCCAACAAGAGCGCTTTGGGGACGGGAACGACCCTGAAGACCGCTTTGCACCTGCGTTTGAGGGTTTCAATCAGGATGACCCCTTCGCTTAAATCAATGCTATGCGGCGTCAACGCCAAGGCTTCGGAAATGCGGCATCCGGTGTAATGCAGGACTCGGCAAAAGGCTTTTTTGTCGGGGGGAAGTTTGGCGGCGTTCGCAAGGAAACGTTTCCGCTCGATTTGGTTCAGGTATTTTCGCTGGCCGTTGTAGTTACGTAAGATAAGTGATTCCAATTGCTCATACTCCATGAAACAGAATTCTACATTCTGTTTCATCATACACGTAAATATCTATAAAGCAATGACATGAGAATCTGACGAACGCATCTTAACAGTGATTCAGATGATTCGCTGTTAATTTTCTAAGATCGGAGGTTTTACTCGACCTCTTCGCCTATCCACGACTATTTTCCGTCCGCTGTTCGGTCGAGTCCCCTGAAACTTACACAAATCCATGAAAATATTTTTAAACATCACTGCGCTCGTTGCCAGTTCTCTGGTTAATCCGGCTTTCGCTCAGGAATTGCCCAAGTTGCTTTCTCCGGCAGAGGCTCAATCAATCGTCGAGGATCGGAGGGCTAAAAACGATGCGGCGGAAGAAGCCTACCGCCGTGAAGCTCTTGGACAAGCCGCTTTAGCGGAGCGAACAATTACCAAGGGCGGGCAGAAGATACGCTTTCGCAGGGTCGCCGCTGGGGAGCGTATCGAGGTCGCCGATGCTATCGAACCGAAAAGTGCAGATTTGACCATGGATAGCCGCTTCGCGGAAGCCGCTGAATACGTGCATGAAAATATTTCCTTGGGCGCGAATGTTTACGGAGACGAATATTCAGAGATTACTTGGCGCGATCCAGATACCGCTCAAACGGTCTCAGTGTGGACAAATATTAGCCTGAATTACCTCAAGCCTTTCGTGGGTTTTACTGAGGACGACATTCATTATGATTATTTCGGCTTTGTCACCAATTACACACGTGAAGGCGACGAGGCTCGTATGAAAATGTTTAAGGAACTGGGTTACGAGGCCGAAAGCCAATGGAAATACCCTCCGGTTCGTTTATCCTCGGATTATAACGAATATT
>JAACQG010000029.1 GCA_009995045.1 Alphaproteobacteria bacterium
AATAAGGAAGTTGATTTTGTCTTTGAAAAATCAAACGGGCAATTAGCTGCAATCGAGGTTAAACAGCGGGATAGCGTCTCAAATGCTGATTTTAAAGGTCTGGAAGAGCTTCAGCGTTTAGCAGGTCAAGATTTTATATGCGGGATCGTTTTATATCGCGGCCGCGACGTCGTTCCCTTCGGTCAAAACCTATGGGCGGTCCCTGTGAGCAATCTCTGGGTTTAAATTAACCTATAGATTAATAAATCTATCGAAAAAATAACCTGTAAGTTAATTTTATGCTTTAAGGCCAAGCAAAGGAGCCTTGTAATTTTGGCTTACAAAAGGCTTCATAACTGAATATATGATTTTAAAATAAGAAGGATGCAGTACAAATTGATTTGTCAGCGGTTATCCCTACTGATGAAGTTTCAGTCTTACGCCGTTATCGTCAGCTTCATTTGGATCCATAAATGCGTTTGTTTCGTGAAGTTGGCGTCGCGCATCTTCAAAATCATGCCAATCAAGGCTTCTTGTATATTTTTGAGCAAAGTCGAGAGTTCTTATCAGTGGATCTGTAAGACCGTTATGGGTCAGCGCTTTGAGTGAAGAGAGGTAATTGCTTCTATAGACCGTTGGAATAATGATTTTTTCTTCATCGGCCGCAACCAGCTCCGCGTTCATCATAATCCGCGCCGCGCGCCCGTTACCATCTGTGAACGGGTGAATCTCGCTAATCAGGAACATCATAAAAATAGCCCGGTAAAGAGGGACGTTTAGTGATTGATATATCTCGAACCCTTTTTCTAGTGTGCCTTCTACCAATTCAGGGGCGACAAAAAGACTTGAGCCTGCCTGGTTGTTTTTGATCTTATATGCGCCGGGGTGTTTATCAGGACGGAGTTCCATAAAGACCGCGTGACGGCTTTTTAGTAATTGAGATAATTCTTCCGATGAACCAGGTAATTTGCTCATTTCCGTAGTATCGGAAACAATCCTGAATGTTCCTAAAACATCATGGGCGTCTTCCGGCCGGTCATTCGGGATGCGACCGTTGAAGACAATATCAACGGCTTCATCAATTTCAAATTCTGTGCCCTCAATGAAGTTGGAGAAATAAGCCTCAAAAAAGGACAAATTGGTTTTTGCTTGCGAAGTGGTTTCGCGCGCGCGCCGGTGTATCGGGGCAGAGGCTTTTAAGGTTTCAAACAATTTGATGAATTTTTCCAGCCTGACAGGGTCAAAAGGCATGCCCCCTTTACGGGCTTTGCCTAGATCACTTTTCATTTCTGCGTCGCGCGTTCCAAGCAGTGATCCGATTAGCTCGTCCAGTTCCTTAAATTCCTTTTCCGCGCCAAGCTTGTTAGTTAATGTGCGGGCTTCATCCCGAATAGCATTCACCCCTGCATGACCGCTTTGTCGCAAGACGCGGTCAAGGCGTACTTCAATTTCTTTTCGGGACAAGGTGCGGGAGGTATCGCCGCTGCGCGCGCGGGATACGCGCATATTTTCAAGATAAGCCCGACCTGTTGAGGACAGATGTACCCCGCCCAGAAAAGGTTTGTCTGTTTCCAAGCCCCCTACTCCTGGTCTTGGTTTGAAAGTAATGCCTGGTAGAGCGGTTTCTCGTTTTTTCTTCGAAACAATAAACACCGAGCCATCCGCAGAGGGCTGATTTTCTATGGCGGTGCGGTCGGCAATTAGAGCATCGGGGTAATAATCCTTGAGCAAAAAATACCAATTTCGTCTTACTATGCTTTCCGGCGCCTCTTCCAGATTCTTTGTGTAAAGCCTTGTTCCGAGTTTTCGAAGTTTTCCTGATTTCACAGCTTCGCTTACCAATGCCGAAATTTCGGTATTGGAGACAAATACTTCCGGTAGTTCATCAAAAAAAGTGGGCATTTAAAATCCTTATTTGCCGAGTTTATTGAATTTTTGGGGTTTAAGAAAGAAATAATTTGAATTTTTGGGGTTTAATTGCATAGTTGGCGCGCGACATCCGATAGCCACGCATTTTTAATATAGCGGATATTGTGCCTGATTCTGTTTTTATCCGTATCGGACAGAATGCTTGCACATTTTTTGATCATTGTCTTGGTTACATGCTTTTTGCCCAGATAATCGAGGGCTTGTAGTGTCAGGGTTACGGGATCGTCCAGATGATGCAAAGCGGCTGGAATATGAGAGGAAACAAGCCGAATTGAGCGGTTTTTCACTGGAATGCTTTTGCTTTTGCCTGTTGTAGAATACACGATCTTGCCAGGGACTTGCGTACTTAGGCCCAAAAGGTTGGCGGCGGCCGCACCGGATTGGGCGATACTATCGCCAGATTGGCGCGCAACCGCTTGAGCGATCCCTTTTACATCTGGTGATAAGATACCAAGGCGGGCGTCAATCTTTGGAAAATCATATAATCCGCGCTGAACACGGCGAATATCACCGTCCTGAACAAGACGGTATAAAATCACATCCACATTACTGCGTGATGCTAAATCGACAAAATCCTGCGGCGTAAAGACCCATCCACGGCCTTTCCGCTTAATTCTGTTCATAATTTTTTGCGCTGTAGATAGCATTTTAATCACCTCAATATGTAAGATAATAATATATATAAATCTTACATTCAATTAGTTAATAAATCATATATATCAACGGTTTTCATGTGTTTTAATTAGCCCCCTTCGGGCCGATTTAACAAGACCTTCGCTGACGCTCACCTTCGGCTGCCTTGCCGGTATCCCCACCTTTCCGCGTCTTCGCCTTGTGCAAGGCGGGTGATCCCCCTCCGGCAAGGCTGGGTCATGGTTAAATCTCCCCCGCTTCCGTGCCGCTACGCGGCTCATAGGAAAGAAGTGCAACACGCACTTTTAACCTAAATCAGCGAAAGGAAAAAACGATGACTTACACAAAACTACCAATCACTAAAATTCAGATTTCGGATGCAAACCCGCGCAAAGCCTTTGATGAAGACTCAATTCTGGGCTTGGCTCAATCCATTAAAACGGACGGTTTGCTTCAAAATCTGATTGTCGGAAAAGCCAAAGGTAAAAAGAAATTACACCCTATTATCTGCGGTGAACGCCGTTTTCGGGCTATAAGCCATTTGGTCGAGAATGGTGATTTTCCCAAAGATTACGAGGTTACGGTTGAAATTAAAGACGACCTTGATGCCGATACGGCCTTGCGTATTGCCACAATGGAAAATATCCAAAGGCAAGACCTGACACCATTAGAGGAAGCACAAGCCCTAACAAAACTGGTTCAGGATGGTGAAAAACTCGATGATATTGTCGCGCAAACTGGTCTTAGCGCACACACTGTCAGACGCCGCCTTGTTCTCATGCAGTTAAGTGAGACCGTCAAAGAATGTCTTGAGACAGGTGAAATCACTCTCTCACAGGCAGAAGCCTTGAGTGTTGGCACTTTTGAGGAACAGGAACGCTGTCTCAACATGGCAAAATCAGGTTATTGGGATGCCGAGGATATCAAAGACCGTATTTTGGGCGATCTTCCGACCCTATCAATGGCTATTTTTGAGCGTGAGCTTTACACAGGTGACTATACAACCGACCTTTTAGGTGAGGACGATAACACCTATTTCAATGATGCAGAGCAATTCTTTGAATTGCAAAAGCAAGCGGCAGAAGAACTGGCAGATTCCTATCGTGAGAAGGCCGATTGGGTGGAATTTGTTGAGGGCTATTTCAGTGCTTGGCAGTATGGCCGCGCCGAAGAAGGTGAGACAGGAGGCGTTATTGTCTCGTTATCGGCAAGCGGCGCGGTTGAAGTTCATGAAGGGCTTATCAAAACCAAGGCTGATGAAGGTACAGCAAATAGCCTTAAAGTGAAGCCTAAAGCCATCTACCCTACTCCGCTACGCCGTTATATGGCCATGCATAAAAGTATCGCGGTTCAATCGGCTTTGATTGAAAACCCAAGGGTTGCGAAACAGCTTGCTGTCGCAAACAAGCTATATCGCTTCAAAAACCATGATTGTCTATCCTATTTCGAGCAGGAAGATACCACCTCCCCTGCCCTCGCAATTATCAATGAACAGGCAAAGGCTTTATTGGCGCATTTCGGCCATGACTCCGAAGACGCTACATGGCGCGATTTGGGTTATCTTTTCAACTATGACCTAGAAGATGCCTATAAAGCTGTCAAAGACTTATCGGATGATGTTTTAGAAAGCCTTTTGGTGGCACTGGATGCCTTGGAATTCGGGCAATTATTCTGTGAACAGCTTGATACCTATGAGGGCAGTATCTTCAATCAGGTTGCTCAGGATTTGCGTGTTGATATGCGGAATTACTGGCGACCAGATGAAGCCTTTTTGAAACGCCGTAACAAGATGCAATTACAGCAGATTGTTACCGATGCAGGGTGCTTTCAGAAATTCGGCAATGTTGCAGGATATAAGAAAAAAGAGCTTGTCGCCTCTATGAGCAAGCATTTTCAGCATGTCCTTACACTTGAAAGCCCGAATGAAGACGAGTTGAAAGCAACATTCTGGATTCCAGAAGCTATGGCTTTCCCTGCGATTGACCCTGATGCCAAACAGGATGAGCTGGATGAAACCTTGGACGATACAGCCGAGGATTTCAAAGAGGCCGCTTAATTCTCCCAACTTGCCGCCCGAAATATCGGGCGGTATTTTATTGACAAAAGGGAACGTTTGTGGGTACAATTAATTATAAGTTATCTATGAGGTAAAACGATGAGCCTGAATGTTACAAAAGATGATACATTAAAATTTCGCATGGATGCAGCCACAGCCGAGTTAATGGAACGTGCGCGCGGCTATGTCAAGCTCGACAAAAGCAAGTTTGTTCGCCACAGCATACGCGAAAAGGCAGAATCAATTATAGCACAGCACGAAAAAACAACTTTCACAGAAGAGGACTGGCATGTATTTTTCGATATGATTGATAACCCGCCTGAGCCTACTGACCGTATGAAAAAAGCGGCGGAAAAATATAAGGAAATAACCGCCTCTCATGCTGTTTGAAAGACTAGATTCTAAAAAACATGATCGTAAGAGCTTCGACTGTGGGGTC
>JAACQG010000005.1:0-42448 GCA_009995045.1 Alphaproteobacteria bacterium
AACGATGTTGTGACGCTGAACTTTGGTGTTAAAGCGGTTGATGCGGATGGCGATATTGGTAACGGCAAGATCATTATCAATGTGTTTGATGATGGTCCAGATGCGCGTGATGATAGTAATTCTGCGGCTGAAAGTAAGACTGTTAGCGGCAATGTGATCACTAATGATGTTGTTGGTGCGGATGCGCCAGGCAAAATTACCGAGATCAATGGTCAGGCGATTGGCAGTGGTGGTAAAACCATTTCCGGAAGCTATGGTACGCTAACGATTAATCAAAATGGATCATATAGCTACAAGGCCAACAGCAATAATCCAAATGGCACTGATAAGTTCACCTATAAGCTGGTTGATTTTGATGGTGACACGGATACGGCGACACTCTCGATTGCAGTAACACCGCAGAACGATGTTCCGGTTGTTACGAATGCAAGTAACAATGTTGATGAGACGAATGGCTTTGATAGTGTTACGGGTAATATCAGCGTGAATTATGGTACTGATGGACCAGGTGTAACAGCGTCGACAGGAGCGTTTAGCGCCTCTGATCCAACGCTTACGTCATTGGGTCAAACGATCAATATTTCACATTCTGGTAATACATATACCGGGACTGCAGGTGGTCGTGATGTGTTTAAGATGGTTATTAACTCTAACGGAACATACAAGTTCACGCAGATTGATCAAATTGACCATCCGAATGCAGGCAATGCCAATGATATTGTTAAGCTAAACTTCGGTGTTAAGGCGACGGATGCGGATGGAAGCGTTGGTAAAGCCAATGTCTCTATCAATGTTTACGATGATGGCCCAGATGCGCGTAATGATAGTAATGCTGCGGCTGAAGGTAAAACTGTTAATGGCAATGTGATTAGCAATGATGTTGTTGGTGCGGATGCACCGGGTAAGATCATAGAGATTAATGGCTTGGCGATTGGCGCAGGTGGTAGAACCATCACTGGTGACTATGGTAAGCTTACGATTAATCAGAATGGATCATACAGCTATAAGGCCAACAGCAATAATCCAAATGGTACTGATACGTTTACGTATAAGCTTGCTGATTTTGATGGTGATACGGATACAGCGACATTAAGCATCCGTACCACGCCGATTGATTCGAAGCCTGTTGCGGTTGATGATCGTATTCCTGGTGGGAATAAGATTTATAATGGTAACGTTCTTAATAACGATGATTTCGGCGGTGATGGTCGAGGGTCTCCAGCAATTGTTGATGGCACGGGCACTTATAACTTCCCGCATGGAACAATTACATTGAGAGTTGATGGGTCTTATACCTTGAACTTGAATGGTTCAGCGACTTATAACCATAACTACGAGCTGAAATACACAATTCAAGATTCTGACGGTGATACATCACAAGCTATTCTTCGCTTTAGTGTTACTCCGCTTGTCCTCGACCTTGATGGCGACGGTATTGAATTGACGAATGTCGACAACGGCGTGTTGTTTGATTATGACGTTGATGGTGATGTCGAGCAGACAGCATGGGTTGAATCGGATGATGGTTTCTTGGTTATTGATAATAACGGCGATGGCATCATTAATGATCGTAGCGAGATGTTTGGTGATTTGTTCGGATTTGCTGATGGGTTTGCGCATTTGAGCAGCTTTGACAGCAATAATGACAATGCCATTACATCAAGCGATGACCAATGGGCTGATCTTCAGGTTTGGCGTGATCTTAACCAAGACGGTATTACCGATGAGGGTGAGCTTTATGGTTTGGATGATCTTGGTATTACCAGCATTGATTTGAATGCAGAGACAACAGACACAGAAGTTGCGGGTAACTATATCAGTGCGACGTCTACGTATACGACGGCGGATGGTGTTACGCATGAGATTGTGGATGCGCATTTGGATTATGAAGAGTTGACGCAGGAAGATCAGGATAAGTTGGATCTCAATACTTACGCTGTTGAAGAATCCAATGACAATTCTGAGATTGGCTTGGATGATGTTCTCTTCACAGGAGGTGAAGACAGTGTTGATGCGGCGATCCTTGATTTCGTTCACAGCACAGATGCTCAGGATAATGCAATCTCCGTGAATGCGGCGGCGAATGATACATATTCTGCATCTTCACTATCGTCTGCTTTGCAAGATGTTGCGGGCGCAGCGTTGGCCACGAATGACGAAAATATAGTTTAAAATTATATTTTTCATAAAAAGTTTGCAATACCTGACTGGTTGTGTTAGGTATTGCCACGATTTAAATTTAACATAATTTTACTGATTAGTTTATACTATAGGAGAATAACAATGGGTTCATTAAGACAAGCATTGGGGCAGGTATCTGGTTTAGCCGCAGCTGCAACGACAGCAGGTTTATTAACAGCAACAGCATCAAGCGCGCAGGATACTAGTATTGATCCTTCGTTTTTGACTAGAGGCGGTTATAATTGCGTTCAGGCGACAAGAACATTTGCACCGCGTGAGAGAGATACGCTTGGTAATAGTAATGTTGTAGAACGGGGCGGTTTTACACTTACGTTTCCGCGAGGTATTGATGCGACTTGGGTTAAAGGTGAAGATGCGGGGCAATATGCCACAGGATCCTATAGAAAACCTAATGGTGTTGTAGAACAGTTTGGTCCGGGTGATTTCCCAAACCATAACGGCCTTATTGAGCATGCATCTGTTTCCGGTGTTGGCGCTATTAACACTGCCATTGCGTATGACGGTGAGTGGGGAGAAAGTAATAAGATCATTGATAGACAGACTAATGGCTATGTTGGTGATGGTACATATGCGTTGAGCTTTCGTTCGCCAAACGGTGATGGTCAAGAATTGTTCATGGAATTTGGTGATATTGGCCCGGATGATATTGGTAAAGTATTTAATGTTAATATTGATGCCCCTAGCGTTTTCTTATCCAGCGCAATACAGAGACAATTTCAGATTGCTATTACGCCAGAATCTTATGACCCAAGAAGAGAAACGGCCACTCTTGGTATTCCGTTGACTGGTATTAATGCTCGCCCTGTACATGTTACATTTCACTCTCCTAATGCATCTCATGATATTGTTGGTGCGAAGGTTGGATTTGCATCATGTCGCCGTGAGGGTGGCAATGATAGAAACGATCGCGGACTTGGTAAAACAGAGGGCAGAACGGGTGGTGGCGAAGTTGATGGCGGCACAACAAGTTTGAACTTTAATATGACGGACCCTAATTGGCGCGCTGGTGAAGACCTTGCGCAACTTGGGCAGGATGCACGAAAAGCTGGTTGGACGACACCATCTTTCGGCTAAAGCTATAAAAATTATAAATTCAAAAACCCCGTTTGGCTTTGTGCTTATGCGGGGTTTTTTATTATTGCTATAATTATGCGTTAAGGGCTTATTTTACTTGCATTGATTTGGTAAAGCGGGCATAAATGTGAATTATTATTTGGCTGTGGATAAAGACAGCGTGCTTATTAAAAGCGTAAAAGAATCAAAAATTTAGTAACTTATATCAAAGGATTTTAAACCGATGACTTCTCGTAATATTCGTAAATTGTGTCTCACTGTCTCTGTCGCGGCGCTTGTTGGATTTGGCGCGCAAAGCGGTATGGCACAGGATGAAGCGTTGCACCCATCACTGAGCATCACCCTGAAACAGGCTGTTGCCACAGGGATTGCAACCAATCCGGAATATGGCGTTGTCGCGGCGAGCCGTCGTGCGACAGATGAAGAGCTTAATCAAGGTGAAGCTTTGTTCCTTCCATCGGTTGATTTAAACGCGGATGCGGGTTGGGAATATAGCGAAGATCCAGCGACACGCGCGGGAACTGATGACGATGATGATGAAACATTGTTCCGTTATGAAACTGGTTTGACATTAACGCAGATGTTGTTTGATGGTTGGAATGCTTCATACGAAGTTGATCGCCAGCAAGCGCGCGTTGTTTCATCGGCAAACCGTGTTCGTGAAACGGCGGAGCTTGTTGGTTTGGCGATTGTTGAAGCGTATCTTGAAGTGCTTCGTCAGCGCGAATTGCTTGTGATTGCGCGTAAGAACGTTGCCGATCACATCGACATTATGGATCAAATCGATCAAGGTGTTGACGGCGGCCGTTCAACGCAAGCTGACTCCGAGCAGGCAAAAGCGCGTTTAGCGCAAGCACGTGCGACCGAATCAAGCACACGTCAATCACTTCGCAATGCGGAAACAAATTACATCAAAGAAGTCGGCGATCAGCCAGGTCAATTGACTTTGCCAGCGACACCGTTTGATGTGTTGGCGGAAGATGTGAACCGCGAAGTTGAGAAAACTTTGGCGTATAGCCCGACTTTGGATATTTTTGAATCTGATATCGAAGTTGCTTATGCGGAAGCGCAACAGACAAAATCAACGATGTACCCACAAGTGGATCTTCAGTTGAATGCACGTCAGGGTCATAACCTTGGCGGCGTTGAAGGACGTGACCGTTCAGGGACAGCGCTTGTGACAATGAACTGGAATCTCTATCGCGGCGGCGCTGATGTAGCACGTGCGCGTGAGTTTATTCACCGTCACCAACAAACAAAAGAAGCCCGCGCGGAAGCGGCACGCTCAGTTGAGAGCGATGTGCGCCAAACTTGGGCGGCAATGGCATCCGCGGCAGAACGCGCAGCACAATTTGCGGCGCAAGCAGATGCAAACGTTGAAGTTGTGAAGGCCTATAACGATCAGTTTAGCCTTGACCGTCGTACTTTGCTTGACGTTTTGGATGCGCAAAATGAACTTTTTGTATCACGTTCAAACACTGTGAACTCAGAGTATCTGGAGATGTTGGCTGTTTATCGTCTGTTGGCGTTAAAAGGAGCCTTGCTCCCGACCCTCGAAGTCGCGTATCCTAGAGAGAGTGACGTTGCTGCGAGTGATCTTTGGGATTATGAAGATAAAAACAAGGCACGTTAGTCCTTTAATTTTCTTCGGCTAGTTTTAGCCATCCAGGATCGATGTGAGCAAAGAACAGGATAAGCCCCCTCAAAATAATGAAGACCAGCCCGGCTATAAGGCCGGGAAGGTTGAGAGTGAGTTTGATAAGGCCAGCATTGAAGGCGGCCAAAAAGCTGACTCTAGCGCCTCTACGAGTGATATTGGTTTGCGCGGTATTCAGGAATTGGCCAATAATGCCGATAGCTGGCCATTGCAGGCGGATCGCATTGCCATTCATCAACCTCTTATTGATTGTCTGCGCCTGCTCGCCGGATTTTATGGCAGACGTACAAGCAACGCGGCCTTGACTTCTGGCCTGCCCATTCCGAAAACTGGTATTACTCCTGCGATATTCCTGCGCGCCGCGATGCGCGCCGATATGGTTGCCAATTTAACCGAGCGTTCGTTGGAATCGCTTGCGATTGCGCCGAATTTACCGTGTATCTTATCTTTGAATGAAAATCAGGCCTGTACGCTTTGGGAGATCAAGACGGATGGTAAGGAGAAGCGCTTTGTTGTGCAATTTCCCGAAACGCCTGATGAAAAGCAAGTCCTGACACATGAGCAGCTTAAGGCGCTTTATGCGGGATATGCGTTTTTCGTGCGGCCCATAGCGCGTGTGGATGACCGCGCGGGGCCAGCCGAGATTGATACGGGTCGTAACTGGTTTTGGGCAGTGTTTTGGAAAAACCGTACGCTTTACGGCGAGGTCGCGATTTCGGCGATCATGATTAACCTGTTTGGTATCGCTAGTTCATTGTTTGTGATGAATGTGTATGACCGCGTTGTGCCCAATAAAGCGTTTGAGACGTTGTGGGCGATGGCGGCGGGCATTCTCATTGTGTATGTCTCTGATTTTATCTTGAAAAATTTACGTTCGCATTTCCTCGATTACGCGGGGCGTAAGGCGGATGTGGTTATTTCGGGGCAATTGTTTGAACAAATTCTTGGCATGACCATGACCTCTAGGCCACAGAGCGCAGGGGTTTTGGCGGCGAATATGAAAGAGTTTGAAACGCTGCGTGACTTTTTTACCTCCGCGACGATGGTGGCGTTGATTGATTTGCCGTTCGTGTTCTTGTTTATTTTCTTCATCTATATTCTTGGTGGGCCATATGTGGCTATCGTTCCATTGGCGGCGATCCCGTTGATTGTTGGGATGGGTTTGTTTTTGCAAAAGCCATTGTCGAAAGTGATTAAGGAATCTTTACATGAGAGCGCGCTTAAAAATGCCTTGTTGTTTGAGACGATTATTGGTCTTGAAACAATCAAGGTGCAGGCAGCCGAAGGGCATACGCAGCGTTCATGGGAAGAATTAACCGAGAAATCATCACGTACATCAGTGAAATCACGCCAGATTGCGGCATTTGCGCAGAACTGGGCGATGTTTATGCAACAATTGGTCAGCGTTTTAATCGTGATTGTTGGTGTGTATCAGATCAGTGAAGGCTTGCTCTCTATGGGTGGGTTGATTGCCTGTGTGATTTTGTCGGGCCGCGCGATGGCACCTTTGGCACAAGTCTCAGGTTTGATGACACGTATGAATCAATCGAAACAGGCGCTTGATCAGCTGGATGATTTGATGAAGAAGCCAGTTGAGCGCCCATTGGGTAAGCATTTTGTCACGATGCCGCATGTTAAAGGGCGGGTTGAATTTCGTGATGTTGTCTTTAATTATCCGGGGCAAGCCGTTCCGGCGCTTAATCAGCTTAGCTTTACGATTGAACCGGGTGAGCGCGTTGGTGTTATTGGCGCGGTTGGCTCTGGTAAGACGACGTTGGAACGGTTGTTGATTAATCTGTATGAGCCTACATCAGGGTCAGTGCAGATTGACGGGTCGGATGTACGCCAGATTGATCCGGGTGATTTGCGCCGCAATATTGGCGCGGTTCAGCAAAGCCCGCAATTGTTCTTTGGCTCGGTGCGTAAAAACATTACGATGGGACATGAAACTGCTCCTGACAGTGCGGTGATGCGTGCGGCGGAGCTTTCGGGTGTCATGGAATTTTTGCGCGATAGCGAGGCAGGTCTTGATACGCAAGTTGGTGAGCGCGGTGAAGCGCTATCGGGTGGACAGCGTCAAGCGGTGGCAATTGCACGCTCGCTTTTATATGATCCGCCGATTTTGATATTGGATGAACCGACGGCGTCTATGGACCCGGCTTCGGAAAACCGTTTGCGCAAACGCCTTGATGTGTTGTGTGAGGGCAAGACAACGATTTTGATCACGCATAAGGGCGCTATGTTGAGCCTTGTTGATAAATTGATTTTGATTGATCGCGGCAAGCTTGTTGCGTTCGGACCAAAAGATGAAGTGATCCGCAAATTACAGGCGCGTCAATATGGCTCTAGCGCGGAGAACACGCAGGTATAAATATGGTTGATAAAGAGAACGATAAGCCGCGCAAGCGGCCAGCTAATCCAGACGCTAAAGCGCCAAATAATGCGCAGCGCCGTTCGGGTAAAAGACCGCCAACGCAAAAAGGTAAAGATGCGCCGAAACAAGCGCAAAAGCCGAAGCAGCCTCCTGTTGATGATAATATCACCATCAACGATGCAGAGGAATGGCAAGCGGTACGCGATAATTGGGCGAAGGAGAAGGCCGGCAAGGTGAAGGCACATGCATTGCGTGCGTTTGATACGGATGATGATATGCCGTTATCGAAGCATTTCTTGTTGGTGTTTATCATTGTGTTTTGGATCATGCTTGGCGTATGGGCTTGTTTTGCGCCGCTTGATGAGGTTACGCGCGGTGATGGGAAGGTTATTCCGTCATTAAGTGTGCAGGCTTTGCAGAGCCTTGAAGCGGGGATCATTGATGAGTTTTTCGTCAAGGAAGGTGATTCTGTTAAAAAAGGACAGACACTTGTTCGGTTGAACGCGATTGAGGCGGATTCCGATTTCGGGGCAAATGAATCGCGCTATCTTGGTCTATTGGCGTCGATTACACGCCTGCAGGCCGAAGCCGAAGGTAAGGGCACGGTGGACTTTCCGCCAGAGGTTATGGAGAAAGCGCCGCGCAGCGTGACAGAGGAATTAAACTCGTTTCGTGCGAACCGTCAATCGCTTGATAATCAGCTCAATGTGTTGATGCAGCAACGAGCGCAGCGCGAGCAAGAGGTGCGTGAGCTTACGGGGCGTATTTCGGATACGCGCGGCGTTATTAATTTACAACGCCAAGAAATGGAAATGGTACGCCCATTGGTAGAGCGTGGATCAGCGCCGCCGATGGAATTGCTACAATTGGAACGCGGGATCAAAGAACGCCAGACAGAATTGAATGGTTATGCCTCAAGCTTGCCGCGTGCGCGATCAGCGGTGCGTGAGGCAGAGGCGCGGATGAATGAGATCAAGACGAATGCAAAAGCCCAGGCACAGACCGAGCTTTCTGCGAAAATGATCGAGATGAACGAGATTAAAGAGCGTTTATCGGCACTGACTGAGCGTCAATCACGGACAGAGATTAAATCACCCGTGGATGGAACAATTCAGGAAATTACCGTCAATACGGTTGGCGGGGTTATTCGTCCGGGTGAGGATTTGATCAAGATTGTTCCCAAAGACGACAAGCTTGTGATTGAGGCGAAGGTGCGTCCGAAGGATCGTGCGTTTATCTTCCCGGGGCAAAAGGCAGTTGTGAAATTAACGGCGTATGATTTTTCGATCTATGGCGGGCTAGATGCGGAATTGGTTAGTATTTCTGCGGATACATTTGAAGATCAAGACGGCAATAGTTTTTATCAGGTGAAATTGCGCACCAATGACACGCAATTGAAACGCAAAGGCGAGGTTTTACCAATCGAGATTGGTATGATCGCGAGCGTTGATATTTTGACGGGTAAGAAAACCGTGATGCAATATCTGCTCAAGCCTTTGATCAAAACCCTGCAAACCGCGTTCACAGAGCGATAAGTGTTGTCTTCGGCTCCAGCCGCGCCGTTTTTTCATTTTGTTTGTTTTGCCTTAAAAACCCTCTATACGTCTTGTGATTGGTGGGTTAAAAAGAATGCATGGAACAAAAAGCAGAACAACACATTACTATGACTCTCCCCGATGGTGCTAGCCGCGTTTATGACGCGGGTGTGACGGGGTTCGAGATTGCCAAAGATATATCGTCTTCGCTTGCTAAGATATCGATCGCTATCCGTATTAACGGGGAGCTTTGCGATTTGTCGCTGCCGATTACGCAGGATTCCGATATCGCGATTGTCACCCGTAAGGATGATGAGGCGTTGGAGATGATCCGCCATGATTGCGCGCATGTGATGGCGGAAGCGGTGCAGAATCTTTTCCCCGGCACGCAGGTGACCATTGGTCCGAATATCGAGAACGGGTTCTTTTATGATTTCGCACGCAATGAGCCGTTTTCAACGGATGATTTTGAGGCCATCGAAAAAGAGATGCGTAAGATTGTCGAGCGTAATTCCCAGTTTGTGCGTGAGGTTTGGGATCGTGATGAGGCGATTGCTTATTTCAGGGGTAAGGGCGAAAATTATAAAGCGGAGTTGATTGAGGATTTGCCCGAGAGTGAATCGATCAAAATCTATCGTCAGGGTGAATGGCTAGACCTTTGCCGTGGGCCACACATGCAATCAACCAAGCAAGTTGGAACAGCGTTTAAGTTGTTGAAGGTTGCGGGCGCGTATTGGCGCGGGGATTCATCTAAAGCAATGCTTACGCGTATATACGGGACAGCGTGGCGCAGCGATGATGAGCTTAAAGAATATTTGCATCAATTGGATGAAGCGGAAAAACGTGATCATCGTAAATTGGGCAACGAGATGGATTTGTACCATTTCCAACCTGAGGCGCAAGGCAGCGTGTTTTGGCACCCCAAGGGCTATGTGATTTACAACGCGTTGGAGCAATATATTCGCCGCCGCGTTAATGACGCAGGGTATAAAGAGATTAAGACGCCGCAGCTTATTGATAACAAGCTTTGGGAGGCGTCCGGTCACTGGGGGAAATATCGGGAGAATATGTTTGTTGTTCCTGATGAAATTCCATCCGTTGATGATGATGGCCCCGTTGTATCGGAGCATGCATTTGAAAAATTGATGGCGCTTAAGCCGATGAATTGCCCCGCACACGTACAGGTGTTTAAACAGGGCATTACCTCCTATCGTGATTTGCCGATCCGCCTTGCGGAGTTTGGCTGTTGTCACCGTAACGAGGCCCATGGCGCGCTGCATGGTTTGATGCGTGTACGTCAAATGACGCAAGATGATGCGCATATTTTCTGCACGGAAGATCAGATCACCGATGAATCGGTCGCGTTTTGCGGCTTGATTAAGGATGTGTATTCGGATCTTGGGTTTGATGATGTCCGCATTGTGCTTGCCCTTCGTCCAGAAAGCCGCGCAGGCAGTGATGAGGTTTGGGATAAAGCCGAAGACGGGCTTCGTCAGGCCTTGATCAAGGCAGGTCTTGAGTTTGAAGAAGAAGAAGGCGAAGGCGCGTTTTACGGGCCGAAGATTGAATATCACATCCGTGATGCGATTGGCCGTAGCTGGCAATGTGGAACGCTACAGCTTGATTTTGTCCTGCCCGAGCGCCTTGATGCGCATTATATCGGGGAAGATGGCAATAAACACCGTCCTGTGATGCTTCACCGTGCGATTTTAGGGACGCTGGAGCGGTTTATCGGCATTATGATCGAGAACTACGCGGGAAAACTTCCCTTGTGGCTTGCGCCCGTGCAATGCGTCGTGGCGACCATTACGGCATCGGCGGATGATTATGCGCGCGATATCTATGAGCAGCTTAAGGCGGCGGGGATTCGCGCGGAGCTTGATATTCGTAATGAGAAGATCAATTACAAAGTGCGTGAGCATTCTGTTGGCAAGGTGCCTAATCTTTTTGTTGTCGGCGCGCGTGAAGCGGAGGAAAAAACCGTGGCTATTCGCCGCCTTGGCTCACAAGCACAAGACGTGAAATCGTTCGATGAAGCTTTGGCTGAGATTGTCGATGAAGCGAAAGCACCGTTTTAGATATGAAAAAATTTATTCCGCCGCTTCTATGGATTATCGGGTTTCAGGCGATATCGGGTTTGATTGGCTTTGCGACTGCGGCCAATATGGGGTGGTATAGAACGCTTGAGAAAGCGCCTCTCAACCCTCCTGACCTTGCGTTTCCTATTGTTTGGACGACGCTGTACGTATTGCTTGCGCTTGCGGGCTGGTTGGTTTGGACAAAACGTAATGATGATGGTTTTGCCCTCGCGTTTCGCTTGTATTGGGTGCAAATGTTGCTCAATTGGGGGTGGAGCTTTGTTTTCTTTGCGGCGCATCTTGTCGTGATCGGGTTCTTTTGGATTGTTGCGCTTGATCTTGCTATGATCGCGTTTATCATTGTTGCATGGAATAAGAGCCGTATTGCCGCGTTGTTGGTTTTGCCGACCGTGATTTGGGGCAGCTTTGCCGCCTATTTGAATGTCATGATCTGGATTTTGAATTAGGTTTACAATATAGGAAAAATATCCTATATTTTATGTGGTTTAGATATGAAATTAAATGAGAATACGAATTTTGAAATGCAATGAAATTATCCAATATTTATAATGATTTCAGTGCGATAAAGCATAAATTCGTTATAAAAATTTTTTGCATAGAAAGTTATAGATAATAAAAATGAGCATATTACAAAATGATCCGATAGAAACCATCATCATCCCCCGCAGCGGGGATATTGGTGGTTTTGAGGTGCATCGTGCTTTGCCGAGCAAAGAGCGGCAGATGGTTGGGCCGTTTATATTTTGGGATCAAATGGGGCCGGGTGAATTTTTGACCGATCATGGGGTTGATGTGCGTCCGCACCCACATATTGGTTTATCAACGGTGACATATTTATTTAAAGGATCTTTGGACCATAAAGATTCGCTTGGCTATGATGAGCGGATTTTGCCGGGGGATGTGAATGTCATGACCGCAGGGAGTGGCATTGTTCATTCGGAACGTACAGGGATGGATATCAGGCAGCAACCGTCAAATTTATTCGGTATTCAGAGCTGGCTTGCTCTCCCTAAGGCGCATGAAGAGGATAGCCCGACATTTGCGCATACGGATAAAGGCGCGTTGCCGGAGATGGAATATGATGGCATGCGTGCGCGTGTTATCATGGGAAATTTATGGGGAAAATCCGCACCTGTGCCGATTATGAGCGACACACTTTATGTGGATGTTGAGCTAGAAGCGGGCGGTGTGTTTGAATTGCCCGTTGAGACGGAGGAGCGCGGTGTTTATGTGCTTAATGGTGAGGTGGAGATTGCAGGGATACGCCATGCACCCAATCAGCTTTTGGTGTTTCGTCCCGGCGATCAAGTTGTTGTAAAAGCAACGGAACTCAATCAATCGCCTGTTCGTATGATGGTTATGGGCGGTGAGGCGATGGATGGGCCGCGCCACATTTTTTGGAATTTCGTGTCATCGGATCGCGAGCGCATTAACCAAGCCAAACGCGATTGGAAAGACGGGAAATTTGACAGGGTTGACGGTGATGATGAATTTATCCCATTACCCTAATATAACAAACGCTGCATCCCTTGATAGACAATGACTTGACATTGATAGAGGCCATGTTAATGATTTCACAAGAATAGTGATTTATACTATAATACGCTAAAATAATTGATTGTAACAATATAAGGAGACAAAACAATCGCCAGACCAGATTATGACCCACGTGCGCCGCGCAAAAGTAAAGGCCCACGCATTAATTTAGATATTACAGCGGACGAAGTTCGCGTAGTCGGCGCCGATGGCGAGATGGCGGGCGTTATGTCCGTTGCCGAAGGTGTGAAATTGGCGGAAGAGGCTGGTTTGGATTTGGTTGAGGTTTCTCCCAATGCATCCCCGCCGGTTTGTAAGGTTCTTGACTATGGTAAGTATAAATACGAGCAGCAGAAAAAAGCGTCTGAAGCCCGTAAGAAGCAAAAAACCGTTGATGTTAAAGAAGTTAAAATTCGCCCCGGTATCGAAGATCATGATTATCAGGTGAAAATGCGCAATGCGCGTAAATTCCTTGAAAATGGTGATAAAGTTAAAGTCACGATGCGTTTTCGCGGTCGAGAAATGGCGCATCAAGATATCGGGTTTAACCTGCTTAAACGGATGATCGAAGAATTATCCGATGTTGGTAAAGTTGACCTTCATCCGAAAATGGAAGGACGCCAGATTATTATGGTTCTGTCTTCCGAAATCGAGAAGACCTAGGAATTATCGACTTTCGGCCTGCAAATTCTTCAATTCCCTGCTCTAGCAAAAAGAAAAAAGCCGCATCGTTTGACGCGGCTTTTGTTATTTTTTAAGTGGGAAATGTGTTGGTTAAACGTTGCCTTCAACCCATTCGGCAAGTTGTGATTTTGGCATGCCGCCGACTTTTGTGTCGACCAATTCGCCGCCTTTGAAAATCATCAATGTTGGAACGCCGCGCACACCGTATTTTGTGGGGGCTTCGGGGGCGTCTTCGATGTTGATTTTTACAACTTTGATTTTGCCTGCCATATCTTCGGCAAGTTTATCGACGATGGGGGTGAGTTGTTTACACGGCCCACACCATTCTGCCCAAAAATCTACGAGTACGGGTTCTTCGGATTTTAGAACCTCGGCTTCGAAGTTAGAATCTGTTACTGCGATGCTGCTCATTTTAGTGTCCTTTCAGTACGCATGCTAATTAGTATTAACTATGGTTAATATTTGTGTGAGGTCAAGGTTTGGTGTGGTTTTATTTTCGCTTAGACGTCGATTGGCATGAGGTTGGGGCCGTCAGTCCATAACAGCGCGCATTTGATTTTACGCCCTGGATAAATGGATGTGAGGGTATCAGCGTATGATTTTAGCTGGTTGGCGTAGATTTTTGGCACATCTTTTACGTCAATTGGTGGTGGTCTGTTTGTTTTAAAATCGATGATGAGGATTTCATCATCGGTGATGAACAGGCGGTCGATTTGTCCGCTGATGAGGCGGCCATCGGGTAGCAGGCCTGTGATGGGGACTTCAGCGCGGGAATTAGGGCCGAAAATTGGGGCGAAATCGGGGTGGCTTAGGATTGTTTCGATTTCATCGGCGATATTGCCCCGCACAGATTCGGGCAGGTCGCTGGCATGAATATTCAAATATTGATGCATGGATTGGCGCTGCGTATCTTTTGGCAGGTCGGGGAGGAATTGTAGCAAGGTGTGGGTGACATTGCCGCGGCGGAAGCGGTAATTGTCGCTTGCGGTGAGCGGAGAGAGCGCGGCGGGTTCGCTTTCGCTTGGGCGTGATGGCATGAGAGGCGCGGGCGGATGTGGCTCTGTGGGGGCGGTTTGGGTGAGCCAGTCGGGAATGGGCGCTGGTTGATGGGTGTCTTCCTTGGTTTTTGGAGATCTGTCGGCGTCTTTTGTTTGGGGTGAGGTCAGACGGAGTGTTGTGTCTTCTTCTTCCGTTGCCTCGGGATGGGATTTCAGGCCGTTTCGGATAAGCGCGTACCAGCAATCATCCTTAATATCGTTTTTGCTTTTATAGCCAGTGACGTAGAGGCGGTCTTCGGCGCGGGTCATGGCGACGTAGAGGAGGCGGCGATATTCCTCGCTCATGCGTTCGAGGACTTTTTCTTTTGCGTGTGTGAAGATATCGGCTTCGTAATCTTTGCGCGGTGCCCATATGGGCAGGTCTTGGCCCGTTTGTGTGGGCCAGAGGAGGCGGCTTCCGGCTTGGGACGCGTTGATCCCTGCGACCGAAGTTGTGTCGGGCAGGAAGACGATGGGCGCTTGGAGGCCTTTTGAGCCGTGAACGGTCATGATGCGGATATGGTCGGTTTGGTCATCATTTTGGCGTTTGATATCACCCGCGCTGGAGCGTTGCCATTGGATGAAGGATTGAAGCGATGGTGTGTGGTTATGCTCAAAGTTCAGGCAGGCGTTAAGGAGTTCGTCCAGAGAATCTTGCGCGTCATTGCCGAGGCGTTTTTGAAAGGCGCGGAGGCCGCTTATTGTATCAGCGGGGCATGGGCTTTGAAGGAGGGCGGCGAAAAAGGCGTATGGCGTGAGTGTGCGCGCCTTATTGATGAGGGTTTTGAGATAGGTGGTGATTTCGGATTTGGCATGGTTACGCACAGATTTCCACAGGCTTGCTTTGCGGTTATGAGCGAGGGTGAAGAGTGTGTCTTCATCCATGCCAATAAGGGGAGATTTGAGGAGGCAGGCGAGGGTTAAATCGTCGCTTGGTAGGAGCGCAAAATCAGCGGCGGCGAGCATGTCCTGGACGGCGAGTTGGTCGTTGAGGACGATACGGTCGAGGCCGCCGACGGGGATATTGCGTGATTTAAGGCTGCGCATCAATTGGCCGACAAAGGCGTTTCTTGTGCGTACCAAAATCATGATGTCACGGGGTTGTATGGGACGGTTATAGGAGGGGAGGATTTCCTGATTTTTGATCCATGTCTCGATTGTGTCTGCGATGGCTTCGGCGCATTTGGTGCTGCCGCTTTTGTGGTCTTCGATATGGATCGGGGGTTGCCATGTCAGCGAGGTGTTATCGGTTTCATCGTTTTCGAAGAGGGGCCATTGCTCGACTATACCGGCCTGTCCGCGGCGGAAGGCTTCGTGATTGATGTCGCCTATGCCAAGGCCTTTGCGGATGTTTGGATCAGCGAATACGGCGTCCACGGCGGCGAGGACGGATTTGGTGGAGCGGAAGGAAATGTTGAGATCGACCTTTTCCCAGTTTGATTTTGCGGCGGTTATTTTTTCGGCGAAGGTGTTTCGCATGCGGTCAAACTCTTCGGGGGAGGCGCGTTGGAAGCTGTAGATGGATTGTTTTTCATCGCCGACGGTAAAGAGTGTGCGGTTGGTTTCGCTGAGTAATTCCGGTGCGCTGTGGCTTGCGAAAAATTCGGAGCAGAGGGCTTCGATGATGCTCCATTGTTCAGGGTTGGTGTCTTGGGCTTCGTCGATCAGAATGTGGTCGATTCCCTGGTCGAGTTTGTAATGCACCCATGCGCCGCGTGTTTGCATCAATGTGCGCGTTTTGAAGATCAGGTCTTCGTAATCGAGCATGTTATGCTGCGCTTTGATGGCGGTGTATTGGGTAAGAGTTTCGGTTGCGATGAGTAGGAGGTCGCGTGTGAGGGTTGCGATTTGTGCGGATTTTATGGCGTTGAGTGTTGCGTGGATGCGGCTGGCTTCTTCTTGCATGGTGTCACCGAGATGGGGGTTTTGGTCGGTGATTTTCTTGCCCATGAGTTTGGCGCGGATGTCTCCGTTTTGTGTGAGGAAGACATTGGCGTAGGCATCGAAATTTTCGAGGCGTGTTTGGGTGTCTGCGGTAAGAAAGTCATAGATGAGGGCTGCTTTTTCACTGTCTGTTTTTGTGCTTTGCGCCATGGCGTCGGCGCAGCCTTTGATGGCGGCGCGTTCGAAATTCTTATCCTCGCAGGCGATTTTCAAGATGTCGTTTGGGGATTGGTTGGGCAGGATGTCGAGAGATTGGCAGAGCGCATTATAGAGGCCGTCTATGCCGAAATGTTTTTGTAAAATGTCTTCGGTTTGTCCGCGTTCGGAGGCGATTGCGCCGATGAGCTGGCTGATTTGGTCTTCGTTGATTGTGCGCGATAGGTTCTGGAGGGCGGTGTTTACTGGGCTGATTTTGTCTTTGACGGCGCGTGATATGATACGGGTTTTGGCTTGGTTGAGGTAATCACTGGCGGTGCGGTCATCTGCGACTTCGAAGCCGGGGATGAGGTTTGCCTCGAGCGGGAAGCGCGAGAGAATGGATTGACAAAATGCATGAATGGTCATGATTTTGAGGCGACCCGGTGTGTCGATCACATCGGCGAATAATTTACGGGCGGTGGTGAGTTCATAGGGGCTTGGCGCGTGACCGAGTAGGTTTTGGAGTTTGGTGGTGAGGGTGTCTTCGGAGGCGATTGCCCATTCGGAGAGGGTTTCATTGATGCGCAGCGCCATCTCGTTTGCGGCGGCTTTGGTGAAGGTGAGGCCGAGGATTTTATGTGGTGCGCAGCCCGGTAGGATATTGCCGTTTGCATCTTTTTGCGGCAAGAGAAGGCGCAGCACGCGGTCGGTGAGGACTTTGGTTTTTCCTGTCCCCGCTGATGCGCTGACCCAGACCGACGCCATAGGATCAGAGGCGCGGCGTTGCAGGACATTGGGGTCGAGCGGGCGTGAAGATTGGGGGGGGGGCTGATGATCTAGGTTTTCAATGCTCATGCTGCTGCCTCGCCATCTGAATCATCAAGGGCTGCCCATTCTTTGATGCGTGAGAGATGCTCGTAATCATTAAAGCGTGGCAGTTTAGTTGCGCGGGGGATTGCGAAATAGGGGATGTTTTCATCGTTATATGTTTCGATGAGGGTGATGAGGGCGGCTTTTGTGTCGATGAGCATATCATGCGGGTCGTTTGCCTCTGTCGGTTTGCTGCCGTTTAACACCCAATAGCCGAGATAGGCGCAGGGCGTGGGCGCGATGCCTTCGAACCCGCCGTCTTGAACGATGAGTGCCTCGATAGGGAGCTGCGGGTTATCGCCTGTTTCTAATGATTTTTTGGGATAGCTGCCGCCGGATTTATAATCGATGATTGCTGCGCCATCTGGTGTTTTGTCGATGCGGTCGGCGCGGCCATAGACGGTGAAATCGGGGGCTGCGCTGGTGATGGTCATGCTGCCTTTGATTTCGGTTTTATAGGGGGCGGCGTTGTTACGCCACTGCGTTTCTTTATCGAGGAATTGCTGCGTTATTTTTTCAAATCTGGGCCAATAGAAATGCCAATCTTCGGCGGATTGATTTTCATTTTCGAGATGTGATTGGGCGGATTTTAGGATGATATCGCTTGCGTTGGGCGGGATGTGTTTTGGGTTTTGCGTGATGAAATCATCAAGGGAGTCGTGCAGAATTTGACCGCGTAGTGCCGCGTCTGCTTCTTTTTCTAGCGGGTCGAGGACGCGCAAGTTCAGAATGCTGTAGGCGTAAATGGAATAAGGGTCTTTTAGCCATGTCTCGATTTTTGTGATGGAGAGTTTGGTTGGGCGCGCCGATAAGGGCGGTTTTGGTGCGGGGCGCGTGAATGGCTCTAGCTCTGTTGTGTGGTCAAGCTCATTTACCCAATATGCGATGTCGTTTTGGATGAGCGTTTTTGGGTTCATCTTTGCGGCGTTGAGCACTGTTTCCAAGCGGGCGAGCCAGCGGGCGGGGACGGTTGGCGCGCCGTCATTGAGTTTTGAGCGGGTGATGGCGACATTGGGGGCGCATAGCCCTTGGGTGAAGTCATGGGCGGATAGGCCGATGCTGCGCTCGCTTCCGGGGAGGCCGAATTCGGCGCGCATGGGGCGTGACATCCATGGGTCGTGGCCGGGGTCGGGTGGCCATGTGCCTTCGTTAAGACCGCCGAGGATGACGAGGTCGGCGTCGATAAGGCGGGCTTCTAATTGGCCGAGGATTTGCAGGCGAGGATGCGTGCCATAAGTGGGGCGCAATGTTACGCCGTTTAGGAATTGTTGCAGGATTTGTGGGTATTCTTGCGGGGGTATTTCGGGGAAAGTATGAGCCTGATTGAGGAGTTCGGAGAGAATTGCGCTTGCCGCGTTTCCGTCTTCCGCCGCCCAGAGTTTATCACCTGCATGGAGGTTTTCGCAAAGGGTGATATGGGCGTTGAGCAGTGTTTTGAATTGTATTTTTTGATCGGTATTGAACATGCTTAGGAGCGGGGACATGTGCGCAGATATTGTATCGATGAGGGGTTTAAGGGTTTCGTCTTGCCCGTGTTTTTCCCATTGCAAATAAAGGCCGTCGATCCCTTTTGGGGGTTTGAATCCGCGCAGCAAAGACGTTTCGAATTGTTTTAGATTTTGCTGCAAATTCGGGTTTGTGAGCGGGTGTTTCAGCAGGGCAAGCAGGGCGACAGGCGATAGGGATTGTGTGATGGTTTCGATGGACAGGGATAAAAAGCGCCCGACCGATGTTTGTGTTAGCGGTAGGCCAGCTGAGTCGTCGATTTCGATATTCCATCGGCGGCATGCCATGGCGACACGTTTGGCGAGGTTGCGGTCAGGGGTGATTAATGCGGCGGTTTTTTCGGGGTGCTGCAGGGTTTCGCGCATCAGGGCGGCGATGATTTGTGCTTCGTTTTGCGGGGTGTCGCAGTCAAAGCGTTTGAGGTTTTGTGTTGCGGTTTTGAACGTGTCGGGCGCGAGGTCTTGCCATTGTTTTGTTGTTTGCGCAGTGCGCATCAATTCGCTTGTGAGGTGGCGGCGGTGTTTTGAGGTGTCGTGGTCGTTTATATTTGATGGCCATAATGCAACATCTTCGCGGTTGATGTTCATGACAGCTAGGAGATGTTTAAAGCCGTATTGTGGGTGGGATTCGCTGAGTGCGTTCCAGCTTTCTTCGTCGATATGCTCATCCAAGCCGGGCAGGATGATTTGACCGTTTGGTAAGGTGTGGATCGTGTCAAGGAGGTTTGCGACCGATGGAATTGAGCCGGTTGTTCCGGCGGCGATGATGCGGCGTTTTGGCTTTGTCTCGCGCCAAAATGTGCTGAGCGCGTTGATGAGGCGGTTGCGGCGGTCGGCGGCGTCGATGACATTCATGTCGTTTAAGATGGTCGGCCAGACTTCGCTAAGGATTTTTAGGAAATCGAGGGTGACTTGCCAGTGGGTTGCTAAATCTTCGGGGACGAGCGAGGCAAGATCTTTGATGTCCAGATTCTCGGTATAGATTTGGTCGAGCAAATGGCCGAGGGTTTTGGCGAGGTTGAGGGCCTGATCAAAGCCGTGGGGGAAATCTTCGTGTTTGACGATGGCGCGCGCAAGCAGGATTTGGCGCTGCATTCCCGGTAGGGTTGGCGGCAGGTTTAGCAATGTGTCGCTCGCGTTTTGTCCCGTGATGGACAGGGACAGCTCTTCTTCGTCGATATCGCCCAATGCCTGAAGCGCGGGGAGCATGATCGGTTTGCCGTTATTGAGTTGGAGGAAAGCGTCGCGCAAGGTTCGACATGCGCGGCGGGTTGGCAAGAGGATGAGGATATCGGGCAGCGATTCGGGTGTATCCTTATATTCGTCGAGAAGGCGGCTTGCGAGGGCTTTGGCGAAGGGAATGCCTGCGGGGATCGTGAATAGTCTTTGCATTTTATCCCCTGACATCGTTACTACGCTTGAGACGTATTTCAATACGATTTGTCGCTTGTGCCTTGTCGGCGAATACAATGCTTTGACTGGCTTTTTGCATTTTATGTCTCCGACAGATCGATTTGTTTATAGGCCGCGTCTACTGCCTCTAAATCTTTTGGTGTGCTGATGTGGTGCCACTCGCCGTGATGGATGATGGCGTGGAGGCGGCCTTCGGCCTCGGCTTTGTCCATAAGGGTGAGGTAGGAGAATGCGTCATCGGGCGCGTCATCGAAAATGCGGGGATGGTTGATGCGCATTGAGGTGAACATATATTCGCCGCTTTTATCAAGGGAGCGGATGGGCAGGCCGTTTTCGGAAAGGGTGTAGTCGCCTACGCCGTGGGTCAGGGTCATGGAGGCGACGGGTTGTAAGAGGATAAGGATATCCATTGTTTCATCATCCCATGTATCGCGCATGGCGTTGAGGGTGTTTTGCTGCGCAGGGTTTTGTGCGTTATCCCATAGGCCATCGCCACTTAAGACGTAAAAAGCATCATCAAAATGCTGCAACATATTTTTGATTCCGCCGCCTGTATCGAGGAGGTTTTCTTCAAATGTTGTATGGGATTTGAATTCGGGGCGGGCGGATATGCATGCGTTGATTTGATCGGGCAGGTAATGCGTGTTGAGGGCGATTTCATTGATCCCAGCCACATGAAGATGGTCGAGGGTACGATCGAGCAGGGTTTTGTTGTTTACCGTTACGAGTGGTTTTGGAGTGTTGTTTGTGTAAGGGCGCAGGCGCGAGCCTAGTCCTGCGGCGAGGATGAATGCTTTGTTGGGAGTTTTGGCGGTATTGGGTGACATCAAACCTGCTGTATGTGGATTTTTCTGTGTGTTTCGCAATTGTCGCTGTTTGAGAGGGTGATGTCCAGATATTCGCTGGGTTTATATGCGCCTAAACGCTCGGGCCATTCGATGATTGTGATGGCGTCGTAGCATGCTTCTTCCCAGCCGAGCTGCAGAATTTCGTCGGGTTCTTCGATGCGATAGAGGTCATAATGATAGATAGGCGCGGTGTCGCAGTCATAGGTTTGTAAGAGTGTGAAGGTCGGGCTTAGGACTTCGAGGTCGGGATCAGCGCTTAGAGCGCGGATGAGTGCGCGGGCGAAGACGGTTTTGCCCATACCGAGCGTGCCGTTGAGTAGGATTATTTTTGGTGCGGCGATGGTCGCGGCTAAATCTTGCGCCGCTTTGACCGTGTCGTTTTCGGATGTTGATGTGATGGTTGTCATGATGCTTTTTTGATGGGCAATTTCAGCGGTGTTTCTTGCGCGGTGAGTGGGATAAACATGGTGACGGTAGTGCCTTTTTTGTTCTGGCTTTTGATATCAATGCTGCCGCCGTGAAGGGCGATGATGTTTTTCACAAGCGATAGGCCTAGCCCTGCGCCACTGCGGGAGAGGTGTTTGTCATTGGGGCCGTTTTGGGCGCGCTCGAATGGGGCGAAGACGCGGCTGCGGTCTTCTTTAGGGATGCCGACGCCGTTGTCGATGACTTTGATTTCGAGGCCGTCTTTTTTGCGTTTCGCGGTGAGTGCAATTTCGCCTTTTTCGGGGGTGAAATTGATGGCGTTGCGAATGACGTTGATGATTGCTTGTTTGAGGCGTTTTTCATCGGCGGAGATTTTGCCGATATTTTGGGCACAGGTGACTTTGATTTCGATATTCTTTTTGCGGGCCCAATCGCTGACGAGGTCGCTGATGGATTGGATGAATGGAAGGACATCGACGTCTTCGTTGTTGAGGGTCATGTATCCAGCTTCGAGGCTTGAGAGGTCAAGGATATCGTTGATGAGGCCGAGGAGGCGTGTGCTGGCGTCATTGATGTCATGGGTGTATTCTTTTTGGCGGTCATTGAGCTTGCCGAAATATTCCTGATCCAGGATTTCGTTAAAGCCCATAATCGCGTTGAGCGGTGTGCGCAGTTGATAGGAGACATTGGCGAGGAAGTCGAGTTTAAGTTGTTCGGCGGCTTCAAGGGCTGCGTTTTTTTCGCGCAGGGCGTTTTCAACACGCATGGTGTCTGTTACGTCGATATAGGTGATTAGCACGCCGCCATCGGGCAAGGGGACGGTGGAATAGTCGATGAGGCTGCCGTCGGCGCGTCTGAGGCGGCCTTCATGCATGATGCGGTCTAATCCCTTGGCGATGAGTTCTTCGCGCTTGGCGGGCCATTCTTTTTTGTTGAAGAAGTTTTGTTTTTTATCGATTAGTTTCGAGATATGCGGCTCGCCGTTTAAATCTTCGGGGTTAAAGCCCCAGAGGCGACCAAAAGCGGGGTTCCAGAGTTTGAGGCGGCCATCACCCCCATACACTGCGACGCCTTCGCCGAGGTTATCGAGTGTTTCTTTTTGCACCGCGATGAGGGTGTTATAGGACGATTCAAGTTCTAGGCGGCTGGTAACGTCTTCGAAGGTCATCATGAGCCCGCCGAGGGAATGCGGCACGACGAGCATGCGCAGCGCGCTTCCGTCGGGGAGATAGAGCATGTCTTCATGTGCTTTGATCAGGCCGGTGAACATATCAAGCCAGCTTTGTTTGAAGCGGCGGAAATCGGCTTGTTCAGGGAGGCGGCGGGTTTCGCGGAGTTTTTCCATGAGGTCGCCGAGTTTTGGTCGCTTGTTGAGCCAGCCTTCTTCGAGGCCCCAGAGTTGGGCGAAGGAGGAATTGTAGAATTCCAAGGATTGGTCGCTGCCGAAGATACCGATGGCGGATTGGAGTTGTTCCAATAATTCGCGGTTGGATGATTGGAAGCGTTTTAGCTCTTCGCCTACTGATTCGAGGCGGCTGATATCTTGTCCCATGCCGAGTGTCATTTCGGCAAGCGGGATTGGGGTTTCGCGAAGGCGCATGAAGATGCGTTTGCCACTGATGATGACATGGGCTTCGGATACTTGTTCGATGCCGCTGTCATGGGCTTTTTTGGCGAGTTCGGCGCCGATGATGGCTTTGTTTTTGATGCTGGCTGATTTTCGGGTTGCGCCGGTTAATTCTTTTTGCTGCTCAATGATCACTTCTTCTTTTTCGCTGAGTGCGTTTGAATAGGCGTGGTTGACCCAGATGATTGTTTGGTTTTCATCGCGCAGCCAACAGGGGAAGGGGAAGTTATCGAGGGCTTCTCTGTATTTCTTTTGCTGGCTATCGGTTTCGCGTTTGTTGATTTCGAAATTTTTCTGTGCGAGGCATTCATCGGTGATGTCTTCGACCCAGATGATGTCAAAGCGCTCGCGGGCATCCAAGTCATTGCCTTGGGAGCCTGAGAATTTGTAGTGCTTTGATTCGTCGAATCGTTGGGTTATGAGTGTGAAATGCGTTGCCTTTTCCTGAAGACGGTCGAAATACCCTTCGAGGGCGGCAGAATCGCTGGGGGGGAGGACGCTTTGGATATCGCCGAGGGTTTTTATCGTCTCTAAGCCGAGGATGTCGCAGAACCCTTGGGAATAGACAACGGAACCATCATTGGCAAAGCCGCAATATTCGCCAGGGAATGCGGTGATGAATGCTTCCAGGCGGGCTTTTTCGCGCAGATATTTATCCTCACCAGACAGTTTGGTGAGGAGTTTTTTAAGCGGCGAATTGTTTGATGTCGAAACGGTTTTGCTCACAATGAATTGAGCTTACAAAATTACGGTGCGTGCGTCATGTAAAAATATGCGTCTTTCTGCAAGCATATTGATGGCGCGGGCTAAAACGCGTGATTCGATGTCGCGTCCGGCGGCTTGCATTTTCTTAGGAGTATAGGCATGGGTGATGCGCATGATCTCCTGTTCGATGATTGGGCCTTCATCCAAATCAGACGATGCGAAATGAGCGGTTGCGCCGATGATTTTGACGCCGCGCTCATAGGCTTGATGATAGGGTTTTGCCCCTTTGAAACCGGGCAGGAAAGAATGGTGGATATTGATGATGCGCCCTTCGAATGCGTTAGAGAATTCTGTGCTGAGGATTTGCATGTAGCGGGCAAGAGCGATGAGCTCGCTGCCTGTTTCTTCGATGATCTTTTTAACGGCGGCTTCTTGTTGCGGTTTTGTCTCTTTTGTAACGGGGAGATGGTGGAAGGGAATGTTGTGATGCTCCGCGATGTCACGGCATGTATCGTGGTTTGAGACGATGGCGGTGATTTCGATGGGCAGGAGTTTGCTTTTTTGGCGATAGAGGAGGTCGTTGAGGCAATGGTCTTCTTTTGACACCATGATCAGGGTTTTGAGCGGTTTGGAGAGGTCTTTGACTTCCCATGTCATGGCGAAGCTATCGGCGGTTTGGGTGAAACGTTCGGTGAAACGATCTGCGGATCCGTCCTGTAGGGGGGAGAAGACGACGCGCATGAAAAATTGTCCTGAAAGCGGGTCGTTGAACTGCGCGGATTCCTCGATGTTGCATTCGTTGTTGGCAAGGCATGTTGCAACGGCGGCAACGATGCCGGGTTTATCGTCGCAATGGAGGCGGAGTACGTTCATAAGTCGCTTTCTTTTGCTTTTTTCACATTGGTGCGTGCTACGCGTATTTTTAATACGAGCCGCCGCTTGTGCCTAGTGAAAAAACAAAATTATGTGACTTAATATGCTGAAAGTGAAGTCAATGTTTTATGATTTTAAGCTCTTTGCCGTATCAACAAACTGCTCTACGCAGGCATTGAACATTTGATTGTCGTCTTTTAGGTTTCCCGCATCGTCGAAGGCATTGCCCGCATTTCCTAATGAGAATTGTTTGGGAATGACGTGGGTTCCGTGCATGGCGATGTTGGTGAGTAGGTTGCGCAGTTCGGGGAGCATGCGCATGCCGCCCATTCCACCGGGGGATGCGGCCATGATGGCGGTGATTTTGCCTTGGAAACAGTTTGTATTGTCTTCGCCGGGGCGTGACATCCAGTCGAGCGTGTTTTTCAAAAGCGGTGTCAGGCTGGAGTTATATTCGGGGCATGATACGAGAAAGCCATCATGTTCCATGAATAGTTTTTTGAGTTTTTTGGCGTTTTCAGGAAGACCGTGTTCGGCTTCGTAATCTTCGCACACAATCGGCATGTCGTAATCGGCGAGGTCGATGAAGGTGACGGTCGCGCCAAGTTCTTTGGCTTTTTCGGATGCGGCTTTGGCCAGTTTTTTATTGAGTGACCCTTTGCGGGCGCTTCCGGCGAAAAAAATGAGCTTGGCTGACATATGTGTTTATTCCTTAATATCTGTAATCGTCTTTTTTGAACGGTCCTTTTACATCGACGTCGATGTATTTGGCTTGTTCTTCAGATAGAGAGCTAAGTTTCGCGCCAACCTTTTCAAGGTGGAGGGCGGCAACTTTTTCATCGAGGTGTTTAGGAAGCACGTAAACTTTGTTTTCGTAGTTATCGGCGTTTTTCCAAAGCTCGATCTGTGCCAATGTTTGGTTGGTGAAAGATGCGCTCATCACGAAGGATGGGTGACCCGTTGCACAACCGAGATTGACGAGGCGTCCTTCGGCGAGGAGCAAGATGCGCTTGCCGCTTGGGAATTCGATTTGGTCGACTTGTGGTTTGATGTTTGTCCATTTCATGTTGCGAAGTGGCTCGACCTGAATTTCGTTATCGAAGTGACCGATGTTACATACGATTGCGTTGTCTTTCATCTCGCGCATGTGGTCAACGGTGATGATGTCTTTGTTTCCGGTTGTTGTGATGAAGATATCGGCGCGGGGTGCGGCGTCTTCCATTGTGACAACTTCGAACCCTTCCATTGCGGCCTGAAGGGCGCAGATTGGATCGACTTCGGAAACCAGAACGCGACAACCAGCAGAGCGAAGGGATTCGGCGGTGCCTTTACCAACATCACCGAAACCGGCAACCATGGCGACTTTACCGGACATCATGACGTCCGTTGCGCGGCGGATCGCATCCACAGCGGATTCGCGACAGCCATATTTATTGTCGAATTTAGATTTTGTAACGGAATCGTTCACGTTAATGGCGGGACATTTTAATGTGCCCGCTTTCGCCATTTCATAGAGACGGTGAACGCCAGTTGTTGTTTCTTCGGATAGCCCTTTGATATCTTTCATCAATTCGGGAAATTTTTCATGCATGCGAACGGTGAGGTCAGCGCCATCATCAAGGATCATGTTGGGTGTCCAGCCATTGGGGCCAGTGATTGTTTGGTCGATTGCCCAGATAAACTCTTCTTCGCTCATGCCTTTTTTGGCGAAGACGGGGGTGCCAGCGGCGGCAACGGCGGCTGCGGCGTGGTCTTGGGTGGAGAAGATGTTACATGAGCTCCAGCGAACAGTTGCGCCAAGCTCTTGTAATGTTTCGATGAGAACGGCGGTTTGGATGGTCATATGAAGACAGCCAACGATGCGTGCGCCTTCTAATGGTTTTTTGCCTTTATATTCTTCACGGGTGGCCATGAGACCCGGCATTTCAATCTCTGCCATCTCAATTTCTTTGCGCCCCCACTCGGCTAGGTTTATATCTGTGATCCAGTAATCATTTTCTAAGCTTTGTGGTAGTGCAGACATTTTGCTTTTCTCCGTAAAATTAAGTACAATGGCATAGTTGGTGTTTTTCTATGCCAAATCAAGTATGAATACACAAAGTTTTTATCTAAAATTAATCTTTTGTTAACTAAGCAGAGAGTATAATAGGGTCAATGGTTAAAGGATTTAACGCAGAAAGCGAAAAACCGCAGTTTATTTATAAGCAAACGGTTAAAAGCGAAAATGTTTACGAAATCCTTATGTTTCGCTCTAAAGGCGGGCCAGGACAGGGAAAATACGAAATTGTCGGTGATTATACAGTCATAGACGAAGACGAAAATTTAGAACTGTCTGAGCAGAAAGTAAAAAATGTCATCAGCCTGTTAAATGGCAAAGACGATTTAAAGGAATTGGGTAACTTAACCAAAACAAGGGTTTTATTTACGATAGTTCCAAAGAAGTCTGAAGATGATCCCACAAAAATAATTTTCCGCAATCATGACGGAAAGGGGACATCAGAAGAAAATGCGGTGTTAACAATAGAAAAAGGTGTTTTAAATGAATCCCAGATCAGAATTCCAGAATCGGAGTAATCCAGAACAGCGCCTTGCAGCTTTAGTTGGTGCTACCTTATCAGCATATAACTCGGTTGGAGGTCCTCCTCCAGGTCTTAAGCTTGGTGCTGAAAGACATGCTACAATTGAAACTAGTGGCCCAAGCCCAATGGATGGAAAATTCTAATGTAATGTTTCAATCTGCGTAAAAAAATAAAAAATTTAAAAAATAGAGGTGTTATAAATGAAACCATTAATTCAAAGCTTTAGTACTGTTCCCATGTTTAACCCAACTCGTGCGCCTGCGCATGAGGGATTGGGCGGCAGTTTCGCAAACGGTAATTCTTCAATTGTTCAAGATGTTGACCCTGCAGCTGTTGATGCGGCTATTCCTACGCGGAGTGTTGACGCTGTTAACAGTTTTGCGCCAGTTTTACCTGCGTATGAAGCGGCTCAACCTGCTTAATCTTTTAAATCGCGATGCTCGATATGGGTTTGGAGGCTTTGGCCTTTGAGCCACTGTCCGAGTGTTTCCACTGTAAAAACTGATCTATGGCGGCCACCGGTGCAGCCGATGGCTATTGTGAGGTAGCTTTTCCCTTCGTGAGCATATCGGGGGATGAGCGGCTCTAATAGCGATTTAAAGTTTTCGATGAATGTTTCGAAATCTTTATCCCCCTTTATATAATCTCCAACATCCTTATCTTTGCCCGTTTTGGGCTTTAAATCTTTTACCCAATGCGGGTTTTGGAGGAAGCGGACATCCATGACGATGTCGGCTTCGCGCGGTATGCCGCCCCGAAAGCCAAAGGACATGAGGGATATGATGAGGTCTTTTTGGTTGTCGGGTTTGAAATGTCCTTCGAGGATATGGCGTAGATCGTGGATGCTGAGTTGTGATGTGTCGATGACGATGTCGGCGTTTTCGCGCAATGGATCCATGATGGCGCGTTCCTCGGCGATGCCCAAAGCGACCGGACGATCGGCGGCGAGTGGATGGCGACGGCGGGTTTCGGTGAAGCGTTTATGCAATACCGTGTTATCGCATGTCACAAAGAGCAATTTAGCGTCGTGATGTTTTGCGGTGTCGAGCAGGGTTTGCACGTCGAATTCCCGGCTTCTTGTGTCTATGCCGATTGCGATGGGAGTGTTTGGGGCGTGGCTTGATTTTAGGAGATTAGGCAAGAGGGAGAGGGGCAGATTATCGAATGCTTCGAAGCCGAAATCTTCGAGCGTTTTTAAAACGGTTGCTAACCCTGCGCCAGATAAGCCGGTGACGATGAGAAGCGGGTTTTTATGCATCTTATTTAGCCTTTAATATGACGTTAAAACGGGCGCCGATGATGTTGCCGTCTGCGTCTCTGCGGTTTTCGGCGAAGATTTCACCGCGATGTGATTCAATGATTTGTTTGGAGATAGAGAGGCCGAGGCCTGAATTTTGGCCGTAAAATTCGTCCGGGCGCTGGGTGTAGAAGCGATCAAATATGGTTTCTAGTTTGTTTTCCGGTATGCCTTGTCCTTCATCATCGATGTGGATTGCGATGAGGTTTTCACCGCGGTTGATTGTAATTGTGACGGTGTCCCCTTCTTTTGAAAAGGAAAGTGCGTTGTCGATGAGGTTTTGGAAGACTTGGAGTAATCGCGTTTTTGCGCCTCTTGTGATGCTATTTTGCCCCTTGTTTGTTACGAGGCGAATTGTTTTTCCGTTGGTTGTTTTAAATGTCTCTTCATTTTCTTTGGTGGTGGTTTTACGCTGTATTGGATCTTTATAGCTTTCCAATAGCTGACATATAATGTCGTTGATTTTGATTGTGCTGAAGGCTTCGCGTGATAATTCAGCGTCAAGGCGGGAGGCGGATGAGATGTCTGTTATAAGCCTGTCCATGCGCTGGATATCGTGATTGATAATCGCCATTAGCTTTTCGCGGTCTTCTTGTTTGCTCACGCGTTGCAGTGTTTCAATCGCGCTTTTGAGAGAGGTTAGAGGGTTTTTTAGCTCATGTGAGACATCGGCGGCAAAACTCTCAATTGAATCCATTTTTGCCCATAATGCATCGGTCATTGAACGCAATACGACAGAGAGGTCACCGATTTCATCATAACGTTGGCTGAGGTCTGGGATGTCGTCACCTGTTGCACGTCCTGTTCGAACGGCTTCGGCGGCTTTGGCGAGTTTTTTTAATGGGTTTGCGATGGCATTGGCTAAGAAAATGGACAGGAATAGTGTGATGAGTAATGTCGCGAGAAAGATTTTTATAATGCCGCTCCATACTTCGCCAATGGCGGCTTTTATATCACGCCCTTCGCGCAGGATTATAATCGCGCCAATTGTCTCGTCATTTTGAATGATAGGCAGGCCAGCCGATAGCAGGATTTCATCGTCGGCATCTTGCCATGCAGACAGGCTTGGTAAGCCAGAGAGTGCGTTGTCTAGGTCGGGCACGTTTAAGCCGTTGTCAGTGTTTTCAGGATATTTTGGGATTGCTTTGGTATCCGGGAGCAAGTTTGTAATGATGCCTGCTGTGTTTTTTAAGATTTTAATAGATTGCAATTCTTCGCGGCGGGAGGATTTGTTAGAGGATGCTTTTTGGCTGAAAACCAGATTGGCATTTTTGTCGTAAACTTGAACGTGTTGATCTGTTCCCTTTATGATTTGTGCGATTTTGTCTTTGGTTGTTTGAGCATTTATATCTGATCCACTGATGGCAATGGCGATGATATCGGCTTCGCGCTCAAAATTTTCGAGTTTTGTTTCAATGATGTTGTTTTGATATTGTCCAAGATAGAGCACACCAAATAAGAGTGTAATCAAAGCGATCATATTGACAGATATGATTTTTAGGGTGAGGCTTGTGATCCTGCGTTCCGGGCCTCCCCAATATAGATCGAAGATATGATCAAGTTCGGGCAGTTCGGGTTGTTTGGGGACGTAGCGGAACCAGCGGGCTTTACTCTTCCGAGAATCTGTAGCCTGCGCCGTAGACTGCTTCGATACGGTCGAAATCTGGATCGGTTTTTTTGAATTTTTGTCGGACACGTTTTATATGCGAATCTATTGTTCTGTCATCGACATAAATTGTCTCACCATATGCCGCTTCAATCAACTGGTCTCTGCTTTTTACGTGTCCTGGATTTGCGGTGAGTGTTTTAAGAAGGAGGTATTCGGTGACGGTAAGCGGGACTGGCTCGCCTTTCCATGCGCATAAATAGCGGTCGTCATCGAGGATCATATCACCAAGACGAATGGTTTTTTCTTCGTTTTGTGCTTCGTTTTGAAGTTTTTGGCGTCTTAACAATGTGCGGATGCGTTCGATGAGCAGGCGTTGGGAGAATGGTTTGGTGATGTAATCATCCGCGCCCATGCGAAGACCAAGGACTTGGTCGACTTCGTCATCTTTTGAAGTGAGAAATATGATTGGAAGGGTTTGGTTGGTTTTGCGGATGTTTTCGAGGAGCTCTAAGCCGTCCATGCGCGGCATTTTTACATCCAGCACAGCTAGGTTTGGTTTTTCTTCTTGAATGCCCTGAAGTCCAGCTTCGCCATCGTTGAATGTTTTGACGATAAAGCCTTCAGATTCCAACGCCATGGATACTGAGGTTGTGATATTTCTATCGTCATCGACTAGGACTATTTTTTCGCTCATTCTTAATTATGCCCTGAATTCTCCAAATCATGCAAGACATGTCCCGCAAGGTAGAGTGAGCCAGTGATGAGGATATGCGCTGGAGGGTCTGATTTTAGAAGGGTTAGCGCGTCTTTGAATGAATTTGCGGTTAAATGCGGTGTTGCGGTGATCGCGTTGCTGAGCTCGCTTGTTTTTAATGCGAGTGGTTCGTTGGGCAATTGTGTTGCGATGAGGGTGTCGCATTGATCAATGAATGTTCTTACGAAATTTTTAGGGTCTTTGTGTTTCATCATGCATAGGATGATTGCGATTTTGCCGTCTTTTTTTAGTGATTTGAGATGTTCGGCGATTGCTTTTCCCGCGTCTTCGTTATGACCGCCATCGAGCCAGATTGAAGTGGTGTCGGGAAGGTCATAGGCTTTTGAAGGGAGTTTTTGCATGCGTGCGGGCCAGTGGATGGATTGGAGGCCTTGGTTGATTTGCTCGCGTGTTACGGGGAATTGATCCTGCAGGGTATCAATGGTGGTGAGCGCGGTGTTTATATTGCCGATCTGATGCTGGCCTTTGAGGGCGGGCGGGTCGTATTGATCGAGATGTGGTGCGCTTTGCACCAATGTTGCACCAACTTTTTTGGCTTGTCTTTCAAAGACTTCGTATACGTCTTCGTTGTTTTGTGCGCCGATAATGCAAGGCGTGTGATCCTTCATGATCCCTGCTTTTTCGGAGGCGACGAATTCATATGTATCGCCTAAAAACTCAGTATGGTCGAGGCCGATTGTATTAATGATTGTGGCTGAGGCTGCGGCGGCTGGGATGATATTTGTGCAATCAAGGCGCCCGCCCATGCCTACTTCCAAGAGGCATATATCAGCGGGGGTGCGGGCGAAAGCGGCGAAGGCGATCGCGGTTGTGATTTCAAAGAATGTGCAGCTATCGCCGCCGTTTTTGTCCAAGGCTTCGTCGATGAGGGATTCGAGGCTTTCATTGTCGATCTGTTTCCCGTTTAAAACGATCCTTTCGTTGAAGCGGATGAGGTGTGGGGATGTGTATGTGTGGACTTTATATCCTGCTGCTTCGTATATGCTTTTTAGGGTGGCGATGATTGAGCCCTTGCCGTTTGTTCCTGCGACGTGGATGACGGGGGGGAGTTTGATGTGTGGATTGTCGAATGCGTTTAGCAGGTTGAGAAAAGGCGGTCGAAAGGACAGGTCGATCGTTTTGTCACGATTGAGAGTGTAGAGCGTGTAGAGCTTTTCTTCTAATGTTTTTGACGGGTGTTTGAGGTCGCTTTCGTACATTTTTGCTATGTACTTTTCTATGCGGCTTTTTTGATGGGTTGCATGAGGAGGCTTAGCATGCGGCCTAATGTTTCATGCAACTCACTGCGCTGTACGACCTGATCAACGATTCCGTGTTCGCGTAGGTATTCCGCCGTTTGGAAATCATCGGGGAGGGTTTCGCGGACGGTTTCTTCGATCACGCGGCGTCCGGCAAAGCCAATTGTCGCGCCTGGTTCGGCGATGTGGATATCACCAACCATTGCAAATGAGGCGCTTACGCCGCCTGTTGTCGGATCGGTGAGAAGGACGATATATGGAAGTTTTGCGTCTTTGACCATTTCCACGGCAATGATGGAGCGCGGCATTTGGATAAGCGAGAGCATGCCTTCTTGCATGCGTGCGCCGCCGGATGCGGGAATGACGATGAGGGCGGATTTTGTTTTGACCGCTTCTTCTGCGGCCTTGACGATGCTTTCGCCCACGCGTGCGCCCATAGAGCCGCCCATGAAGCTGAAATTAAAGGCGGCGATGACGGTTTTATTGCCGCCAATTGTGCCTGTTGCGATTGTGATGGCGTCTTTGAGGCCTGTTTTGTTTTGGGTCTCTTTGAGGCGGTCGGCGTATTTTTTGCGATCTTTGAATTTGAGCGGGTCATGCGCGACTTCGGGGAGGTCGAGGGTTTTGTAGTCGCCTTTATCGAACATGAGTTTGAGACGTTCAGGGACGGTAATTCGAAGGTGATGGCCGCAGTGATAGCAAACTTTGTCATTGGCTTCGAGGTCGCGGTTGAAAAGCATACCTTCGCATTTGGGGCATTTGTCCCATAGATTGTCGGGGATGTCCTTTTGATCGCTCACGATTGAGCGGATTTTTGGGGGCAGTATGTCAGAGAGCCAGTTCATTTGTCATTTCCTTTTGCTTTTTCAGTGCGTTGCTGCACTTCTAAAGTATTAAAATACTCGTCGTCGTTTGCGCCTGCTGGAAAACCAAAATTAAACGACAAAACTATCTTCATTTATCGGTGTTTATGAGGTTTTTGAGGCTATAAGTCAAGCTTTGAGGGCATCGCTTAGGGCTTTGACCTGTGTAGAGACTTTCTCGGCGAGTTTGGGGTCGTTGCCGTTATCGGCGATTGTTTGCACGATGGATGATCCAACGACAACCGCGTCACCAATGGCGCCCATTTGCGCCGCATCTTCGGGGGTTTTAATGCCGAAGCCGATAGCGACAGGCATGTTTGATTGCTTTTTGATGGCGGCAATGTGGGGGGTGATGGACGATAGATCAGCCTTTTTTGAGCCAGTGACGCCGGTGATTGAGACGTAATAGAGGAAGCCGCTTGCGCCGCGAAGAAGCTTATCGAGGCGGGCTTTGTCGGTTGTAGGGGTGACGAGGCGGATGAGGTTTAGATTTGTGTCTTTGGCAGCAGTTTCGAGCTCGCTTGATTCTTCGGGCGGGAGGTCGACGATGATGAGGCCGTCTACGCCCGCGTTTTGCGCGTCTTTACAAAATTTTTCAATGCCATATGCGTGGATTGGATTGATATAGCCCATGAGGATAATGGGCGTGTTGTCGTTACCTGTGCGGAATTCGCGGACCATGTCGAGGGTTTTGATCATGTTTGCGCCGCCTTTAAGTGCGCGCTGGCTTGCGAGATCAATGACGGGGCCATCGGCCATGGGGTCCGTGAAGGGCATGCCGAGTTCGATGATATCCGCGCCAGCATCGGGCAGGGCTTTTAGCACGCTGAGGCTTTGGTCATGGTTTGGGTCGCCAGCGGTGATGAATGTCACGAGGGCGGGGCGGGTAAGGGCGGTGAGTGTTTTATCGATTCTAGTCATTATTAATTCCTATATGGACGAGGACTTCGTTGATGCCGTCTTCAAAGAAGCGGGGGCCGTAGACTTCGAAATCGGTGGCGTAGGAGCGGGGGAGGTCTTCGCTGCTCCAGATGGCTTTCCATGTTTCGATGAGGGCGTCTGGCTGTTTTCCTGCGGCGCTCATAACGGCGTATTCTTGGGATTTTACGCCTACGTGGTGCATGGTGTCTGGGGTTTTGACTTCTGATACGCGGTAGCCGATGGTGAGGCGGTATGGTTTTTCGTGGTCGCCTTGGTAGTCGCTATAGACGGCGTAGATGACGTCATCGGTTTTACCCGGGACGAATTGGCCGATGCTTTCTTTGAAGAAGCGTTCCCATAGGGCGTTGATATCATCGGTGGCTTTTTCGTTGTCGGTGATGATGGATACGCCGACGACGTCAAATGATTCGACTTCGGCAAGGCCTGCTTTGACTTCGTAATTATCTGCCATCTTATCTGCCTTTATATTTCAACGCCGAGTTTTTCTGCGATTGTGAAGATGTCTTTGTCGCCGCGGCCGCATAGGTTCATCACAAGGATATGATCTTTGTCGTAGTCGCCAGCGATTTTGATGACGTGGGCGAGGGCGTGCGCGGGTTCTAACGCGGGCAGGATGCCTTCGAATTTGGCGCAGGTTTGGAACGCGCTGAGGGCTTCGTCGTCAGTGACGCTCACATATTGGACGCGTTTTTGATCAAAGAGCCATGCATGTTCAGGGCCGATGCCGGGGTAATCGAGACCAGCGGAGATTGAATGCGCCTCTGTGATTTGACCGTCTGCATCTTGGAGGAAATAGCTTTGCATGCCGTGGAGGATGCCCGGTGTGCCGCCTGTTAGGCTGGCTGCGTGTTGATCGGTGTCGGTGCCCATACCGCCGGCTTCGACGCCGATGAGGTTCACTTCAGGGTCATCGAGGAACGGATGCATCAGGCCGAGGGCATTTGACCCGCCGCCGATACATGCCACGAGTGTGTCGGGGAGGCGGCCTTCGCGTTCCATCATTTGTTCGCGCAGTTCGGTTCCGATGACAGATTGGAAATCTCGGATCATGGCGGGGAATGGATGTGGGCCAGCGACAGTGCCGATGAGGTAATATGTGTCATGAACATTTGTGACCCAATCACGCATCGCATCATTCATGGCATCTTTTAGCGTGCCGGAGCCGGATGTAACGGGGCGTATATCCGCGCCGAGGAGCTTCATGCGGAATACATTGGGCGCTTGGCGTTCGATGTCGGTTGCGCCCATGAAAACGGTGCATGGAATGTCAAATAGGGCGCAGACGGTTGCGGTTGCAACGCCGTGCTGACCCGCGCCTGTTTCAGCGATGATGCGGGTTTTTCCCATGCGTTTGGCGAGGAGAACCTGTCCGATGCAGTGGTTGATTTTATGTGCGCCTGTATGATTTAGCTCATCACGTTTGAAATATATTTTCGCGCCGCCAAGCTCTTCGGTTAGGCGTTTGGCGAAGTATAAGGGGGATGGACGGCCAATATAATGTTTGGCGAGGTCTTCAAATTCTTCCCAGAATGCGGGGTCGGCTTTGGCCTCGTTCCATGCTTGTTCCACCGATAGGATAAGCGGCATGAGGGTTTCAGCAACGTAGCGACCGCCATAGGCACCGAAATGCCCTTTGTCGTCAGGTTGGTTTTTAAAAGAATTGGCTTTGTTTTTAACTGTCATGGGCGGTTTATAGCGCTTTTTTTGACAGGATGCGAGATGATTTTGGTTTTTGTTTTGTCTTTGATGGTTAAAAGCATATATCGTGTTTTGATATTTTTTGAGGACATTATATGCATTCATCCGATACCCCCCTTCCTGATCAACCCTATGGCACGCAAAAGATTAGTTTTTTAGAGTTTGTTGCCTTGCTTGCGATGACCATGTCTTTGGTGGCGTTGTCGATTGATGCGATGTTGCCCGCGTTGCCCAATATTGCCGAGGAATTTGGTGTTGTGGGGGCGAATACGACGCAGTTTGTGATTACGCTTTTATTTGCAGGGTTGTCGATCGGGCAGTTGGTGGCGGGCCCGCTATCGGATCGGATAGGGCGAAAGACATGTATTTATATCGGATTTTTCTTTTTCTTTTTGGGATCTTTGCTTTGTTATTTTGCGCCGTCTTTTGAAGTGATGCTAGCAGGGCGTTTTATTCAGGGAATCGGTGCGGGTGCGCCGCGTATTGTGAGCATTGCGATTGTTCGTGATCGATATTCGGGGCGCGATATGGCGCGGGTGATGTCTTATATTATGGGGGTTTTTATCTTTGTGCCTGCGCTTGCGCCATCGATTGGTCAGGCCATCATGCTGGTTAGTGATTGGCGTACGATTTTCATGGTTTTTGTTGCGATGGTGACCGGATTGTCTCTATGGATTTCCTTTCGGTTAAACGAAACGTTGCGTCCTGAAGATGTTCGCTCTTTCACGTTTCCTGTCCTGTGGAGCGGTGTTAAGACGGTTTGTAGCAACCGCATGACGCTTTGTTATATGATTGCTGCGGGTTGCGTTTTTGGGGCATTTATCGGGTATTTGAATTCCTCACAATTGATCTTTCAAGATTATTACGATGTCGGTGATTTGTTTCCGATTTATTTCGGATTGACGGCTTTGGCGCTTGGCGCGGCGTTTTTTGCGAATGCGCAGCTTGTGCGGGTGTTTGGGATGCGGGTTGTTATCTTTTGGGCTTTGATCGTTATGGCGGGGCTTGCGGTGGTGTTTTCGCTTTATGAGTTCTGGGTGCATGGCGTTGTGCCATTGCCTGTGTTTATGGTTTTTATCATGAGCAGTGCGTTTTGTATGGGGATGTTGTTTGGTAATTTCAATGCGCTTGCGATGGAGCCAATGGGGCATTTGGCGGGGATGGCATCGGCGGTGATCGGGTGTGTTTCTTTAATTATATCAGTGACGGCGGGCGGCATTATTGGCCAGCTTTATAGCGGGACATTGCTTCCCGTGACATTGGGGTTTTTGATTTTGTCTCTTTTGTCGCTGTTGATGATGCGTTTGGTGGAAAAGAAGCTGCCCGTATAGGTTAGGCAGCTTTTACAGCGTCGATAAAGCTTTTGATTTTGGCCGTGTCTTTGATGCCGGGTGCGGATTCAACGCCGCTGGAGATGTCTAGCGAGTTTGGTTTTAGAATGTTGAGGGCGTCTTTTACGTTGCTTGCGTCGAGGCCGCCAGAAAGCATCCATGGCTTTTTGAAATCTCTGTCTTTGAGGATGTTCCAATCAAAGCTTTCACCTGTGCCGCCAGGAAGTTTCGCACCAGCAGGTTTGGCGTCGAAGAGGAGCCAGTCGGCGGCGCTCTCATAGCCTTCAACATCGGAGAGGTCATCTTCGCTTGCGACGCGGATGGCTTTGATGACAGGCATTGAAAAGCGTTCTTTGATTTCGTTGATGCGCCCCGGGCTTTCGTCGCCGTGGAGTTGAACCATGTCGAGCTGTATTCCTGTGAGGATGCGCTCTAGTTCTTCGTCCGATGGGTTTACGAAGAGTCCGACGGAGCGCACGCCAGTGGGAACGGCACGGGCGAGGTTCCATGCGATATCGAATGACACGTTACGTGGTGAAGGCGGATAAAATACGAAGCCGACATAGCGTGCGCCAGATGAGACAGCGCATGCCAGCGTTTCAGGGGTAGAGAGGCCGCATATTTTAACGCTCGTCATAGTCGCTTTTTACTCCGTTTTGCAGGACATATTGGTAGTAGTTAGACAGCACAGTGACCCATATGATCGTGAATATTGGTTGGAAGAACACAGTGAGTGGTATTACAAACATAGTTTGCACAACACTCATGGTAAGAGATTCGTTTAACCCCAGTTTTGCTGATGCGAACCCCAAGGCTGCTACGGCCATTCCCATTACGATTACGAGACCAATCAAAATTAGAAATAATTTTATAAAAGCCACAATATAAGCGGCATACATTTTCCACATATACCCTTTTGTCATTTCAAATGATTGTTTTAGCGTGATTGTATTTCCCGTGGCTTTTGATGGGAAATAGAACATGCATTTTAACCACGCATATGTTGCGAAAAATATGAATGGGATTATCAAGATGAGAAGGAACGGGTTTATGATGGCAGCTAAAAGACCAAAAATAAAGCCCCCCACGAATATACCGGCGAACAAAGCAATTCCCATTCCTATAAAAGCCAATTCGCTTTTCTTTGGTTTAAATGGGTTCATGGGTGTGAAGTTATCGGGGCCATGGATAACAACGCGGTGCCATGTGATGGCAAGGCAAGTATAGAAATATCCGGCAATGAGGCCGCCAAGAGTGAAATCTATTCTTTCGCCTGATTTTGCGTCTATTGGCATGAAGAAATTTGTGATGACGATATCGAAAAGATGCAGCGCGACGATATAAGGAATCAGCGGTTTAAAAACGTCCCAAAACACTTCCATGTTTTCTTTGATGAAATGATTGACGTTTTTGGCAGTGTCTTTGATGCCTAAAGTCGGTGTGAAGTGGATCATGCGGCTTTTTCCTTGTTCAGGGATTGGATGATGGTTTGTGCGGCGGCGGCGGGGTCTGGCGCGCCTGTGATGGGGCGGCCAATGACGAGGTTTGTAGCGCCGAGCGTGGCGGCTTCAGATGGCGTCATGATGCGTTTTTGATCGCCGATGTCACTGCCCGCGGGGCGTATGCCGGGGACCATGGTTTCAAAGCTTGCGCCGCAATGCTCACGGATCAAGGTGATTTCTTGTGACGAGCAGACAACGCCGTCGAGACCGCTATCTTTGGTGAGTTGGGCGAGGCGTTTGACGGAGGTTGCCACGTCTTGTCCTTCATATCCAATCGCGGTGAGTTCATCATGTGATAGGGAGGTTAGGATTGTGACGGCGAGGAGTTTTGTTTGCGCGCTGCATGCGTCTTTTGCGGCTTGCATCATAGTTTTCCCCCCTGCGGCGTGGACATTGAGGTAGGCGGGGGAAAAGCGCGCGCATGTTGTGCGCACTGCGCCGGCGACTGTGTTAGGGATGTCATGGAATTTTAGATCTATGAAGAGTGCGGCTTGTGGGCAGGATTCTTGGACTGCTTCGATGCCTTGGGGGCCAAAGGAATTGACAAATTCCATGCCTACTTTTAGGCCTTTTGTTATAGGGCCGATGGTTTTGGCCCAGTGTTTTGCTTGATCTAAATCGGAGGTGTCGAGGGCGCAAAAAATTGTCGGTGTGGAAGTCATGTTTTTGCTCTCTTTTGCCTATATCTCAGCGTTCATGCGCTTAACTGGCGTATGTATTTTCGCGTCTTTCTTCTTTTTTATGACGGAATTCGTAAAATAAATCAAGGCGTAAGCCAATTGGCGTTTATGATTCTATTTTCTTGGGGAGGGCGGGGAAGAAGTCGCTCGGTGGTTTTTGAGTGTTGGTGTTGGCGGAGGATTTGGATAATTCTTTTTCCAGTGTCTTGATTTGCTTTTTTTGTTGGCGCTTTTCTTTGCGTAAATAAGCGCTATTGATCCAGAGCGCGCATGCGCCGAGCAGAAAGCCGACGATGAGTGAGCCGAGGATAATCGCGTATAAGGGCAAGGTTATGTCGTCGTGGAGCGGGCTCCATGTGACGTTGATGCTTTGTGCATTTAAGATGCAGAACCCGGCGATGGTTAGCATGAGGATGAGGGTGAAGATGCTTTTTATGAGTGACATGCCGATTATTCGTCGTTGAGGCGTTCGCGTAGAGCTTTTCCCGTTTTGAAAAAGGGCAGGCGTTTTGCTTCGACTTGGACGGCTTCGCCAGTGCGTGGGTTACGGCCAACGCGGGCTTCGCGATGTTTCACGGAAAATGCGCCAAAACCGCGCAGCTCGACGCGGTCGCCTTCGGCAAGGGCGTCTGTGATTTCATCAAAGATTGTTTCGACGATTTTTTCAACATCCCGTAGATAGAGATGTGGGTTGCGTTCAGCCAGTCTTTGAATGAGTTCCGATTTTGTCATCTTATCTATCCTTTTGCACTTTACGTTTATCGTGCGTGTTTCGGGCTATGTGAACTTTTGTTCAAGCTTAAATATAATTTTATAACGAATATCAATAGCTTGCAACATATCTGAGGCATTCGTCAAGTAAAACTATGTTCATCTTTGTGTGAGCGGGGCAAGCATGGTGGTGTATGGGCGGTGTATGCGCAGCGCGGGTGGGGCATGAAAAAAGCCGACCTCAGTTTTGAGATCGGCTTTGTATTCTTATATTTGATGAAAGCAGGCGGTTTACGCTTCGTCTTTTTTCTCATCTTTTTTAGCTGCAGCCTTTTTCGCTGGTGCTTTTTTGGGCTTTTCTTCTTTTGCGTCTGCTTTAGATCCGTCCAAAGCTGCGCCAAGAATATCACCAAGAGATGCGCCTGATTCGGTTGAACCGAATTCTTTCATTGCTTGCTTATCTTCGTCGATTTCGCGTGCTTTGATTGATAGGCTCAATTTGCGTGACTTTTTGTCCATGCCAGTGATTTTGGCATCGATTTTCTCGCCAACAGCAAAGCGGTCAGGGCGTTGCTCTGAACGTTCGCGGGAGAGGTCAGCTTTCTTGATGAAGCCAGTGACACCTTCATTGACTTCGACTTCAACGCCGCCGTCTTTGATTTCGGTGATTGTACCGGTTACGACTGCACCTTTTGCGAGGCCTTTCATAGAGCCTTCAAATGGGTCATCAGTCAATTGCTTGATACCAAGGGCAACACGCTCTTTTTCTGCATCGATGTCGAGGATTTTAACCTTAACGTTTTGGCCTTTTTCAAAGCCTTTCAAAGCGTCTTCAGTTTCATCTTCCCAAGAGATGTCAGAAAGGTGAACCATGCCGTCGATGTCGCCATCAACGCCGATGAATAGACCGAATTCAGTGATGTTACGGACTTCACCTTCAAGCTCTTCATCCACTTTGTGGTTTTTCGCGAATGCTTCCCATGGGTTTTCTTGACACTGTTTAAGGCCAAGAGAGATGCGGCGTTTTTCTTCGTCCACTTCAAGAACAACCACTTCAACTTCTTCAGATGTTGAAACGATTTTACCTGGGTGTACGTTTTTCTTTGTCCATGACATTTCTGACACGTGAACAAGACCTTCGATACCGTCTTCGAGTTCGACGAATGCACCGTAGTCAGCAATGTTCGTTACGCGGCCTTTGAATTTAGTGCCAGGTACGAATTTGCCTTGGATGTCTGTCCATGGGTCGTTTTCAAGTTGTTTCATGCCCAATGAGATACGTTGTGTTTCTTCATTGAAGCGGATGACTTGAACGTCGATTGTTTGACCAACTTGAAGGGCTTCTGATGGGTGGTTTACGCGTTTCCATGAAATGTCGGTCACGTGCAAGAGACCATCCACACCGCCAAGGTCAACGAATGCGCCGTAGTCAGTGATGTTTTTAACAACGCCCTGAAGAACTGCGCCTTCTGCGAGGTTGTCCATCAAGTCTGAGCGTGCTTCTTCGCGTGACTCTTCGAGAATTGCGCGGCGAGATACAACGATGTTGCCACGGGCGCGGTCCATTTTGAGGATTTGGAATGGTTGTGGTGTGCCCATAAGCGGTGTTACATCGCGTACAGGGCGGATGTCCACTTGTGAGCCTGGCAAGAACGCAACAGCGCCGCCAAGGTCAACGGTGAAGCCACCTTTAACACGACCGAAGATAACGCCAGTAACGCGCTCTTCTTTCTTATGAGAGATTTCAAGCTCAACCCATGCTTCTTCGCGGCGTGCTTTTTCACGAGAGAGAACAGATTCTCCTTCGCGGTTTTCCATGCGCTCAACGAATACTTCAACGATGTCGCCAACTTTAAGCTCTGGGTCTTCGCCTGGTTTTGCGAATTCTTGGAGTGGAATGCGTCCTTCGGATTTGAGGCCGACATCAACGATGGCATGATCGCCGCTTAATGCGATGATTGTACCTTCGACAACGCTTCCGGTGAAATTTTCTTGTCCTTTGAGGGATCCTTCGAGAAGTTTAGCGAAATCTTTGCTGTCTTCTCTGTCTTGTAGTCTTGCTGCGGCTGAAGCCATAGTCTTGGTTCCTTATTTTGCATTATCACAATGGGTAATGCGGGTTAGGGTTAGCTGCACATCGCATGATTGCCTTTTTCCTTTTATGGCGTTTCATGTGTGCGTTTCGATTGATATACGGGAGGTTGAGGCGTTTAGAGGTTTAGACGCTCTTTTGTATATTTAAGCGCCAATTCTAAAGTCTCGTCTGCGTCTAGGGTGCTATTATCAATGATAATGGCATCTTCTGCGCGGGTCATGGGGGCGTCATTTCTTTCGCTGTCCCGTTTGTCCCGCTCACGCATGTCATCCAAAACGGTGCCATATGTAGCGTCAATCCCCTTGGATTGCAACTCTTTTACGCGTCTTTTGGCGCGAATCGTGGTTTCTGCGGTTATGAATAGCTTTAAATCGGCGTTAGGGCAGATGATTGTGCCGATATCGCGGCCATCTAAAACTGCGCCATCGTATTGGTCGCCGGGGTTTTTGGCGAAATCTTTTTGCAGATCATTCAGGATTTCACGCAGTTTTGGTAATGCGGCAATTTTTGAGGCTGCGTTACCGATGTCATCATCGCGTAGGCGTGGGTTTTCGAGGATTGTTTTTGTGTTGATTGCGTTT
>JAACQG010000005.1:42454-68786 GCA_009995045.1 Alphaproteobacteria bacterium
TTTTTGACGAAGATTTTGCCTGCGTCCAGGACGTCACGTTTGTCCTTGGTGCTGAGGCCTTGGTCGATGACTTCGAATGCGACGCCGCGATAGAGGATGCCAGTGTCCATATAGGCGTAATTAAGTTTTTGTGCAATTTTACGGGCGACTGTTCCCTTGCCGCTGGCGGCGGGGCCGTCGACTGCGATTACTGGTTTAGTCATGTATTTCTCCGATATTGCAGCCAAGATCGTTCATGAGTTCCATGAAATTGGGGAAGCTGGTTTTGATCGGGGCGGCGTCATCGATGGTGATTGGCTCATCGGTGATTGTGCCGAGGACGAGGAACGCCATGGCGATACGATGATCCAGCGCGGTTTTGATCAGGCTACCGCCCTTGGGTGCTTTGCCGTTGCCGTGGATGGTGAGGCTGTCTTCGCCCATTTCTAGAGAGACGCCGCTGGATTTTAGTCCTTCGGCGACCATGAGGAGGCGGTCGCTTTCTTTAACGCGCAGTTCGGCGAGGTCGGTCATTGTCGTTGTTCCATTTGCGTAGGATGCTGCCATGGCAAAGACAGGAAATTCGTCGATCATGGATGGGACGAGGGCCGGATCAACGTTGATTCCTTTTAATGGCCCCGTGCCGCGGACGCGGATGTCGGCGACCGGTTCACCGCCTTCAATGCGTTGATTAAGAAATTCAATGTCTGCGCCCATTTGTTTGAGCGCGGTATAAATGCCGATTCGTGTTGGGTTGATGCAAACATGGTCAATGCGGATGTCTGAGCCTTCTTTTAGGATGGCTGCGACAACGGGAAATGCGGCGGAGGACGGGTCGGCGGGGACATCAATTGCGCAGGGTTGCATGGTGCCTTTGCCGATTACACTGATGGCGGATGCGCCGTCTTCCAATGTTTCGATGGTTATATCAATGCCGAAATGACGGAGCATGTTTTCCGTGTGGTCGCGGGTTGGTTTTTCTTCGATAACGGTCGTTTTGTCGTTTGCGTTTAGGCCAGCGAGGAGGATGGCGGATTTGACCTGAGCAGAGGCAACGGGCAGGCGGTATGTGATGCCTTTTGCAGATGGCGCGCCAGTGATCGTGAGCGGGAGTTTATCGCCATCTGTGGCTTCAAATTTTGCGCCCATTTCGGATATGGGGGTTATGACGCGTTTCATGGGGCGTTTTGATAGGGAGGCATCGCCCGTAAAGGTTGCGGTGATATCATGGCCACCGACAAGCCCCATGAGAAGGCGGGTTGATGTGCCGCTATTGCCCATTTCAATGTTGTCTTTTGGTGCGTGTAAATTGCCGATTCCTACGCCGAATGTGCGCCATAGGCCGTCGCTGCCTTTTTCGATTTTTGCGCCCATTGCGCGCATGGCATCGGCGGTGTGGAGGACATCTTCGCCTTCAAGCAGGCCGCTGATGATGGTTTCGCCTTTTGTGAGCGCGCCGAACATGAGGGAGCGATGTGAAATTGATTTATCGCCGGGGACTTTTGTGTTGCCGTTTAGGTGCGCTGATTTTTTGGAAATTGCTTTTGTCATACAAGCACAGATACAAGCTTGTTATAGAACAATCAAGCAAGATTAGTCATTGTTGAAGCTATCAAGCTTGCCGTTATAGCCAAGGGCGAATTTGAGGAAATCATCTTCGTGGATTGGGCGACAGTAGCGGAAGCCTTGTACTTCGTCACAGCCTTCAGCGACGAGGAAGTTTTCATGCTCTTTTGTTTCAACGCCTTCGGCGATGACTTTTAGGTTTAGCGCGCGGCCTAAGGCAATGATTGTGCGGGCGATGGCGGCGTCATCTTGATCGTTGAGGGCGTTGCGAATGAAGCTTTGGTCGATTTTGAGGCGGTCAATCGGGAATTGACGGAGATATGAGAGGGATGAGTATCCTGTTCCGAAATCGTCAATCGCTAACTCTACGCCGATGGCGTGGAGGTTTTGAAGTGTCTGGATTGTATGCTGGATGTCGTCCATGAACACGCTTTCGGTCACTTCGAGCTCTACTTTGTGAGGGTCGATGCCGATCTCTTCGAGTGTTCTTTGTGTGAATGCGCAGATATCGCTTTGTGAGAATTGATGCGCGGAGACGTTGATTGCGATTCGGATGTCCAGATTATGGTCGGTGTGCCATGTCTTTGCGGTGGTGCAGGCTCTTTTCATGACCCATTCGCCGATGGGTACGATGAGGCCTGATTGCTCTGCAACGGGGATAAATTCACCAGGTGAGATGAAGGTGCTTCCCTCTTTGCTGTTGTCTTTTTTCCACCATCTCAGGAGGGCTTCGGCGCCAATGATTTCGCCTGTTCTCAGGTCAAGCTGAGGTTGATAGTAAAGTTGCAGTTCTTCGTGTTCCATGGCATCGCGCAGGTCGCGGAGCATTTGGAAGCGTGCCTGAACGGCGCGGTCGAAATCTTCGGAGTATTCTTTGATGCGGTCGCGCCCTTCTTCTTTTGCACGATTGAGGGCAATATCAGCGTTTTTCAAAACCTGATCTGGGTCGGTTGCATCATCGGGGAATGTCGAGACACCAATGGAAGAGCGGATTTGGAATGTTTCGTTGAAGACCTTGAAGGGCTCGTTTTTGATCACGCCGGCAATGCGCTCGGCAACGTCGCGGGCGGTGTTAATATCGGTTGATAGAGGCATCATGACCGCAAATTCATCCTCACCAGAGCGTGATACGATTGCGGTGTCAGGGAGAGCGGAGCTAAGACGTTTACCTACACCGCGCAAGATTGCATCACCAACATTATGCCCCATAGAATCGTTCACATCTTTGAAGTGATCCAGATCAATGGTTACAACGCCAAAGCGTTCGGTTTTACCGTCGGCTTTGATTTTTGACTTTTCTGCCAAGTTTTGTAAGAAAAGCGTACGATTGGGCAGGCCAGTGAGGGTGTCGTAGTAGGCGAGCTTGTGGATTTTATCTTCTGCGGCGCTTCTGATTTGGCTAATGTTAGCGGCGTTTTGTCTGATCAGGCTTTGAGCGATATCAATTGCGCTGCCGATTTCATCATTTGGATCGAATGGGGAATCTTTGATTTGTGGATTTTCTGGGTTTTTATAGGCTTCCATTAAATTGTCGCGCATGAATAAAATGGGCTCTAGGAGCCAGCGTCCAAGTGCAATCATGAGAACTGTTGTCACGAAGAGGGACATGAGTAGCATGATTTTAATGGTTTCAATGACGAAGGTGAATAGTTGTTCCTGAATATGGGTTGAATCCATGCGGATCACCATGAAATATGATCCGGATACAGTGCTTATTCTTTGGATGAATTCGTAAGTATTCCCATCACTGCTTCTGAAGGTTCTGTTTAGATTTTTTGTGTCAATGAGTGAGAGGATGAGCGGATCGCCGTATTGTGCTAATAATTCCAAGCGGTCGCTGTTTGGGGACATCAAACCGAGCGTGTAGACGCTGATCCCGTTTATTTTTGTCGCTTGGAAGAGGCGGTTTACTTCGGTTTCTTTCAATGGTGATTGAAGGATTTCTGTCATATTCGTATTAATAAGCGGCATAATAGCGGCGCGGCCAGATTCGCGAAGATCTTGGAGGCGGCGTGATTCAAAATCACCCATTGTTGCGAAGATCAGCATACATGTTTGGACAAGCGCAATTGTCATGAAAACCACGGCAGCAATGCGCCAGCTTGTCCAACTGCGCCATATTTGTGCGCGGGATGATACAAGACTGTCCTTGAATTTCAGAAATTTATTTTGTTTTATTTTTTCAGACACATGGACATCATTTGTTGTTGCTGGTTTCGAAAGCAAGGTGGCTTCTCTCTTAGGGTTTTTGTTTATTTGTGCGCACGGTTTTCGTGCAAGAATTATACATCATATATTATATTATTCTGATTGTCTTAAAAACCGTTTAAGAAAGCTTATACCCAAAGGGATATAATTATAGAGGAACGACCCTAAGTAATTGATTTTATTATATTTATAATATCTCAGCAATTTTATATTAATTTTCGCTAATTTATATTATTTATTTTTTTGCAATGTACGAGGATATGCAGGTTTTTGTTATTGGTTTCTTCTGTCGTTGTGCAGGCAAAAAGATAATCATTTCCACCATCTTTTAGTTTTAGCTTTTTCTTAAGCGTGGCTGTGTCTTGTGGGAAGTTTCGGATTGTTAGGTTGCCTTTATTGAACGGTATGGCTTTTGCTTGTGCGGGGTAGGTTTCGATGATTTTGAAGGCGCGACCCGGAAAGTGTTCTATTGGCGTGTTTGACGTGTAGAGATGCGTATGCGGGTGGATTTTTGAAATATTATAGTGTTTGGCGAGCGATTTATATGCGCCGGCTTTCATGAAGGCGGGGCTTGGTTCGTATAGGTATTTAAGGGGCTGCGTGTAATTGATTGCAGTGTTTTGCTCATTTTCGCGTGTGAATTCGATTGTATGGATTGGCGCGCCATTATCGTTTAGGCTTACCGCGGTGATAGGGACGGATTGTATTGGTGTTGACGGGGTGAGCGTGAAGAGCAGTTCTTTGCATTCACCTTGCCATTCGATAACATGAACGGCGTTTACGCACCCTAATTGTTCGATGGCGAGGTTGATGTCGAGCATTGGGGAGGTTTTGAGCAAAATTCTTTTGGCTTTTATGTGTGGCATTAGCGCAATGATATTGGGGCTGCAGTCTTCGAGTTTGTAGAGGCCCTTTCGTGATTGATTACGTCTTTGTGGGTCGATAAGGGCGAGGTCGAAACTTTCCATGGTTTCGATGAAGTCTTCGGCAGATGTGTTTATGACAGTCACGGTTTTGTCGTTTAAAATCTGTAGGTTGTGATCGATACGTGTCGATGCGTTTTTGTCGGTGTCGATGATTGTCGCGTGATCAAAATTATCTAGCATTGCCCAACTGTCGATGGCTGCGCCGCCGGTGAGGTCGATGAATGATTGTCCGTGAAACAGGCTTGCTTTGTATTTGGCGGTGGCTTGGCTGGAGGCTTGTTCGAGTGTGTCGCTGGGTGGGAAGATGATGGTATCGTTAGCATACCATGCCGGGATTTTGGATTTGGCTTTTTGGCGGGCTTTGATCTGATCAAGGATTAGGGGGTAAGGCCAGTTTGGGTATGGGGGTTTTTTAAGGGCGAGCGCGCGAATGTCATCGTTTTGATGCGTGGTGATGAAATCTTTTATGTCGGGGGTCAGGAGAGCCTGCCAATCATCTGTCATGGTGGCAGGCTATCAGATCGTTATGATTTAATCATCTCAAGAAAACGCATTTGTGCGCTATGGTCTTCTTTGAGGAGGCCGCGGAACGTTGTTGTCACGGTTGAGCTTGCGCGTTTCTTTACGCCGCGAATGGACATGCATTGATGATCCGCATCAATATAGACGGCGATGCCTTTTGGCTTAAGCGTGTCTTGGATGCAGTTTGCGATGCCGTTTGTCATGTTTTCTTGGGAGACGAGGCGACCAGAGAAAATATCAACGATGCGGGCAAGCTTGGAAATGCCTACGACGGCTTGATCAGGCCAGTATGCGACATGTGCGAATCCGTTGATTGGAACCATGTGATGTTCACAATGTGATGTGAATTCAATGTCTTTAACCAAAACGATATCGTCGAACCCTTCGATATCTTCGAATGTTTTGCCGAGTTCTTTTGCGGGGTCTTGGTTGTACCCTTTAAAAAATTCGTCATAAGCGCGTATCACACGAGCGGGCGTATCAATAAGCCCTTCGCGTTTTGGATCTTCGCCAATATAGCGGAGAAGCGTCCTTACAGCATCTTCTGCTGTCTCTCGAGTTGGTTTTGTGTCGTTACTCATATCGACCACTTTGGATGAAACCATTTGAAAAATCCTTCTGTTTCGTGTTTTCTAACGCCTAGTTCTGGAATTTACCAGAAAAAAACACCTTAATTTTTAGGAAACTATGTCACAGCTTTCATTATTCAATAGCTTAACGCGTGAAAAAGAGGTTTTTTCGCCGATTGATCCCAGCCATGTAAAGCTCTATGCGTGCGGGCCGACGGTGTATAATTACGCGCATATCGGGAATGCGCGGATGGCGGTTGTGTTTGATTTGTTGAGCCGCGTTTTAAAAACGCAATTTCCCAAGGTGACATATGTTTCCAATATTACCGATGTGGATGACAAGATTATCGCGGCCTCCGCCGAGACGGGGGAAGCGATTGATGTGATTACGTGTAAATTCACCGATATTTATAACGATGATATGGCGGCGTTAGGCTGTGCTAAGCCAGATATTCAGCCAAGGGCAACGACGCATATTGGTGAAATGATTGCGCTTATTACGCGGCTCATTGAAAAGGGGCATGCTTATGAGGGGGAAGGACATGTTTTGTTCAATGTGCCGTCTTTTCCCGCGTATGGCGCGCTATCTGGGCGATCACGGGATGAACAGATTGCGGGGGCGCGGGTCGAGGTTGCGTCTTATAAAAAAGATCCGGCGGATTTTGTTTTGTGGAAACCCTCATCAGATGATGAACCGGGTTGGGATAGCCCATGGGGGCGTGGCCGTCCAGGGTGGCATATTGAATGTTCGGCGATGGCGGAAAAGCATTTGGGTTTGCCGTTTGATATTCATGGCGGAGGTGCGGATTTGAAATTTCCGCATCATGAAAATGAGATTGCGCAAAGCTGTTGCGGGGTTGGCGCGCTTGATGATGCGTCGGCGTTTGCGAAGGTTTGGGTGCATAACGGGTTTGTGACTGTTGAGGGCGAGAAGATGTCGAAATCTCTCGGGAATTTTACTTTGGCGCATGAGCTGTTGGATGAAGGTATCAAGGGTGAGGTTATTCGTCTGGCTTTATTGTCTGCGCATTATAGGCAGCCACTTAATTGGAGCGAGCAAGCGGTTCATCAGGCGCAAAGCCTGCTCAATAAGATGTATGCGCTTTTGGAGAGCATGCCACATGCTGAGGCGGGCGATGTGCCTCCTCAGATATTAGAGGCGTTGTGCGATGATCTGAATACGCCGAAAGTGATTTCAGAGCTTCATTTGCTTGTGGCGGCTAAAGATGTTGCAGGTTTGAAGGCGGCGGGTGATGTGCTTGGTATTTTGCAAGAGGATCCTGCAGATTGGCTAAGTGTTGATGAAACGGAAACTGAGCAGTTTGATGCGTTATTGGCAGAGCGTGATCAGGCCAAGGCTGATAAAGACTGGGCGCGGGCGGATGCTATCCGCGATGAATTGGCGGGGCATGGATATAAGATTGTCGATACACAAGATGGCGCGCAGCTGCAAAAGCTTTAGGCTTTCGCTCTAGCGAGAGATCAAGACTTTATAAAATAGATAGGTGTTGGACGCTGTAAGGTTTACGCAGCCCGTGTTTTGCGACTCGATGGATGTATCTTCGTCGTTTGGTGCGTCGTTTGAAGCGAAAGACCCTGTAAATTTATTAAGCACCAATGTTGAAGCATCTTCAGGGTAGTCAGATATAGTGGTGATGTTCAATAGGCCATTGATTTGTTTGCATATTTCCGGTCGAATGTTATTGAGGTAAATGGCTAAATCCCCGTCGGTTGTATTGGTCCCGAAAATATCTTGATTGGCTGAAAAAATCCATTCCGGGTTGCTTGCGTTGGTGGTGAGTGAATTTGGGACGGCGTAATTAATTGCGCCGCCGGATAGGCTGAATATTTTACAAATATCATCGGTGCAATTGGCATTGGTGTATCCGGCAATTTTACTATTTTCGAAGCTTATTTCAGTGTCGCTGTAGCCGCGCAGTTTTGTTTGGGAGACTGCGGTGCTCACGATGTCAGCGTATTCTAGAATTTCAGCGGCGACGAGGCGGGCGCGTTCTTCGCTGATCATGTCATTTCTGCCTTGGCCGCTGTTTGAAACAGCGAATGACAGGGCGGCCAAAAGAGCAACGGCGATGAGGATATAAAAGAGAACGTTTCCAGATTGGGGATTATGGTCCATCATTATTTTTGTGCCTCGTCCGCGATGAGGTCTTTAAAATCGCTTTCGTTGCTTTTGGGGATATGGGCGGGAATGGTTTTTACACCATGGGCCGCGAGTGTGCAGATCACGGCTTTTCCACTGCCGATTTCAACATTGTCTTGTATGCCGATGCCGAGGATTGGTTTTTCGAGGGGTTCATTGTTGGTGAGCGCGGCCTCTATTGCTTTTCGTTTTTCTTGGTCGGCTTCTTTTAGGGCGCTGATGTCTTTGATTGATGCGTCTTTGTTGATCCACTCGAAGCTGAAAATTGATAATTGCCAGCTTTTTAAGATGGCGTTGATGTCCAATACAACCGGAATGTAAAATTCCGGTTTGTTGATCGCAGCTTTGCTGTCTTTGAAATTTATTGTTTGTAGTGTGGACATCGGCAATTCTTAGATTATAGTTGGGATAAGTATAACGCGGTTTTTGTTATGTTGTTAAGTTAACAATTATTGCTAAACAAATCTTTAAGGGATTTAGGAAATATGACTGTTACAACACAGGCGCCGAAGCCAGAAATTATTCTTGTCGATAACCATGCCGATGGTGTGGCATGCGATGGCGGTGGCGGCGCGCTCGGACATCCCAAGAGCTGGTACAGCTTTGATGGGCAGGACAGCGTTGAATGTGGATATTGTGATCGCTTGTTTGTGAAAGATCGTGCGATTGGTCAATTTGAAGTGCAATCGTAAATCTTGCTTTTTATTCTCACAATATTATATATTTATAAATGAAGGTGCCGCTTGAGTGGGCCTTTATGACCATATCAACTCGCTTAATAAAAGGAGATGAACCATGAGCACAGGACGATTAACCCTGTTTGATAGCCCATTATTTCTGGGTTTTGATGAAATAGAAAAGACCTTTGATCGCATGAGAAAATCAGGCGGAGAGGGTTACCCCCCATACAACATTGAGCAAATTGGTGAGAGTGATCTTCGTATTTCTCTGGCTGTTGCTGGTTTTTCGATGGATGAGCTGGATATCGAAGTTGAGAATAATCAGCTTGTTATTCGCGGACGTCAAGCCGATGAAGAGGATCGTATCTATATTCATCGCGGTATTGCGGCGCGTCAGTTCCAGCGTAGCTTCGTGCTTGCCGATGGGATTGAGGTGCGCGATGCGATGCTTGATAAGGGATTGCTTCATATCGAGCTAGAGCGCGTTGTTCCAGAGTCCAAGGCGCGAAAAATCCATATCAAAGGCGAGCAAAAGAAACCGACGAATGGTTCTGCGCAAAAAGCCATTGGTGTTGATAAGAGCAAAACGGATGATTCGTCTGATTAAATGGCATGTAAGCTTAATTTATAAAGGTGGCGGTTTATTCGCCGCCTTTATAAGAGATTTTTAATGTAACGAATCACATAAATGTGTAGAATGTTATCTATAGAGGTACACAAAAACATGACATATAAACAAGAATTAGATCCTCCGTTAAAATTAGAGGGCATTTCAGATCAAGAGTTTTTGACATTGGGCATCCATGACATGGCGTATATTCGCCGCGTTGATATGGATGGCGATATTAGCTATATGATCCATGCGGCGGACGGTACGCCGATTTCATCAATGGATGATAAGGGCAGTGCATTGGCAGCAATTTTGACCAATGATCTTGAGCCAATTACACTTCATTAAAATAAAGACTTTTTAAGGTCTGCCTTTTTGTGAAGGGTGCGGTCGATTATTACGCGGCCATGAGCCAACCTTCGGGATCCATTAACAATGATTGAATGACATCTTTGTCTTTTGTCTCGTTAATGCGGGTGCGGATGGATTCGTTTAGCAATAAGCGTGAAACACGTGAGAGGCGGCGCAAATGTATTGGGCCGTCATCTGCGGGTGATATTAAGAGGCCGTACATCGTGATGGGCGCGTTATCCGGGGTTTCGTGATGGATGCTTTTATCGATTGTCATTAGCATTGTGAACGGTGTGCGTACGCGGCGCATTTTAACGTTTGGCATTGCGATGCCATCACCAATTGCGGAGTTTGAAATTTTTTCTTTTTCGGTGATGCGCGTATGCAATGTTTTTTCAGAGATATTTAGATACTCTGCTGCGTTTTTTGCCAGCGAGGAGAGCGCTTGTTTGTGATTAGAGATACGAACATTTGGGACGATTAAATTGAACTGAATGTCTTTGGTATAGCTTTGCATTTTATGACTATGCTTTCGTTAAACTTTAGTCTTCATGTGGGTGAGTATACGCAAAAGGATAGGCTGTCCAGAGGTAAATTTTTTCTTCTTAGTATTAGGGTTTGCGTATGTTTGCGGGGGAATGAGGGCTTAATGGTCAGCGGGTATAATTGATATATTTAGTGGCGTAAAAAAGGTATTTTGATGTGAAAACGGGGACTATAATCTGTCCCCGCTTTCGTTATTATTTTTTGTGAAAAAATGGTTTTTATTTTCCGTGAGCGTCTGGATCGACCCAGCCGATATTTCCGTCGCTGCGTTTATAGACCATGTTGAGGTTGTTGTTGCTGGCGTTGTAAAATAGCAGCGCGCATTCGCCGGACAGGTCGAGACGCATGACCGCATCGGAGACGCTCATGGTTTGAATCTCCGTTGTCATTTCCGCGATGACGGCGGGGTTATCATCTGTTTGGATTTCGGTTTCATCGGATGATGGATCGTCGTTTTGCTCCGGGATTGCCGCCAAAACGTAATCACGTGCTTTGCGCATTTCATCTTCCGGGGTTAGTTCCATGCGGTCGTGGTGATCGCGGAGCTTCTTTTTGTAACGGCGCATTTGTTTGCCGACTTTTGTCGCGGCAGATTCGAACGCGGCGTATGGATCGGGATCAATAGAGTCAGCGGCGACCATAATATTTTTGCCAAGCTGCACATTAATGTGTGTTTTGATGCGCGGTTTGCCGTGTCCTTCTTTTGAGAAAGTGACGGTGGCGAAGGTCGCATGATTGAAATATTTTTCGTTGAGGTCTTCGAGTTTATCTGAGACGTGCGTGCGCAATGCATCGCCTACGTCGATTTGTTTTCCATGAACACTGAGTTCCATCGGCTTATCCTCTTTGTTAGATATGATATTTGATACTTACGTATTATAGCATAGCTTCGGGCGAAGTGGGGAGGAGATTACACAAAAATTAAAGATTTTTCTTTTGCTTTCTGCGCTGGACGCTGGAGCCTATGTGGAGGGCTTCGCGGTATTTGGCGACGGTGCGGCGGGCGATGTCTATGCCTTCACTTTTAAGAATGTCGACGATTTTATCATCGCTTAGGATTTTCTTCGGGTCTTCTTCATCTGTGAGGGTTTTGATGCGGGCCTTGATGGATTCGCTGCTATGGGATGTTCCATCCTCGCTGATGAGGGCGGTGGAGAAGAAGAATTTTAACTCGAAGATGCCGCGCGGCGTGCCGATATATTTGTTGGTGGTGACGCGGCTGACTGTGCTTTCGTGCATTTCGATTTCTTCAGCAATGTCGACGAGTTTGAGCGGTCTTAGAAATTCGATGCCGTAATTGAAAAATGCGTCTTGTTGTTCGATGATTTCGGCGGCGACTTTTAGGATCGTTTGGGCGCGTTGATCCATGGCTTTCACCAACCAGTTTGCGTTGCCGAGTTGTGTTGAGAGATATTCTTTGTCTTTTTTCTGGGTCGCGGTTTTCGATACCTCAGTATAATATTCGTTATTCACCAATACGCGTGGCAGAGTTTCGCTGTTCAGTTCGACGCGCCAGCCGCCGCCGACATTTTTGGGGAGGCGTTTCATGAGGACGTCCGGAATGGCGGTTTGTACAACCAAATGATCGTAATCGGAGACGGGTTTGGGGTTGAGCGCTTGGATTTCCACGATCATGTCTTTGAGGTAGGTTTCATTGACGCCGCAGATTTCGGCCAGTTTTTTGTGGTCATATTCGGCGAGCAGGTTGATGTTATCGAGGAGTGCTTGCATTTGTTCGTCCAATTGTCCGCGTTCGTGGAGTTGGATGGCGAGGCAATCGGCGAGGTCGCTTGCGAATACGCCGGTGGGTTCGAACCCTTTCATAATGCGCAGGAGGTTTTCAAGGCGCTCATGTGAGCAGCCGAGGCGCTCGGCTAAGGCGGTGATGTCTTCGCGTAGATATCCACTTTCGTCGAGGCGGTCGATGAGGAGTTCACCTATGGCAAGATCGCGGGCGTCACTGCAGGCCATGTGGAGTTGTTCGGTGAGGTGATCGCGCAGGGTTTTTTCAGATTCCATGCGGTTTTCGAATGAATTTTCGTAGTCTTCGAATTTAGAATTACCGCCGCTGCTGATCTCTGCCATTTTCGAGCCGGGGTCAAAATCGGGCTCAGTGTTGTTAGCGTTGTCAAAGGTCTGGTCGATATTGTCTTTTTCGGTTTCTGGCTGGTTATCAACGGGTTGTTCGTCTTGGTCGTTCTCTGCTTTTTCGAGGAGGGGGTTTTTTTCTAGTTCTTCTTCGATGACTTCGTTTAGCTCAATGTTATTCAATTGCAAAAGCTTAATGGCTTGTTGCAGTTGGGGGGTCATGACGAGGTTTTGAGACTGGCGGAGATCCAGCTTTTGCGAGATGTTACTCATAAGATTATTATATCACAGCATTTGCGTTCATACATTCTGAAATGTTTTAAAAAACGTATGTTTGGCTGGGGGGGATTATGGCGCTGTATTGGTTTTAATGAGAGTTGTAGTCATTAGCGTCACAGCGGCGACGTGAAACATTAAGCCAATCCACGCGCCCTGCCAAAGGCCATAGGCAACGGATGCTGCGAATAAGGTGGCCATTAATGTGGGCAGGAGCAGTTTTTGTTGGGCGATGGTGTAATTATTTTTAATATTGGTGAATACGATATAGGTCAGGGCGCTGAGGATGCAGATGCCGAATGCGCCGAATTCAATCCATGTTTGTATCACGTAATTATGCGGGTGTAGTATCGTGTTGTCTGGTGCGAATACCCTTTTTGAGTCGAAATCTAAAATTGCGCGCGTGGCTTCTATTCCGTATCCGAAGAATGGGTGTTGTAATGTATAACGGCTAATATAGTCCCAAATTTCCAAGCGATGCCCTGCATATCCGTTTGCCATGAAAGGGATGTGCTGAATGCTTGTGGCATAATTATCGTATATTGGGGGCATCAATAAGGGCGCGGTGATCGTTAATCCTATGATCATGAATTTAAGGGCTGATATTGCGTGTTTTTGGGCATAGGGAAAGCCAAATAAAAACAATAATCCTAATATCAGGGATATCATGGATGATTGGCTTTCTGATAGTGAGATTGCAAACAATAAAGGGGCGAATGTTATTAGTGCAGCGAAGGTTTTGGGGAGTTTTTCGTTTTTCAGCTGTATGCATAAAAGCATGTATGTTGGTATTGCGTATAGAGATAGGGCGACTGCGCCACGATTGAAATCGTCGGGGTCGGATATGACAGATATGCTCTCACCGCGGACGATATTGTGTAATATTCCATGATTCATGATTTCTATAATTAGAAGTGCGGTGGCGATAAGATAGCCGAGAGGTATTAATTTTATGAGGTGTTTTAGCTGATTTGCAGTGAGGGAAACCGCCAAACTGATTAATAGAATTTGCGGTAATATCAGGGGGATCAGTTTTATGATTTTATCTTGTGAGACTTCAGGGTTTTTTGCCCAGATTAAGCTTAAGATCGATGTTCCAAGGATGATGCCAGACAATACGGCGGCTTTTTTAGAGATGATTGGTTTTGTTTGGGCGAAGAAATATAGGAGCGCAAAAGTGATTAATGCGATAGCGCCGGGAAAGAATGCGTAGCTGCGCGGGATGTTTATGCTCAGAATTGGGGTTATTGCGGTCAAAATGCAAAAGGCGTATATCACGTTCTTTTCTAATTTTGGCGAACCGCTATTGGCGTTGGTCATAGTTTAAAGCCTTCGCCGAGATAGACGCGTTTGACGTCTGCGTTTTCGACGATTTCATCTGCGTTGCCCTCCATGATAACGCGACCATCATGTAAAATATATGCGCGATCAACGATCCCCAAACAGTCACGTACGTTATGGTCGGTAATGAGGACGCCAATGCCGCGGTCTTTTAGGTGAGCGATAAGTTCGCGGATATCGGCAACGGCGATGGGATCGATCCCGGCGAGTGGTTCATCAAGCAGGATAAACTCGGGGCGAGCGCCGAGGGCGCGTGCGATCTCAACGCGTCTGCGTTCACCGCCAGACAGGGCGAGGGAGGGGGTTAGTCTGAGGTGGCTGATGCTGAATTCACTGAGCAGTTCCTCGAGTAGGAAATCTTGTTCTTCTTTGGGGAGGCCTTGTGATTCTAAGACTGCTAGGATGTTGTCTTCAACGTTCAGGCCGCCGAAAATTGATGATTCTTGGGGGAGGTAGCCTATCCCTAAGCGTGCGCGGCGATACATTGGGAGTTGGGTGATGTCTTGGCCGTCTAGAATGATATTTCCGCTGTCTGGGGTGATGAGGCCAGTTGTGATATAAAAGCTTGTTGTTTTTCCTGCGCCATTTGGCCCTAGTAGGGCAACGGCTTCACCGCGCTGGAGTGAGAATGAGACGTCGCGAAGCACTGGGCGCTTTTTATAGCTTTTTGAAAGGTGGCTGATGCGAAGGCCTTTTGGCACTTCTTTCAGTTTTGGCTTTTTGGGCATGTTTTTGCTCATGTAGATTCGAATTTATTTTTGACAAGCGCAAGCGAGCGATACCATAAGTGTATAATGTAGCTCGTGATTTAGCGCTAATCCAGTGCTATTCGTCGGAGCCGGGGTAAAAAACAGCCTTTACCCGCCCATTATTTGCGGAGCCGCCGCCGAAGATGCGGCTTTTATTGGTGTTCATATCGACTTCTGCGCGCTGTCCTTGGAGGGTGTTGGGGCCACGAGTGATGGTTACGCCGCCTTGGATTTCGGCTTTATTGGTGCTGGCGCGATAGATGCCGTAGGCTCCGGTAATTTTCTCGGTTGGGGTTGTTATGATGACGTTGCCTTTTGCTTCTAACGTTTCTAGGACGCGCTCGCCATCTGCGTTTTCTTTGAATATAGCAGAGATGGTGTCGGCGCGGAGTTTATCATTGCCGCCGTTTTTATTGGGACGCGTTGCAACCGCGTCGCCGATGGCTAAGAGTTTTCCGTCGGTTATGTAGTATTCGAAGCGGTCTTTTGCGGTGACGTTTTGGTCGGTTGAGATCATGCGCAGATTGTCACCGGTCATAACGGCTAAAGATTTATCGAGGTTGTAAACCGCGTTATCGCCATATGCCGTTGAGCTTTGTGTGCGGATGATTACATTTTTGTCCGCGTTCATTTGTGATATTTCGAAGCGTCCAGATGCGTCTTCGCGATAATTTGCGGACAGGGTTTGTGCCTCGATTGAAGAGGTTTCCTGTGATGCGCGTGCGTTTCCCTTTGCGATTAATTTTTGTTCAGCGCGATACCATTCGAGTGTGTCGTCTGCTGTAATTTCGAGTGGGGGTTTCGCGGCAGTTGGCGCGGCGCTCTTGGGCGCGGTGTCTTGGGCCAGTGCGGGTGCTGTGATGAATAGCAATACTGTCAGGATGAACGGTGTACGTGTTTTTATCATGGTAGTATGGCTCCAAACCCTATTGTATTGCTTTGTGTGTTTATAAGCATTTTTGCGGGACCTTTAAAGATTATGGTTTCGTCTTTTGCGGATGCTTGAATGCCTTGGGCGTTTATACTTCCTGTCGGCCCCGTCACACGTACGGGCTCTTGTGACCATGCTTTATCCTTCGTCATATCAACGTAGAGGATTGAGGTGTACATTTTATACCCTTTGCTATGCTCAAGGATTACATTTTTGCTTAAGTTGAGTGTTTGTTCGATTTGCTGATATGCGCCGTTTTCGGCGGTGATGGTGATGTTTTCACCGCTGTTGGTGTCGAGTGTTCCTTTGGGGTTTTCGAGCAGCATTTCGCCTTGTTTGCTATTTTCCTGAATGGCCATGTCGGCGGTAATGATGAAGGGTTGCCCTTTTTCATCGATGCTTTCGAATCTGGGCTTTATCAATTCGTTTTTACCGATTTCCTGTTTAATGTTTGGTTTTGCGTCCTCTTCTTTGATTGGAACGATTTTGTCACCTTCGAAGTCGTTGACGGTGAAAATCAGGACTACTATTAAAAGAGCAATGAGCGGAAGGACGAGTTGGACGCGTTTGATGAAGCGAGAATACCCGCTGTTTAGGCTTTGTTCTGTTGAAGCGCGTTTTGCATCAAGCCCACTTAATCGAGTGGCCTGTACGTTTTTTGGGGTGTTGATGTCTTGCTCATCGGTCATGGGCTTATCATAGCGCGCTGTTAGGGCTTACGCTAGCCCTGCTTGTAGGCAATCTTGAAGGCGGATCATGCCGATAAAGTGTTCACCATCCATGACGATGAGGCTGCTGAGATATTGGTCGGCTTTTTTGGTCATGATGTTCATGGCTTCGACCGCCAGTGCGCTATGCGTTATTGTTTTTGGGGCGGCTGTCATGATGTCTGTGACAGATTTTTCGAGAAGGTTAGGGCCCATGTGACGTTTTAAATCTCCGTCAGTGATGATTCCTTTGAGCGTTTTTGAATCGTCGGAGATTATTACCGCGCCGAGGTTTTTCTCGGTGAGGGCGATGAGTGCTTCGTCCATTTTGGCTGTGCTTGGAACGATTGGTAGGTTTTGCGTTTTAACCATGAGCTCACTTACAAGCATGAGGCGTTGTCCGAGTTTCCCGCCTGGGTGGAAGACTTTGTATTGTTCGGGGGTGAGGCCCATACGCTCAAGCAGGGCAACGGCAAGGGCATCGCCGAGTGCGATCATCATTGTGGTTGAGGTTGTGGGCGCCAGGCCGTTGGGGCAGGCTTCCTCAATTTTGGGCATAATCAGTGGGGTGTCAGCGTGTTTGGCCAATGTGCTTTGTGGGTTGCTTGTTATGGCGATAAGCGGAATGTCGTAGCGGCGTGTGTAATGGATAAGGTCGGAGAGTTCATTGTTTTCACCTGAATTTGACAGCATCAGAACGGCGTCGTTTTCAGTGATCATGCCCATGTCGCCATGGCTGGCTTCTCCGGGGTGAACAAAGTAAGCGGGAGTTCCCGTTGAGGCCATGGTTGCGGCGATTTTGCGCGCGACATGGCCGCTTTTGCCGATGCCGGCGACGATGAGTCGTCCGATTTGTGCTTTGTTTTTGATGGCGTGAATGGTTTCGACAGCTTCAGAGAAGGATTGATCGATAGATTGGCTTAGCGCGGATAGCGCTCTGCTTTCTAGATCCAAGACTTCTTTGGCTTTTTCGATATTTGATTGTTCTTTGGACATGTTTTTATCCTTAATGCGCGAAGAAGTCAGTGTCGGACCAGCCTTCGAGGTCTAAATCAGCGACAACATGGATTGCGTCGAAGGTGCGTGCGGCGAGTTCTGTGCGGCCTTCGCGGGCAAGGCGGATATCGAATTCTGCTTTGAGGGCGTGGAGGTATAAAACATCGTTCGCGGCGTATTGGAGTTGTGCCTCGGTTAAGTCTTCTGCGCCCCAATATGATGATTGTTGTTGTTTGTTCAAATCGACGCCAAGTAATTCTTTACAGCAGTCGCGCAGCCCGTGGCGATCGGTGTATGTGCGGACTAATTTTGAAGCGGAGCGTGTGCAGTAAATAGGGTCGCAGATTACGCCAAGATATTTTTTTACGATGGCAACGTCAAAGCGGGCGAAGTGGAAAAGTTTTGTGCCTTTGTTTTCAGCAAATAATTTTTTAAGGTTTGGCGCGTCGTATGTTTCACGATCCATTTGCACGATATGCGCATCACCGTCACCAAAGGAAAACTGGACTACACATAAAGGGTCGCGCCCAGGTCTCAAGCCCATTGTTTCAGTGTCGATTGCGATGTCACCATCATATGTGAGGTCGGCGGGGATATCATGTTTGTGGAAGTGAACTGTCATATTTTTTCTGTCTGTTGTATTATCTTTTTAATGTGGCCTAAAATCCTTGGTATCCCAGTCTATGGTTAAAGTCAAACGCTTGATCGCGCATGATAAAGCTGTGGGAAACATGTTTTCTGAAATTAGGGCTTTGCAATTTGTAGTTTTTTAACGATCATAGATCATACTGATTGATTATGATTTTTTAGCGGGTGAATTTTATGAAGATAATGATTATTGATAGAGAAGAAGCGGCGGCGCAGATGACTGCATCTAAGCTTGAGGCTTTATATCATCAGGTCACTGTTGAACCAAGTAAGGAAAATGCTGTGCATCGGGCGGTTTCTGATCAGACTGAAATTTTTCTTATTGACCCCACGCCAATCAATTCCGCTAGATCCTTTATTTTAAGCCTGCGCCGAAATGTGACCAATTACCCTTATATTTTTGCATTCGGTAATGATGTGTCGTTAGAGGATGCTATCAAGGCGGGTGCGAATGATGTGTTCTTAAAGCCTGTTGATCCTACTGTCTTTGATGAGAAGTTAGAAAATGCTGCTTCTCTTATTTCGCTTGTTGACCGGATCGGTGATGATTCTGAAGATTTTCCGAGTGCGGGTGGTGTGATTGCGAAATCTGCGTTTAATCAGCTCTTTTTATCTGCGCTTGATCGGGCGGATCGATATGGCGAGCGTACGTATGTTTTGTTTATTTCTGTTAGTAATTATAAAGACATATTAGAGATGGATGGGGCGTATGCGGCGGATTATGCCGTTGCGAAATTGTCGCAGTATCTTGTGCGTCTTCGTCGTCAGAGTGACATTATTGGTCAAACGGCGAAGTATGAATATGCTTTGTTGTTGCAGCGTCCTGCTTATGAAAATGAGCCTGTTGAAGCGGCAAATCGTTTTGCCGAAAGCCTGAGCCAGTGTAAGGATATTGTCTCTAGCGGTTCTACCCCTGTTGAAATTACGGTTAAGCTTATTGACTTGCCAGTTGGGCGGATTTGTCAAAAGCATGTTTTGACGCCGGCACAAGCTGAGTAAATATATTTTTAATTGGATTTTCTTGAGCGTAGCGCGGTTGTGATTGTGCCATCGTCGAGGTAATCGAGTTCTCCACCGACGGGGACGCCGTGCGCAAGATGCGTGATTTCAACTTGCTTACTATCTAACTGATCTGTGATGTAGTGCGCGGTTGATTGGCCGTCTACAGTTGCGCTTAATGCGAGGATGATTTCTTTGGGTTTTTCTGTGTCTGTACGTGTGATGAGGCGGCTGATATTTAATTCATTTGGGCCGATGCCGTCGAGCGCGGATAAAAGCCCTCCCAATACATGATATACACCGCGATACGCGCTAGTGCGTTCGATGGCCCATAGGTCGCTGACTTGGGCGACGACGCAGATTTTTGAGGAGTCGCGTTTGGTGTCTACGCATACTGAACATGGGTTGTGTACGTCTAAATTGCCGCATGTGGTGCATGCTTTGATTTCGTCTGCGGCGCGCTGTAGTGCTTCGGCGAGGGGGATCATGAGGGATGAGCGTTGACCGAGTAAATGGAGCGCAATGCGGCGGGCGGAACGATTGCCCAAACCCGGCAAGCCGCCGAGCATTTTAATGAGGTGATTGAGGGGGCCGTCCTGATGCATTGGTTTTATTCGTTATATTTCTTTGTGGAGGGTTTGGGATCTTTATAGACGAATAAATCTGATGCGTGTTTTACACCTTCTTTGAAATAGAATAATTCAATCTCGGTGATTAAGCCTTGCGCGTCGACAACGCGCCATTTGTTAAGTTCGAAGGGCTCTTCTTTAAAGCCAAGGGTTATTGATCCCGCATCAGGGTCGGCGATTTGGGTTAATTTTGCTTGAAGGAAGTCGCCGTTTCTTTTGATTTCTGCGACTTCTACGTCTTCCCCAAGTTTTAAATCCTTGCGCAGGAAGAAATCAGCGAGCGTTTGTCCGATGGGTGCGTTTGTTTGTTCGCCTAATTCTGCGTCATAGAAATAGATGAAGAGGCCGTCTGCGACGACGAAATCTTCGATAGGTGGATCATATTCGAAGCGGAGTTTTCCGGGGCGCTGAAGATAGAAGGTTCCGACCAGTTGCGTTCCGTCATGTGTTGTTTGAACAAAACGCGCGCGTGCTGTTGTTAGGTTTTGTAAGTATTTTTCGATTTTTTGGACATCGGCTTTTGCTGGCTCTGCCTGTGTCGGGGCGGAGACGAATAAAGTTAAAGCCGCTAGGGCGATGAAGGCTATTTTTTTCACGGTTATGCTCATTTGTTGTGCTTGTATACATTTAGTATACGTGAGCGTGTTTGCAAAGCCTTTGGTTTATTTTTAAATGATGCGCGTGCGCTTGGGTTTTAAGCGTCGCTGTAATCGGAGACCAATACTTCGCGCTTGCCTGTGGCATTTGCTTTTGTAACGACGCCTTGTTTTTCCATCTCTTCAATGATGCGTGCGGCGCGGTTATAGCCGATTTGTAGGCAGCGTTGGATAAAGCTTGTCGAGGCTTTACCTTCACGGGCTACGATTGCGACGGCTTCGTCGTAAAGTTCATCCACTTTATTGCCTTCACTTGAGCCACCTGTAAACATGGCGTTCATGACTTCTGATCCTTCGATTGAATTTTCATCGGTGATGTTTTCGATATAGGCGGGGGATGCTTTTGATTTGAGATCGTCGACAACTTTTTCGACGTCGGAATCGCTCACGAATGGGCCGTGTACGCGTGTGATTCGTCCGCCTGGCGCCATATAGAGCATGTCCCCCATTCCAAGAAGCTGTTCCGCGCCGCCTTCGCCGAGGATGGTGCGGGAATCGACTTTTGACGTGACTTGGAAGGAGATGCGGGTGGGGAAGTTGGCTTTGATTACACCCGTGATCACATCAACGGATGGGCGTTGTGTTGCCATGATGAGGTGAATCCCTGCGGCGCGTGCCATTTGAGCGAGGCGTTGTATGGCGCTTTCAACGTCTTTTCCGGCGACGAGCATGAGGTCGGCAAATTCATCGACAACGACGACGATGTATGGGATTTCCTCAAGAGACATTTCGCGATCTTCAAAGACGGCGTCGCCAGTATCCGGATCAAAGCCTGTTTGGACTTTATTAATGATGGTTTCGCCATTCTTTTTGGCGTCACGTACGCGTTGGTTGTATCCTTCGATATTACGTACGCCGAGTTTTGACATGGCGCGGTAACGATCTTCCATTTCATGAACTGTCCATTTAAGGGCGACAACGGCTTTGCCGGGTTCTGTGACTACGGGCGAGAGAAGATGTGGGATACCATCATAGACGGAGAGTTCCAGCATTTTGGGATCAATCATGATGAAGCGACATTTTTCAGGAGATAGGCCGTACAGGATGGACAGGATCATTGTATTAACGGCGACTGATTTACCCGAGCCTGTCGTTCCTGCAACAAGCAAGTGTGGCATTTTGGCGAGATCGGCGAGGATTGGTTGGCCGCCGATATCTTTTCCGAGGATAAGCGGGAGGTGCGCCTTTGTTTTTTCAAACATCTGTGAAGCGATGAGTTCTTGCATGTATACGATTTGACGATTTTTATTGGGCAGTTCGATACCGATAACGTTACGACCGGGGACGACGGCAACACGTACAGAGATGGCCGACATTGAGCGGGCGATATCATCGGCGAGTGAGATAACTTTAGAGGATTTTGTGCCGGGGGCGGGTTCGAGTTCGTAAAGCGTCACAACGGGGCCGGGATGAATGGATGTTATATCCCCTTCGATATTGAAATCGGCGAGTACGTTTTGAAGAAGTTCTGCATTTTTTCTTAAAGCGGCTTCGTTGAGTTGAGATACATTTGCGTTTTCCGGGGCTTCTTCCAAAAGATTGATGGGCGGGAATTCCCATTCTTCACCTTCGGCGAGGCTGAATTTTTGTTGTGTATCGCGCGCGGCTTTTTGCATGGTTTTGCCCTGTTCAGGGGTTACGATTGCGATGGCGGCGGCGGGTGTTCTTTGTATGTTTTGCTCTGTTGTGGCTTGTGTCTGCGCGGGAGAAGATACCGGCTGGGCACTTGCAATTTGCGGATCTAATTTTGGCGCAGTTTTTGGCTTTCTTACCTTGTCCATTTTGATTGGGTTTTGGAAGACGTCCTTAAACATTGTTACGGTTTTGGGTGTGTAGTTATCATCATTGTAATGACCGATCCAGTTGCGCAGGGCGAGGTAGGATGTGGCGAGGATTGAAAGGGCAGAAAAAGTAATGAAGCCAATAAATTGTCCAATTATAGCCAATTCAATTTTGCGGGTATCTGCCGCATAAAACAATGTGGGGATTGCGATTAATCCGGCGAGAGTGGCGATGGTTTTATGACCGAATATTGGTGCTATATTTTGTCCGATATTGCCGAGTTTTTGAACGATGAGCGTGCCAAAACTTCCCCCTAAATATGGTTGCGGATTCCAACCGTCAAAGGGGATTTGTGCGAGGGCGATGCCGGAAATTATAATGCCTGTTAGTAGGGCGATTATACGTAAAGGGAAGGCTGTGATTGTTTGGCGTGAGAAAATGCGCATAGCCCAAATACAAGCAATAATGCCTAGTGCAAATCCTGCGGCGCCGAGCGTTTGGATGAGGAGGTCGGCGGTGATGGCGCCGTTATGCCCCATCCAGTTTGCTATGGATGTGGTTTGTTCATTTGCGTTGTTTGCGGCGGTATTCCATGAAGGGTCTTGTCGATTATAGCTTGTTAAGGACAATATGATGAAGAGACCTGCGCCGCCTAAAAGCATAGCAAAAATGTCAACGCAGCGTCTTGCGACGAAGGCTTGGAGTGAGTCTGGCACGAAGGGGATTGTATGTGTTTTTTTTGTTTTTGCTTTCGATGTCGCTTTTCTGGGTGCGCGACGAATTGTGCGTGTACGTGCCATAAGTTTACTTAAGTCTCTAATTCTGGGTTTTGAACCGGGTGGATTTATTTACGTATGATTAGAATTAATCACTATAAATTATACCCGCGTTTTACCGAAAATACAAGGAATCCGCACGGTATAAGAAAATATTTTGGTTTGTTAAGATTCTATTAACTTTTGTGGTGCTATAAATATACTCACTGATTATCCACTGATTAATATCACTGAGACTCTATTTTCATTTAAGGGGTATAAACGCCATGAGCCGTCATATGCTGTCATCAGCAAGCATGCCTGAAACCGAATATTCGGTGTATGTTTATCTTTATCCCGAGGATATCGAGAGCGGTTATACGGATTGGGAGATGAGGGCGGTTACGGGATCTATTGATGATGCTGTTCAACAGGCGCAAGCCTTGTTCGATACACGGGATTTCAAAAAAGTTGAAGTGAAGAAGAAGTATTTTGATATAAAATACAGCCGCGTTGTTGATGCGACATTTAAGGTTTTCCAAGATAAGCGCCGCGCATCAAGACGATCAAGCGTTATGGCGCTTTTGGGTTTAAGCTGTTTTGTATGCTTAGGCTTAATTCTTGTCCCGTTTATTGGCGGGTTTTAATCCAAAATTCCTAAAGGATCATTCATAACAAGACCGCCAATTTGTTCATAAACATTGGCGTTTTCTTCCATCTGTTCCTTCAATGGTTCATTTTGTTCGGCCAGTGAACGAAAAAAGCCGGATGCATCTTGCAGTAATTTTCCGGCTAATTGAGAATAGGGAGATCCGTTAAGCTCACCTTGTGGGTCTTGTTCCAAAAGAGATGCCATTTGTGTGAAGACAGTTGCATTTTCTTCCATTTGGGCTCTTAGCGGTTCGTTATTTTCTCCAAGCGCGATAAAGAAATCTGAGGCATCGTTGAGGAGGCGTACTGATAATTCTGCATGTGTTGGCATTTTTATTCCTTAGTGATTTAATTCTTCTCATTCGAACAAGACTTTAACATGCGATATATTAAGAATCTATGAGTTTTGTCGGATGTTAAATGATCTAATCAATTTCACCGATGTTGTTTGTGTAAACCTTGCGTGAGGGATGGGCGGGGTATGCGCCTAAAAACTTTACGTCTTTTGCGTAAAACCCTAATTCTTCGAGTGCGCGACAAAATGCGGCACTTTCCGGGTGGCCTTCGATGTCTACATAAAATTGAGCAGCGTTAAAATTTTCGTCAATATAGGATTCCAATTTCACGATGTTAAAGCCGTTTGTGGCAAAGCCGCCGAGGCTTTTGTAGAGGGCGGCGGGGATATTGCGTACTTCGAAGATGAGGCTGGTGATGACGTTTGGCTCATGCTCTTCGGGAATTTCGGGTTCTTGTGAGAGGATGAGAAAGCGTGTTGTGTTTAGCTGTTTGTCCTGTACGTCTTCGGCCAATATATCAAGGCCATAAATTTCAGCGGCGAGGGTTGAGGCAAGCGCGCCATGAGCGATGTCGCCGCGTTTTGCGACTTCTTCTGCGGCGCCGGCGGTATCGGCGTGGATATGCGCTTTTAGTTTGAGGCTATCAATGAATTTACGACATTGGGGAAGCGCGTGGATATGGCTGTGGACGTGGCTGAGCATTTCTTTACTTGTGCCTTTTACTCCCAATAGCGCGTGACGGATGGGTTGAAAATGTTCGCCAATGATAAACAGTTCGCCATCAGGCATGAGGGTGTGAACATCGGCTACGCGTCCTGCGATTGTATTGTCCACGGGAATCATGGCGAGGTCGGCTTTATCATCCTGAACGGCTTGGAAGGCTTCGTTGAAGGAGTTGCATGGGATTGTTTCGAGATCGGGGAAAACAGTGCGGCAAGCGAGGTCGGAATAGGCGCCATATGTGCCTTGGAAGGCTATTCTTTTGGGATTTTGACTCATTTTTATATAGACTTTGCGGTGTTAAAAGTTATTTTTCATTTGAATGAGTATAAGCATCAGTATATTGATTGTCGACAAATGCTTATAGGCTGATATATTTATTAAAATACAATAAACCAACAGGTTAAAGAAAATCATGTCCAGTTTTGAATTCAACAAAGTTTTTGCAGCTATTTTGGTCGCGGGTTTGACCGCGATGTTAACGGGGTTTATCGCGGATGTACTTGTGCACCCTAAAGATCTCAAAGAAGATGCGGTGAGCATTGATGGCGGCGCGGTTGATACTGGCGGGCCGAAAGTTGAGAAAAAAGCTGAGCCGATTTTGCATCTTATTGCGAGCGCAGACATTGCGCGCGGCGAGAAATTATCGAAAGCATGTGCGGCATGTCATTCATTTGATAACGGTGGCCCGAATAAGGTTGGGCCTAATCTATGGAATGTTTATGGCGTGCCTAAAGCACATCTTGGTAATTTCGAATATTCATCAGCGCTGGCCAATTTCGGTGGTCAATGGACAGCTCTTGATCTCAACCAATTCTTTTGGAAGCCTAAGAAATATGTTCCTGGTACGAAGATGAATTATAACGGGATTAAAGACCCAGAAGACCGTGCGGCGATGATTGCATGGCTGCGTAGCTTGTCCTCTTCACCTAAGCCTTTGCCAAGTGCGGCAGCTATCGCGGAAGAAGTGGCATTGCTAGCGCCGCCTGAAGAAGACGCAGCGGAAAATGCAATTGATGCAGCGGCAGATAAAGCAGAGCATGGCGGCGGGCATTAATTAGACGCGATAATTTGTCTTGGCAATTCGCCTCTGATCTAGCCTGCTTTTTTCTCCCATCCATTTTGGCCTTGCTGCCAATAGGTGATATCAAATCCTTGATCCTTATATGATGTCCATTTTTGGCGGGCTGCGGCTACGGCGTTTTGGTCGTTGCCGTCCAACATTTCACAACAGAGTTTGTAGTCTTTGATGTTCTCATTCGTTGCGCCATGGGTGAGGGTGAGGATGTTGGCATTGTTTGGATTTTCTTGTCTATCGGTTAACCAAATGGGTTGTTGTTCGGGGTTGCCATCTTTCTCACTGCCGTGGGGGAGGAAGCTATCGGGGTTGTAGGCCCATAGATGTGTGTTCAGTGCTTCTACGTTTTGCGGGGTGCTCGATTGGACGATGACGTTTCCTTGCATTACTGCCTTGTTGAGCAGGGCGGGAAGGGCGCTTTCGAGGGTGGAGCGTTCCATGTGATAAAATCTTACTTCTGTCATGATTGGTGTCCTTGGGTGGGTGGGTAGGTATATGACTTGCCCTTGAAATTCTCAACAGTGTACGTGTTTTCTTCTATTTCTTTTATATAACAAGGTGTTAAAGGTATTTTTCCGTGGCCATTTGGTATGTCGAGCATATATGTGGGTTGGCATAGGCCCGAAAGCCTGCCGAGGAGTTGTTTGACGATGTCCTGTCCCTCTTTGATGGTAAGGCGGAAGTGGCTTGTTCCGGGGGCAAAATCGGGGTGGTGGAGATAATATGGTTTCACGCCCAATGCAACGAGGCTGCGGTAGAGGTTTTCTAATGCTTCGATGTTGTCGTTGACCCCTTTTAGGAGGACTGATTGTGAGAGCATTATTATGCCTGTGGCTTGCAGGGATTTAATCGTGGCGCGTACCTCATCAGTGATTTCGCTCGCGTGATTGATGTGAAGCGGCATATAGGTGG